>NZ_JBSGDR010000003.1:44427-732399 GCF_053602455.1 Amycolatopsis sp. NPDC004378
CAACGAGCAGGCCTCGACCGGTGGCCACGGGAGCATCTTCCAGAACGAGCAGGGTCACGGTGGTCGTGGCGGTGATCAGTTCAACGAGCAGGCCTCGACCGGTGGCCACGGGAGCATCTTCCAGAACGAGCAGGGTCACGGTGGTCGTGGCGGTGACCAGTTCAACGAGCAGGCCTCCACGGGTGGCCACGGGAGCATCTTCCAGAACGAGCAGGGCCACGGCGGGCACGGTGGGAACCAGTTCAACGAGCAGGCCTCGACCGGCGGCCACGGGAACATTTTCCAGAACGAGCAGGGCCACGGCGGAAACCAGTTCAACGAACAGGCCTCCACGGGCGGCCACGGGAACGTCTTCCAGAACGAACAGGCCCACGGCCACCACGGCGGCGACCAGTTCAACGAGCAGGCGTCCACCGAGCACGAGCACGAGCACCACCACGGCGAGGAGCACCACCAGGACCACCACGCCGACTACCACCACGACGTCGACCACATCTGAGCCGGCGTAGGCAACCCAGGGGAGCGGTCATGCAGGAGCCGAGCGGCGGGGGGCGCATCGCCCTCGACACCCTCGACCTCGCCGTCAAGGGGGCGAAGGCCTACGGGCGGGACGATCTCGTCCAGCGCCTCACCGACGCCCGGCGCCTGCTGTCCGAGCCCGACGTCACCGTGTACGTCGTCGGGGAGTTCAAGCAGGGCAAGAGTTCTCTCATCAACGCCCTGCTGACCGCCAAGATCTGCCCGGTCGACGACGACATCGCGACCGCGGTGCCGACCGTCGTCCGCTACGCGCCGGAGTCCGGGGCTCTGGCGACCTACGAGCCGGCCGATCCGTCGTCGCCGCCGTGGACCGAGCGGATCTCCCTCGAGGACCTGCCCAGTCACGTCAGCGAAGCCGGAAACCCCGGCAACGTCCGGAAGCTCAAGTCCGTCACGGCTTCGATCAGCCGCCAGCTGCTCTCCGGCGGGCTGGTGCTGGTCGACACCCCGGGCGTCGGCGGGCTCGGCTCGCTGCACAACGCCGTCACGGTCAGCTCGCTGCCGCGGGCGCACGCCGTCCTCTTCCTTTCCGACGCCTCCCAGGAACTGACCGCCGCCGAGCTGCGGTTCCTCCGGACGGTCAAGGAACTGTGCCCCAGCGTGTTCTTCGTCCTCACCAAGATCGACCTCTACCCGCAGTGGCGGCGGATCCTCGAGCTGAACGCCGGCCACCTCGAGGCGTGCGGCATCACCATCGACACCGTCGCCGTCTCGTCCGAGCTGCGGACGGTCGCGGCGCGCTCGGCCGACCAGGACATGAACGTCGAATCCGGGTTCCCGCAGCTGGTCAAGCGGCTGCAGGGCGTGGTCGGGGACGCCGAGCGGTCCGCACTCAACGCCGTGGGCCTGCACGTCGCGTCCGCGGTCGGGCAGCTGCACGCCGCCCTGCGGGCCCGCCGCACCGCGCTCGTCCACCCCGAGCAGTCCGCCGGCCTCGTCGCGGAGCTCGGCCGGGTCAACGACCGCGTCGACGCGCTGCGCAGCCAGTCCGCGAAGTGGCAGCAACTGCTCTTCGACGGCTTCGCCGACATTTCGTCCGATGTGGACTACGACCTGCGCGCCCGCTCCCGCGGCGTGCTGCACGAGGCCGAAGAGGCCATCGACGAAGGCGACCCCGCCAAGAACTGGGACGAGTTCGAGAAGTGGCTGCGCCAGCGCCTCGCGAACGAAACGCTCGAGAACTACGCGACCTTCGTCAAGAACGCCCGCGGTCTCGCGTCCCGTGTCGCCGACCACTTCGAGCTCGCCGAGTCCCAGGCCGTGCTGCCGCGCGAGGTCCAGGCGCCGGTCGAGGTCGTCGAGGAGATCGACATCGATTCGTCGTTCACCGGCGTCAAGACCCGCGGGGCCACCGGGATGGCCGCGTTCCAGAAGGCCTACAGCGGCTTCCTGATGTTCTCCATGCTCACGAAGATGGCCGCGCTCGTCATCCCGACCCCGTTCGGCGTCGCCGCCGGCCTGCTCATGGGCCGCTCCGGGTTCATGGACGAGCGCAAGCGGCAGCTGGAGAAACGCCGCAGCCTGGCCAAGACCGCCGTGCGCCGGTTCGTCGACGAGTTCAACCTCCAGGTGGGCAAGGACTCCCGCGACGCGATGCGGACCGTCCAAAGAGAACTCCGCGACGCCTACAGCGCGCGTGTCGAAGAGCTGCAGCGGTCCCTGACCGAAGCGCTGGCGAACGCGAAGAAGGCCGTCGTCGACGACGACGCCGAGGCCGCCGAGCTGAGCCGCCTGGAGGCCGACATCGAAGCCCTCGAAGTGCTCGGCCGCCGCGCCGACGAACTCACCCTGCGCAGTGCGCCCAAACCCGTCCCGGCGGTGACGCGATGATGCCGCTCTACGTCCAGGTCCGCGGGTTCGTCGCCCGCGCGTGCGCCGGGTACGCCCGCCGAGCCGCAGCTGCGGCAGATCGCGGGCCGGCTCGCCGAACCGCTGCGCGTCGCGATCGCCGGCCGCGTCAAGGCCGGGAAGTCCACGTTGCTCAACGCGCTGGTCGGCCAGGAGCTCGCGGCGACGGACGCGGGGGAGTGCACCCGCGTCGTCACCTGGTACCGCAACGGCCCGACCTACCGGATCATGCTGCACCCGGTCCGCGGGATGCCGCGCCAGCTGCCGTTCGGCCGGCTGTCCGGCACCCTCGGCCTCGAGCTCGGCATGGCACCCGACGACGTCGAGCGGCTGGTCGTGGACTGGCCGTCGCCGGCGTTGCGCGCGATGACGCTGATCGACACGCCCGGGCTCGGCTCGGCGCGCTCGGCCGTTTCCGAACGCACCGAGGTCGCGCTGGTGCCCGAGGGCGACGGCGTGGGCACCGCGGACGCCGTCGTGTACCTGATGCGGCACGTCCACGGCGACGACGTCCGGTTCCTCGACGCTTTCCACGACGACCCGGCGCAGCGCCGCCCGGTGAACACGATCGGCGTGCTGTCCCGGGCGGACGAAGTGGGGCACGCCCGCACGGACGCGCTCGACTCGGCCGCGAAGATCGCCGAGCGCTACGCCCGCGACTCCCGCGTGCGCGGGCTCTGCCAGACCGTGGTCCCGGTGGCCGGCCTGCTGGCCAGCTCCGCCGCGTCGCTGAAGGAGTCCGAGTACCGCGCGTTCCGGGTCCTGGCGGCCGCTCCCGAACCGGAGGCGGCGCGGCTGCTGACGTCGGCCGACCGGTTCGCCCGCGCCGAGTCCGAAGTGGACGTTCCGGTCGCCGAGCGCACCGACCTGCTGGCCCGTTACGGCCTCTTCGGCGTCCGGCTGGCGGTCGAGCTGACCCGCGGCGGGATGGTCACCGGCGCGCGGGCGTTGTCCGGCGAACTGCTGGCCCGCAGTGGCCTGCACCGGCTCCGCTCGCTGTTGACGACGCAGTTCGCCGCGCGGGCCGACGTGCTCAAGGCACGCTCGGCGCTGCAGGCGGCCGAACTGGTATTGCGGGCCTACCCGGACCGCACGGGCGGGCTGCTGCACGAATGGGAACGGATCGTCGCCGGGGCGCACGAGTTCGCCGAGATCCAGCTGATCGATTCGATCCGGCTCGGCGTCGTGCTGTTCACCACCGACGAGTCCGGCGACGCGGAACGGCTGCTCGGCGCGGCCGGGGTGGACGTGCCGAGCCGGCTGGGCCTGCCGCCGAACGCGGGCCGGGCCGCGATCCGGCAGGCGCTCGGCGCGCAGCTGCTGAGGTGGCAGCGGCGCGCCGAGCACCCCGCCTCCCCGCGCGACGTCCGCGACGCGGCCCGCGTGCTGGTGCGGACGTGCGAAGGAATCCTGCTCAGCGAAGCCCGGGCGGAGGTCTTGTCGTGAACGAGCTGCCGAAGAAGATCAAGCGGGCGGTCACGGCCACCGCCGGCGCCGTCGCGTCGGAGGTGGCGGGCAACCTGCTCACGCCGGGTTCTCCCGCGACGACGGCCACACCGCCGCCGCAACCGGCACCCGCGGCCGCGGAGACCGCGCACACCGACCCCGGCCACGACTACGTCCCGCACGTGGAGACCAGCACGGTCACCCGGGGCGAGGACGGCTCGGTCGAGGCGCGGACGGGCACGGTCTGGCACCCGGAGACCACCGGCGGCGCGCCGGTCGAGGACCTGCCGACCGTCGAGGAGTTCGAGCAGATCGACGTCCGCGAAGACGAGTTCGGCAACTTCGTCATCGACGCCGCCGAGCGGTTCGTCGTGCACAACCACGGCCACGACGAGGTGTACGCCGACCACCAGCACGTGGTCGTGCCGGGGGACGGGACACCGGGCGACACGGACATCGACGTCGTCCAGAACGCCGGCATCGTCGTGCACGAGCACCCGGACGGCTCGATCTCGGTGGAGCACGCGGGATCGCTGACCTACGAGCTCACGCCGGACGCGCCGGGCCACGGCGACATCGAGGTGTTCCAGGAGGAGACGGTCGCGCTCGACGAGGCCGGGACCGGGCCGCCGGGGATCGCCGTCGCCGTCGGCGTCGACGAGAAGGCGACGGCCGAGGACCCGTTCGGCGAGCCGGCCGGGCCGGCCATCCACCAGACCGAGGTGATCACGGACAGGGCGCGCGGCGCCACGGTCACCACACAGGTCACCGCGCCGGCGCCGGCGCTGCCCGGCCCCGCGGCCCCGCCGGTCGTCACGTTCGGCCGTCAGCCGTCCACTGTGGACCTCGCGCCGGCACCGCCGATCGCCGTCGAGACCACGACGCTGGCGGCGTCTTCGTCGCTGGCCGACCACCCGCCCGCGAAGCACAGTTTCGCGACCGAACGCGAACCGGTGCACCACGACGCGGGTGAGGTCACGGGCAGCCGGCCGCAGCCCGAGGAGAAGGACCACCCGTTCGAGCCCCCGCGGCACCACGAGCCGGACCACGAGCACGGCACGGGTCAGCTGCCGGATCCGGGGCACCTGCCGGACACCGGCCACCTGCCGGGCGACCCGCCGCCCGAGCCGCCCGAACCGCCGCCGGCCGAACCGCCCGGCCCGCCGGCGCCGGAAGAACACCACGAACACCTCGAGGAACCGGCGCCGGTTCCCGACGACCACCCGACTTTGGACCACGCGCACGCGGACGGCGGAGGCTGACATGGGCTACGGACTGGGCATCGACCTCGGCACCACGTTCACGGCTGCCGCCGTCGACAGCGCCGGCCACGTCGAAATGGTGTCCCTCGGCGACCGCACGGCGGCGATCCCGTCGGTCGTGCTGCTGCGGGCGGACGGGAGCGTGCTGGTCGGGGACGCGGCGAGCCGGCGCGCGGCCGTCGAGCCGGACCGGGTGGCGCGGGAGTTCAAGCGGCGCTTGGGCGATCCGACGCCGGTGCTGCTCGGCGGGGCTCCGCATTCGGTGGCGTCGCTGATGGCGCACCTGCTCGGGTACGTCGTCCGGACGGTCGCCGGGCAGCAGGGCGGCCGGCCGGACCGGATCACCCTGACGCACCCGGCGAACTGGGGGCCGTACAAGCGGGAGCTGTTCGAGCAGGTGCCGCGGCTGACCGGGATCGACCGCGTCGGCCTGATCACCGAGCCCGAGGCCGCGGCGGCGCACTACGCGTCGCAGGAACGGCTCGAGGACGGCGCGGTCGTGGCGGTGTACGACCTCGGCGGGGGCACGTTCGACGCGACCGTGCTGCGCAAGCGCGGCAACGGGTTCGAGATCCTCGGCACCCCGGAAGGCATCGAAGGGCTCGGCGGCGTCGACTTCGACGAAGCCGTGTTCGGCCACGTCGACCGGGCGCTCGACGGGAAGCTGTCGCAGGTCGACCCGGACGACCCGGGCGCGGTCGCGGCGGTCGTCCGGCTGCGCCAGGAATGCGTGCTCGCGAAGGAGGCCCTGTCGGCCGACACGGAGACGGCGATCCCGGTCCTGCTGCCTTCGGTGCAGACCGAGGTGCGGCTGACCCGCGGCGAGTTCGAGGAGATGGTCCGCCCGTCGATCACCGCGACGATCGGGTCCCTGCACCGCGCGCTGCGCTCGGCGAACCTGCGCCCGGCGGACCTCGGCGCGGTGCTGCTGGTCGGCGGCTCGTCCCGGATCCCGCTGGTGTCCCAGCTGGTCTCGGCCGAGCTGGGCCGCCCGACGGCGGTCGACATCCACCCGAAGTACGGCGTCGCCCTGGGGGCGGCGGCACTGGCTTCGGGCCGGTCGGGGCTGGTGCAGGCGACGCGCTCGCACCCGGCGATCCGGCCGGTGCCGCCGCCGCCCGTCCCGCAACCGGAAGGCCCCCGGCTCCCGGTGCCCCAGCCGGACGTCTCCCGCGTGCCGGCGCCCCGCGAGGAGACCCGCGCGATGGCCGGCCCCGGCTTCGGCGCGGGGGCACCCCCGCCGTCCCTGGGCCGGGTCAAGTCGGACGCGAGCCCGGGACGGCGGGCGTCCCGTCGCGGGGTGGTCATCGGGCTGTGCGCGGTCGCGGTGGTGGCGATCGGCGGGGTGGCGGTCGCGGTGAGCAGCTCGGGCAATTCGTCCGGCGGCACGACCCCGCCGGGCTCGAGCTCGGCGAGCGAGACGCCGACGCTGGTGAGCGTGCCGTCCCCGGAAGCCCCGGAGACCACGCACGCGACGGTGGCGGCACCACCCCACACGAACCCGCCGGTGACGACCCACCGCAAGACCCCGCCCCGGACGACGACCCCGACGCGCACGACCACCCCGACGACGACCACGACCCCGCCGACCACGACGAGCACGAAGACCA
This sequence comes from Amycolatopsis sp. NPDC004378, assembly GCF_053602455.1. Classification (NCBI taxonomy): domain Bacteria; kingdom Bacillati; phylum Actinomycetota; class Actinomycetes; order Pseudonocardiales; family Pseudonocardiaceae; genus Amycolatopsis; species Amycolatopsis sp. NPDC004378. Next base: position 51,134 of record NZ_JBSGDR010000003.1, read on the forward strand.
CGAACTGAGCACCCGGCCGTCGGCGCGCTCAGTATGTGAGAGATTTTCCAGCCCATGGAGTGAAGCCCGGGTGCACGCCGTTGACCCTGGCCCCGGCCGGGCCGCAAGTAGACCGGGTGATCACCCTCCTGCCGGCCCCCACCGCCGCCGGCCGTCAGCTCGCGGTGCTCGCCGCGGTGCAGGTGTGCGCCCTGAGCGTCTGGTTCTCCGCCTCCGCCGTGGTTCCGGCCCTGCGCGCGGAATGGGGGCTCTCGCGGGAGCACACGATCCTGCTGACCGTGACCGTCCAGGCCGGGTTCGCGGTCGGTGCGGTGGTTTCGGCCGCGCTCAACCTCGCCGACCGGGTGCCGCCGCAGGCGCTGATCGCCGGCAGTGCGCTGCTCGCGGGCGGCGTCACCGCCGCCCTGCCGTGGTGCGCGCACGGGCTCGCCGTCCCGCTGCGGTTCGTCACCGGCTTCGCCCTCGCGGGGGTCTACCCGGTCGGGATGAAGGTCGTCGTCTCGTGGTTTCCGCGGCAGCGCGGGATCGCGCTCGGCGTGCTGCTCGGGGCCCTGACCGTCGGCTCGGCCCTGCCCAGCCTGCTGAACCCGTTGCCGTGGCGGACGGTCCTGCTGTGTTCGGCCGGGCTGGCGACGCTCGGCGCCGGCATCGCCGCGGCGTTCGTCCGCCCCGGTCCGGATCGCCGGCCCTCGCCACGGTGGCAGCCGCGGTACCTGGTGCGGATGGCCACCGATCGCCGGCAGCGGCTGGTCTGCCTCGGCTACTTCGGGCACATGTGGGAGCTCTACGCGCTGTGGGCGTGGCTGCCCGCCTACCTCGCCGCGACCGGCGGACCGGGCGGTGTGCCGCCGTTCGTCGTCATCGGCGTGTGCGGGGCGGCCGGGTGCGTGCTCGGCGGCGCGCTGTCGGACCGCTGCGGACGCGTGGTCGTCGCGATGGCCGCCATGCTCGTCAGTGCGGCCTGCGCGCTGCTGTCCTATGTCGTGTCCGGCACGTCGCTGCTGGTGCCGGTGCTCCTGGTCTGGGGCGTCGCCGTCATCGCCGACTCCGGTCAGTTCTCCGCCGCCCTCGCCGAGACGGCCGATCCGCGCTACGTCGGCACCGCGCTCACCGCCATGACGGCGTTCGGGTTCCTGCTGAGCGCGGGCACGATCCAGCTGCTGCCCCTGGCCGCCGACGCCGTCGGCTGGCGGGCCGCGGTGCCGGTGCTCGCCGTGGGGCCGCTGCTCGGCGCGTTCGCCCTGCACCGCCTGCGCCGCCGGTAACCTCGCGGCATGGCGGCAGAGCACGTGGTCGTGACGACCACGACCGACTCCGAAAGCGCGGCCCGGGAGCTGGCCGCGAAGGCGATCGAAGCGCGGCTGGGGGCCTGCGCGCAGGTCGTCGGCCCGGTGACCAGCGTCTACCGCTGGGACGGCGAGGTGCGGACCGACCGGGAATGGCGCGTCGAGATCAAGACGACCGCCGAGCGGGTGCCCGCCCTGACCGAGCACCTCGGCCGGCTGCACGGCTACGACCTGCCGGAGGTGATCGCCACCCCGATCGTCGGCGGCAGCGCCGCGTACCTGGCCTGGCTGAGCACCGAAACCGGTGGCTAGATTCGCAGGCATGGAAGACCTCGTGCCGCGCTTCACCACCCTGACCACCGCTCACCTCGCGGACGCCTGCATCCGCGCCGGGCTCCCGGTCCGCTGCGCGCCGGCGGGCACGCGCGCGGTGGAGCCCGGCACCCGGGTGATCGGCCCGGCGGTCCCGGCCCGGCACGTCGGCAGCGTCGACGTCTTCCTGGAGGCGTTCGAGCAGGCCACGCCCGGCGGCGTGCTGGTGGTCGACAACGGCGGCCGCCTCGACGAAAGCTGCGTCGGCGACCTCGTGGTGCTCGAGGCGCGCGCCGCCGGGCTCGCCGGCGTCGTGATCTGGGGCCTGCACCGCGACACCGCCGACATCCGGGCGATCGGGCTGCCGGTGTTCAGCCTGGGCTCGCTGCCCACCGGCCCGCTCAGCCTCGGCCCGCGGGTCGACGGCGGGCTGGCCGAAGCGATCGTCGGCACCTGGCGGATCGGCCCGGGCGACCTCGTGCTCGGGGACGACGACGGCGTCCTGTTCGTCCCGCTGGCCCGCGCGGACGAGCTGTTCACCCTCGCCGAGGGCATCCGGGACACCGAACGCCGTCAGGCCGACCGGATCCGGGGCGGCGAGCCCCTGCGAGAGCAGGTCCGCTTCGCCGAGTTCCTCGCCGCACGCGAACAAGATCCGGCGCTGACGTTCCGGGCGCACCTGCGCGCCGTGGGCGGTGCGATCGAGGAGTGATCACGGCGGCCCGCGAGCGCCTAGGATGGACCGACCGACCCGTCCACCGAGGGATGCCCGTGAGCAGCGCCGATGACCCCCGCCCCGTGCGCGTCCTCCTCGTCGAGGACCACGACATGGTGGCTGAGGCCCTGCAGCTGGCCCTCGACCGCGCGGACGGGATCACCGTGATCGGCCGCGCCCGCTCCCGCGCGGAAGCCGTCGCCGACGCGCGCGAGCACGAACCGGACGTCGTGCTGCTCGACCGGCGCCTCGCCGACGGTGACGCCCTCGGCGTGCTCGCCGAGCTCGGCTCGGGCGGTGCCCGGGTGCTCGTGCTGACCGGGGACGCGACCCCGGCGGTCGCCGTCCAGGTCGCCAAGGCGGGCGGGGCCGGGCTCCTGCTCAAGTCGTCTCAGCTGGGTGTGCTGGAGGCGGCCGTCCGCGACGTCGCCGCGGGCGGCGTCGTGTTCGACCAGGAACTGCTGCCCGAGATCTTCGACCGGCTCACCGGACGGCGGCCCGCCCGCGGCACCGAGCTGACCGCGCGCGAGCGCGAAACCCTCGACCTGCTCGCGGAAGGCGCCACCACCGACGAGATCGGCGCGCGCCTCGGCGTCTCGCGCAACACCACGCGCAACCACGTGCAACGGGTGCTGGAAAAGCTCGGCGCGCGGTCGAAGCTCGAAGCGGTCGCCGTCGCGCGCCGGGAGGGCCTCATCGGCTGATGCAGCTGCACCAGCCGCGCGGTCGTGTTTGCATCTCGTGCGGCCGGGCCGGCGGACGCACGCTGGACGACGTGGACCTCCCTGCGCCCTTGACGGCCGAGTGCGCCCTGACCGACCTGGCGGGCGGCATGGCCGTCGTGCGCCGGTTCGCCCGGCTCGCGCTCCAGGCCTGGGCCAGCGGCGCGGACGTCGACGACGCCCTCCTGGTCGTCACCGAGCTCTCGACCAACGCGCTCCGCCACGGCACCGGCCGGCCCGTGCTCCGGCTGAGCGTCGGGGCCGGGCACGTGCGCGTCGAGGTGTTCGACGACGACCCGGCCCCGCCCGTGCGCCGGTCTCCGGGGGCCGACGGGGGCTGGGGCCTCGCCCTCGTCGAGCGGCTCTCCCTGGCCTGGGGGACCGCCCGGCACGGAGCGGGGAAGGTGGTCTGGTGCGCGCTGCCGGCACCGTCGGCCGAACTCGCCGGCTGAGGCCGGCGCGCCCGCGTCGTGCCGGGCGGGCCGCAGTCCGGCACAGTGGCCGCATGGACGACCACGGGATCGCACTGCTGGATCCGGAAGGCCGCGTGACGAGCTGGAACGCGGCGGCCGAACGCATCACGGGCTGGCCGGCGGACGAGGTCGCCGGCCGGCCGTTCGGGGCGTTCGTCCCGCCGGCCGGCGGTGACGACCGGCGGGTCCGCAAGGACGGCGGGCCCTTCCGGGCGAACGTGGTGATCACGCCGTCCTTCGACGAGCAGCACCGGCTGCGGGGGTTCGAGGCGGTCCTGACCGAACACCACGACCCGGCCGGGGACCGGTTGCGGCTGCTCGTCCAGAGCGTCCAGGACTACGCGATCTTCGTGCTCGATCCCGGTGGGCACATCGCGAGCTGGAACGCGGGTGCCGAGCGGATCAAGGGGTGGTCGGCGGAGGAGATCATCGGCCGGCACTTCTCGGTGTTCTACCCGCCGGAGGACGTCGCGGCGGGCAAGCCGGAGCGGGAACTGGAGGTCGCGGTCGAGCAGGGGCGGCTGGAGGACGAGGGCTGGCGGGTGCGCAAGGACGGCACGCGGTTCTGGGCGAACGTGGTGATCACGGCGTTGTTCGACGAGCAGGGGCGGTTGCAGGGCTTCGGGAAGGTCACCCGCGACCGGACGGAACGCCGGGACGCCGAGCAGGCGCTGCGCGAGAGCGAGGAGCGCTTCCGGCTCCTGGTGCAGAACGTGCTCGACTACGGGATCTTCATGCTGGACCCCGGTGGGCACATCTCCAGCTGGAACGCGGGTGCCGAGCGGATCAAGGGATGGTCGGCGGAGGAGATCATCGGCCGGCACTTCTCGGTGTTCTACCCGCCCGAGGACGTCGCGGCCGGGAAGCCCGCTCGGGAGCTGGAAGTCGCGATCGAACACGGGCGGCTGGAGGACGAGGGCTGGCGGGTGCGCAAGGACGGCACCCGGTTCTGGGCGAACGTGGTGATCACGGCGTTGTTCGACGAGCAGGGCCGGTTGCAGGGCTTCGGGAAGGTCACCCGCGACATGACCGAGCGCCGCACCGCCGAGCAGGCGCTGCGCGAACGCCGCCGGCTCGTCGGGCACCTGGTCGACGCGCAGGAGGTCGAACGACGCCGGATCGCCTGGGACGTCCACGACGAGTCCATCCAGTCGATGGTCGCCGTCGGGATGCGCCTGCAACTGCTCGCCTCGCGGCTGCCGGAGCCGCACGCGAGCGCGGTCGAAGGGCTCGACGAATCGGTGCGCGCCGCCATCGGCAGGCTGCGCGACCTGGTGTCCCGGCTGCGCCCGCCGGAACTCGACCGCCACGGCCTCGTCGAGGCCGTGTCCGCGTACGCCGACGACGTCACGGGGCACTGGGGCCTGGCGCACTCGGTGCTCGACGAGCTCACCGCGGAGCCGTCGCCGGAAGCGGCGATCACGATCTACCGGATCTGCCAGGAGGCGCTCAGCAACGTCCACAAGCACGCCCGGGCCACCCGCGTCGACCTGCGACTGTCCACAGTGGACAACGGCACGCTCGTGCGGATCGCCGACGACGGCGTCGGCACGATCGCCGACGGCGCGGGTGCGGGTCACTTCGGGCTGGTGGAGATGCGCGAACGGGCCGAGGCGGCACACGGCTGGCTGTCGGTGACGGGCACCCCCGGCCAGGGCACGGTCGTCGAGTTCTGGCTGCCGAAGCTGCCCGACCTGACGGGACTCGAGCAGTGACCGAGGTGCGGGTGCTGATCTCCGACGACGACGCGATGATCCGAGACGTCCTCAAGGAGGTCCTGGACTCCGAATCCGACATCGCCGTGGTCGCGGTGGCCGGCGACGCCGACGAGGCGATCCGGCTCGCCGAGCGCCACCGGCCCGCGGTCGCGGTCCTCGACGTCCGGATGCCGGGCGGCGGGGGCGCCCGCGCGGCGCGCGAGATCACCCGGCGCAGCCCGGAAACCGCGATCCTGGCCTTCTCGGCCTACGCCGACCGGACTTCGATGGCCGGGCTCGCCGCGGCGGGCGTCACCGAGTACCTCGTGAAGGGCGTGCCGAACGCGAAGATCGTCGAGGCCGTCCGAAGACTGGGGACGCCCCCTCCGTGAGCGCTCAGCCGACCGGGTTCACGACGTCGTCGAAGTCCGTCGGCAGCAGCGCGAACAGCCGCCGGACGGCGCGTGACCGCCCGGGGTCGACCGCCAGGCGCGCCCCGGCGGTGTCGGCGAGCAGTTGCGCCCGCAGCAGCGAGTTCAGCCCGGCGACGGAGAAGAACGTGACGCCGCAGAGGTCGATGACGACCTCCACGAGGTCGCTGCGGATGCGGGACTGGAGGACTTCGTCGAGTCTCCGGGCGGTGCACAGGTCGACTTCGCCGGCCACCCGCACGAGCACGGTGCCCGGAGCGGGGTGCAGGACTCGCAGGGAGAGGTGACCACCGGCGTCGAGCCAGCCGGTGGAGAGGAGCTCGTGGTCGGCCGAGCGAGGTTCAGGAACCATCGCGGGCACACCCTTTCGTCGGGCAGCTGGGGATGCCGGACGCAGGTCGGACGGTGCCCGGTCAAGGCAGCCCGCCGGCCCGGGCGCGGAACGTCCGGCAGCGGCTGACGGCTCAACCGAACTCACAGCATAGTGCATCTGCACTAGTCCAACCACCGCCGGTGACCTCGGGATCGGCCGTGCTGGTTCTGCGGTGACGACGTGCCCGGCGCCGGAGCGCCGCGCCGGTTCTGCCGTGACACCCGTCTGGCGGGTCGGTGCCGGAGCGGCCAGGCTGGTCGCGCCGCGTGCCCGGGTGTTCGCAACCGACCTGGCGCGCGATCCTGCCACCGAATCCGTGCGGGCGGCTCGCCCGGGCGCGTTCGGCGGGCGGCGGCACGTAGCTCGGCGCGCGCCGAGCCGGTTCTGCCGTGACACCCGTCTGGCGGGTCGGTGCCGGAGCGGCCAGGCTGGTCGCCGGGAGAGGAGGAGCCATGCCCACCACCGTCGTCAACCTGAAGGGCCACCGCGACGACCCGGACTACGCCGACGTCGTCTACGTCGGGCGGCCCATGCACCGGGGCGGCTGGCACCTGGCGGGGTCGAAGCTCGCCAGCCCGTTCCGCCCCGGCCCGGACGGCACCCGCGAGGAGGTCGTCGCGAGGTACCGCGAGTACCTGCTCGCCCGGCCGGACCTGCTCGCGCTCCTGCCCGAGCTGCGCGGGAAGCGCCTCGGGTGCTGGTGCGTGCCGGAGCTGTGCCACGCCCAGGTGATCGCCGACGTCGCGGATCACGGCCCGTAACAATCCGCACCCCCTCCGCGAGTAACCTGGCGACACGAGGGGGTGATCGGTGGTGCCCGGCGGCTTCGATCAGGCGGAACTTCCGGCGGCTCACCGGATCCGGTGGTGGTTCGCGGCGGTGGCGGCGGGGATCGTCGCGGCCGGCTTCGCCGTCGTGCCCTACCTGCCCTTCTTCCAGAACTGGACGTTCGTCCGGGACCCGAAGGTCGCGAGCGTCATCACCTGGACCGTGCTGCAGACGTCGGTCGTGGTGGTCTCCGCCGTGCTGACGCTGTACTTCGTCGGCAGGGCCCGGCTCGAATCGGCGGCTTACCGGGCCAACCAGATCGACATCCGGCTCTTCGCCGACGAGCGGCCGGCCGGCAGCCACGACCGCGAGATCGATTCCGCCGTCGAGCTGACCGCGACCTTCAAGCGGATCCTCAACGACTCCCGCCTCTACACGCCGACCCCGGTGCCCGGCGCCGGCGTGTCCTACGACTTCATCCAGATCGTCGAGCACGCGGGCGACTCCGCGGACGGCTGGTGGAAAGCGGTCAGCAAGCTGGTCCGGCTCGCCCAGCCGCCGGCCGCGTTCACCGTCACCGGCACCATCCGGCCGGGCAACACGACCGGCCGCTACCAGCTCATCCTGGAACTGGTGCGCGTCCCGCGCTTCGCCGCGAGCCCGCTGGTGATCGAGGACGAGAACTGGCCGCGCGTGCTGCACCGCGCGGCGAACGCCGTGGCGGCGCTGGTCATCCCGCGCAGCGCCTACGTCCGCACGAACATCCACTGGGCGGCGTGGCGGGGCGCGAAGATCCCGTACGAGCTGTTCGACGCCTACCAGCGCGCCAACCACTTCATCACCTACCGCCGCTACGACGAGGCCCTCGCCGAGTACTACCGCGCGGTGAGCCTCGACCCGTCGAACGTCTACATCAGACTCGAGATCGCCGCCCTGCAGGAACAGCTGGACCTGCACCTCGACGCGCTCGCGACGTACGACGACGTGATCACCGTCTGCAGCCGGGGCCACCCGAAGCTGGCCCGGTGGTGGATCGGCCCGGACTTCGCGCGCCAGCCGCGCCACGCGGGCCGCGGCCGTGACGTCGCCCTGCTCATCGCCCGCTACCGGCACGCGCTCGTCCTCGGCCACGGCGACTCCGTCGCCGGTTCGTGGTGGGTGCGGCGCACGACGGCCGGCGCGCCCGACGACGCCCGCGCGCTGCGGCGCGCCGAACTCCGGGCGGCCCTGGAGCTGCGCTTCCGCCGGTACGTCGACCTCGACGTCCGGGTGCGGCCGTACGCGATCCCGCGGGAGAAGCGGGTCGAACTGCACCGCCGCGTGCTCCGGGTCCCGGCCGAGGAGGTCGTCGTCCACGAGGCGACGCCGGAGAAGCTGGCCGAGTACAACCAGCGCGCCGCCGAAATGCGGTCGTACTTCTGCGCGCTGTCGCAGTACGAGATCGAGCGGCTCGTCGCGGACTACCGCCGGTTCGGCCGGCGCTGGCGCCCCAGCTGGCAGCAGCTGACCAACCGCGCGCTCGACCTGTCGCTGGTCTGGGCGGTGGTGCGGCGCGCGATGGCGGACGTCGAGCCGGTGACCGGTGCGGTCCCCGAGCCCGCGGTCGCCTACCCGGGCAGCCGCGTGCGCCTGGCCGACGTCTGCCCGGACCGGCGCTGGCCGCCGGACCCGAAGGCGCTCGACGACACCGTCGAAGCGGCCGGTCCGCGGAAGTCGTGGGAGGAGTGCTACAACGCGGCGAGCGTGTACGCGGTGGCGATGCTCGAAGTCGGCCCGCGCGGCGAACGCGATCTGCGCGACCGCGCCCGCAACCCGCGTCTGGTCGGCGAAGCACGCGACGAGGTGGCCCGCCGCGCGGTCCGCGAGCTGTACCACGCCGCGACGATCAGCCACAGCGGCCGGCTGCCGGAGCGCCGGTCGTGGGTGATGGGGGAGGACCCCGACCTCGTCGCGCTGCGGGGCCACGAGCTGTTCCGGGTGTTCGAGATGGTGACGTTCTCCCCGGACCGCGCCGCGCCGCTGCGGCCGCAGCGCGCCCACGTCTGGGAGCAGGTCGGCTACGTCCGCCAGCTCGTCGCGGAGATCGCCGGCTGCCGCGCGCACTTCTGGCGGGCCCGGGCGCTCGAACCCGCGCCGGACGGCCGCACGCTCGACCGCTGGCGTTCGGCCGACCGCGACGCCTGGCGCAGGCTCGCCGAGCTGGCTCGCGGCAAGCAGGACTGGTACACGCGCTACCAGGCGATCTGCGCGTTCCGCGCGTGGTCGGCCGACTCGGGCTATCCGGGGTCGATCGCGGGATTCCCGTTGTACAGCGAGGAAAAGCTGCACTCGCAGCTGCGCGGCGCGGCCGGCCCGCGGGTCAAGGCGGGCCTGGACGCGAACGCCGTGGTCCGCGAGTACGTGCGCCTGTGCGACCAGCGGCTCGACCAGCTGACGACCGACATCGCCGAGCTCGTCGAGCAGTCGACGGTCGACGACTTCGCCGGCTGCGCGGACCTGTGGACGGCCCTCGGCTCGTGGTTCGACGACGACATCGCGGACCGATCGTCCGCCGACGAACGGCGTGAGCGGTTCCGGAAACTGATCCGGTCCTAGACTCACCGGCGTGCGAGAGAGGGTGCGGACGCTGCGCGCGGACGAGCGCGACTACACGTGGCGGGCGACCATCGGCTCCGTCCGCGGCGACGACGTCGACGTCCACCGGTGCATCAGGGTGCGCGTCTGGGGGTGCCGGCAAGAACAGCCGCGCGCTGGAGGCCGACCTGCTTTCGAAGGCCACGAGCAGCGGCTGGACCCCGGCCGACACCGACGGCGCGTACCCGGCGCCGGCCGATGTGCGGCGCCTCGTCGCGCACGCGCTGGCCGCCGGCTGGGATCCCGGCGCGCTCGGCGGGACGTTCCGGCTCACCGAGGCGCACGGGCTGGAGCTTCCGGACTTCCTGATCACCGATCGCCTGCGCGACCCGGGCGCGGCGGACCCGACCGAGCGGGTCCTCCGGGCATCCGAAGCCTAGGACTGCCGCGTGTAGCGGTGTTTCACCCCGGCCGGGAAGTACTCGGGATCGCCTGCCGGGCGCAGGACGACGTCGGGCCGCTGCCGTTCGGCCGGGACGTAGTGCGCGAATTCGCTGTTGAGCCGCAGCAGCTGCTCGCGCACCGACTCGGCGATGCGGTCCGCGTCGGCGGTGGCGCCCGGTGCCGTCTCTACCGTGATCCGCAGCCGGCGGTCGCGGTCGGCGTCCTCCACCGACTCGATGACGAACTTGCCCGTCACCGTGTCGCTGATGCCCGGCTGTTCCAGCCCGACGGTGACGTTCTCCGGGTAGACGTTCGCGCCGAAGAACGACACCGTGAACAGCGAACGGCCGAACACGTACACGAACGGCAGCTCCGGGCCGGGCGGCGGCGTGAAGCCGTGGCGGGCGCAGTAGGCGAGCAGTTCGTCGTGGGCGATCAGCCCGCCGTCGTCGGCGATGTGGTAGCGGACCAACGGGATCCCGCCGTCACCGGTGAAGACCAGCGTGCCCTCGTGCACTTCGAAGAAGCGGCTCGCCGGGTCGTACTGCACCAGCGTCGGGAGGCGGCCGTCGCCGAAGACCTCGCGCGCGAGGTCCGGGTGGTCGGCGAAGAACCGGCGGATGCCCGCCGACACCGGGGTTTCGGTGCCGAGCACGCCCGCGTCGGCCGTCCCGTACAGGGACGCGATGTGGCGCACCGGATCGGCGATCCCGGCCCGCCGGCCCACCAGTTCGCGCCACTGCTCGCTGAACACCTCGCCGGCCAGCACGAGCTTGATCGCGTACGCCGGCCAGTCGACGCCCTCGGCCAGGCCGGTGTCGACGACGTCCTTGACGAACGGCGGGTAGCCCAGTAGCACCACCTGCTCGAAGTGCGGCGCGAGCTCGGGCAGCACGCGCAGGATCTCGGCCTTGTTGTTGCCCGGCGCCACGACGGTGATCGGGCAGCCCTTGGCCGCGAGGTGACGCACGCAGGCCGTGGTGAACAGGCCGCCCACCCAGGTGCCGAGCGGGAAGCAGACGACGGCCAGCGTGCTGCGCTCGGCGGCCTCGAACGCGTCCACCAGCACGGTTTCGAACCGGCGCGCCACGTGCAGCTCGTCTTCGAGGGCGCGCGGCCAGACGGTCGGGTGACCGCTGGACCCGGAGGAGACGGCGATCATGTCGAGCCCGGCGAAGGTGCCGTCGCGGCACAGCTCGGGCAGCGGGTACCTGCGGTGGTAGCCGGCCTTGTCGACGAGCGGCAGCTTGGCGAAGTCGGCCATCGTCAGGACGTCTTCGGGCGCGATCCCGTGCTCCCGCAGGAACTTCCGGTACGCGGGCACGGTCTCCGCGGTCCGGTGGAACAGCGCGAGGACGTGGTCCGCGGGCGGCGGCGCGGGCGGGCCGAAGAACGAGTCGAACGCCTGCCGCACGCGGGTCTGCCGGCCGAGGTCCATGATCGGAGCATAGCGGCCGGAGCGTGTCATGATGGGCGGCGTGAGCACCTCCGCCGAGCAGCAGCCCGCCGGCCCGCCGTTGACCCTCTACCTGGTCAAACGGCTCGAGCTGGCGATCCGCGCGCTGCTCGACGACGCCCTCCGGCCGGTCGGGCTCACGACGTTGCAGTACACCGCGCTGACCGTGCTGGAGGCGAGTGGCGCGCTGTCGTCGGCGCAGCTCGCCCGGCGCTCGTTCCTGCGCCCGCAGACCATGCACGAAATGGTGCTGGCCCTGGAAAAGCGCGGGCTGATCGCCCGGACCCCGAAGCCGGAGAACAAGCGCGTCCTGCTGGCCGGCCTGACCGACGCGGGCCGCGCGCTGCTCGTCGCGTGCGCACCGGCGGTCGCGGAGGTGGAGGACGCGCTGCTGGCCGACCTGAGCCCGGGCCAGCGCGCGACGTTCCGCGAGGGCCTCCAGCACGGCGTGTTGACGCTGGGTGCGTTGTCGGAGCTCCGACGCTCTCAGGAAGCCTGATTTACCGCGGAGCTACGTTTCCGCGTGCGACTGGGTCATCCGGCTACTCCACCTGGACGGTCAAATCAGGCTTGCTGAGACCTCTGCGCTAGGCCGGTCGAGTGGAAGCGGCAGGCGGCGCGTAGCCCGCGTGTGGTGGCGGGCGTTGGAGGGTACGTCCCAGATCTGCATCTCGCATTCTGGAGGTTCGCCGACCGTGACCGGGGCTCGCGACGTGGCTGGCACAGTGGCCGCCGCCCGACGGCTCCTGGCGGTCGCCGGGGCCATCGCCGGGTTCTGGCTGCTGTCGTGGCTCGTGTCGGGGCACGCCCAGGCGGACCCGCTGGGTGCGGTGGTTCCACCGGCGGGTTCCGGTGTGGTGGCACCGGCGGCGGGGGCCGCGCTCGAAGGGTCTTCGCAGGCGCGGTCTGCCGTGCGGGCGGGATCGGCGCCGGTGGCAGAGCCGGTTTCGCAGCCGCGGTCCGCGGCGCGGGTCGGTTCGGCGGCGCCGGTTTCTCGGCCGTCGGCCACTGAGCCGATCGTGGCGTCGGTGAGGCCTGCGGTGCCGGTGGCCGGGGCAGCCAAGCCCGTGGTGCGCCCGGTCGCGACGTCGGCCCGGTCTGTGGCGGCGCCGGTCGTGGCGTTGGCGAAGCCAGTGGTGGATGCGGTTGTGCTTCCGGCGGTGCCGGTGGCCGGTGCGGCTACACCCGTGGTGCGCCCGGTCGCGGAATCGGCCCGGTCTGCGGCGGAGCCGGTCGTGGCGTTGGCGAATCCTGTGGTGGCGCGGGTTTCCCGGCCGGTGGCCGATGTGGTCAAGCTTGCGGAACCCGTCGCGCGAGGGGTGGCTTCCACCGCGCCGGTGATCGAACCCGTGGTGAACGCAGTCGCGCCGGTCTCGCGACTCGTCGGGTCCGTCGTCCCGGTGATCAAGCCGGTGCTGGATGCCACCGCGCCCGTCATCGAACCGGTCGCCACTGGCGTCTCGCCCGGGACCACTGCCCCGACCACCCGGCCTGGCATCGTCCCCCCGCTCACCGAGCCGGTCGATGCCGAAACCCCGCTCGCGAACTCGCTGACCCGCGAGGCCGACCTCGGGCGGGCAATCTTTGCCGCCCCACCGAAAGCCAAGCCGGCCGGACGGGTCCCGGCCTCCCGCACCCGGCCGGCCGTAACCACGAAGACACCGGAACACCGCACCTCGGCGACGACCGCGCACCAGCCGGGGGACACCCCGGGCCCGCGGGGCCCGGCCCCCGCCGATGCCGCCTGGGGGAGCAGCCCCACCGTTCCTCCCGCCTTCCTCACCCCTGGCTCCGGACCCCGCGCCACCCGGGCGTTCGCGCCGTCGCACGGGGACTTCCTGCCGCTCTGGCGGCCGTGCAAGCCGGGCACCGGCCCCGGCTAGACCCGTCCCGGACTCCCGATCCGTCGTGCGCTCCGCGGCGTGCTCCGCGCTGCCCGCGACAACCAGAACGCAACCCACACGTGGAAGAGGGACGAAGATGGAAGCGAGTGTGTTCGACCTCGGGAAGGTGCGAAGAGACGCGGTGGTCACCGTCCGCCTGGACGCGATGGCCAACGTCAGGCTCCTGACGGAGGTCAACTTCCAGGCTTACCGGCGCCGGCAGTACTACCGGATGCACGGCGGCGTGGCCACCGCACCGATGTTCAAGATCCACATCCCCGCCAACGCCCACTGGTTCCTGGTCGTCGACGCGGAAGGGCTGGAGAAGCTGCCCTCGCGTCCCCGGGTGAACGTCGAACCCGAGCCGGCCGTCACCGCCCGTGGGCGCAGCGGCCGGCGGTGACCGTCACCGCGACCTTCGCGGCCCCGATCGCGTCTTCGGGGCAGGCGATCGAAGACCACGAGGCCGGCACGGTGGCCGGGGCGTAGTGCCCCCGTGTCGTGGATGCCCTGCAGCGGGTCGGGACCGCTCACCGAAGGCGGCCGGCCCGGCTCGCGGCAGGGCACCGAACGAGTACTGCCACGACGCCCGTTCGGCCGGGCACCGTCGCCGGCCGCGGTGATCCGATCCCCGGTGACGGCCACGAACCCCGGCCCGGGTGCGCGGGACCACCGGTGACCCGCACCGGACCGGCGATCCCACTGGTCCGCACCCTCCTCGCGACCCCGACCAACGGCGGATTTACAACGTTGTACCAACGATGTAAAAGTATCTCCGCACCGGCTCGTACGCCGTTGGAAGGGGCCACTGATGTCCTCCCTGGAACTGACTCGCCGTGATCTGCTCCGGCTCGCCGGGGGCTCGGCCGCCGCCGTGGCCGTGGCGCTGTGGCTGCCCGGGACGGCGGCCGCCGCGGGTACCTTCAGCCCGATCCGGCCGCCCGCCACTCCGCTGATCGTGCGTTCTCCCTACCTGTCCACCTGGCAGGCGAGCGACACCCTGCCCGGCACCTGGTCGAGCTTCTGGACCGGCCACATCACCGCCCTGTGCGGGCTCGCCCGCATCGACGGCGCCGCGTACGTCTTCGCCGGCTCGCCCGCCTTGCCGTCCGGGCCGGCCCTCACCCCGATGACCCAGGTGAGCCTGCAGGTCACCGGTACCCGCTCGACCTACGTCCTCACCGGCGGCGGGGTGAACCTGACCGTCACGTTCTTCTCTCCGGTCGACCCGGCGAACCTGCAGCGCCAGTGCGTCCCGTTCGGCTACGTGACCCTTCAGGCCGCCAGCGCCGACGGTCGCGCGCACGCCGTCGACCTGCACTTCGACACCTCGGCCGAGTGGGTGCACGGCGACACCTCGGCCCAGGTCACCTGGACGCAGCAGCAGTCGGGTGGCTACACGCTCCTGAGCTGCACCCCGGCAAGCCCGGGCGTGCTGCAGGAGAACGGCGACCAGGCAAGCTGGGGTCAGCTCGTGCTCGCCGCGCCGACGTCCGGCGTGAGCTGGCAGATCGGGCAGGACACCGTCGTGCGCGCCGCGTCGGCCGGCCAAGGCGGCCTCGCCGACACCAGCGACACCGCCCAGCCGCGCGCGATCAGCGACCGCTGGCCGGTGCTGGCCTTCAACAAGAACCTCGGCACGATCCCGGCAGGCGGTTCGTCGAGCCCGTTCACGCTCGCGATCGGGCACGTCCGCACACCCGCGGTCCGCTACCTCGGCACCCCGCTGAACCCGTGGTGGACGCACTACTGGGGCAGCTGGCAGGACATGGCCGTCTGGTTCGCGAACGACTACGCGAGCGCGCTGTCGGCCGCGACCGCGATCGACCAGCGGCTGCACGACGACGCCGTCGCGGCGGCCGGCGGCGGCAGCACGGGCGAGCACTACGCCGGGATCTGCGCGCTGGCGCTGCGCCAGGCCTTCGGCGGCACCGAGCTCGTCGACCGCGGCGGCTCGCCGTGGGGCTTCCTCAAGGAAATCTCCTCCAACGGCAACATGTCCACTGTGGACGTCACCTACCCGGCGTTCCCGGCCTACCTCTACCTTTCCCCGGCCTACCTGCGGCTGATCCTGGAGCCGCTGCTGGACTACGCCGAGCGCGGCGGCTGGCCGATGCAGTACGCCGAGCACGACCTCGGCACCCACTACCCGGACGCGACCGGCCACAACGACGGCAACGAGGAGAGCATGCCGGTCGAGGAGTCGGCCAACATGCTGATCATGGCCGCCGCGCTCGTGCAGCGGCTGCCCTCGGCCGACGCCGTGGCCTTCGCGAACACCCACTACCGGATCCTGCGCCAGTGGGCGGAGTACCTGATCGGCAACACCCTGGACCCCGGCTTCCAGAACCAGACCGACGACTTCACCGGGTTCATCGCGCACAGCGCCAACCTCGCGCTGAAGGGCATCGTCGGCGTCGGTGCGATGGGGGTGATCGCCGCCGCCGTCGGCAACACCGCCGACGCCCAGCGCTACCGCTCGGTGTCCCGCAGTTACGTCAGCCAGTGGGTGACGCTCGCGCAGGACTCGTCGAACCAGCACCTCAAGCTCGCCTACGACCAGGCCGGGACGTGGAGCCTGAAGTACAACGGCTTCGCCGACCGCGTCCTCGGCCTCGACCTGGTCCCGCTGGGCGTCGCGGCGCAGGAAGCGGCCTGGTACCAGGGCCGCGCGGGCGCCCACGGCGTGCTGCTCGACCCGCGCAACGACTACACGAAGGCCGACTGGGAGCTGTGGACCGCGGCCTGGCTGACCGACCAGCCGACCATCCGGACCACGCTGGTCGAAGGCGTCTACAGCTACGCCGACACCACGCCGCAGCGGGTGCCGTTCTCCGACTGGTACGTCGTCGCCGACGCCACCCAGCGCGGGTTCCAGGCCCGGCCGGTCGCCGGCGGCTACCTGGCGCTGCTGACGCGGCCCGCGGCGTCGGCGACGGTGTGGCGGAAGCTGCAGAACCAGCGTTCGGGCAAGGTGCTCGCCGTGTCGAACATGTCGCTCGCCGACACCGCGGAGGTCACGCAGTGGACGGACAACGGCACGGCCGACCACCTCTGGGCGGTCGTCGACAACGGCGACGGCACGGTCCGGATCGTCAACCGCAACAGCGGCAAGATCCTGGCCGTGCACGACCAGAGCCTCGACAACGGCGCCCACGTGCAGCAGTTCCAGGACAACGGCACCCCCGACCACAACTGGCGCATCGTCGACGCGGGCGGTGGCTGGTCGAAGATCGTCAACGTCCGCAGCGGCAAGGTGATGGCCGTCGACCAGCAGTCCACCGCCGACGGCGCGCAGGTGACGCAGTGGGAGGACAACGGGACACCGGACCACCTGTGGCGGTTCGTCTGACGCCGTTTGCGAGACTGGCGGAGTGTGTGCCGACCCCCTCCGCCGCTTCCTCGACGACCGGGACCCGCCGACGCCGTGCCTCGTCGTCGACACCGACGCCGTCGCGGCGCGGGCGCTGGAGTTGCGCGCCGCGTTCCCCGGCGCGCTGATCCGGTACGCGGTCAAGGCCAACCCGGCGCCGCCGGTGCTCGACGCGCTGGTGGCGGCCGGGATCGGCTTCGACGTCGCCGGGCCCGCCGAGCTCGCGCTGTGCCTCGGGCGCGGCGCGGCCCCGGCGGACCTCGCCTACGGCAACCCGATCAAGAAGCCCCGCGACATCGCCTTCGCGTTCGAGCGCGGCGTCCGGGAGTTCACTACGGACGCGCCGGACGACGTCGACCACCTGGCCCGGCACGCGCCGGGCTCGGCCGTGTCGGTCCGCGTGGTGCTCGACGCGCCGGACTCGGTGACGCCGTTCGGCCGCAAGTTCGGCTGCGAGCCGGCCGAAGCCCTGGACCTGGTGCTGCGCGCGGCCGCGCGGGGCCTGCGGCCCGGCATCGCGTTCCACGTCGGGTCGCAGCAACCGGACGCCGGCGCGTGGGAGATCGGGGTCGCGACCGCGGCGAAGCTCTTCGCCGAAGCCGCCGCTCAGGGCGTCGGGATGACCCGGCTCAACCTCGGCGGCGGCTTTGCGACGACCCATCGCACCGAGGTCCCTTCACTGGCCACCTACGCGGAGAAGATCGCCTCGGCGCTCGACACGCACTTCCCGGCGGCGCGGCCGGAGCTGCTGCTGGAGCCGGGCCGGGTGCTCGTCGCCGACGCCGGGCTGCTGCGCACCGAGGTCGTGCTGGTCGCGCGCCGCGGGGAGCGGCGGTGGGTGTACCTCGACATCGGCCGCTACAACGGGCTCGCCGAGGCCGAGAACGAGGCCATCGCCTACCGGTTCGAGCCGGTTTCCCCGCACGACGGCCCGGCCGGGCCGGTGGTGCTCGCCGGGCCGACCTGCGACGGCGACGACGTCCTCTACCAGCGGACGCCGTACGAACTGCCGCTTTCCCTGCGGACCGGTGACCGGCTCGACGTGCCCGGCACCGGCGCCTACACCGCGAGTTACGCGTCGGTGGGGTTCAACGGGATCGAGCCGCTGCGCACCCACTGCGTCGGGTGGTGGGGAGATGCCTGAGATCGGCCGGTTCACCGGGCGGCACGTGCTGGCCGAGCTGCACGGCGTCGACCCCGCCCTGCTCGACGACGCGGCGCGGCTGGGGGAGCTGCTGCGGGCGGCGGTGACGGAGGCGGGCGCGACGGTCGTCGACGTCGTGGCGAAGCGGTTCGCGCCCCAGGGCGCCACGGTGATCGCGCTGCTCGCCGAGTCGCACGCGTCCGTCCACACCTACCCCGAGCACGGGTCGCTCTTCGCCGACGTCTTCACGTGCGGCGAGCGCGCCGACCCCGAACACGCGCTGCGGCTGCTCGCGAAGTCGCTCGACGCCACCTCGGTCCACCTGTCCGTCCTGCACCGCGGAGAACCCTGATGCCTCTCGTCCACGAACCGGTCGGCCCCGGCCTCACCCGCGTCTGGGAGGTCGGCGAGGTGCGGTACGAGGCGCGCACGCCGTACCAGGACGTGCTGATCGGGAAGACCGCGCAGGGGATTTCACTGTTCTGCGACGGGGAACGCCAGAGCACCGAAGCGAGCCAGCTGGTGTACCACGAGGCGCTGATGGTGCCCGCGCTCCTGCTGGCCGAGCAGGTCCGGCGGGTCCTGGTCGTCGGGTCGAGCGAGGGGGTGGCTTCGCAGCTCGCGGTGGCCGCGGGCGCATCGCTGGTCGACCACGTCGACATCGACGAGCAGGTCGTGCGGGCCTGCGCCGAGCACCTGCCCTACGGCTACACGACCGAGGACCTGGCTCGCGACGGCGGGCCGGTCCGGGTGTCCTTTGCGGACGGCTGGGCGTTCCTGGCCGAAGCCGAGGAGCGGGGTGACACCTACGACGTGGTCGTCATCGACCTGCCCGACGAGACCACCGATCCCGACGCGCAGCACAACCGCTTGTACGGCAAGGACTTCCTCGGCCGGTGCGCTCGCCTCCTGGCGCCCGGCGGGGTCGTGACGTGCCAGGCCGGGTGCCCGACGCTCTGGCGCAACGAGACGCTGCTCGCGTCGTGGCACCGGTTCCGCGAAGTGTTCGGGACGGTCCTGTACTTCGGTTCCGACGAGCACGAGTGGGCGTTCCTCTCCGGACGGACCGACCGCGTCGAGGAGCCGGGCGCGCTGGTCGCGCGGCGGTTCGCCGAGCGGGGGAGCCGGGCCGTGACACTCGACGCCGAAACGCTCCTCGGCGGCGCGATCCCGCCCTATTCGCTCCGGCACTCCAGTGGTCCGGACCACCGGTGACCGTCGATTATCCGCTATTCCGAACTCCGTGAAGATGAATGTGCGGGAAATGGATTTCCCGCACTCCGGGCCGTCGTGTTACTCCGTTCAGTGGCCGTCGAAAAGGTTGCGATCGCGCTACGATCCGTTCCGCGCGCGATCACCGTGACCCCCAGGCACCGTGGCCCATTTGGAGGAGCGTCATGCTCGGTATGTTGGTCGTAGCCGGAATGGTTCTGTCCGCCCTCGCCGGACCCGCCGATTCCCCGGCGGCCTCGGTTCCGACCGAAAAGATCACGCTCGACATCAAGACCATCAACGGGTCCGGCTGTCCCGCGGGCACGGCCACCGCGTCGGCCGACGTCGCGTCCGACAACACCTCGTTCACGGTGCACTACACGAACTTCACCGCCAAGGCCGGCGGCGGCGCGTCCGCGCTCGACGCCCGGAAGAACTGCCAGATCAACGTGCTCGTCCATGTACCGCAAGGGTTCACGTACGCGATCGCCGAGGCGGACTACCGCGGCTTCGCGCACATCGAGAGCGGCGCGAGCGCGCTCGAGCAGGCCAACTACTACTTCGCCGGCACGTCGCCCACGGCCCGGGTGCGCCACACCTTCCCCGGCCCGTTCCACGGCGTGTGGCGGGCCACGGACACCACCGACGTCGCCGAGCTCGTCTTCGCCCCGTGCGGCGAAGACCGCAACCTGAACGTCAATGCGGAACTGCGCGCCGACGCGGGCACGTCATCCGCGACCAGTTTCATCGAAATGGATTCCGAACACGCGAGTGTGGACACCATTTACCACTTCGCGTGGAAGACCTGCTGAATTCAGGACCATTTCGCCCCGCGGCCCGCTCACCGGGAAACGTCCCGGTGAGCGGGCTTGCCCGCTAAACGTGGGTGACGAGCAGGGTCACCCCGGCTTCGCCGCCGCAGTCGACGAACACCGGGCCGACGCCGTTGCCGATGTGCTGCGCCAGCGTCGCCTTGGCCACGAAGTGCGCCGGGCCCGCGTCGACGATGCGGATGTTCTCCAGTGACGGGTGCTCCGGGAAGCCGCCGAGCACGGACTTCAGCCCCGTGCCGCCGCCGCAGCCGCCCGTGATGGTCACTTCTTCGCCGCGCCGCGTGGTGGGGTTCGGGCTCACCTGCACGGTGGCGCGCGCCCCCTTCGGCGGTTGCTGCTGACCGGCCATGGTCCCCTCCGTCGTCCCCGATTCCGCCGACGCCGCGCCGGCGATCCCGACGCTCGCCGCCGTGACCAGCCCGGCCGCGACGGCCAGGCCGAGCACCTTCGACTTGCTGTGCATGGTGTTCTCCTCCCGTGGACCCGATCACCGGATCTGCCCGGTCAGTCGCGGCGAGGGGTCGCCGAGGTTCTCGACGGGCGGGAGTGAGACGTGGATCACGCTGGCACGCGCTTCAGGGCACCGGGGGGATTTCCGGCGGGGGAGCGGACTTCAGCCGCGCGGATCGGCGTGTTCGGCTTTCGCGGTGGGCACCAGGGAACATCGTCGCTCGAACCGCTCCATGAGGACGGTAGCGATCAGGAGGGCCACTGGGGTGCTCACCGCGATCCACATGCCAGAAGACGTACCCAGCACGGCAAAGTCTCAACCGCCACCGGGTGATCGCCGAGGTCATGGGGTCACTCGGTCGTGGAGAGCCGGGTGATCAGGTCCAAGAGGCCGGCGCGGAAAGCGTCGTCGTCGCCCAGGACTCCGAGCAGCGCGGGCTCCGCGCGCACCGCCCGTTCGTGGACGGCCCGGCCGGGCGCCGTCAACCGGGTGAGGTGACGGCGGGCGTCGGCCGGGTCCGGCGTCCGCGTGACGAACCCCGCCTTGGCGAGCCGGTCGAGGGTGCGGCTCATCGTCTGGTCGGTCACCTGGCAGCGCTGGGCCAGCGCCCGCTGCGACAGCGGCCCGTCCCGCAGCGTGTGGAGCGCGATCAGCCCCGCGTGGGTGAGTCCCATCCCGCCGAGCACGGCCTCCCAGCGGTGCTCCACCAGCCGGGCGGCGACGGCGAGCAGCCGGCCTGTCGGCCAGGTACTCAGATCGGGTTCGGGGGTTGTGCTCACCGTCACTCCGGGTCGTCGTGCAGAATGTTCAGCCTGCTGAACAATTGGGCGTGTTCACGCTCGAAGGGACCTTAGCGACCATGAACCAGACGCCGCGCCGCCTCCGCTGGCTGATCCCCGCCCTCCTGGTGATCGCCTGGCTCGCGCTGGGCGGTATCGGCGGGCCGTACGCCGGGAAGCTCAGCCAAGTCGCGAAGAACGACAACGCCGCCTTCCTGCCCCGGTCGGCCGAGGCCACCGAGGTCGCCGACGAGCAGAAGGCGTTCACCCCGCGCCAGGTGCTGCCCGCGACCGTCGTCGCCGAGCGCACGACCGGCCTCACCGCCGAAGACCGCCGCTTCCTCGACGCCAAGGCCCGGAAGCTCGGCGGCATCCCCGGCGTCGTCGGCCCGCTGGGCACGCCCGAACAGGCACCGCGGGACGACCAGGCCGTCCAGCTCGCCGTGCCGATCCTCGCCGACGGCAACCCCGCCGACGTCGTCAAGGAGGTCCGCGCGCAGCTCACCGGCGCCCCGGCCGGGCTCACCGTGCTGGTCACCGGCCCGGCCGGGCAGATCGCGGACCTGGTCAAGGCCTTCGGCGGCATCGACGGGATCCTGCTGCTCGTCGCCGGGGGCGTGGTCGCGCTGATCCTCATCGCGGTCTACCGCAGCCCGCTGCTGCCGTTCCTGGTGCTGCTGTCCGCGGTGTTCGCGCTCGGGCTCGCCAGCCTCGTCGTCTACCTGCTGGCGAAGAACGACGTCCTCGCGCTCAACGGCCAGAGCCAGGGCATCCTCTCGATCCTCGTCTTCGGCGCGGCGACCGACTACGCGCTCCTGCTCGTCGCGCGGTTCCGCGAGCAGCTGCGCGACACGCCGAGCCGGTTCGACGCGCTGAGGCTCGCCTGGCGCGCGACGCTCGAGCCGATCGCCGCGTCGGCGGGCACCGTGATCCTCGGCGTGCTGTGCCTGCTGTTCAGCGACCTGAACTCCAACAAGGGCCTGGGCCCGGTCGCGGCGATCGGCATCGGCGCCGCCCTGCTCGCGTCCACGACGTTCCTGCCCGCCGCACTGGCGCTCTGCGGCCGCGGCGCGTTCTGGCCGTTCAAGCCCGCGCTCGGTTCGGCCCACCCGGAGACGGCCGGGATCTGGGGCCGCGTCGCGCGCCTGGTCGGCCGCCGGCCGCGCGCGGTCTGGGTCGTGACGGCGCTGGTGCTCGGCATCGGCGTCGCGTTCCTGCCGCAGCTCAAGGCGTCCGGCACCGCGCAGTCCGACGTCTTCCTCACCCAGGTCGAGTCCGGTACCGGCCAGGACGTCCTGGGCCGCCACTTCCCCGGTGGCCTCGGCGCACCGGCGATCACCATCGCCGACGCCGGCGCGGTGCCCGCCGTGCTGGCAGCGTCCAAAATGGACGGAATCGCACAGTCGGTGCCGCTGCCGAAGGAAGTGCACGGCCGGGTGCAGATCCTGTCCGTGCTGAACGACCCGGCGGACTCCGAGGCGGCGGTCGCGACCGTCGGCCGCCTGCGCGACGCCGTGCACGCGATCCCGGGCGCGAACGCGAAAGTCGGTGGCCCCACGGCGATCCAGCTCGACACGCAGCGGACCTCGGAACGCGACCGCGCGCTGATCATCCCGATCGTGCTGCTGGTGATCTTCCTCGTGCTGGCCCTGCTGCTGCGGTCGCTGCTGGCGCCCCTGCTGCTGATCGCGACGGTGGTGCTGTCGTTCGCGGCGACCATGGGCGTGTCGGCGCTGGTCTTCAACCACCTCCTGGACTTCCCGGGCGCGGACCCCGTGGTGCCGCTGTTCGGGTTCGTCTTCCTGGTGGCGCTCGGGATCGACTACAACATCTTCCTGATGACGCGGGTCCGCGAAGAGGCGCTGAGCCGCGGGACGCGGGACGGCACGTTGCGCGGGCTGTCGCTGACCGGCGGCGTGATCACCTCGGCCGGCGTCGTGCTCGCCGCGACGTTCTCCGCGCTCGCGGTGATCCCGATCCTGTTCCTGGCCCAGATCGCGTTCATCGTCGCGTTCGGCGTCCTGCTCGACACGTTCCTGGTCCGGTCGCTGCTGGTGCCCGCGCTGACCGTCGACGTCGGGCGCCGGATCTGGTGGCCGTCGGCGCTGGCGAAGGCTACGAAATCGCCCGCTTGAAGTCCGGGCACTCGACGAGCGGCACGTGGTCGCAGGTCGCCGCGTGCCGCAGGCTGTCGCGCATGCGCGACAGCCGGTCGATGGCGTCGTCCAGCTCGGTCGCCTTGGCGGCCATCCGCTCGCGCAGCGCGTCGTCGCCCGGGGTCGCCACGAGGAACCGCGCGATCTCCGCGATCGTGAAGCCCGCGCCGCGCGCGCAGGCGACGAGGTCGAGCCGGCGCAGGACGTCCGGGTGGTACGTGCGCCGCAGCCCGTTGCGCCCGGCCGGTTCGACGAGCCCGCGCTTCTCGTAGAACCGCAGCGCCGACGGCGCCAGACCGGACTTCTCGGCGACTTCGGCGATGTCGAGCAGGGTCATCGTGGCCTCCTTGACTTGAAGCGTAGTTCAAGTCAGACGATGACGGCATGAAGATCCACCACCTCAACTGCGGGTCCGTGCGGCAGATCGAAGCCCCCGGGCTCCCGGCCGCACCCGCGGTCAACCACTGCCTGCTCGCCGAGACCGACCACGACGGTCTCGTGCTCGTCGAGACCGGTCTCGGCCTCGGCGACGTCCGGGACCCCGAAACCACGCTGGGCGGCGACTGGGTCGCGATGGCCCGGCCCCTGCTCGCCGAGGACGAAACCGCCGTCCGGCAGGTCGCGCGCCTCGGCTTCTCACCCGGGGACGTGCGCCACGTCGTCGTCACGCACCTCGACGTCGACCACTCCGGCGGCCTTCCCGACTTCCCGGACGCGCGGGTGCACGTCCTCGCCGCGGAACGGGACGCGGCCCTCGCCGAGGCGCCGAGCTTCCGGTACCGGCCCGCCCACTGGGCGCACGGGCCGCGGTGGGCGGCCTACGAGCCGCCGTCCGGCGACGACTGGTTCGACTTCGCGTCCGTGCCACTGGCCGGCCTGAAAGCCGACATCCGGCTCGTGCCGCTCGGCGGGCACACCGCCGGTCACGCCGGGGTCGCGCTGCACGACGGCACCCGGTGGCTGTTGCACTGCGGGGACGCGTACTACTACCACCGGGAACTCGACGCCGAGCCCGCGCCGCACCCGGTCATGGACGTCGTCCAGACCCGCTCCGAAATCCACCACGACCTGCGGCTGGGGACGCAGGCGCGGCTGCGCGAGCTGGTCCGGCGCCACGGCGGCGAGGTGACGGTCTTCAGCGCCCACGACCCGTGGGAGCTGGCCCGGCTGCGGGCCTAGGAGTCGAGCCGCGCCCGGGACGCCGCGGTTTCGCCGATCAGGTACCCCGCGGTCCCGGTGAGGGCCAGCAGCCGCTCGAGCGCGTGCGTCCGGTTGTCCAGGTGCAGCCGGGCGTCCGCGCCCGTGACGGCGCGCTGGACGAGCAGCAGCGTGGACAGGCCGGAGGAGTCGCAGAAGGCGATCTCACCGCAGTCGAGCCGCACGTCCCGGACGCCCGGGTACTCGGTCAGCCGGTCGGTGACCAGCCGCAGCAGCTGCCCGGCCGTGGCGAACTCGAGGTCGCCGACGATCGAGACGCGGGCCGTGACGCCGTCCGACGTGGTCCAGGCGCAGGTCAACGTCATGCCGAGAGCTCCGATCCGGCGGCCGGACCCGCCAAGTGCGTGCGTGCGGTCCGGAGCAGCTCCGTCGCCCGCGGGAAGTCGCGCAGCTCCGCTTCGAGCAGGTCGAGGGCGGGCACCAGGGAGGCGGCCGGGACGCCGCGCGCGGTGAGGATCCCGGCCGTCCAGGTCAGGAAGCCGGTGAACAACTCGCTGTCGCCGACGTAGAGGGCCGTCGCCAGGAACTCGACGATGTGCGCGAGGTCCTCGGCCGTGTGCTGGCGCTGCAGTTCGGTGTACGCCCGCATCGCCGGGACGCGCTCCTCGAGCCCGGCCAGCACCGACTTGACGAGCCGGCCGGAGCTGCGCGTGACCAGGGTGTACTCCTGGTCGGCCAGGTGCGGCAGGTCGTCGAGCGGCTGGTGCCCGGTGTGCGGGCGGGGGAGCGGTTCGGTCAGCCGGTCGGCGGCCGAGCGCGCGTCGGGCGCCCACGCTTCGGCGCCGAGCAGCCGTGCGTACCGGCCGTCGGGCCCGAACGCGGCGCCACCCGCGATGACCGGGGTCGCCGCGGCCTGGCAGGCCGTGATCGTGGCGTGCGCGGTCGGCAGCCGGGTCGCGATGGAGCCCGACAGCGCGACCGCGTCCGGCCCGGTGCGGTGCAGGTGGGCGACCAGGTGCGGGGCGGGCACCTGCGCGCCGAGGTAGTCGACCTGGAACCCGCGCAGCCGCAGCACTTCCGAGAGCAGCCGGGCGGGCATCGCGTGCCACTCGCCGTCGACGCAGGCAACCGTGACGCGGCCGAGGTGTGGTTCGGGCCGCTTCAGCACGTAGCCGAACGTCGCGATCACGCGGTCGTTGATCGCGGTCGCCGCGTGCTCCTGGGCGACGGTCAGCCGGTTCGCCGCCCACTCCAGGCCGACCTTGCGCTGCACGGCGCCGATCACGTCGAGCAGCACGCTCTCCGGGTCGGCCCCGTCGCCGAGCGCCTGGACGACGATGTCGCCCGCGGCGTACTCGTCGCCGGTCGTGACGGCGGCCCAGAGCCGTTCGGAGTACTCGGCCACCCCGGTGCCGCGGGTAGCGGTGGTCATGCGGTGTACCTCCCGCGACCGTGGCCGCCGACCGCGGCCAGGTGCTGCCCGCGCGGGGCCGTGATCGCCAGTACCGCCATGTCGTCGTGGGTGCCGCGCCCGATCCACTGCGACGCGAGCATCTGGATCCGCTCGACGACGGCGTCGGCCGGCAGGTTGGCGCACTCGGCCAGCGACTGCCGGAGCCGCTCCTCGCCGAACATGGCTTCCCCGAGCGGCCCGCCGCGGGCTTCGACGATCCCGTCGGTGTAGAGCAGGCAGGTCTCGCCCGGCTCGAGCGTGATGTCCGCGCCCGTGGACTCGATCTGCGGCAGCACGCCGATCAGGCTGCCGTGGCTGTCGGCCTCCTCGACCCGGCCGTCGGCCCGGACGATCAGGGGCGGGGGATGACCCGCGCAGGTGACGCGCAGCCGGACCGTGGCGCCGTCGCGGCGCGCGGAGGCCAGCACGAGGGTGACGAACCGGGCGTTGCGGCTGTCGGCGAGCGTGCTGTTGAGCAGGTTCAGCAGCCGCGCGTGGTCGTCGGCCATCGGCAGCAGCGCCCGCAGCGTGGTGCGGATCTTGCCGGTCAGCACGGCCGCGTCGAGGCCCTTGCCGCAGACGTCGCCGAGCACGGCCAGCGACTCGTCGCCCTCGGCGGTGATCGCGGAGTGCACGTCGTAGAAGTCGCCGCCGATCCGCTCGCCGTCGCGGGCCGGGCGGTAGCGGCCGGCGAACTCGACGCCGCCGAGCTGTTCGAGGGTGGGCGGGAGCAGTTCACGCATCAGCGTGTCCGTGATCGACGCCTGGAGTGCGAACACGCGCGCCGCCGACATCGCGGCGCCGGCTCGCGCGGCGAACAGCCGCGCGAAGAGCTCTTCCTGCTCGGTGAACGACGCCCGGTCGTCGCGGCGCAGCAGGACCAGGGCGCCAGCGGGCACGCCGTGGCCCGGCAGGGGCGTGACGACGATCGAGCCGGCCGCGCCGAAGCCCGAGGGCAGCACCCAGCCGGGGGCGGCGTCCGGATCGAGCCAGCGCGAAGGCACCGGCGGGAAGCCCTGCAGGGCCTCGCCGAGCCCGGGCAGCTCGTCCGGGTCGATTTCGAACCGGGACCGGACCGGCTCGCCGCCGCGCAGGCAGGTGACGACGGGGAAGCCGCCGCCCGTCGCGGGCGCCAGGACCATGGCCGCGTCGGCGAGGTGCTGCGCGGCGAGCCGGGCGGCGACCTCCATGCAGCGTTCGAGGTTGAGCGACCCGAGCAGCGCGGCCGAGGCGTCGCTGAGGAACGCCGTCCGCTCCTGCTCCCGGGCCAGCGCCTCGCGGGCCACGCGGGCGTCGGTCTCGTCGACCAGCCACCACGTCACGGCGGTGCCGTGGGGGATCGGGTGGGCCGCGAAGGCGCGCTCGGCGGCCTCGCCGCGCACGACCGCCTCGGAGCCGCGCTCGTGGGCTTCGGCCAGCCAGTCCGCGACCGTGCCGGCCAGCGGACGGCCGGGCCCGGCGGCGGGGAACAGCGCACGGGCGGCGTCGTTGAGCAGCCGGACGGCCCCCGTGTCGTCGGCCACGATCGCCGCGGTGGGAGCGGCGGCCCAGCCCAGGTCGCCGCTGACGGGGGCGGGCGGCGCCGTCACCGGGTCAGCCATGGGCTCCGGCCGGGTCCTGATCGGTGGTCAGCTCGGCCCACAGGGTCTTGCCGCTGGGGCGGCGCAGCTGGCCCCACGCGGCGGCGCAGCGCTCCACCAGCAGGAGCCCGCGGCCGCCGTGGTCGTTCGGCGCCCGCCGGCGGGCCGGTTCGCCGCCGCCGTCGTCGACCTCGATCCGCAGCTTGGCGCCGCCGGGCAGCAGCCGGACGTGGTAGGGGGCACGGCCGTGGCGCAGCGCGTTGGACGCCAGTTCGTCGACCACCATGACCGCGGTGCTGACGACGTGCGCCGGCAGGCCCCGCAGCACCGCGCGCACCCAGTGGCGGACCTTGGCCAGCTCGCTGAGCTCGGCGGTGATGCCCAGCTCGTGCCGGACCGATCGCAGGTTCACGTCCGCCTCCTTCGCCGTGCCGGACCCCGCGGTGAAGCCCTCCCCGTCTTCATGCCCGGAACCGGGCCCGCTGACACGGGTGCCGGAGGCCGTCATGCTTCCTCGCCCCAGGAGGCGAGGGCCGCGGCGAAGCTGGGGCGCACCGGCATGACGTCGCCGAGGCCCAGCAGCTCGATCGGGCGGACGACGGCGTGCACGGTCGTCACCAGGGCCAGCCGGCCGCCGGCTTCACGCAGGCTGCCGCCCAGCCGCAGCAGGACCTGCAGGCAGCTGGAGTCGCAGTACTCGACCTCGGTCATGTCCAGCACGACCCGGACGGCGCCGGGATCGCCGGGGAGCAGGTCGGCGAGCTTCGCCGAAACGGCGAAGTCGAACTCGCCGCTCAGGGTGTAGACGTGCGGGTCACCGTCGTCGCGGACTTCGAGGGACCAGCCGCCACCGGAGAACCGCTGCCGGGGCCGCGTAGCGTCGGTGGTCATGCAGGGCTCCAGAATGGGGGATCGGGGACGCGGGCTGGCGGCTCAACCCTGCTCCCGTGGCAATCTACCAGCGCCGCGGATCCCGGGCAGCACCGTGTCACCGTCCTTTGAGGACCTCCGTGCGCGCCGCGGGCGCGGGTGCCGGTTCGGGCTCGGGCACCCCCGGTGGCACGATGGCGGCGTTGACGGTCCTGGTCAGGCGCTCGTAAGGCGCCCGGTGCTCGCTGTCCAGCAGCACCGCCAGCGGCGTCCAGACGCCGACCACGAACACGGCGGCGGCGAGCCCGGCGGGCAGCAGCAACCGCTCGGGGTGCGCGCCGAGATCCCAGTGGTCCAGGTCCAGCACCAGCCACGTCAGCCAGAGCGGCGAAAGCAGGACGCCGTTGCGGACCAGCAGCGCGACCGGTCCGGCCCGGCGGCCGCCGCGGCGCGTCACGCGCAGCAGCATCGCCCGTTTGCCGGGCGTCGAGCCGGTCACCGCGGGCAGCACCACGAACCACACCACGGCGAGGATCACGACCGGCGTGTCGCGGTGGGTCAGGTCCTCGCCGAACAGCGTCAGCAGGCCGAACAGGAAGCCGAGCAGGGCGGCGAACCCGAGCAGGTCGGTGGCCAGCGCGAACAGCCGCCGGGTGAACGTGACCTTGGCGGCGTAGCGGCGCCGCTCGTGTTCCGGCTCCGGGGAGGGGAGCAGCCGGCCGAGCGGGCCGGCGAGGACCCAGCCGACGACGACGCCGGCGGTGTTGAGGATCAGGTCGTCCACGCTGAAGAGCCGGTACGGGCACGGGTAGACGAACCACAGGCCGGTCAGCTGCGTCAGTTCGAAGAACAGGGAAACGCCGAAACCGACCAGCGTCGCGGGGATCAGCCGCATCTTCTGCGCGTAGCGCACGTAGAAGCCGAGCGGTACCAGCATCACGACGTTGAGCGCGGTGGTCCAGACCGCCGGGTTGTGCAGCAGCGCGCCGGGACTCCAGTGACCGCGAGCGCGCTGCGCGACGACTTCGACGAAGTAGAAAGGCCGCAACTGCGGAGAACTCGCGTAGGTGTGACCCGCGCAGTACGCCGGATCGGCGGGCAGCGGCAGCACCGTCTGCGTCGCGATCGCCAGCAGGTAGAAGAGGAACGTGTAGAAGACGAAGGTCGGCCACCCGCCGGCACGGCCCCGGCGGCGGTAGCTGACGAACGCGGCCGGGAGCATGACGGCCAGCACGAGGAACGGGAAGAGGATGAGGGCCGTCCGGACGGGGACGAGGTAGGTGGCGACCACGGAGCCGGTGGTACCCAGCCGCGGGGAAAGCGAAGCGCGCTTCCCCCGGACGGCTGGGCGGCTACCGGCGCCGGATCACTGCGGGGGCGCGTCCTGCCCGCCGCCGTCCTGCTTGTGCAGGAAGTCCTTCACCTTTTCCGAGCCCTGGTCGATCTTGTCGGCGTGGTCGCCGAAGCGCTGCTTGGCGGCATCGGCCGCCTTGTCGACGCCTTGGTCGGCCTGGTCCGGGTGCTTGCCCAGAGCCTCTTTCGCCTTGTCGAACAGATTCATCGGGTCGGCCTCCGTTCGGAATCCGATCTTCGGACCCCCCGAGGACATCACCGGCGCAGCGGGCCCGCAACCGAATGGCCGTATGCACTCCCCTGTCGTGGGTAATACGGCCCCTTTCCCGGGTGAAAGCCGGTGGTCCGGGTTTGAACACGCGGAGTTCGGGTAGCGCCCGATTCCTTTCGCCCCGGCGGCCGGCGTCGCCCACGTCGTGTGGTCGGCGTCAAAGCCGCCGCCGGCGCGGAGTTCCACGGCTGCCCGGGATCGCCGTGGCTGCCGCCGACCCGGAAAAGGCGCCGCTGCACGGAATGTACGACCGGTACCTGGGCGGACGCACCCCGCCGCCGGAACCGGACGCCGGCCGGCCGGCGTCCGGATCGTCCCGGAACGGCTGTACTCCGGCCGCCCGCGTGAACCTCCCGGCGCCGCGACCCGTATACCGGGTGAGGATCGCCGGCCCGGCCGCACGGGCCGCGCGGTCACCGCCGCGAACGACGTGAGGCCAGCATGCCCGGACGAACCGGACCGACCACCCCGCTCCCCGAATTCGGCCTGCCCCGGCTCGGCCGCCGGCACGTCGTCGCCGGCCGGATCCTGACGGTGCTGGCCGCGCTGCTCGTGCTGTTCGCGCTGCTCGCCCCGGACGACCTCACGGCGTTCTCCGGCGAGGCAATGGTGCGGGTGCCGGTCGAGGGGCTCATCGTCGCGGCGTTCGTGCTGGTCCTGCCGCCGCGCGCCCGCCGGGTGGTCGCGGTCGCCGTCGGGGTGGTGCTCGGCCTGCTCGTCGTGCTGAAGGCGCTCGACACGGGCTTCTACGCGACCCTGGAGAAGCCGTTCGACCCGGTCTACGACTGGAGTTTCTTCAGCGCCGGGGTCGAGTTCCTCGCCGGGCAGATCGGGGACGCGGGCGCGCTCGCCGTGCTCGCCGGCGCCGGCCTGCTCGCGGTCGCCGTGGTCGTGCTGATGGTCCTGGCGATGCTGCGGCTGACCCGGGTCGCCGCCGGGCGCCGCACCGAATCGACGCGCGTCGTGGCCGTGCTGGGGGTCGTCTGGATCGTCTGCTCGGTGTTCGGCGTCGAGATCGCGCCGGGGCAGCCGCTCGCCGCGCAGAGCGCGGCCGCGCTGGCCTACGGCGACCTGCGCCAGGTCGGCGCGGACCTGCGCGAGCAGCGGCCGTTCGGCGAGGTCGCGGCCGAAGACGCGTTCCGCGCCACCCCCGGTGACCAGCTGCTGAATGGTCTGCGCGGCAAGAACGTCGTGCTCACCTTCGTCGAGAGCTACGGCCGGATCGCGCTCGACGACCCGGCGATCGGGACGAAGATCGGGGCGACGCTCGACGCGGGCACGGCCGAGCTGCGCGCGGCGGGCATCGGCGCCAAGAGCGCGTTCCTCTCGTCCTCGACGTTCGGGGGCGGGAGCTGGCTCGCGCACTCGACCGTCCAGTCCGGGATGTGGATCGACAACCAGCAGCGCTACAACGACCTCCTCGGCAGCGACCGGCTGACGCTCGGCGGCGCGTTCCAGCGGGCGGGCTGGAAGACCGTCTGGGACGTCCCGGCGCACACGAAGGACTGGCCGGAGGGTCAGCGGTTCTACCACCCGGACGCCTACTACGACGCCCACCACGTCGGCTACCGGGGGCCGGGCTACGCCTACGCCACGATGCCCGACCAGTTCACGCTGTCGATGCTGCAGCGCACCGAACTCGCGAAGTCGAGCCAGAAGCCGGTGATGGCCGAGGTGGACCTGGTTTCCAGCCACGCGCCGTGGTCCCCGCGCCCGTGGCTGGTGGACTGGAACCAGGTCGGCGACGGCTCGGTGTTCGCGCCGCAGCCGGCGGCGGGGGAGGCGCCGGAGTCGGTCTGGAAGGACCCCGCCAAGATCCGCGACGCCTACCGCGACGCCACGGACTACGCGCTGAAGACGCTGATCTCGTTCATGCAGCACTACGGCGACGAGAACACCGTGCTGGTCTTCCTGGGCGACCACCAGCCCCCGGTGGTGACCCCGCAGGGCGCGGTGCACGACGTCCCGATCACGATCGTGGCGAAGGACCCGAAGGTGCTGGACCGCATTTCCGGCTGGGGCTGGACGGACGGCCTCCACCCGGCGGCGCAGGCCCCGGTCTGGAAGATGGACTCCTTCCGCGACCGCTTCCTGACCGCCTTCGCCCACTGACCCCCGGCGGCGGGCCGGGCCGGGCACTTGCCCGGCCCGCCGACGCATCGGCGGCGGAGACCTGCTGCCGACCGGCCGCGGGGACGGGTGCGCGCTCGCCCGGCACACCTCGGTGCCGGCCGGCGCGAGAACATGCCGCGCTCGGTGCGGGCGCGGGGCTTGTCCCGCGGTCGCCCAAACCGTCCAGCGAGGTGCGGATCCACGCCGCGAAGAACGCCGGGCGCGGTCGGGTTTGCGTGAGCCGCCGGGGAAATGCTCACCCGTCCGCTTGCGTTTCCCGGCGCGGGCTAGCTCGGATGGAGCAGCGTGGTGACTATCCGCTGCGCGGGTTTTCACTGGCCCGATGAATTGCCGGTAATTCTTTCGCGCTCCTACGCTTCATAACGTCGGGGTTCTCCGCGCTGAGGAGTGGTCATGCGAAGCGGTTTGCGCAAAAAGCTGGCGGTACTCGCGGTCACCGTGTTTTCCCTGCTGGGTCTGGCGGTCGGTCCCGCGGCCGCCGCCGAACGCGACTTCGCGCCGCCCGGCTGTTTCGCCGAGCGGTACGGAATCCTCTTCGGACAGGGCGTTTCGGTGAGCTGCCTGCCGGGGGAGGGCTACGGGTACCGGGTGATCGCGCACTGCTCGGACGGCAACGTCTTCTGGTTCGCCGCCGGGGATTTCGTGTCCTACGGGTTCGGTCCGGCGACGGCGGAATGCTCCGGCGCACTGCTGGTTCCGGCGCGGGTGTACACCTACCACGTCGACGAAATCTGATTCAGCACGGAACCGTCCGGCTGCCCGTTTTCCGGGTGGCCGGGCGGTGCTGTGTCCACGATTTCCCGCGAGCGATTCTTCGTCACACCGTACGGCGGTCGTCCATCGCGTCGCGGTCCCAGTCGATTCCGAGCCCGGGCGTTTCCGGGGGCACCGCGTGGCCGTTTTCGACGGTCAGTTCGGTGCGCGTGATCGCGCGCAGCTGGGGGATGTGCTCGACGTACCGGCCGTTCGGCACCGCCGCGGTCAGGCTGACGTGCAGTTCCATCAGGAAGTGCGGGCACACCTCGACGTTGTGCGCCTCGGCGAGGTGGGCGACCTTCAGCCACGGCGTGATGCCGCCGAGCCGGGCGGCGTCGGGCTGCAGGATCGCCGCCGCGTCGCGGTGCAGGTAGTCGCGGAACTGCGCGATCGAGTACAGCGACTCGCCCACGGCGACCGGGATCGACGTCGACGCGGCGAGCCGCGCGTGCCCGCTGACGTCGTCGGCCGGCAGCGGTTCTTCCAGCCAGGACAGGTCGAGGCCGCCGAACGCGGCCGCCCGGCGGACGGCTTCGGCGGCGGTCATCGACTGGTTCGCGTCCACCATCAGGTCGAACCGCGGCCCGACGGCCTCGCGGACCGCGGTGAGCCGTTCGAGGTCCTCGCTCGCGTCCGGCTTGCCGATCTTGACCTTGACCCCGCCCCAGCCGGCCGCCACGGCGGACTTCGCGCCCGCGACGAGCTCCTCGGTGCTCAGGTGCAGCCAGCCGCCCTCGGTGTCGTACAACGGAACGCGGGGCCGGAATCCGCCGGCGGCGCGCCACAGCGGTTCGCCGGCCCGGCGGCACTTCAGGTCCCACAACGCGGTGTCGACGGCGGCGAGCGCGAGCGAGGTGATCGCACCGACGGTCGTCGCGCGCGTGGCCGCGAACAGGTCCCGCCAGAGCGCCTCGACCAGCCTCGAGTCCCGGCCGACGAGCCGGGGGAGCAGGTGGTCGCGCAGCAGGGCGACGACGGAGCTGCCGCCGGTGCCGATCGTGTACGAGTAGCCGAGCCCGCTGCCGCCGTCGGCCGTGGTCAGCTCCACGAACACGGTTTCCTGGGACGTGAACGCCTGCACCGCGTCGGTCCGGGCCCGCTCGACCTCGACGTCGACGAGAAAGGCCTCGGCCCGCGTGACGACAGTCAACGATCCCCCTGACGCAGAATCCTATAGGAAATACGATTCTGGCTTGCCGCGCTGTCGGATGTCAACGGCCGGCCGTCGAGGGACGGTCATGCACGTCTGCTGCCCCGCAGACTCTGGTTCCGGCCGCCGCTCGCGTCCGCGTGCTGTACTTGGTCCAGACCTTCGTCGACGCGGACGGGAGAGCCCGGCTCGCGGCTCTTTCGCGTGCTCCGAAAGTGTTGTGGCGCAACAGAGATAAAGATCAAGTCCGCAATGGACAGTCGTTCGCCTCCGCGAATTCCGGACAGAAGACCGGACAAATCTGGACCACTCGCCCGGCCTCACCGCACACTCGGCCCACAGTGAGTTTCTTTCCCCCTGCCACGAAGGAGACCTCATGCGTCGAAGAATCGCCCTCGCCCTCGGCGGCGCCGCGGTCCTCACCGCGAGCCTCGCTTCCGCCTCGCTCAGCCCGGCCGTCGCGTCACCCGGGTTGATCGCCGCCATGCAACGGGATTTCGGCCTGACCGCCGCTCAGGCCGAAGCCCGCCTCGGCCAGGAGACGACGGCCTCGCGCGTGCTGCCGGCCGCACAGCAGGCCGCCGGGGCCGCGTTCGGCGGTGCCTGGTTCGACCCCGCGCTCGGCAAGCTCGTCGTCGGCGTGACCGACCCGGCCGCGGCCTCGGCCGTTCGCAAGACCGGCGCGGAAGCCGCTCCCGCCCGGGTCAGCGCCGCGAAGCTGGACGCGGCGAAGGCCGCGATCGACGCCTCGGCCAAGGCGAAGCCGGCCCCCGCGGCCGTCAGCGGCTGGCGCACCGACCCGCGCGCGGGCAGCGTCGTGGTCACCCTGCGGCCGGGCGCGCACGGCGCCGACGTCGACGCGTTCCTGGCGAAGGCCCGCGAAGCGGGTCCGGTCACCGTGGCGACCGCGCCGGCCGCCCGGCCGTTCTCGGCGGGCACCGTCGGCGGCGACCCGTACTACATCAACGGCAACACACGCTGCTCGATCGGCTTCTCCGTGCAGGGCGGCTTCGTGAGCGCCGGCCACTGCGGCGGCGTCGGCAGCTCGGTCGTCGGCTGGGACGGCTCGGCGATGGGCACGTTCGCCGGCTCTTCCTTCCCCGGCAACGACTACTCGTTCATCCGCATCGGCAACGGCTGGTGGACCGCGCCGGTCGTGCTCGGCTGGGGCACGGTCAGCGACGCGCTGGTCCGCGGTTCCTGGGTCGCGCCGGTCGGCACGTCGGTCTGCCGCTCGGGCTCGACGACGCACTGGCACTGCGGGGTCGTCGAAGGCCTGAACGAGACGGTCAACTACGCCCAGGGCGCCGTCTACCAGGTGACCCGGACCAACGTCTGCGCCGAGCCCGGCGACTCCGGCGGCTCCTTCATCACCGGTGACCAGGCCCAGGGCGTCACCTCCGGCGGCTGGGGCAACTGCAGCTCCGGCGGCGAGACGTGGTTCCAGCCGGTGAACGAGATCCTGCAGACCTACGGCCTGTCGCTCGTCACGGCCTAGCGTTCGCGCGCGGCACCGGTCGGGCGTCCTAGGCTGGCCCGATGACCCCGATCGGTGTCGTGCGGACCGCGCGCACGGAGCTCGAGCACACGCCCGTCCAGGCGGCCGCGAACCGGGCCGAGGAAGGCACGATCGAGCTCGACGAGCGGTTCGCCGAAGGCCTCGCGGGCCTGGCCGGCTTCGACTACGCGTGGCTGGTGAGCCTGCTGGACCGGCCCGGCCGGCCGGGCGGGCTGACGCAGGTCCCGTTCCTGCTCCGCCGCGAAGGCCGCCGGATGGGCATCTTCGCCACCCGCGGCCCGCGGCGGCCGAACCCGATCGGGCTGAGCCTGGTCCGGATCCTCGACGTCCGCGGCGCCACGATCCGGTTCGCCGGGGTCGACCTGCTCGACGGCACGCCCGTGCTCGACGTCAAGCCGTACGTGACGCGGTTCGACCGGCCGCCCGGCGAGCCCGCGTGCGGCTGGTTCGACGCGGTCGACGTCCCCGAGGGCACAACTCCTTCCGACCTGACCGATGAATCCGGCGACCGCCGCCGGTAGATACCGGTGAGACCGCGCCACGAGGGTGCGGCGAGAACCCACCGGGAGTGGCCATGAGCGTGATCGTCGTCGAATTCCTCACCCTGGACGGCGTCGTCGAGGACCCGGACGGCGCCGGCGGCACGGCGTTCGGCGGCTGGGCGTTCCGGCACGGCCCCGAGGCCGTCGCCGGGGACAAGTTCCGGCTCGGCACCCTGCTCGACACCGGCGTCCTGCTGCTCGGCCGGACGACCTGGGAGCTGTTCTCGAAGCTGTGGCCGGGTCGGTCGGGCGAGTTCCCGGACCGGCTCAACGCGGCGTCGAAGCTGGTCGCCTCGCGGACGCTCGACGACGTGTCCGCGTGGCGGAACTCCACGCTGCTGCAGGGAGATCTCGCCGACGCGGTGGCGCGCGAGGAGCGCGACGTGATCGTGATCGGTTCGGTCGGGGTCGCCCGGGAGCTCGCGACGCACGGCCTGGTCGACGAGTACCGCCTGCTCGTCTTCCCGAGCCTGGTGGGCGAGGGCCGGCGGCTCTTCGACGGCTCGGCACCCGCCGACCTGAAGCTGGTGTCCAGCACGACGGTCGGGCCCGCGGTGCTCAGCACCTACCGGACGCGCTAGGTCCGCAGGAGGCCGCCGAGCCAGCCGGCCAGGACCTGCTGGACCTCGGCGCGCGTCACGGCCGGGTCGTCCGCCGCGGCGATCATCCGGGCCGCTTCCATCACCGCGCTGAGCACGAGCTGGGCCAGGGCGCGGACGGGCATCTCCACGATCAGCCCGTCCGTCCTGGCCCGCTCGAGCACGGTGACGAGCAGGCCGAGCCCGTGTTCCTCCTCGATCTCGCGCCAGACGTCCCAGCCCAGCACGGCGGGCGCTTCGTCGAGCGAGATGCGGCGGACCTCCTCGCGCAGGCAGGCGTCGAGGAACACGCCGAGCCCCCGCAGCATGCCGGTGAGCGGGTCCGCGGCCCCGGAGAAGGCCGCCTCGACCTCCTCGGTCAGCTCGCGTTCGAGCTCCTCGACGACGGCCCGGAACAGGCCCTGCTTGTCGGAATAGTGGTGGTACAGCGCGCCGCGCGTGACCCCGGCGGCGCGGGTGATCTCGTCCGCCGGCACGGCCTGGTAGCCGCGGGCGGCGAACAGCTCGCGCGCGGCGGCGACCAGGGCGGCCTTCGTGCCGGCGGAACGGTCCTGCTGGGTACGTCGCACCCGCCTAATCTGCCATGACGCCCGCGAACTCGACGATGTGCCCGGCCAGCGCCGCCGGCTGGTCTTCGGACACGAAGGTGTAGGAGTCCGGGATCTCGACGAGCTTCGCGTCCGGCAGCAGCGCGGCGAGGCGGTGGGCCAGCTCGATCGGGAACAGCTTGTCCTCGGCGGCCCAGGCGAGCAGGACGGGCCGGTCGAAGGTCCGCAGCTTTCCGGCGGCGGCGAGCGTGTGCCGCGGGTGCACGTCCCGCAGCAGCTTGCGCAGGTCGCGGCGCACCCCGGCGGACTTCCGCAGCGGCGAGAGGTAGGCCTGCGTCACGTCGTCCGGCAAAGGTCGTTTGACCACCCAGCCGAAGAGCACCGGCAGCGGGTAGAGCACGCGGAAGCGCAGCAGCTGGGCCAGCACCGCGATCGAGCCGGGAATCTTCGCGACCAGTGGCAGGGTCTTGAAGATCGGCGGGAAGAAGTACTCGAAGCAGTCCGACGGCGTGAGCACGACCCGCCCGACGCGGTCCGGCCGCCGGCTGAGCAGGATCTGCGTCAGCGCGCCGCCGGTGTCGTTCGCGACGAGCGTGACTTCACGCAGGTCGAGCGCCTCGAGGAAGTCGGCGATGACATCGGCGTTGCCGGTGGGGGAGAGGTCGGCGTCCGCGCGCATCGGGAGGTCGTGCGAGCCGAGCGGCAGGTCGGGGGCCAGGCACCGGAACCCCGCGGCGGCGACGTCCGGCACCACCTTCCGCCACAGCTCGGCGTTCGTCAGCACCCCGTGGACGAACACCACGGGAGCGCCTTCGCCCCGTTCGAAGTACCGCACCTCGCCGGCGGGCAGCCGGACCCGGTGCTCCTGACCCAAGGATTCGCTGCGTGTCGTCATGCCGGCGAGAATACATACATGGCGTATGTATGTAAATGTGGCCGTGGGGAATTCACGAGCGCCGCCGTGGCCGGAAGTGCGCCGGGGTCGGGGGTTGGCGGATGTTTGGCCGCCGGGTGTCCACTTCACCCCCGTCGCCGAAAGACCACGGAGGTCTCGATGAGCCCGTCCCGTTTCGACCGCCGCACGCTGCTCAAGTCCGGGCTCGTCGTGGCCGGTGGTGTCGCCGCGCTGGCGGCGTTCCCCGCGATCGCGGAGGCCTACTCGTGGCCGGCTTCCCTGCAGTCCGGCTCGACCGGCGCCGCCGTCGAGGAACTCCAGATCCGGATCGCCGGCTGGGCCGCCGACGGTCCGAAGCAGACGTACGTCGCCACCGACGGCGACTTCGGGCCGGCCACGGCCGCCGCGCTCAAGCGCTTCCAGGCCGCGAACCACCTGACCGCCAACGGGATCGCCGACGCCGACGACTTCGCGGCGCTCAACGCGCTCGAGTCAGCCGACGGGTCGACCGCGCACTTCGAGTTCGGCGAATTCACGTCGAACGACGGCACCGGCTTCAGCGGCGGGAAGGTCGGCGCGGCGACGGTCAAGGAGAACGTCCGGCGGCTGATGTACAAGCTGGAAGCGTTGCGGCTCAAGGCAGGCGGCCGCGCGATCACGATCTCGTCCGGCTTCCGCAGCATCGCGCACAACCAGGCCGTCGGCGGCGCGTCGAACAGCATGCACCTCTACGGTGTCGCGGCGGACGCCTACGTGAGCGGGCTGAGCACGCGCCAGGTCTACGTGCTCGCCGAGGCCTGCGGCTTCTCCGGCCTCGAGCGGTACACCCTCTCGGACGCGCACCAGCACGTGGACAGCCGGGTCGAGTACGCCTACGGCTCGCAGAGCTGGTGGTGGGAGAGCGGCACCGTCAGCTGAAAGTGCGGTGATGCCCCGGACTTGGCTTCGGGGAAAGGTCGGATCCGGGGGCATCACCGCCCGCGGGACAGCTGACACGGTGTCCTGCGGTGGACCAAACCTACGTACCGCCGGGGCATCTGACCAGGGCCTCGATGCGGTGTCGAAGGTTTGTCGCCCGGTCGGTCACCGCACCTACCGAGAGTGGAGCGCCGACCCGGGGCCGGGCTCG
Organism: Amycolatopsis sp. NPDC004378; assembly: GCF_053602455.1. NCBI lineage: Bacteria > Bacillati > Actinomycetota > Actinomycetes > Pseudonocardiales > Pseudonocardiaceae > Amycolatopsis > Amycolatopsis sp. NPDC004378. Next base: position 90,172 of record NZ_JBSGDR010000003.1, read on the forward strand.
TCCGGCGGCCGGTCGCCGTGGCGGTGGACGATCTTCCACTCGCCCTCTTCGCGGCGGTACACGTGCGTGACGCGCAGCGTGTACGTCGTCGGTCTGCCGTTGACCGACACGGTGTTGTGCTCGAAGCCGATCGTGTAGGCGAGGTCACCGCTCGCGCCGGCCGCGACCACCTCGAAGCGGTACTCGCGCGAGTCGGAGAACTGGGCGGCGACCCGGCCGAACGCGTCGCTCACGTCGGCCCAGCCCGTGCGGATCGGCAGCCAGGCACCGAAAAGGCTCACCGGATCGGCCTTCGACCAGAGCGCGGTGCGCGGTGCCGGGTCGCCGTGGTGGATGGCGCGTTCGGCGGCGGTCTGCCGGGGCAGCATCTCGGCCAGGAACGCTTCGGTGGCGGAGGGCATGATGACTCCAATACAGTCGTGCTGTTTTCAATACAGTGAGGATGTATCGGATGAGTGGGCCCGTCAAGCGCCGCTACGACGCCAGCCGTCGGCAGGCACAGGCCGGGGAGAACCGGCGCCGCATCCTGAGCGCGGCGCACGACCTTTTCGTCACGAAGGGTTACGGCCGGACGACCATCGCGGATGTCGCGCGTGAAGCCGGCGTCGCGCCCGAGACGGTCTATTCGGCCTTCAAGAACAAACCGGGGCTGCTGCACCGGACCTGGGATGTGACGGTCGGCGGGGACGCCGAAGACGTCCCGCTGCTGGAGCGCCCGGAGCTGCGGGCCGTGTTCGCCGAGTCCGACCTGCGGCAGCGGTTCGCGGCGTTCGCGGTCTTCAACACCGCGGCGATGCGCCGGACCGCGCGCCTGCACGGCGCGGTGCGCGGAGCGGCGGCGAGCGACCCCTCGGCGGCGGCGATGCTCGCCGAGATCGACCGCCAGCGGCTGGACTCGATGGCCGAGCACGCCCGCGCGGCCGCGGAGACCGGACAGCTGGCGGTCGCGGAGGAGGAGTGCCGCGACGTGCTGTGGTCCACGACGGACGGGACGCTGTGGCAGCACCTCGTCGAGGAACGCGGGTGGCCGGACGAGCGCTACGCGGCGTGGCTCGGGCGGCTCTGGGGAGTGTCCTTCGTGGTAGCCTGAAGTTGAAACTTCAATCGATTGTGCCGCGCGCGGGAGCCCCGATGTCGATCTTTCGCCTGAACCACGCCGTGTTGTACGTCCGGGATTTGGCCGAAAGCGTCGCGTTCTACCGGGACGTGCTGGGCTTCGACTACATCGAAGGCGGCGACAGCCACCGCGGCGCGGCGTTCCTGCGGGCCCCCGGCTCGGCCAACGACCACGACCTCGGCCTCTTCGAGCTCGGCCCGCACGCCGGGAACTCGGGCGCCGGCCAGACGTCGGTCGGCCTGTACCACCTCGCGTGGGAGGTCGACACGCTCGGCGACCTCGAGCGGCTCGCCGGCAAGCTCGAGGCGGCCGGCGCGCTGGTCGGCTCCTCCGACCACGGCACCACGAAGTCCTTGTACGCCAAGGATCCCAGCGGGCTCGAGTTCGAAGTGGTCTGGATCATCCCGCGCGAGCTGCTGACCGACGACGACCGCGCGAAGAGCAAGGTCATCGGCCGGCTCGACCTCGCGGGCGAGCTGGCGAAGTACGGCGCCGACACGCGCGGCGGCGTGGGGATTTCGCGCTCCTAGGCGGTGACGCGCTCGCGGGCCGGCCGCGAACTCCGCTGCAGGGCGGGCAGGTTGCCGAGCGCGAAGCGGCCGGGGCCGGCGAACGCGACGACGAGCAGGCCCCAGCAGAAGAGCGCCGCAGCTTCGCCGCCGTTCTGGATCGGGAACAGGCCGTCCGGCAGGTGCACGGTGAAGTAGGCGAAGGCCATCGAGCCGGACCCGAGGACGGCCGCGGCGCGGCTGCCGAGACCCACGCAGACCAGCGCGCCGCAGACGAGCTGGATCACCGCGGCCCACCAGCCCGGCCACGCCCCGACGGCGGCGGGTGCCTTCGCGCCGAAGAGGCCGAAGAGCGTTTTCAAGCCGTGGCAGGCGAACAGGAAGCCGATGACGATGCGGTAGAGCCCGATGACGTGCTCGCGGGCCGGGTCCAAGCGGGACATGGTGCCTCCGGTGGTGTCGCGGGCGGCCTCGAACCGGCCGGAGCCGTGCCCGGCCTCTGCGGGGTCGATGCGCTCAGATATACCGGTCGTAAATGATTCACGCACCCTCCGAAAGTTGCTTAACCGGTTTTTCGGCGGAGCAATTGCGGCTGCTTGCCGCAGTGGTCTATACCAGACACTTTAGGTTGCGGTGTAACGGGAAACCGCCATCCGGGTGATCTTCCCCCTATGGTCCAGACCAGTTTGCGTACTGGTCCTGTTTCGCCGGTGTTTCCGATTCTTTTCGTATCGCCTTTTCACGGTGGAAAAACGGCGACGCGGCCCCGTGTCACGGTGGCGAACATGCTCGGAACGAACATGTTCGCTACCATGGCGGCATGGCTCCGGAACGCACGTACAACCGCCGGGAGCGTCCGGCGAAACCGGCACTGACCCGCGACGGGATCGTGGCCACCGCCGTCGCGGTCATGCGCGCCGAAGGCGTCGAGCGGGTCACCATGCGCCGGCTCGCCAAGGAGCTCGACACCGGCGCGGCCTCGCTCTACGTCTACGTCAAGGACACCGAAGAGCTGCACGCCGCGGTCCTCGACGAGCTGCTCGCGGAGGTCGGCCTCGGCGGCGCGGGGGACTGGCGCGAGCGCCTCTGGGCGGTGCTGGACTCCTACCGGTCGGTGCTGTTCGCGCACCCGAGCCTCGCCCGGGTCGCGCTGGTGACCCGGCTGAGCGGGCCGCACTACCTGGGCGTCGTCGAAGCCGTGCTCGCGCTGCTCGCCGAGGGCGGGATGCCCGCCGGGCAGGCCGCCTGGGCCGTCGACGTGCTGCTGCTGACCGCCACCGCGACCGCCGTCGAGCACGGCAGCCGCCGGGAGCGGCCCGGGGCCGGCCGCGAGCACGACGTCATGGTCGAATCCGTCGCCACCGCGTCGCCCGAAACCCACCCGCACATCGCCGCGCTGGGCAGCGACCTGGTGTCCGGTCCGGGCCCCGCTCGCGCGCGGTGGGCGTTCGACGCCCTGCTCAACGGCGCGCTCGCCACCCCGCGCCCGGAGGCCGGCGGAACGGACCTGCCGTGACCCGGGCGAGCGAAGTTCAAGCCCCGGCCGAAACGTCCGCCTTGATCGGCGCGTTCGCCGGACGGGCTTGATCGACCACCCCGTAAAGTGGCTCCATGGTCGACGAAGAAGTCGTCTCGGACCGCATCCGGCAGGTCGCCGCCACCCTGGCGGAGCGGGCGGGCGAGCTCACCGGCGAGCTGGTGCAGCTCTACGCCGCCGACCTGCCGCAGCTGGTCAACGACGACGAGCGCATGGTGAGCCTGCTGACGGCGAGCGTCTACCAGAACATCGAGACCGCCCTGCAGATCTTCCGCCACGGCATCGACCCGGCGAACGTGGAACCACCGGCCGCGGCGATGGAGTACGCGCGCCGGCTGGCCCAGCGCGGCACGCCCGTGTTCGACCTGATCCGCGCGTACGACCTCGGGCAGGCCGCGATGCTCGACTTCGGGTTCCAGGAGTGCGTCCGGGTGGTCGACGACGCGGCCCTGCTCGGGGCGATGATGCGCCGGCTGCTCAAGGTCGCCTACGAGTTCATCACCCGGGTGGTGCGCCAGCTCGTCGGCGTCTACCAGGACGAACGCGACAAGTGGCTGCTCAACCGCAGCGCCGCGCGAGCGGCGAAGGTGCTCGACCTGCTCGGCGAGAACGGCGGCCCGCCCGACGTCGACGCGGCCGAGGCGGTGATCGGCTACCGGCTGCGCGGCCGGCACGTCGGGATGATCGTCTGGCACGCGTCGGAGGCCTACGTCGACGACGCCCTGTCGTTGCTGGAGTCGGTCGCGGGGGCGGTGCTGGAGCGGGCCGGCGGCGAGGGCCGGCCCCTGTTCGTGCCCCGCGACCAGGCCGGCGCGTGGGTGTGGCTCCCGCTCGCGCCGGGGGCGACGGTCGGCCGCGAGCACCTCGACGCGGTGCTCGCCGGGTCCGACCCGGGCGTGCGCGTGACTATCGGCGACCCCGGCACGGGTGTTGCGGGCTTCCGCGACACCCACCAGCAGGCCCGCCGGGTGCACGCCCTGGCGCTGGCCGCCGGGGAGCACTGCGACCGTGCCCTGACCTTCCGCGAGGTCGGCACGGTGGCGCTGATGTCGAGCGACCTCAACGCGGCCCGGCTGTGGGTCGCGAGCACGCTCGGCCCGCTGAGCGCCGACGACGAGAACTGCGGGCGGCTGCGCGAAACCCTTCGCGTGTTCCTCGCGACCGGCGGCAGCTACACCGCGGCCGCCGCCGAACTGACGATGCACAAGAACTCGGTGCAGTACCGCGTCCGCAAGGCGCAGGAGCTGCTGCCGCGCGGGCTCGCCGACAGCCGCCTGGACGTCGAGCTCGCGCTCAACCTGAGCCTGCGCCTGGGCGCGGCGGTGCTCTCCCCGGCGTGACTTTGGTATCCCGGACCACCGGCGCCGAAGATCGTTGGGTCGTGAGCACGAAGCCCGGGTCCGCCGTTCGGCCTACCGTTCCGGTATGGGTGAAAACGGTGGAATGCTCGCGCTGGTGCGGCTGCGCCGAGGCGTCGTGGGCGAGAGCAGACGCGTCTGCCACCTGATCCCCGTTCCCGCCCCGGGCAAGGTGCCCGACCGGCTGACGGCGCTGTGCGGGGAAGCGATCTTCCCCGGCGACGCCGAGGTCCTGGACGGGCTGCGCGGCATGCCGTGCCACTCGTGCCTGATGGAGAGCGCGCCCTCGGGGCCGGGGCTGCTGGCGAACGCGGGCTGATCTCCCTGGCAAGCTGACACCGTGAGCGACGAGACGGTGGTGGTCCTGCTGGCCCACCCGCGGCCGGGGAGCTTCAACCACGCGCTCGCCGCGCGGGTCCGCGACACGCTGACGCGGTCGGGCCGGGAAGTGCGTTTCCACGACCTGTACGCCGAAGGCTTCGACCCGGTGCTCAAGGCGGAAGAGGCGTACACGAGCGGGACCCGGGCGGAGGAGTTCCTCGCCGCCGAAACGGATCCGTTGGTACGCCGGCACCGGGACGACCTGCGGGAGGCCGGCGGGCTCGTCGCGGTCCACCCGAACTGGTGGGGCAAGCCGCCCGCCATCCTCGGCGGCTGGCTCGACCGGATCCTCGTCCCCGGCGTCGCGTACCGCCTCGACGACGCCGGCGGCGCGCCCGAACCGCTGCTCCCGGTGCGGCGGCTGCTGGTCGTCAACACGTCCGACACTCCCGAGGACCGGGAGCGGACGCTCTTCGGCGACCCCCTGGACGCGATCTGGCGGCGTTGCCTGGCGCCCTACCTCGGCGAGCCCGAGGTGCGCCGGCTCGTGCTGCGCGTCGTGGCCGACGCGGACGACCATCGCCGCGCGCAGTGGCTCGAAGACGTCGAAACCGAGGTCCGGCGCCTGTTCGGTGGTGACTGACCGGTTCCGGGCACTTCCCGCGACTACTCCGACGAGGAAGGCACCGGCGGGGCCGGGCGGCGCGGCACCCGAGCCGGGTTCGCTCGTGCGGGCCGAGGTCGTCGGCACCCACGGCGTCGATCTCGAGGCCCGGATCCTCACCGAAGAGCGTTGAAGACCAGCTTCGCGGCCTCCGCGATCACCCGGTCGTCCGGCTTCGCGTCCTTCGTCTTCTTGTCGGACATGACGACCAGCACGATCGGGGCGCGCCCGGGCGGCCAGACGACGGCGATGTCGTTGCGCGTGGCGTAGTCGCCGGTGCCGGTCTTGTCGGCGACGGTCCAGCCCGCGGGCGTGCCGGCCCGGATCACCGTCGCGCCGGTCAGGTTGGCGCGCATCGTGTCCGTGAGGATCTTCCGCTGCTCCGGCGGCAGCACGTCACCGAGGGTGAACGCGCGCAGGCTGCCGGCCATCGCGCGGGGCGTGCTGGTGTCGCGGACGTCGCCCGGCGAGAGGTCGTTGAGACCGGGCTCGGTCCGGTCGACGTGCGTGGTCGTGTCGCCGATCCCGCGGAGCGCGGCGGCGAGCCCCGGCGGTCCGCCGAGTTCCTCGAACAGCAGGTTCGCGGCCGTGTTGTCGCTGTAGCGCAGGGCCGCGTCGATCGCGTCGCGCAGCGAAATGCCGGTGCCGACGTGCTTTTCGGTGACCGGGGAGTTCGGTTGCAGGCCGGCGCGGGTGTACTTCAGCACCTTCGCGAGTCCTTCGACGCTCGTGCGCTGCAGCACGGCGGCGGACGAGAACGCCTTGTGCGTCGAGGCGTAGCCGAAGCGTTCGTCGGCGCGGTGGGCGAGTTCGCGGCCGGTGCCGGTGTCCACGGCGTACACGCCGAGACGGGCGTCGAACTCCCGCTCCAGCGGCGCGAAGTCGGCTTGCGGCGCGCTCGCCGTCGTGGGCGTCGGTGAGGCAGGGGGAGCCGGGGCTTCGGCCGCGCAGGCGGTGAGCGAAACGAAGGCCAGCGCGGCGAGCGCGGCCCGCCGGACGTGGGGGAACGGCACGGTGCATCCTTTCCGGTCATGATCGACATCCGCAGTCTCGCCGGGTTCGCCGATGCTGTCCAAGACGGAAACGCGCGGTTCGATGCCGGAATCGCATAGAGTGCGGTCGTGGACCTGGTCGGCGGCTGCAGGGCGTTCGTGAGCGTGAGCGAGGCGGGGAGCTTCACGGCCGGTGCCGCCGTGGCGCACATCCCGCAGCCGGTCGCCAGCCGGCGCATCGCCGCGCTGGAACGGCACTTCGGCGAGCAGCTGTTCGACCGCTCGACCCGGCGGGCGCGGCTCACGCCGTTCGGGCGCGACGTGCTGCCCACGGCCCGGCGGCTGGTGCAGCTCGCCGACGCGCTGGAGCACGACGCCCGGCGCGCCCGGCTGCGGCCGATGCGCGTGGCCGTCCCGGACACCTGCGGGGTGCGTGACCTCGCGGAGCTCGTCGCCGAGGCCCGTGCGCTCGAGGTCCACCTGGAGTTCCGCGTCGCGCCGCCGGGGGAGCGCGCCGAGCTCGTCCGGACGCAGGAGGTGCGGGCCGCGCTCGTCGCGGTCCCGGCCGACGAGGGCGTGTGGTCGGTGCCGCTGGGACTGGCGGGCGTGGCCGAGCCGTCGACGCGGGTCGTGCACCTGGAGACCCTGCGGGCCGGGCGGTCCGGCGGCCCGCGGCGGCGCGCGTGGATCCAGCCGGAGGACGACGTCCCGCACGTGCGGGACCGGCTGCTGCGGGTCCGGGACCGGGTGGGCCTGCCACCGGCCCAGGTCGAGGTGGCGGGCTCGCTCACCGCGGCCGCCGCGGCCGTGTTCGGTTCGGCGGACCTGCTGCTGTGCTCGGCCGCGCAGGCCGGGGAACTGGGACTGCACTGGCGGCCGGTCGGGGAGGTTTCGCTGGCCCGCGGGTTCGGCGTCGCCGCGGCGCTGGCCGCGGACGCCGACCGGCTGCGGGACGGGTTGCGGGTGGCCGTCGGACGGTGTTTGGGAGTCGAGGGATGACGGGCGAAGCGCTGGTCCGGCAGCTGCGGGCCGAGCTGGACGACGGCGGGCTGCGCGGGTCCTTCCTGGTCCGCGACCTGCGCTCCGGCCACGAGCTGGGGATCGACCCGGACCGCGTGTACCCGATCGCTTCGCTGGTCAAGGTGCCGTTGGCGGCGGCGACGTTCGAGCGCGTCCGCCGGGGCGAGCTGGACGGCGCGACCCAGCTGGAGGTCGCGCCCGGCGGCGTCACCACGCCCGGGCCGATCGGGCTGACCCGGTTCCGCCACCCGGCCCGCGTCGCGATCGAGGACCTGCTCTACCTGAGCACGTCCCTGAGCGACGGCGTGGCCGCCGACGTCCTGTTCGGCCTCACCCCGCCGGCGCGGATCACGGCACAGCTGGACGACTGGGGACTGCCCGGGATCGCCGTCCGGCACCTGATGGCGGACCTCGTCGACACCCCGGCCGAGCGGTTCGACGCGGGCGAGGCCGACCTGGCGCACTCCCTGGCCATCGGCGCGGGCACGGCCGGCCAGGGCCACCGCCTCCCGCAGCTCGACGTCACGCGCGCGAATTCGGCGTCGGCGCGGGCCCTGCTCGACCTGCTGCAGGCGTTGTGGACACCGTCGAAGATCGACCCGTCGGTGGCCGCGAAGGTGCGGGAACTGATGGCGCACAACGTGATCCGCCACCGCCTGACCCCGGACTTCGCCTCGGACGCGGCCCGCTGGTCGTCGAAGACGGGGACGCTGCTGAACCTGCGGCACGAAGCGGGCGTCGTCGAGCACGCGGACGGCCGGCTGTTCGGAGTCGTGGCGCTGACGGAGTCGCGGGTGCCGGCGGTGCTCCAGCCGGAGGCGGACGTGCTGATGTCCCGGGTCGCACGCGCCCTGCGCGACCACCTGCGCGGGGCGTGAGAAATCGGTTGGTGCGCGGAACGCGCGGACCTAGGCTCCGCGCGTGTCCTTCACCAGACCCGAACCGCCGTACTACGCGGTGATCGTCAGCAGCGCCCTCGACGCGGACAACCTGGACGGCTACGCGTCGTTCGACGAACGCATGACCACGCTCGGCCGAGCCCAGCCGGGCTACCTGGGCCGCGAATCGAAAACGGGCCCGGACGGTCGCGACCTGACGGTGCTGTACTACCGCGACGCCGAGTCGATCGCGGCGTGGAAGCAGCACCCGGAACACCTCGAAGCCCAGCGACGCGGACGCGAGCAGTGGTACGCGGATTACCACATCGAAGTGGCCAAGGTGGAGCGCGCTTACGGCTTCACGCGCGAGAAGTAAGGCTTCCGTAGTGAGTGGGAAACACGGTTTCCCGCTCACGACAAGCCACACCGAGCGGTCGGGGCACGCCCAGCGGCTGCGGGTGTCCGCAGCCGCGGTCTCCGCGGGGCGGCGGTGCCCGCGCGGTGTCGGCGGTGTGGGCGGTGTCCGCGGGTCGGCGGTGTCCGCGCGGTGTCGGTGGTGTCCGCGGGGTGTCGGTGGTGTCCGCGGGGTGTCGGCGGTGTGGGCGATGTCCGCCGCTCGGCGCCGCCCCGCGGGCACCCGGCCCAAGCGCGGTTCCGGCCCGCCCGCCCCGGCACCGTTCTCGAGAGCCGCGGCTCAGGCCGAAGCCTTCACCCCGAACTCCACCTCGGCCGCCGCCACGATCCCGGCCGTCCGGCCCGGTGCCGTGTGGTATTGCCAGTACAGGTTCGTGTGCGCGATGACCTGGCCCGGCGCCGGTGCGCCGTACGCCGAAAGGTCCTCCGTCGTGTGCGCGTCCGACACCAGCGTCGCGTCGTAGCCGCGGGTGATCGCGCCGTGCAGGGTGGCGCGGATGCAGGCGTCCGTCTGGGCTCCCGTCACCACCAGGCGGCCGATGCCGCGCGCGGCCAGGACCTCCTCCAGGTCCGTCGCCTCGAACGAGTCGCCGTACTCCTTGTGCACCACCGGTTCCGCCTCGCGCCGGACCAGCTCGGGCACGTACTGCCACGGTTCGCCGCCGCGGGGGAGCTCGTCGCTCGTGTGCTGCACCCACACCACCTCGGTCCCCGCCGCGCGGGCCTTTTCCACCAGGCCGGCGATGTTCGCGATGACGGCCGAGCGGTCGTGGGCGCCGTCCATCACGCCGTTCTGCACGTCGACCACGAGCAACGCGGTGTTCGGTCGGTCGGTCAAAGTCGTCATGCCGGCACCTTAACCACGGGCACCGACACTTTTCGCGAAGTAGCATGCCCTGCCATGGACTACGGGATGCTGCTGCTCGGCGTCGTCCTGCTCGTCGTGGTCGTCGGCCTGGGGTCTTCGGCCACCGAACGCAGGCTCAGCCGCCGGCTCGACCGGATGGAACGGAAGCTGGACGCGATCGTCGCCCAGCTCGGGGTGACCGTCGAGGAGCCGGGGCTCGCCGAGGTCACCGCGCTGCTGCGCGAAGGCAAGAAGATCCAGGCGATCAAGGCCTACCGCGAGAACACGGGAGCGGACCTGAAGGAGGCCCGCGACGCCGTCGAGCGGCTCGCTTAGGGCGCGCCCCGGACGCGCTTCGCGGAGACGGCCTCCCACACCGCGTCGAAGTCCGGGTACCGGTCGCCCTCGGGCAGGCCGCCGAGGAAGCCGAGCACGGAGTCGCCGCCGCCGGCCGCGGCGGCCCGGCGCAGGAGTTCGTCGCGGCCGCACGGGTATTCCGTCGCGGCCAGGTGCTGTTCGAGGCTGGATCGGTCCGGTGCAGGCATGCGCGTCGCGTACCCGTGGCCGCGCGCCCGAAACTCAGCCGGCGACGATCGTGTGGTCCGACCGGGGCAGCAGCTCCCCGATCACCGGGTGGCCCGGCAGCTCGCCGGCGACCAGCAGCCCCCCGGACGTCTGGGCGTCGGCCAGCAGCAGCACCTCGTCCTCGGGCAGCCGCGCCAGGTCGGCGTGCGGGCGCACCCAGTCGAGGTTGCGCCGCGTGCCGCCGCTGACGTACCCGTCGCGCACCGCCTCGCGCGCTCCCTCGACGTACGGCACCGCCGCCGGGTCGATCCGGGCGGTGACGCCGCTGGCCCGCGCCAGCTTGTGCAGGTGCCCCAGCAACCCGAAGCCGGTGACGTCGGTGGCGCAGACGGCCCCGGCGGCGAGCGCGGCGCGGGCGGCGTCGTCGTTCAACGTCGTCATGACGTCGATCGCCTGCGCGAACCGTTCGCCGGTGGCCTTGTGCCGCGAGTTCAGCACGCCGATGCCCAGGGGCTTGGTCAGCGTCAGGGGCACGCCCGCCCGGCCCGCGTCGTTGCGCAGCAGCCGCGCGGGGTCCGCGACGCCGGTGACGGCCAGCCCGTACTTCGGCTCCGGGTCGTCGATGCTGTGCCCGCCGGCGAGGTGGCAGCCGGCCTTGCCGCACACGTCGAGACCGCCGCGCAGCACCTCGCCCGCCAGCTCGAACGGCAGCGTCTCCCGCGGCCAGCCCAGCAGGTTGACCGCGACCACCGGCGTGCCGCCCATGGCGTAGACGTCGGAAAGCGCGTTGGCCGCGGCGATCCGGCCCCAGTCGTAGGCGTCGTCGACCACCGGGGTGAAGAAGTCGGTGGTCGCGATGAGCGCGGTCGACCCGGAGATCCGGACCGCCGCCGCGTCGTCGCCGGTGTCGAGACCGACGAGGAGCTCGCCCGCCGGGTGGGCGGGCGAGCTCCCGGTGAGGCCGCGGACGGCCGCCTCGAGCTCGCCGGGCGGGATCTTGCACGCGCAGCCGCCGCCGTGCGCGTACTGCGTCAGTCGGATGGCCACCGGTTCATCGTGCCCGCCGGCCGCGGAGTTGGCAGGATGGCGGCCATGGTGCAGGGAGGCGTATCCGGCCTGGTGACCGGCGCGGTCTTCAAAACCGTTGAGCGGCAGGTCCTGCCGCTGGCGGGTTCGATTCCCGTCCGCCTCCGCCATGCCTGACCCGCGCCGCGCGATCCCGCGGACCGACGCGGTCCTGGCCGAGCCCCGCATCGCGAAGGCGGCCGGGACGCTCGGCCGTGACCTGGTCAAAGCGGTCGTCCACCACGTCCAGCAGGACGCGCGCGCGGGCGCGGTCGCCGTCGGGGACGTCGTCGACGTCGTGCTCGAGCGTCTTCCGGCGAGCGCGGCCTCACTGCGGCCGGTGATCAACGCGACCGGCGTCGTCGTGCACACCAACCTCGGCCGGGCCCCGCTGTCCGCGGCCGCGCTCGACGCCCTGGTGGCGGCCGGCGGCGCGACCGACGTGGAGTTCGACCTCGCGACCGGCGAGCGAGCCCGCCGCGGCCGGGGCGCCCTCGCGGCGCTCGCCGCCGCGGTCCCGGACGCGGGCGCGGTCCACGTCGTCAACAACAACGCGGCGGCCCTCATGCTCTGCGCGCTCGCCCTGGCCCCGGGCCGGGAGGTCGTCGTCAGCCGCGGCGAGCTGGTCGAGATCGGCGACGGCTTCCGCATCCCCGACCTCCTGGCCTCGACCGGCGCGCGGCTGCGCGAAGTCGGCACGACGAACCGGACGTCCGTCCGGGACTACGCCGGCGCGATCGGCCCGGACACCGGGTTCGTGCTGAAGGTGCACCCGTCGAACTACCTCGTCACCGGCTTCACCTCGGAGGCGACGGTCACCGAACTGGCCGGACTCGGCGTACCGCTGGTCGCCGACATCGGCTCCGGGCTCCTGACGCCGCACCCGCTCCTGCCGGACGAGCCGGACGCGGCCAGTGCCCTGCGCGCGGGCGCCACGGTCGTCACGGCCAGCGGGGACAAGCTGCTCGGCGGTCCCCAGGCAGGCCTGCTGCTCGGCGACGCCGAGGTCGTCGAGCGGCTGCGGCGGCACCCGGCCGCGCGGGCCCTGCGCGTCGACAAGCTCACGCTCGCCGCGCTCGAAGCAACGCTTCGCGGACCGGAAACGCCCGTTCGCGCAGCACTGGACGCGTCCGCCGAAACCCTGCGACGCCGGGCCGAAGCCCTCGCCCTGAGCCTGCGGGACCTCGGTGCCGAGGCGGTCCCGTCCCTGGCGGCCGTCGGCGGCGGGGGCGCGCCGGGCGTCGAGCTGCCGAGCTTCGCGGTCGGCCTGCCCGCCCGGTACGCGGCGGCCTTGCGCACCGGCGACCCCGCGGTCGTGGGCCGCGTCGAACGCGACCGCTGCCTGCTCGACCTGCGGACCGTGCGCCCGGAAGAGGACGCGAAGCTCGGGGAAGCCGTCCGCCGATGCGGGTGATCGTCACCGCCGGGCACGTGGACCACGGGAAGTCGACGCTGGTGCGCCGGCTGACCGGGATGGAACCGGACCGCTGGGCCGAGGAGCGCCGCCGCGGCCTCACCATCGACCTCGGGTTCGCCTGGACGCGGATCGGCGGCGAAGACGTCGCCTTCGTCGACGTCCCGGGTCACGAACGGTTCGTGCCGAACATGCTGGCCGGGGCCGGCCCGGCGCCCGCGGTGCTGTTCGTGGTCGCCGCGGACGAGGGCTGGATGCCGCAGTCGGCCGAACACCTCGCCGCGCTGGACGCGTTCGGCGTGCGACGCGGGCTGCTGGTCGTCACCAAGGCCGACCGGGCCGATCCGGCGGCCGCTACCGAGGTGGCGCGGCACGAGATCGGCCGGACGTCGCTGGGCGCGGTGCCGAGCGTTGCGGTCAGCGGCGCGACGGGCTCGGGGTTCGCCGAGCTGCGCGCGGCGATTTCCGAGCTCACCGGCGGCCTGCCGACGCCCGATCCGGACGCCGACGTGCGGCTCTGGATCGACCGCGCGTTCACTGTGTCGGGCGCGGGAACGGTCGTCACCGGCACCCTCGGCGCGGGCACGATCGCCGTCGGCGACGAGCTGCTCCTCGGCGGCACCCGGGTGAAGGTCCGCGGTCTGCAGGCGCTGGGCGAGCCGTGCGAGCGGGTCCGAGCCGTGGCCCGGGTGGCGGTGAACCTGCGCGGGACCGCGCGCGGCGACGTCGGCCGCGGCGACGTCCTGCTGACGCCGGACCGGTGGCGCACCACGGCCGAGCTCGACGTCCGGCTGCGCGGCGCGGCCGCCGCGGACCTGCACCGGAACCTGGTGCTGCACTTCGGGACCGCCGCGGTGCCGGTGCGGATCCGTCCACTGGGGACGGACACCGCGCGGCTCACCCCGGCCGGCGCGCTGCCCCTGCGCGTCGGCGATCGCGGGCTGGTGCGCGACCCCGGGATGCACCGGATCGCCGCCGGGTTCGACGTGCTCGACGTCCACCCGCCGTCGCTGGCCCGCCGCGGCGCCGCTCGCGCGCGCGGCGACGAGCTGGCCGATCCGGATCTCGCGCGGACCTACCTGCGCCGCACCGGGTTCGTCCGGGCCGCGGACCTCGCCGCGATGGGCCTGCCGGAGACGGGGGACCGGCTGGGCGAGTGGCTCGCCGACCCGGCCCGGTTCGCCGGGCTGCGGGCGGAGGCGGCGGCGATCGTGCGCGGGTGGGATGCCGTCGCGGCGGGCGTGCCGGTCGAGGCCCTGCGGCAGCGGCTCGGGCTGCCCGCCGCGGAGCTGGTCGAGCCGCTGCTGGCGGGCACCGGCCTGACCGTGGCGGGCGGGCTCGTCCGGCGCCCGGGCGGGCTGGCCCCGGACGTCGAAAAGGCCGTGGAAGCGGTCGAAAAGCGGCTGGCCGGGCACCCGTTCCGCGCGCCGGAGGCGGACGAGCTGCGGGCGCTGGGCCTGGGCCGCCGCGAACTGGCCGCGGCCGTCCGGCTCGGCCGGCTGACCGCGGTCGCCGAGGGCGTCGTGCTCGGCCCGGACGTCGAGGAGCGGGCGGTGGCCGTGCTGCGCGGGCTGACCCGGCCGTTCACCGTTTCGGAGGCGCGCAAGGCCCTCGACAGCACCCGGCGGGTGATGATCCCGCTGCTGGAGCGGCTCGACGCGGCCGGCCGCACCGAACCGCTCGGCGACGGAACCCGGATGGTGCGCGGTTAGCGCTGCGATTCGCGGGTATCGCTATTACCGTGCCAGGTATGGGTGTGCGGCGGTGGATCGAAGGCTGGCCGGTGTACCGGCAGCTGACCGGGCCCGACCGGCTCGGGCGCGCCGCGGCGGCCAAATCGGACGGTTCGGAGAAATGGCACGCCCGCACCGAAGACGCCGACCGGGTCGTCCGGTCGGTCTGTCCTTATTGCGCTGTCGGCTGCGGCCAGAAGGTGTACGTCAAGGACGAGCGCGTCACCCAGATCGAGGGTGACCCCGATTCGCCGATCTCCCGTGGCCGCCTCTGCCCGAAGGGCTCGGCCAGCAAGCAGCTCGTGACCAGCCCGAGCCGCGTCACCGAAGTCCTCTACCGCCGCCCGTACGGCACCGACTGGGAGCGCCTGTCCCTCGACGAGGCGATGGACATGATCGCCGACCGGGTCCTCAAGACCCGTGCCGAGACGTGGCAGGACACCGACGAGCAGGGCCGCCCGCTCAACCGGACCCTCGGCTTCGCGAGCCTGGGCGGCGCGACGCTGGACAACGAAGAGAACTACCTGATGAAGAAGCTGTACACCGCGCTCGGCGCGTTGCAGATCGAGAATCAGGCCCGTATTTGACACTCCGCCACGGTTCCCGGTCTGGGGACCTCCTTCGGTCGTGGGGGCGCCACGACGTTCCAGCAGGACCTCGCCAACGCCGACTGCATCGTCATCCAGGGCTCGAACATGGCCGAGTGCCACCCGGTCGGGTTCCAGTGGGTGATGGAGGCGAAGGCCCGCGGCGCGAAGATCATCCACGTCGACCCGCGGTTCACCCGCACCAGCGCGGTCTCGCACGTCCACGCGGCGCTGCGGGCCGGGACGGACATCGCGTTCCTCGGCGGCCTGATCAACCACGTCCTGAGCGAGGGGAAGGACTTCCGCGAGTACGTGCTGGCCTACACCAACGCGGCCGCGATCCTGCGTGAGGACTTCGCCGACACCGAAGACCTGGACGGGCTGTTCTCCGGCTACGACCCGGAACGCCGTCAGTACGACATGACGACGTGGGCGTACGAAGGCGCGCCGACGGTGCCGGCGGCCGGCTCGGCCGACCCGGAGCAGCCCGGCGAACCCGGCTCGGAGCAGCACCACGGCGGCGAGGCCCACCAGAGCACCGCCCGCGCGGACACCTACGGCAGTGGCGGCGCGGCGATCGGCGGCAAGCCGGAGACCGACGAAACCCTGCAGCACCCGCGATGCGTCTACCAGGTCCTCAAGCGCCACTTCGCCCGGTACACGCCCGAAATGGTGGCCGACGTCTGCGGTCTGTCGGTGCGCGAGTTCGAAGAGATCGCCGAGGCGATCACCGCGAACTCCGGCCGCGACCGGACGACGGCGTGGGTGTACTCGGTCGGCTGGACGCACCACACCGTGGGCGCGCAGTACATCCGGACGGCGTCGATCCTGCAGACGCTGCTGGGCAACATCGGCCGTCCCGGTGGCGGCATCCTCGCGCTGCGGGGCCACGCCAGCATCCAGGGCTCGACCGACATCCCGACGCTGTTCAACCTGCTGCCCGGCTACATCCCGATGCCGCACGCGCACCAGCACCAGAGCCTCGACGAGTTCGTTGCGGCGGACGCGGGCGCGACCGGCTTCTGGGGCAACATGCGCGCCTACACCGTCAGCCTCCTGAAGTCCTACTGGGGCGATTCGGCCCAGCCGCACAACGACTTCCGCTTCGACTACCTGCCGCGCCTGACCGGCGACCACGGCACGTACGACACCGTGCGCAGGCAGATCGCGGGGGAGTGCAAGGGCTACTTCCTGGTCGGGGAGAACCCGGCGGTCGGCTCGGCCAACGGCAAGTTCCAGCGGCTCGGCCTGGCCAACCTCGACTGGCTCGTCGTGCGGGACCTGCAGCTGATCGAGAGCGCGACGTTCTGGAAGGACGGGCCGGAGATCGAGACCGGCGAGCTGTCGCCGGAGGAGATCGGCACCGAGGTGTTCTTCCTGCCCGCCGCCGCGCACACCGAGAAGGACGGCAGCTTCACCAACACGCAACGGCTGCTGCAGTGGCACCACAAGGCGGTCGAGCCGCCGGGCGACGCGCGCAGCGACCTGTGGTTCTACTACCACCTGGGCCGGATCATCCGGGAGCGGACCGGGGACGACCCGCGCGACGCGCCGATCCGCGACCTGACCTGGAGCTACCCGGTCGAAGGGCCGACGGACGACCCGAGCGCGGAGTCCGTGCTCGCCGAGATCAACGGGCATGGCCCCGAAGGTCCGCTTTCGGCGTACACCCAGCTGAAGGACGACGGCTCGACCGCGTGCGGCTGCTGGATCTACTGCGGTGTCCGCGCGGACGGGAAGAACCAGGCCGCCAACCGGCAACCGGGGCACGAGCAGGACTGGGTCGCGAAGGGCTGGGCCTGGGCGTGGCCGGCCAACCGCCGGATCCTCTACAACCGCGCCTCGGCGGACCCGGACGGCAAGCCGTGGAGCGAGCGGAAGAAGCTGCTCAGCTGGGACGCCGGGCAGGGCAAGTGGGTCGGCCCGGACGTCCCGGACTTCGAGCCCGCCAAGGCACCGGACTACGTGCCGCCCGAGGGGGCCAAAGCCCAGGACGCGCTCGGCGGGCAGGACCCGTTCATCATGCAGACCGACGGCAAGGCGTGGCTGTACGTCCCGGCCGGGCTGGCCGACGGTCCGCTGCCCGCGCACTACGAGCCGTTCGAGAGCCCGGTGGAGAACGCGCTGTACGGGCAGCAGGAATCGCCGACGCGCCAGACGCTGGAAGCCCCGTCGAACCCGTACAACCCGGCACGCAGCGCGGTCTACCCGTACGTGTTCACCACCTACCGCCTCACCGAGCACCACACGGCGGGCGGGATGAGCCGGACCCTGCCGTACCTGTCGGAGCTGCAGCCCGAGTTCTTCTGCGAGGTTGCCCCGGCGCTCGCGGCCGAACGCGGGCTCGAGAACGGCGGCTGGGCGACGATCGTCTCGGCGCGCACCGCGATCGAGGCCCGCGTGCTGGTGACCGACCGCGTGAAGCCGCTGAAGGTCCGCGGCCGGACGATCCACCAGGTCGGCCTGCCCTACCACTGGGGTCCCAACGGGCTTTCCCGCGGCGACGCGGCCAACGACCTGCTGGGCATCGTGATGGACCCGAACGTGCACATCCAGGAGTCGAAGGCGGCGACCTGTGACATCCGGCCCGGACGACGGCCGCGCGGGGCCGCGCTGCCGGAGTTCGTGGCCGAGTACCGGAGGCGAGCCGATGGCTGAGTACGGCGCCCAGCCCCGCATGGGGTTCTTCACCGACACGTCGGTGTGCATCGGGTGCAAAGCGTGCGAAGTGGCGTGCAAGGAGTGGAACGGCGTGCCCGAGGCGGGCGGGCTCGACCTGCTGGGCATGTCGTACGACAACACCGGCGACCTGGGTTCGAACACCTGGCGGCACGTCGCGTTCGTCGAGCAGCCGAAGAAACCCGCCGTGGAGCTGGGCATGCCGGACATCGGCGCGCCCGCGCAGGAGGACCCCGGCGTGCGCTGGCTGATGTCGAGCGACGTCTGCAAGCACTGCACGCACGCGGCCTGCCTGGACGTCTGCCCGACCGGCGCGCTGTTCCGCACCGAGTTCGACACCGTCGTGGTGCAGCAGGACATCTGCAACGGCTGCGGCTACTGCGTGCCCGCGTGCCCCTACGGCGTCATCGAAAAGCGCGAGAGCGACGGCCGCGCGTTCAAGTGCACCCTCTGCTACGACCGGCTCGGCGCGGGGATGGAACCGGCCTGCGCCAAGGCGTGCCCGACCGACTCCATCCAGTTCGGCGAACTGGACGAGCTGCGCCTGCGCGCCGACGAACGCGTCAAGACGCTGCACGGCTCGGGCGTGCCCGAGGCCCGGCTCTACGGCCGCGACCCGGACGACGGCGTGGGCGGCGACGGCGCGTTCTTCCTGCTCCTGGACGAACCCGAGGTCTACGGCCTGCCGCCGGACCCGGTCGTCACGACGCGGGACCTGCCCGCGATGTGGAAGCGGGCCGCGGTGACGGCCGCCGGGGTGGCCGCGGCCCTCGCCGCGTCGTTCCTGGGACGGCGCCGGTGAGCCCCCGCCGCGAACGCGCGATGGTCGAGCCCGCCGAGTTCAAGTCGTACTACGGCCGCCCGATCCTCAAGGAACCGGCGTGGAAGCAGCCGGACGTGCCGCTCTACCTGTTCCTCGGCGGTGCGGCGGGTGCGTCGGCGACCATGGCCGCGCTCGCCGACGTCACCGGGCGGCCCGGCCTGGCCCGCGTGGGCCGGCTGGCCGCGTCCGGCGGGTCGCTCGCGAGTGTCGTGGCGCTGATCCACGACCTGGGGAAACCGTTGCGGTTCCTGCACATGCTGCGGGTGTTCAAGCCGACGTCCCCGCTTTCGGTGGGGTCGTGGATCCTTTCGCCGTTCTCGGGCCTGGCCGCGATCTCCGCCGCGTCCGAGGTCACGGGCCTGCTGCCGCGGATCGGCCGGCTCGCCGGTGCGGGCGCGGGCGTGCTCGGCCCGGCGATGTGCACGTACACGGCGGTTCTGCTGGCGGACACCGCGACGCCGTCCTGGCACGAAGCCCACGGGACCCTTCCGGTGCTGTTCGCCGGCAGCGCGGTGACCAGCGGCGCGGGCGTGGCCCTGCTGGCGGCCCCGGCCGGGGAAACCGGTCCGGTCGTGCGGGCCGGGCTGATCGGGGCGGCGGCCGAGCTGGTCGCCGAACACCACCTGGAAACCGGGCTGGGCCTGGTGTCCGAGCCGTACCGGACCGGCCGGGCGGGGAAGCTGTTGAAGGCCGCGAAGGCGCTCACCGCGGCGGGGGCCGGGCTTTCCCTGCTGGCCCGGCGGAACCGCGCCGCGGGGGTGCTCGCGGGCGCGGCCTACGTCGCTTCGGGGCTGTGCACGCGCTTCGGCGTCTACGCGGCGGGCGTCGAGTCCACAAAGGACCCGAAGTACGTCGTGGTACCGCAGCGGGAACGGATCAACCGGCGGGAAGGCCGCTGAAGAACCCGCCCAGCGCGTCGGCGAGGGCGGCGGGGTTGTCCTCCGCCATGTGGTGGCCGGATTCGATGGCGTGGGCGGCACGGAGGTCCGTGGTCCAGTCACGCCAGATGGCGGGGATGTCGCCGTGCATTTCCTCGAGGTCGTCCAGACTCGACCACAGGACCAGCACCGGGCAGGTGATCCGGCGCCCGGCGGCCCGGTCGGCGTCGTCGTGCGCCCGGTCCACGCCCAGGCCCGCCCGGTAGTCCTCGAGCATCGCCTTGACCGTCGCGGGGTCGTGGATCGCCCGGCGGAAGTCGGCGAAGTTCTCTTCGCCCAGCCGCTCGGGAGTGTTCTTCGTCCCGACGTCGTACCAGGCGTCCGGGTCCGCGGTGATCGCCCGTTCGGGCTTGTCCGGCTGGGCGAAGAAGAACCAGTGGTACCAGGCCTGGGCGAACCCGGCGTGGCAGCGGGCGAGGTGCTCGCCGACCGGGATGGAGTCGAGGATCGCCGCGCCGCGGACCACGTCCGGGTGATCGAGGCACAGCCGGGTGGCGACCAGGGCGCCGCGGTCGTGCCCGGCGAGGAAGAACCGGTCGTGCCCCAGCCGCCGCATGAGAGCGACGCAGTCGGCCGCCATGACGCGCTTGCTGTAGGGCGTGTGCCCGGCGTCCGTCGGCGGCTTGGTGGATTCGCCGTAGCCCCGGGTGTCCGGGCAGACGACGGTGAACCGCTCGGCGAGCCGCGGCGCGACCCGGTGCCAGGTCGTGTGCGTGCGCGGATGTCCGTGCACCAGCAGGAGCGGCGGGCCGGAGCCGCCGTGGCGGACCCGCAGGGTCACGTCGCCGACGTCGACGCGGTCGAGCGTGAAACCTTCGAACACCGGTCACCCCCAGGCGAAAGCCGCACCCCGGCGAACCGGGGTGCGGCTGCGGACAGAACGCGTCAGTCCTTGTTGGTGACGCCCTTGACGGCGTCCTTGATCTTCTCGCCCGCCTGCTTGAGCGAGCCCTTGGCCTGGTCTGCCTTGCCTTCGGCCTGCCACTGCTCGTTGCCGGTCGCGTCGCCGACGGCTTCCTTCGCCTTGCCCTTGAGCTCTTCACCCTTGTTTTCGAATTTGTCGCTCATACGGTGTGGTTACCCGCTCTTCGCGCGGCTACACCTCAGAGCCAGACGACCACCGTGAGGACGGTCACCCCGGCGAGGAGCCACGCGACGTAGTCCCCGACGTGCCCGGAATGCCCGCGGTGCACCACTTCCAGCGCCGCGCGCAGCGGGCGCGGCCACGACGGCAGCCGATGCGGCCAGAGGGCGGCCGCCGCGATGCCGAGCGCCAGCGCCACCGTGAGCCCGCTGAACACCAGGCCGGACGACGTCCATTCCGCGGCCACCGGGTGGGAAAGCCCGGTGGACCGGATCGCCGGCAGGACGTCGTGGAGGTAGCCGCCGCGGTCGCTGTCCTGCCGTCCGGCCGTGACGGCGGCGTCGCGCAGCCACGGCACCGTGCCCACGGCGAGCGCGGCGGCCAGCACCGCGACGATCGCGGCGAGCATCGTCGCCGGGGTGCGTTCGAGCCGCCGTCCCGTTTCGGGTTCTTCGTCCGTCCCGGGCGTCCGCTCGCCGTCGTCCCGGCGCGGCGGCCGGCCCAGTCCGAAGTAGACACCCAGCCCGGCGCGCAGCACCGCGGCCGCGGTCACCGCCGTGACGACGACGAACACCGCCACCAGCCAGCCGTAACCGGCCCGGCCGAGCGCGTGCTCGACGACGTCCTTGCCGAACGCGACGCCGAACGGTGGCAACCCGGCCAGGACCAGCGCCGCCAGCAGGAACAGCCCGCCTTCCAGCCGGGAATGCCCGCACTGGCCGAACAGCTCGTCTTCGTCGACGCTGCCGTAGCGGTCCATCAGGACGCCGGTCAGCAGGAACAGCGCCGCCTTGGCCCCGGCGTGCCCGGCCACCGCGAGCACGAACCCCGCGCTCGCCTCGCCGTCCGCCGCGGCCAGGCCGCACAGGAACAGCCCGGTGTGCGCGATGGTCGAGTAGGCCAGCAGCCGTTTCAGATGGCGCTGGGTGAAGCACAGGACGGCGCCGAGCAGCGCGCTCGCGATCCCGAGCACCAGCAGCACGCGCGCGAAGACGCCGTCGTCGAGCACGCCGCCGAAGACCGTGCGCCGCACCCGCAGCACGCCGTAGACACCGAGTTCGACCATGACACCGGAAAAGAGCACGCACACCGGGGTCGGCGCGACCGCGTGCGCGTCGGCGAGCCAGAAGTGGAACGGCACGGCCGCCGCCTTGACCAGCAAGCCGGTGCAGACGAGCACGAACGCCGCCAGGACCAGCGCGTCGGCCGGCTTCCCGTCGAGCGCGACGCCGAGCTGCGCCAGGCCGAGCTGCCCGCCGCGCGCGTAGAGCAGGCCGATGCCCATGAGCGTGAAGTACGCGCCGAGGGAGTTCACGACGCCGAAGTTCAGCGCGCCCTGGACGGAGTCGGCCTCCTCGACGCGGTACCCGGTCAGCGCGTAGGCGACGCCGCTCATGAGCTCGAAGAAGACGAACAGGGTGAACAGGTCCCCGGTGAGCAGGAAGCCGAGCATGCCGGTGAGGAACAGCAGCATCATCGCGTGGTAGCGCGCTTCGACCGCTTCGAAGTAGCGCCAGCTGTAGAGCAGCGCGCACGTCGTCAGGAACGACGCCAGCAGCGCGAGCGTCGTGTTGAGGCCGTCGGCGGCCAGGACGATGCCCAGCGACCGCGCGCCGTCGGGCCGGTGCCCGCCCAGCCAGCTCACCACCCGGCCGTGCTGGACCGCCGCGAGCAGCACCGTCGTCAGGACGGTGACGGCCAGCGCGGCCGTGGTCGCGACGACGTCGGCCGCCACGCGCGGCAGCTTCGGGCCGAGGCCGAGCAGCACGCACGCGGCCAGCAACGGCACCGCGATGACGAGGGACGGGAGTGCGTTCATCGCGTCAGCCACGCAGCGCGCGCAGCTCGTCGGGGTCGACCGTCCCGTGCCGCTTCGAGATCTGGATGGTCAGGCCCAGCAGCACCGCCGTGATCGTCGCCGAGACGACGATGTCGGTCAGCGTCATCGCCTGCACCATCGGGTCGACCACGGGCTGCCGCTGGTCCGGCACGACGATCGGGGCGCCCGCCTGGTCCTGGTAGCCGATGCCGAGCAGCAGCACGTACGTCCCGGCCTGCGCGACCGAGAGCGAGACGACAGTGTGCACGAGGTGGCGGCTGCGCACGATGCCGGCCGCGCCGACCAGCAGCAGCCACGCCGCCACGCAGTAACAGACCAGCCCCACCATCACGCGGCCTCCTCGGAAATCAGGCCCTGGCCGAGGAACTGCGCCAGCAGCACGACGAGCCCGGCGGCGACCTCGATCCCGACGAGCACGCTCAGCACCGGCACGGTCCCGGCCGAAAGCAGCGAGCCGAACTCGCCCTTCGGCAGCACGTTGGCCAGGAACGTGCCCCCGGCGAGCAGGCCGA
The DNA here is from genome assembly GCF_053602455.1 of Amycolatopsis sp. NPDC004378. Lineage (NCBI taxonomy): Bacteria > Bacillati > Actinomycetota > Actinomycetes > Pseudonocardiales > Pseudonocardiaceae > Amycolatopsis > Amycolatopsis sp. NPDC004378. Next base: position 113,029 of record NZ_JBSGDR010000003.1, read on the forward strand.
CGAGCCCGGTGACGACGTACAGCCCGGTCGCCGACGCTTCCGCGTACTCGCACCAGTCGATCGGGCGCAGCCGCTTCAGCGCCGGGTAGCTGCCGGAGATGTAGAGCAGGTGCCAGCCGGTGGCCAGCACGACCCCGCCCTGGAAGCCGCCGCCCGGGGTGAGGTGGCCGTGCACCACGACGTCGATGCCGAGCAGGAGGGTCACCGGCAGCATCAGGTACCCGGCGACCTTGACCACCGGCATGACGTACCCGCGCGAGGGGCCGATCCGCCGTCGCTCCTCTTCGGACGGCTGCAGCAGCGACAGCGCCCCCACGACGGCCGCCGCGACGATGGTCTCTTCGCCCAGGGTGTCGAGCGCGCGCAGGTCGAAGTTCACCGACGACACGAGGTTCGGCGTGGCGCGGGCGATCGCGGCGGGCAGCGCGAGGTCGCGGTAGCCGTGCAGGGCCCCACCGAACTCCGGCATCCGCAGGAACGCCGTCACGAGCAGCACGGCGACGCCGAGCGCGCCGGCCGCACACAGCCACGTCCGGGTCCGCAGGCTCATCGGCCGCCCACCTTCCGGATCGTGAGCAGCACGAGCAGCGGCACGACGGCCGAGCCGACGGCCAGTTCGGACAGCGCGACGTCCGGGGCCTGGAGCGCGACGAACAACAGGGCCAGGCAGAGGCTGAACAGGGACAGCGTGATCGCCTGCCGACGCGGGTCCGGGGTCGCCACCACCGCGAACCCCGCGACGGCGACGAACGCGAGGGCGACGAGCAGCACGACCGTCGTCACGACGGCAGGTCCTCGTCGATCACGCCCTGCCGCTCGGCTTCGACGCGGCCCACGGCGGACTGCAGCACGGGGCCGGTCACCGCGAGCAGCGCGACGGTGAGCAGGATGGCGGCCGACCCGAGGTTCCAGCCGTTGGCCAGCGCCAGCCCGGCCCCGACGAGCGGCGCGCCCAGCGTCGTCACCGGCGCGAGCAGGTGCAGCCGGGTGAGCAGCGTGCGCGCCCGCAGCATCGTCACGGCCGAGACCACGACCACGGCCACCCCGGCGAACACGAGGATCAGCGCGATCATCGGGTCGTCCCCAGCAACCGGATGAACACGAGCGTGCCGGCGAAGGCGAGCACGGTCAGCGTCAAGGGCAGGATCACCGCGCTCGACGGGCCGTAGGCCTGCCCGAGCAGCAGCAGCGTGAGCACGGTGACCGGGCCGGCCAGCTGCAGCCCGGCGAGGCGCCCGATCGCGTCGCCGCGCGCGGCGAGCCACAGCGCGGGCCCGAGGCCACCCACCATGAGCAGCACCGCGGCGAGCAGCCAGCCGGTCACCGGCGGACCTCGTCCAGTGTTCGCGAGCCGCCGTCGAGCAGCCGGTGGACGACGAGCTCGCGCCGGCCCGGGGGAGTGGCGACGACCATCGTCCCGGGCGTGCTGCCGACGACCACGGCCGCGCAGGCGGCCCGGGCTTCGTGCACGGCGTCCGGTTCGTCCGGCAGGCTCACGGTGCCGAAGGTGCCCGCACGGACCTTGACCAGGGCCTGGGCGGTTTCGCGGACGGCGGTCGCGGGCACGGTCGGCAGCCAGCGCAGCCACCGGACCCGGGGCCGCCACGCACCACCGACGGCCCGGCGCGCGGCCCGGGCGGCGAACGCGCAGGGCACCGCGGCGACGGCCGCGGCCACGATCTCCGGCAGCGACGGCGTCGACAGCGTCACGACCCACAGCGCGGTCAGGCCGAGCCACCAGGGCAGCACTTCGGAGAACACGCGTTCCGGGTACCCCGCGGCCGGGCGCGCCAACCGGGATCAGTGGTCGGGCAGGTGGCCGCCCATCCGTTCGATCCGCTGGATCGCCGGCTCCGCGAGCACGCCGTGGACCAGCACGGACACGGCGACGGCGAGGGCGCCGACGCGCCAGAGCACGTCCTGCTGCGCCACCGGCAGCCGGTCGAGCGCGTAGGCGAGGTAGTAGAGCGTGCCGATGCCGCGGACGCCGAAGAACGCGATCGCCAGTTTCGCGGGCCGGCCGGCGGACGACCCGAGCAGCGAAACCCAGCCGATCAGGGGACGCACCACCAGCACCGCGACGACGGCGATCACCACCTCGAGGGGACGCAGGCCGCGCAGCAGCCCGTCCCCGATGGCGAGCCCGAGGCCCAGCAGCGCCAGCGGCACGAAAAGCCGTTCGAGCTGGTGGCCGAAGGCGTGCAGGACACCGTGGTAGTCGTGTTCCCGCTCTTGCTTGCGCACCACGACCGCCGCGACGAACACGGCGGCGAACCCGTTGCCGCGGGCCAGCTCCGCCAGCGCGTACGGCAGGAAGGCGAGGGCGAGCAGGACCAGGCCGTCGCCGTACTCGGCCAGCCGCAGCCGGTCCGACGAGACGTGGAAGATCGCCCAGCCGAGGCCGCGCCCGGCGACCAGCCCGATCACCACGCCGACGACGACCGGCAGCAGCAGGTCCACCAGCACCCAGGAGACGCCGAGGTGCGGCTCGCGCCCCGCCATCGCCAACCCGAGCAGGACGAACGGCATGGCGAGGCCGTCGTTGAGCCCGGCCTCGGTGGTCAGCGTGAAGCGGATCTCGTTGTCCCGGGCCAGTTCCGGCTCGACGTCGGGGTGCGGGACGCCGATGTCGCCCGCCAGCACCGGGTCCGTCGGCGAGAGCGCCGCGGCCAGCAGCAGCGCGACACCGGGCGCGAGGGCGAGCCACCAGGCCCCGAGCGCGGCGATCGCGAGGATCGACAGCGGCATGGTCAGGGCGAGCAGCCGCCACGTCGAGCCCCAGCGCTGCACGCCGAACGGGCGGTCGACGGACAGCCCCGCGCCGGCGAGCGCGACGAGGATCCCGAGCTGGGTGAAGGACTCCACGCCGTGCAGGTGGGCGGCCGGGTCGCTCCAGCCGTTGCCGTACGGCGCGGGCAGCGGAAGCAGGCCGAGCACGATCCCGGCGACCAGCATCACCAGCGGCACCGAGAACGGCCGGTCGGCGACGAGCTTCGGCACGATGGCCGCGGCCAGGGCGAGCAGGCCGGCCACGCCGAACAGCACCGTCAACGCCGACAAGGTTCCTCCCGCGCTCGTGCCGTCCAGTGCGCTTGCCCGGCTGAAGGCGCGTAGCGTGGCCGGCAGGTCGCACCGCGCTCGGGGTTCCCGCCGCGCGGACGGCGAAACCGTGAGGAGGCGGCGTGACGGCGGCGAACGGGGCCGGGCGGCCCTGCCGGTTCTGCGGCACGGTGCGCGGCCCGCGGGTGCCCGGCAAGGCCGGCCCGATCTGCCTGGACTGCGTCCGGACCGGGTTGAAGGTGGTCGGCGACGGCGTCGACCGGGAGACCGTGAGCGGAGACGTGCTGGCGGCGGTGACCTCGCCGCTGGCCGCGGTGTGCGGCTCGTGCGGCCGCCGCGAGCGGCGCACGTTCCTCGGCCTGCGCCGTCCGCTGCTGCGCGTGAGCTGCGCCCAGCGCGACGCGGTGATCTGCGCGGACTGCCTGGACCACGCGGGCGACGTGCTCAACGTCGCGCTGCGCCACTGACCGAGGGGCCTTTCCTCGCAGCGCGTGCGAGGAAAGGCCCCGTCAGTTCGTCAGGCCTGCGCCGTGAACACGTACGAACCCGCGGGCACGAAGTACGACCCGCTCGACGACGGAACCGCCTCCGCCGGCGCGGCCACCGATCCCGGCTGTGACGTCGGCACCTGGACCGTCGCCGACGAGCCCGGCGGCACCGTCACCCGGAGCGTCAGCTTCCCGCCCGAGACCGACCAGTCGCTGACCGCGCCGCCGTACGGTGTCTCGTACGACGACTTCGCCGACGTCAGCCCGCCGCCCGGCCGCGGGGCGACCAGCAGCGACGCGTAGCCCGGCGAGGACGGGGAGAGGCCGCCCACGGAGCGGTACAGGAAGTCGCCCACCGAGCCGAGGCCGTAGTGGTTGAACGAGTTCATGCCCGGGTCGTTGAACGAGCCGTCCGGCTTGATGCCGTCCCAGCGCTCCCAGATCGTCGTCGCGCCGTGGCCGATCATGTAGCCCCAGCCGGGGAAGTCCGGCTGCAGCAGCACCTGGTACGCCGTGTCGGCGTGGCCGTGCGCGGCCAGCACCGGCAGCAGGTTCTCCACGCCGAGGAACCCGACGCTCAGGTGCCCGCCGGCCGCCGCCACGCGGGCGGCCAGTTTGTCCGCCGCAGGCTGCACCCGCGAAGCGGGCAGCAGCCCGAACGCCAGGGCGAGAACGTAACCCGTCTGAGAACCCGCCCCCACCGTGCCGTCGGCCTGCGAGAACCGGGCCGTGAACGCCGCCCCGACCTGGTCGGCGAGCGTCCCGTACTTCGTCGCCTCCGCGGTGTGGCCGGTGGCCGCCGCCATCCGCGACACCAGCCGTGACGACCACGCGAAGAACGCCGTCGAGATCAGGTCCTGCGCGGTGTTGTCGTTGACGTTGAGCCAGTCCCCGTAGGTCTGGTGGTCGCGGATCAGGTCCGCGCCGGACGTCGAGCGCAGGTACTCGACCCACTTGACCATCGCGTCGAAGTGCTCGGTGATCACGCCGGTGTCGCCGTAGCGCTGCCACAGGGTGTAGGGCACGATGACGCCCGCGTCACCCCAGCCCGCCGTGCCCGAGCCGCTCAGCACGCCCGGTGCGACGTCGGTGAACGACCCGTCGGCGTGCTGCGCGTCGACCAGGTCGTCGCTGAACTTGCCGAGGAAGTTCGCCACGTCGAGGTTGAACGTCGACGTGCCGGCGAAGATCCCGATGTCGCCGGTCCAGCCGAGGCGTTCGTCGCGCTGCGGGCAGTCGCTCGGCACGGACAGCATGTTCGAGCGCTCACCCCACAGGATGTTGTGCTGCAGTTGGTTCACCAGCGCGTTCGACGACGTGAAGGTGCCGGTCTGCGCGCCGGAGGTCCACATCGCCCGCCCGGTCAGCGTCGATGCGTCCGGCGCCGACGGCAGGCCGGTCAGCTCGACGTACCGGTACCCGTGCACGGTGAACCGCGGCTCGTACGTCTCCGCGCCGCCCGTGCCGGCCAGGGTGAACCGGTCGGTCGCCTGGGCCGCGCGCAGGTTCGTCGTGTAGATCGTCCCGTCCGGGTTGAGCACCTCGGCGTGCCGCATGGTCACCGTGGTGCCGGCCGGGCCGGTCACGGACAGCCGGTTCACGCCGCTGAAGTTCTGGCCGAGGTCGGCCACCCAGACGCCCGGCTTCGGCTGCGTCCACGAGACGGGCTTGAACTCCTGCTGCACGGTGACGCCGTTGTCCACTTGCGACACCAGGTTCGGCTTCGCGTCGGTGCGCACGCGGGGTGCCGCCCAGGTGCGATCGTCGAAGCCGGGCCGGTCCCAGCCGGTCGCGAGCCGCGCGTCGTAGGTCTCGCCCTGGTAGAGGTCGTCGGCGCGGATCGGGCCGTCGCCGGCCTTCCAGGTGCCGTCGGTCGCGACCGTGGTGGCGGTGCCGTCGGTGAAGGTCAGCTGCAGCTGCGCCGAGTACCACGGCTCGGTGCCGTACTTCTGGCTCCCGGCGATGCCGATGCTCCCGGAGTACCAGCCGTTGCCGACCATCGCGCCGAGGACGTTCTCGCCGGTCCGGATCTGCTTGGTGACGTCGGAAACGCGGTACTGCAGCCGTTTCGTGTAGTCGGTCCAGCCGGGCTCGAGGACCTCGCCGCCGACCTTGGCGCCGTTGAGGTGGGTCTCCTGCAGGCCGAGCGCGGTGCTGAGCAGCCGCGCGCTCGCGACCGGCTTCGACACCGTGAAGCTCTTGCGCAGCAGGGGAGAAGGCGCGCTGACGGCGACGTTCGCGCCCCACGGCCCCGTGCCGTAGCCGGCCACCGCCTTCGCCGCGGGCCACGCGCTGTCGTCGTACCCGCTCTGCTGCCAGCCGTCCGGTCCGGTCTGGCTCGCCTTCCACGACCCGTCGGTCACCACGGCCGGTCCACCCGGGACGGTCAGCTTCGCGATCATCCCGGCCGGGCTCTGGGTGGTGTTCTCCGCGCTGACGGCGACGGTGTTGGTCCCGGCCTTGAGCAGGCTGCCGATCTCGACGACGGCCGCCGTCTTCCAGGAGTCGGTGACCCGCGGCGAGTCGCTGACCTTCGTGCCGTTGACCCACACGGTGGCCGTGTCGTCCCCGGTCACGACCAGGGTTGCCTTCGACGGCGCCGTCGTGAGGTCCAGGGTCTTGCGGAAGAACCGGGTCGCCGGCGGCACGCCGCCGGCGGGATCACCCTCCGGGTACCAGATCCAGCTGGCCCCGGCCAGGTCCGGGCCCGCGGTGGCTCGGCCGAGGAACGCGCCGGTCCACTCGGACGCGGGGTCGCGCAGGGCCGTTTCGAAGCGCTGCACCGGGCTCCAGCCGCTCATCCGGCCCTGGCCGTCCCAGACGCGGACCTTCCAGGTGTAGGCGGTCAGCGAGGTCAGCGCCGGGCCGCCGTAGGCGACGTCCGCCTGCTGCGGGGAGGCGACGCGCCCGCTGTCCCAGACCTGCCGGCCACCGGAGGACACCTGGATTTCGTAGGCCGACTGCCGTTGCTGTGAAGCCGACGATGCGAGCTTCCAGCCGAACCGGGGCTGGTCGACGCCGAGCGGGTTGACCTGCTGCCCGACCGTCGCGCTCGCGATCGAGAGCGGCGTCGAGTCCGAAGGGCTCGGGGTGCGGACGCCGGAGCCCCACGGTCCGGTGCCGTACGCGCCGAGGTCGCGGGCCGCGGCCCAGCTCCCGTCGGCGAAGCCGGGCTGTTCCCAGCCGTCCGGCGCGGTGGTCGCGCTCTTCCAGCCGGTGCCGGTGGTCAGGTCCGTGGTGCCGGACGCGGTCGTCACGCGCAGCCGCCCGAGCAGCCCGGCCGCGCCGCCGGCGTTGCGGACGGCGACGGCGAGGGTGTTGACGCCCGGGGTGAGCGCGGGCCGCAGGTCGACCGACAGGGCCGAGCGCCACGAGTCCTGGGTGCGGGCCGAGGAGGCGAGCGGCTTGCCGTTGAGCCAGACGTCGGCGGTGTCGTCGCCGGTGACGACGAACCGCGCGTCGGTGACCGCGGCGGCGGGGACGGTGAACGTGGCGCGGAAGTACCGGGTCGCGGCCGGCGCGGTGGTCTGGGGCGTGCCTTCCGGGTACCAGATCCAGTGCGCGCCGGTCAGCTCGACCGGTGGCGCCGCACCGGCCGGGGGCACCGAGGCGGCGGAGAGGGCCAGGATCGCGGCGAGCGTGGTGGTGGTCGCGCGCCAGAGCTTCGAGGGCAGCATTCGGGCTCCCTTACGGCGGGGATGGGGCGGCGAATATTTAAACGTTTCAATACAGCGTGATACGTGACTGTAATCACGAACTCACACGTTGGCAATACTCCACCGGGACGTACGCCTGGTGAATCGCTTCGACGACGACGGCCGTTCGTAAATCGTTTTAGGGACGCGCGTGGCAGTTCGGAGCGTTGACGAAACCCGGGTGGCACTGCATAGTGACCTGCTGGTAACGCTCACATCATCGGTCCCGCTCTGGAGGCTTTTATGTCTCAACGTCGAGACATCAAAAATGTTAGCGCTAACAATCGGCGGCGGACCTGGCTGGTCCTGGCCGCTGCCGCCGCCCTGGTTTCGGCCGCTCTCACGACGGCGTCCACGGCCTCGGCCGCGACGTCGCTGCCCTGCGACATCTACGGCGCCGCGGGGACCCCGTGCGTCGCCGCGCACAGCACCACGCGGGCCCTCTTCGCCGCCTACAACGGCCCGCTCTACCAGGTCCAACGGGCGTCCGACGGCGCGAAGACGAACATCGGCCTGCTCGCGGCCGGCGGCTACGCCAACGCGGCGGCCCAGGACTCCTTCTGCACGGGCACGACCTGCCTCATCACCGAGATCTACGACCAGACGTCCCGGCACAACGACCTCACGATCGAAGGTCCCGGCGGAGCGGGCGGGCAGGACACCGGCGTGCCGGCGGACGCGCTCCCGGTGACGGCCGGCGGCCACCAGGTCTACGGCGCCTCCTTCTCCGGCCGGATGGGCTACCGGGACAACTCGACGTCCGGCGTCGCCAGGAACGGCCAGGCCGAGGGCATGTACATGATCACCTCGGGCACGCACGTCAACGGCGCCTGCTGCTTCGACTACGGCAACGCCGAGACGAACAACCAGGACACGGGCAACGGCCACATGGACGCGCTCAACTTCGGCACCGAATGCTGGTTCCAGCCCTGTCACGGCGCGGGCCCGTGGGTGCAGGCGGACCTGGAGAACGGGCTCTTCCAATCGAGCGCGGGCGGCAGCCAGAACACGGCCAACACGGGCAGCACGGCACCGTTCGTGACCGCCCTCCTGAAGAACAACGGCCAGAACTTCTTCGCGCTCAAGGACGGCAATGCCCAGTCCGGCGGGCTGCGGACGACCTACTCCGGCCCGGAGCCCACGCGGGCGGGCTACTCGCCGATGCACCAGGAGGGCGCGATCGTCCTGGGCACCGGCGGCGACAACAGCAACGGCTCGATCGGGTCGTTCTTCGAGGGCGTGATGACCGCCGGGCTGCCGACCGACGCGGCCGACAACGCGGTGCAGGCCAACGTCGTCTCGGTCGGCTACGGCGGCCCGACCGGCAGCACCGGCACACTCAGCCCCGGTTCGGAGGTCTCCCTGCGCGCGACCACCGCGTGCTGCACGAACGACTACCTGCGCCACCGGAACGACACCGCGGTGATCTCACCCGTCAGCTCCACTTTGGACAAGAACGACGCCACCTGGGTCGTCCGGAAGGGACTCGCCGACGCGTCCTGCGTGTCGTTCGAATCCCGGAACTACCCGGGCGACTTCCTGCGCCACTTCGACTTCCAGGTGCTGCGCCGGCCGATGGACGGCAGCGCCGTCTTCCGCGCCGACGCGACGTTCTGCCCGGTCGCCGGGAAGAACGGCCAGGGCTCGTCGTTCCGCAGCTACAACTACTCCGGCAAGTACCTGCGGCACTACAACGACACCGTGTACATCGCCGACACCAGCGGCGCCCACGCCTGGGACGCCGCCGGCTCGTACAACGACGACGTCAGCTGGGTCGTCGCCCAGCCCTGGGCGCCCTGACCCGGCGCTCGACGGACAGCCACGGCCGGGCCCGGCCTTCGAAGCCGACCCCGTCGGCGGGCAGCTCGATGACCTTCGCGGTCGAGAGCGCGCTCACCGCGGTGTCGCAGACGAAGCCGGGCCCGCCCGTGGTCAACCATTTCGCTCACGCGGCCGTCCGGCGCTTCGCCGCTTAGTCTGGAAAAGACGGCGAAGCCGAGACGGGGAGTCCGACATCGATGTCAGTGCTCTGGGGCGTGTCCTTCGACGCAACTCCGCTGTCCGGGGTCGTGGTCGAGTTCCTCAAGACGGCGGGCCGCCTTCGCGGGCGCCGGGTCCACCTGGACCTGGGCTACGACATCAAGGCGGACAAGGGCGCGTTCTTCCGGCCGTACCGCGAGGAAGCCGGGCTGCTGCCGGAGTGGGTGACGCTCGCCCGCGTCGAGGGCGTCGAGGAGATCCGCGGCTACGACCGCGCGTTCGTCGAGCGGACGCTGACCGAGGTCGTCCAGAACGGGACTGCCGCCCTGCGCCCGGAAATCGACCGCATCGCGGGTGAGCTGGCCGACCGGGTCGTGGCGACCTGGGAACGCCTCGGCGTGACGATGGTGGTGGTCGAGAACGGCACCCTGCCCGAGAACATCACCTACACCGAAGCGCTGTACCGCGCGATCGACCGCTACGGCGCCCGGCACCGCCTGGGCCGGTTCGTGTTCTGGCGCGACCACGACCTGATGTGGCAGAGCGAGCCGGGCATCGCCAAGTACGGGCGGTTCCCCTACCCGGGCGTGCCCGCGCCGCGGAACTCGCCGCACATCCACTACTTCGCCCTGCACGAGCAGGCGAAGGTGAAGACCCTGGAGTGGGTTCCCGGTCTGCGGAACATCGACGTCCTGCCCAACGCGTTCACCGTCGCGCCCGCGCGGATCGACGAGCGCAACGCGGATTTCCGGCGCGACCACGGGATTCCCGCCGACGTCCCGCTGCTGGCGCGGATCACGCGGATCATCCCGCAGAAGCGCGTCGACCGGGACCTCCACCTGCTGACGCTGCTCCCGGACGCGTGGCTGTTCGTGGCCGGCGACGTCGCCGAGGCCCCGGCCGAGCACGCCCGGCTCGTCGAACTCGCGACCCGGCTCGGCGTCGGCGACCGCGTCGTCTTCGGGGGCTGGCTGACGCCGTACGACACGACCGTGCCCGACCGCTACTCGGTGCGCGACCTCCTCGCGCACGCGACCGTCGTGTCCTTCCTGACCTCCTACGACTACGAGAGCTACGGCAACCCGGTCAGCGAAGCCATCGCCTCCGGGACGCCGTACATCACGAGCGGGTACGAGCTGTATAACGCCGTTTACGGCGGCTTCCGGGCGCCGGTGCTGGACATCCGGGCCCGCGACCTGCCGGACGCGGCGTTCGCCCGCGAAGTGGCCGAACTGATCACCGACGAAGGGAAACGGGCCGAAGTGGTGCGGGCGAACTCCGAACTCGGGCAGGCGCGGTTCGGCACGCGCGTCGCGGACGAGCTGGTCGGCCGGCTGTACCCGCCGCCGATGGGCGCGGGCACGCGGGTTTCGGTCGTGCTGCCGGTCTACAACGAGGCCGCGAACCTGCCGGAGGTGCTGCGGACGCTGCACGACCAGCGCGGCCCGCTCGGCAAGAGCCGGTACGAGGTCGTGCTCGTCGACAACAACTCGACCGACGACACCGTGGCCATCGCCCGTGCTTTCGCGGCGGCGCACCCGGACCTGGCGCTGCACGTGATCCACGAGCCCGAGCAGGGCGTCTCGTGCGCGCGGCGGGCGGGCATGGACTTCGCCGCGGCGCGCAGCCGCAACCGGCCCGACACCGACCCGGCGCAGCGGTTCTACCTCGTTTCGGCCGATGCGGACTGCCGGGTCGACGCGCACTGGCTGAGCGAACTGTTCGCCGCGATGGAGGAGAGCAAGGCCGCCATCGGCGTCTGCGACTACTACTACAACCCCGGGCACTTCACCGGACGGCCACGGCTGTGGGACGCGATCCAGCGGACGCTCCGGTGCCGCGCCGTCACCTTCTCGCTGTTCGGCGGCTTCCCCGACGGCAAGGGCTTCGCGGTCGAACGGGACGCCTACGAGCGCGCGGGCGGCATCGAGATCTTCTACCAGCTGCAGGACGGCAAGTTCGTCAACCACCTCTCCGACGACTGGGACTTCGGCATCAAGGTCGCCAGCGGGGGAGACGCGATCACGTACGCGCCGCGCTCGCGGGTCGAGATCAACCCCCGGCGCGTCGACCACGCCATCGACGAGGTGATCGCGGGCCGGGCCTACGGCTCGGACGGCATCATCGTCATGCGCGACATCCGGCCTTCAGCGCCCGCTGTGCCCGTTGACCTCACCGAGGCGGAGGCGCGTCAGGCGTGGGAGTTCTCGATCAAGGACTTCACGCCGAAGAACACCATCCTGCCGGTGCTCCTCACGCCCGCGCTGCTGGAGGACGACGCCGTCATCGCGTTCTTCGGCACCGACCTGGCGGCGCGGCTGGCCCGGCGGATCGAGGAGATCCGGCACGAGATGCGCGTGGTCGACTTCACGCCGATCCACGCGTACAAGACGCCGTCCTACCGGCTGTACTTCGAGTTCGCCGACGACCTGTTCGCCTGCCTGCGCAGGCACGTCGGCGAAGACATCGGCGTCCCGCCGCCGCTGCCGCCGTGCCTGGCGGACGTGCCGGAGGAGCGCTTCGCGGAGTTCGTCCACTACTACTGCGAAGACCGCGAATCGGGAGAGGCCCACAACTACTTCGGCAACGGAGGGGTGTTCTGATGACCCTCGCCTACGAAGAGGCGATCGGCTCGCTGCACGCGCTCGACCCGGCCTGGCCGCGCCCCGCCGTGCTCGACGTCCTGGCGGCACCGGAGAACCGGCACCTGCTCGACTTCGTGCAGGAGGACCCGTTCGGGGCGCACGTCTTCCCGGGCAACGTCCCCGGTTCGCCCGACGACTTCCTGCGCGATCTGGACGCGCAGCTGGCGTCATCGGGCCCGATCCACCTCTGGTCCTACATCCCGACGTGCGCGTACCGCTGCCGGTTTTGCCAGTACCCGGTGGTGCTGGTCAAGGGCAACCCCGAAGTGGCGTACGAAAAGGCGAAGCACTGGGTCGACCTGAACATCGCCGAAGCCCGCCTGTGGCTCGACGCCGTGCCGCGCCTGGCCGGCGCCGAGGTGGGGGAGTTCAACGTCTTCGGCGGGACGCCGTCGCTGCTGCCGGAACCGGAGATCCGCCGCCTCCTGGAGTTCTACCGCTCGGAGTTCGGGTTCACCGCCGGCACCACGATCCGGTTCGAGGGCGACCCGAGCACGTTCACCCCGGCCAAGCTGGCGTTGTTGCGGGACCTGGGTTGCACCAAGCTGTCCAGCGGCGTCCAGTCCTTCGACGACCACGTCCTGGAGCTGTGCGGCCGTGAGCACACCGCGCAGATGTGCGTCGACTTCGTCCGCAACGCGACGGCCGCGGGCTTCGAGTGGGTCAGCATCGACCTGATGTACGGCCTGCTCGACCAGACCCTCGACAGCGTCCGCCGCGACCTCGACGTCGTGCTGGAGAACGAGGTCACGGCCGTGGTGTGCACCAAGCTGCACCTCGCGTCCTACAGCGACACCCGCACCGGCGTCACCGGCGAGAAGCCGGCCGCGTGGCAGCTGCCGTCCTACCGGGACAAGCTGGTCCGCGACGGCCACCGCTGGCCGACGCTCGGCGAGCAGTACCAGATGCGGGAACTGCTCACCGAAGGCCTGCGCGCGGCGGGGTACACCGAGCACCCGACGATGTACTTCGCGCGGGACGGCCTCGGCCCCGAGAAGTGGAAGGCCATCATGGTCGACCAGGACAAGCAGGAGGCCGAGGTCGCGATCGGCCTGGGCGGCTCGTCGAGCTGCCGTGCGTCGGAGGCGATCACCGACGTCAACTCGAAGCGGTACAGCGAGACCGTCTCGGGCGGCCGCATCCCGCTGGGCTCGGCGACGCGGTTCACCCCCGAAGCGCAGGAAGCGCGGGCCGTCAAGATGGCGCTGACGACGTTGCAGCCGCTGCGGGACTCCCTGCACGGCTCGCGGTTCCCGGGCCGGTCGTTGTTCGCCGAGCCGTGGCTGGGCAGGTTCCGCGCATTGGAAGCACGGGGGCTCGTCGAGCTGCGACCGCACGACGGCGTCGTCGAACTCACCCGTGCGGGGGAAGTACTGGTCGAAGCGATCATCACCACAGAGCTATAGATCACCACATCGAGTGACGTAGCGCTCGCGGGGAGCGACACGGGCAGGCACCATGATCTTGGACGTGCCCGTACCGAGATCGGAGCCCCGATGAGCCGAACCGTTGCCGGACACGACGAACAGCGGTGGCGACGGCGTCTCGCCGCAGCGGGCGCCTTGGCCGCCTTCGCTTCGGTGGTCGTCGCCGTGCCCGCGGAAGCCGCGGACTACTCGCGCGCGGACACGAACTTCGCGGGCACGCAGATCGCGCTGCACGAAGGTGTGCACGGGACCGCGCGCGCCGAGCCGGCCGGGCAGACGCTCGGCCACGACGTCAGCGGGCACCAGGGCGCCGTCGACTGGGCCGCGGCGGCCGGGGGCGGCGCGAGGTTCACCTACGTCAAGGCCACCGAAGGCACCGGGTTCGTCAACCCGCAGTATGCCCAGCAGTACGACGGCGCGCACGCGGCGGGCCTGATCCGCGGCGCGTACCACTTCGCCCGCCCGGACGTCTCGGGTGGCGCCGAACAGGCCGAGTACTTCATCGCCCACGGCGGGGGCTGGCGCTCCGACGGCAAGACGCTCCCCGGTGCGCTGGACATCGAGTACAACCCGTACGGCGACGTCTGCTACGGCAAGAACCCGGCCGACATGACGGCGTGGATCAAGGACTTCACCCGAACGTACCTGGCGAAGGTCAAGCGCAGCGCGCTGATCTACACGAGCACCGCGTGGTGGAAGCAGTGCACCGGCAACGCGAACGGGTTCGGTGACACGAACCCGCTGTGGCTCGCCCGGTACGCGCCGGAGATCGGGGAGCTCCCGGCGGGCTGGGACAAGCAGAGCATCTGGCAGTTCGCGCGCAGCGGCGGCCTGCCGGGCGACCAGAACTACTACAACGGCCCGTTCGGCCGGGTCGTCGCCCTGGCCGGCGGCGCGGCTTGACGCTGCCGGCGGCCCGACAGGTCCGACAGGTCCGGCCACGGCGGCCGGTGCAGGACGGCGAGGGTGCCGAGCGTCGCCGGAATCCGGGGCCCTGACAAGAACGGACGAGCTGCTTGCCGGTCTCGTGACCCGCTCCCTACGATCAAGAACCGTGCGAGCAGCTCATCGGATCGCTGTCCTGGCCGCGGTTTCCGCATTCGTCGTCGCCTCGGCGCCCGGTGCCGACGGCGCCGGGCCGGCCTGGTTCACGTCGTGGGCGCAGTCGCAGGACGGGCACGCCGACGCGCCCGTGTCCGGGCAGACGCTGCGCATGATCACCCACCTGAGCCAGGGCGGCGACGCGGTGCGCGTCCGGCTGCAGAACACCCTCGGCACGGGCCCGCTGACGATCGGGCACGCCACCGCCGGCCTGAGCGGCACCGGCGCGTCCGTGTCGGGAGTGCGCGACCTGACGTTCGCCGGCCGGCGCGCGGTGACGATCCCCGCAGGCGGCGAGGTCTGGAGCGACGAGGCGAAGCTGGTCACGCGGCCGGACACGAACCTGGCCGTGAGCATGGCGGTCGAGGGCACCGCCGTCCCCGGCCGCCACGGCGCGGCGTTGCGCGACAACTACCTCACCGCACCCGGTTCCGGCGACCACACCGCCGACGTCTCGGCCGGGGCGTTCACCTCCACCGTCGGCGCGACGTACGTCGTGAGCGCCGTCGACGTCCACAACCCGGCGTTGAAGGGCACGGTCGTCCCGTTCGGCAGCTCGGTCGTCGACGGCATCGGCAGCACCGACTGCGGTCCCGGCTGCACGCAGCTCGGCGCGGACCGCCGGTGGACCGACGACCTCGCGCGGCGGCTCGTCGCCGCCTCGGCACCGCTGGCCGTCGCCAACGCGGGCGTCTCGGGCACGACGAGCGCGCGGACCTGCCCGGGGATGCCGCCGTCGGTCGCCGGCCTGGACGCGGCGAGCCGTCTGGACCGGGACGTTCTGGCACTGCACGGCGTCACGGCGGTCATCTACTACTACGGCACCAACGACCTGGCCTACGGTTGTGACGCGCCGACGATCCTGGCGAGCTACCGCGAAGTCTTCCAGCGGCTGCGGGACGCCGGGATCGCCGTCTACGTCACGCCGAGCACGCCCCGGCCCGGCTACGACGACCGGGCCAACCTGGCGCGGCACGACATCGGGTTGTTCGTCTCGAAGTGGAACAGCTGCGGTGGCGCGTGTTCCGGCGTCGTCGACTTCGACCAGGTGCTCAAGGATCCCTTGAAGCCGAACAGCATCCTCCCGGCGTACGACAACGGCGACGGCATCCACGCGAACGCGGCCGGCCAGCAGGCCTTGGCGGACTTCGTCTCACTGCCGATGCTCGCCCGATCCGGGCCGGTTCGTCACACGATGGGGTGACCCGGCGCGTCGCACCACCGGGACTGTGCCCGGAGGTCCGCAGAGTACGTCCCGTGAAGCACAACTCAATGGACGACGCCGGGTGCTGCCTGCTGTCGGTGGCGTGGAACGTGGCCCCGCTGACCGAAGGGCGCCCGGATTCGCGGCGCGAACGGATCCGGCGGACGGTCGTCTCGGTGTGCCGCGCCGCCGGCCACGGCGCCCGCGCCTGGGCCGTGGCCCACGGGCCGGGCACCGAAGCGGAGTACCGGCCGTTCCTGCGCCTCGCCGACGTCGCGTACGAGATCGCCACGCTGTTGTTGCTGGTGGAGGACTTCCTGGTCCCGGACCTGGAACGCGAGCACCGCCGCTGGGCCGAAATCGAAGAGCTGACTGCGCGGCTGACAGAGCTCGACGAGTGGACATCGGCCTTCCTCTTGTCAGGCTCGGCCGTGCGCTTGTAAGGCCCGCCCTGACACCTGCAAATCGGCGAGTCCCTCGGCTACCGCTTGACGCCGACGCCGGCGTAAAGCCCGTCCTCCTCGGGATCCACGACGGCGGCGAGCCGGTCCGGCCGCCAGTTCGCGGAGGTGGTCAGCCCGGGCTCGACGAGCTCGAAGCCGTCGAAGAGCGCGAGCACCTCGTCGCGCGAGCGCGGGTAGATGTTGTCCTGCGTCGACCGCATGGTCTCGGCGATCTTCGGGTCGCTGAGGACGGCGAAGTCGTTGGTGAGGTGGGTGAGCGCGAGGTGGCTGCCGGGCGCGAGCGCGTCCCGGTAAGCCCCGAAGACACCCCGCACCTCCGGCAGGTAGTGCCCGAGCGTGATGGCGAGCAGCCCGACGGGCCGGTCGAGGTCGATCAGCCTCGTCACGGCCTCGGAGGCGAGCACGGCCTTGGTGTCGGTGGCGTCGGCCTCGAGCGCCTCGGCGTTCGGATTCCCCTTGAGCAACATCCGGCTGTGCGCGACGGCGACGGGTTCGTAGTCGACGTAGACGACTTTGGCGTTCTCGTCGACGTCCTGGGCAACTTCGTGCACGTTGCCGACGGTCGGGATCCCGGAGCCGAGGTCGAGGAACTGCCGGACGCCCTGGTCGAGCATGAACCGCACGACCCGTCGCAGGAAGGCCCGGTTCCGCCTCGCCACGGACGCGACCTGCGGCTGGATGGCCTCGAGCTGCTGGGCGACCGCCCGATCGGCGGCGAGGTTGTGCGCCCCGCCGAGCAGGTAGTCGTAGATCCGCGCGGCGCTGGGCCGGGAAAGATCGGCACCGGGCGGAATCCAGTCGGCGCCTTCCTGATCGGTCATCGCTGCCCCCTCGAATCGGCTCGGCCCACCCTAGCGAAGGCGGGGCGGGAGCGGGCGGTGCGTCCTTCTGCCGGGGTCCGGGCGACCGGACGGCGGATCCGTGGTCCGGCGAACCGGTGATCTCCGGCACCGGGAGCGAAGATCCACGGGCAGCTGCGCTACTTTCCGCCGGCGACGGCGAACGGCTCCGGAGGTGACGCGGCTTGATCGGGACCACAGGTCCGAACCATTGCCCCCCAACGTGTTCTCCCGGCGGACCCGGGGAAAGCGGGGCACCCAGGCCGTGATCCGCGTTCTGCTGATCCTGTCCTGCGCGCGCCGGTCCCGGCGGATCGGGCGGCTGCTCGCCGGCGAGGCGGACATCGAGGTGCGGCACCGGGCCGCCGGGCCCTGGAGCGACGTCGTCACCGAGCTCGCGGACTTCGCGCCGTCGGTGGTGGTGCTCGACCGGGCCGCGCTCGGCGAGGAGGGCGTCACGGCCGTCGGAAACCTCGCGCGCACCGGCCGCCCGCCGGCCGTCGTGCTCGTGGCCGACGCGTACCACCCGGCGGACACGGTGCCCGCCGCGCAGGCGGGCGTGCGCGGCTACGTC
Organism: Amycolatopsis sp. NPDC004378; assembly: GCF_053602455.1. Taxonomy (NCBI): domain Bacteria; kingdom Bacillati; phylum Actinomycetota; class Actinomycetes; order Pseudonocardiales; family Pseudonocardiaceae; genus Amycolatopsis; species Amycolatopsis sp. NPDC004378. The sequence continues at coordinate 130,506 of NZ_JBSGDR010000003.1, forward strand.
GTCGACGGGGCCGGCACCGGCCCGTGGGCGGCCGTGGTCCGCGCGGTCGCGGCGGGCGGGGCCTGGCTGGCCCCGCCCGCGGCCGGCGACCTGCTCGACGAGCTCCGTGCCCGTGCCCCGCTGCGGCCGGCGCAGCCGCGGGTTCCGTTGACGGAACGGGAACTGAGCGTGCTCAGGCTCGTCGCGCGGGGCTGCTCGAACCTGGAGGTGGCGGCCGAGCTGGGGCTGAGCCAGTCGACGATCAAGACCCACGTCTCCCGCATGCTGGCCCGGCTCGACCTGCGCAGCCGCACCCAGCTGGCCGCGTTCGCCCGCGACCTCGGCATCGTGTGATACCTCCCGGCCGGGTGATACCCCGGGTATCACCCGGCCGGGGGTGGGCCACGTGCCCGCCGCGGCCGTACTTTTCCGCCGGCGGCGGAGGATTCCGCCGCCAGGGGCGAGGAGGACCGCGGCGCAGGAGCGTGCGCGGGGTCGGCTCCTGAACGGACCGGGGTGACCGGCGCCCCTCGGCGGTCACCCCGGCTCCGGGGCCTCCAGGCGCACCCGCGCCGAGGTGCCGGGTTCGACGAGCCCGGGCAGGCGCTGCCGCCACATCGCGCGGACGCGGCCGGCGAGGTCCTGCTCGCCGGCCGTGGCCCGGACGAGGAGGTGGGTGCCGGCGAACTCCGCGACGGTGCTTTCGGCGGCCGCCGGGACGTCCACGTCGCCGCGCAGTTCGCCCGCGTGCCGGGCGCCGCGCAGCAGTTCGCGCACCACGGCCAGCCAGCCCAGGAAGTGCGCGGGTGCCAGCACGTCCGCGAGCTCGGCGTGCAGCGGCAGCCGGACGCTCGCCCGGTACCCCGGATCGTGCTGCAGCCGCCGGGCGACCTCGAACGTCAGGCCGACGAGCACCTGCACGGGGCTGGACTGCCGGGCGGAGAGCCGGGCCGCCAGGTCCCACCACACCGGGCAGTACCGCTCCACGACCGCGGCGGCCAGCGCCGCCTTGGACGGGAAGTGGCAGTACAGCGCCCCTTTGGTCACCGCGGCCTCCGCGCAGACCAGCTCGAGCGTGCTCCCGGCGAAGCCGACCCGGTCGAAGATCGCGGCGGCGGCGTCGACGAGCTCCTCGCGCGTCCGGCGGCCCCGGGCGGTGCCGGTCACGCCGCGGTGCCCACCGGGTGCGCGAGGAGCCAGCACGAGTCGACGAGGTCCGCCCCGGCCGTCAGGGACACGGCGAACTCGTAGGCCGTCTCGGCGCCGCTCGCCCTGGCCTGGCAACGGATCCGGCCCAGCACCACGACGGTGTCCTCCTCGCACACCCAGCGGCCCACGGTGAGCCCGGCGACGGTCATCGCGGAGTCGAACGCGGAAAGGAAGGACTCGACCTGCCGCCGGGTACGGATTTCGCAGGCTCCGCCCGGGTTTTCCGGGGTCGGACCGTGCCATTCGACGCGCGGCGCGAGCAATTGCGCGACGCCGGCGAAGTCGCCCGTGCCGAACCGCAGGAGCACCTGTTGCGCGAGGACGATGGCGGCCGGGTCCGGGCGGTGGCAGCGGGCCTGGGCAGCAGGGTTCACGCGTTCTCCTGGGGATTCACGGTCGGTGGCCGGCGGGGCGACGATACCGGAAATCGCGCGTGTCACCGCGTGACGTCCGTGATTCATCATTAGGAACGACGGCATTCGCCGGTGATCTCTCCGCCGTTTGCGAGAGTTGCCGCTGCGGATTGTTTCGCCGGGCAATCGAGGACGGTTTCGTCGTGTGAACGCCACGTATCACCCGGATGACGGTCTGCGCGTGGCGAAGAAAGCGGCAGGATCGCATCCGGCCGGAGCCGGACGAGACACCGAAGGGGAACCATGCACTGCGTCACGACGCTCGTGGTGGACGACCAGCCCGTGCTGCGGTACGCGATCCGGCAGCTGCTGCGGGACTACGCCGGGGTGCGCGCGGTCACCGAAGCCGGCTGCGAACGGGAAGCCCTGCGGCAGTGCGAAACCTCCCGGCCCGGCCTGGTCATCACCGAGCTGTCGCTGGCCGGGGAGCCGGCGGGAGCGGGCATCTGCCAGTTCGCCAAGGAACGTCTCGACCGCGCGGCCGTGCTGGTGTTCGCCGGCGATGCCTCGCCCGCGGCCGTCGCGATGGCGCTGAACGCCGGCGCCGACAGCTTCGTGCACAAGTCGGCCAGCGGCGCGCGGCTGATGGCCGCCGTGCGGGCCACGCTCGCGGGCAGCCGGGTCTGGGTGCCGGCGGGGGAGACGGCGCCGCTGCTCGCCGGGTCCCTGCCCTACACCGGCGCGATGACCAAGCGGGAGGAGGACGTCCTCGCCCTGATGCTCTGCCGGTGGTCGAACGACGAGATCGCCGGCGAGCTGCACCTGGCCCGGCAGACGGTGAAGAACTACGCCAGCCGGATCCTGCAGAAGCTCGGGTTCTCGAGCCGGCGGGAGCTGGTGCACGCGCTCGCGTCCGGCGTCGCCCCGGTGCCCTGCGCGACGCCGTTGCGCCCGCCGGGTGCCGGCGGTTGACCCGGGCGCGGTACCGGCGGTACCGGGAGTACTGCTCGCGGGCCAGGTTCGGTACCGGCCGGTCCCTGTGACCCGGAGATCTTTTTCCTAGTGTGGCCGGAGTGAGCACTTCGGCGTCGGCGAGGCAGCCGTTCCCCCGGGAGGCCGGTTCCGTGATCGCGCGAGGCGCGCTGGCCGTGTCGCTCGCGCTCGGCGGGGTCCCGGTACCGGTCGCCGCGGCCTCGGTGGTCAAGATCCACGAGGTGCTGGCCGGCCCGGCCGGGTACCTGGTCCTGCACAACGTCGGCGCCGCGGACGTGGACCTCGGCGGCTGGTCCGTGCGCTCGTGCACGGGCAGCAGCCCGGCGCCGGTCGAGCTGGCGTCGCTGCCGGCAGGCGCGGTGCTGCCGGCCGGCGGGCACTTCCTGATCGCCTCCGCGGGCTTCGGCGGCACGGAAGCGGCGCAGCTCGTCGTGCCGGAGGTGCCCGGCGACGGCGAAATGCTGCTGGACCAGCGCCGGGTGCGGGCCGACGCCGTCGGCTGGACGGCGTCGTCGCCGTGCCGGGAGCGGCAGGCCGCGGCGCCGTGCCCCGGGCTCGCGGAATCGCGCGACGCCGCGAGCCGCGACACCGACGACAACCTCGTCGACTTCAGCTGCGTGCGAGCGCGGAACTGAATTTCCGTCGAAATCCGGAGAAAGGGGTGTTCGTGGTGCCCGCAAAAAGCAGGCGCGGGGAAAGAACGTCGTTCGATTCGATGTGCGAACTGCTGGCCGAACGGCGGACGGCGCTGGGCTGGTCCCAGGACGACCTGGCGGCGAGGCTGCACGCGATGTCCGGCAACGACAGCGTCACCCGGGAAGAGATTTCCCGGTGGGAGCGGGGAAAACGCATCCCCGGACCGTACTGGCGCAGCTGGCTCAGCCGGGTGCTGGAAACCCCGTGCACGGAGCTGGAGCTGGCCGCCGCCGTGACCCGGCGGCAGCGCCGGCTGGCTGAAAGTACCGGATAACTGGCCCCTTCCGATCGCGTCGATCTTCCTTGGATACTGGTCCGGCCACCGACGGAAAACAGTTCCGGAATGGTGGACAGCGGTATTCTCAATTCCTCCCCGAAAGGATTCGATCATGCGTCGTCTTCTGGCTTGCTCGGCGATCCTGGCCTCGGTAGCGGGCCTCGCGGCCGGTGGTGTGGCCGCCGCGACCGAAGAGCAGCCGGCCGTTTCGTCGTCGGTGGTGATCAACGAGGTCTCGACCCGCGGCCCGAACGGCCCGACCGACGAGTTCATCGAGATCCGCAACGTGTCCAACCGCGCACAGGACCTGACCGGCTACACGATCCGCGTCTACGGCCCGGGCAACGCGGTGCTGGACACGATCGCGCTGCCGGCCGGCACGGTGCTGCAGCCGAAGGGCAACCCCGGCCAGTTCGTGGTCCTGACCGGCCAGAACTTCTCCGGCACGATCGCCGACCAGACCAACGTGGTGCCGTTCTTCCTCTCGACGGTGGAAGGCATCCCGACGAGCGGCGGCGTGGCGGTCTTCAGCCAGACGGGCGCGAAGGTCGACGGCGTCGCGTTCAGCACGTCGGCGTTCACCCCGCGCGAAGGCCAGGCAGCGGTCCCGGAGACCGCGGCGACCGAGCAGCTGGCCGGTGCGAGCGCCCGCGACATCCTGAGCACGGACACCGACAACAACCGCCTGGACTTCTCCCTGCACCAGCGCACGCCGGGCATGGAGAACTGACCTTCGCCCAGCGGCATCGCCGGTGACCCCGATCGGGTGCCGGCCACCGCCCCGGAAGAACCCCGACCCGGCGGCGGAACCCCTGCCGCGGCCGGGCCGTGACGGGCAGGCACCCTCACGGCCCGGCCGCACTCCACCCGGCGGCGCCCTGCTTCCGGTGGCCGCCCTGCATCCGGCGGCCGCCCCTGCCTCGCGGGCGCCCACGACCCTCGCGTGCGGCATCCGCCAGGCGCGGCGGAGCGCCCGCCGCGACCGGGCCGTCAGAGCGGGGAGACGCTCCGGCCGGGTCGCACCCCGGAAGGCCCGGGCCGTCACTCGGCCCGGGCCTTCCCCTTGGCGGGATGTCGCCGATGGCGACACCCCGCCAGCCGAACCCGTGTCTTTCTGGCAAAACCTCGCTCATCCTCGGAAAAACCCTCGCGGCGGCCGTGCTCCACGGCCGCCGCCTGGCATCCGAGGAGAGTGAGGTCCCGATGTCCCCGCGCCCCCCTCACCGGCCGAAGCGCCGTCACCTGGCCGTCGTCGCCGCGATCGTCCTGTCCCCGCTGCCCGCGCCGGAAGCTGCCGCGGCGACAGCAGCGGCGCCGCCGCCTGCCGTCCACCGCGTCACGCTGCTCACCGGCGACGTCGTGACCTACGAACAGGACAGCGCAGGGCACCGCACCGCCCAGGTCGAACCGGCGTCGAGGCCGGACCGGCCGCAGCCCGCCTTCACCATCACGACCACGGCCGAAGGCCTGCTCGTCTACCCCTCGGACGCCCTCCCGCTGGTCAGCACCGGCGTGCTGAACCGCGACCTGTTCAACCTCACCGAGCTGGTCGGCGACGGCCGGGACGACGCGGCCACCGCGACGATCCCCGTCATCGCCCGCTACGGCGGCCGCACCGCCCTCTCCGCCACGGCCCTGGACGCGAAGGCGAAAGCCCTCCCGCGCACCGACCGCCGGATCCCGCTGACCACCGCCAACGGCGTCGGCCTCCGGGTCGAGAAGGCCGGCGCGGCCGACTTCTGGCACGCCCTGGTGACCCGGGACGCGACGGGCAAACCCGCGCTGGCCAACGGGGTTTCGGCGGTCCAGCTCGACCGCAAGGTCCGGGTGGCGCTGGACCAGAGCACGATCCAGGTGGGCGCGCCGACCGCGTGGCAGCACGGCCTGACCGGGGCCGGGACAACGGTCGCCGTCGTCGACACCGGCATCGACGCCGGCCACCCGGACCTGGCCGGCAAGACGGTCGCCGCCGCGGACTTCAGCGGGGAAGGCGACGTCGTCGACCGCAACGGCCACGGCACGCACGTCGCGTCGATCGTCGCGGGCACCGGCGCCGCTTCCGGCGGGCGCTACAAGGGTGTCGCGCCGGACGCGAAACTGATGGTGGCCAAGGTCTTCGACGCCTCGGGCGAGGGCGACACCGCGCAGGTGATGGCCGGCGTCGACTGGGCCGTCGCGCAGGGCGCGAAGATCGTCAACCTCAGCCTGGGCGCCGGGGTGAGCGACGGCTACGACCCGCTGAGCCAGCAGCTGGACACGCTTTCGGCGGACAAGGGCACGTTGTTCGTGGTCGCCGCGGGCAACGCGGGTCCCGGCGACCGGACCGTGACGACCCCGGGCGCGGCGGCGTCGGCCCTCACCGTCGGCGCCCTCGACCGCGACAACTCCTTGGCGTGGTTCAGCAGCCGCGGCCCGCGCCTGCGCGACGCGGCGGTGAAGCCGGAGATCGCCGCGCCGGGTGTCGGCATCGCGGCGGCCCGCGCGGCCGGCACGGCGCTCGGCGACCCGGTCGACGACTTCTACACCCGGCTGTCCGGCACGTCGATGGCCACGCCGCACGTCGCGGGCGCGGCGGCGATCCTGCTCCAGCAGCACCCCGGGCTGTCCGGGGAGGCGCTGAAGAACGAGCTGGTCAGCACGGCGAAGGACGTCGGCCTGCAGTGGTACGAGCAGGGTTCCGGGCTGCTCGACATCGCCCGCGCCGTCACCCAGGAATCGAGCGGGACGGCCGTGGCCAGCTTCGGCCGCACCGAACGCACCACGGCGGCGCGGATCACCCGGACGCTGACCTACGCCAACACCGGTGACAAGCCGCTCGACCTCACGCTCAAGCTCCAGGTGCACCCGTGGGACGACCAGGCCGCGCCCCTCCCGGGGATGCAGCTGTCCGGGACGACCCTGTCCGTGCCACCGAACTCCACGAAGTCCGTGGAGCTGAGCGAAGATCCGAACCAAGGCACCGCCGGCGTCTACGGCGGCTCGGTGCTGGCCACGACCGCGGACGGGTCCGACGCCGTGCGCACCGCGGTGAGCGCGTACAACGCGGCGGCGCTCGCGCCGGTCACCGTGCGGGTACTGGACTCGACGGGGGCGCCCGCGTCGCTGGCCTCGGTGCAGCTGATCGACGACAGCGCCGGCACCGCCAACCGCAACGACCCCTTCCTCGACCAGGTCAGCCAGCAGGTCGACCTGGTGGACGGCGTCGGCCGCGTCGGCGTGCCCGCCGGCCGGTACTCGGCGCTGGGCTGGATCGTCGAAAACGGCGCCGCGGCGCGCCGCTGGTCGGCCGTCAGCGCCGCCGGGGTCGCGGTCACCGGACCGGCGGAGATCACCCTGGACGCGGCGACCGCCGTCCCGGCCACGTTCGTCATGCCCGAGCCCGCCGATCTGCGGGACCGGACCGTCATGCTGCGGCGGGTGATCCCGGCGTCGGCGGGCACGAGCGGCTACATCGGCGAAGCCGGGCTGTCGACCGGCAGCGCCGCGTGGGACGTGCGGGTCGCGCCGGCGCCGGCCACCACGACGGGCACGATCTCGGTGCAGGACAGCGCGGTCCTGTCGTCGGCAGCCGTTTCCCTCACCGCGGGAACAGCCGTGCTCAACCCGGCGTACGACGTCCCGTCGCTGACGGCGAAGCTGCCCGGCGAGCGGACCCTGCCGCTCGTGTTCGCCGAGGCGGCGAACCTGGCGGCGGCCGACGTCCGCGGGAAGGCCGTCCTCGTGCGGCTCCCGGCGGGCACCCCCGAGGAGGTCGCCGCGAGCGCGTCGGCCGCGGCCCGCCAGGTGGCCGCGGCGGGCGGGACAGTGTTGCTGCCGTACGCCGGTGCGGCGCCGATCCCGGGGCTGACGAGCACGGTGGTCCCGACGCTTTCCCTGGGCTCCGAACAAGGTGAGGCGCTGCGCGCGGCGACGTCGGTGCACCTCGTGGTGCGCGCGGCACCCGACGCGATGTACAACCTCAGCTACTTCGACCGCAACGGCGTGCCGAAAGACCTCACGCGCCGGGTCGACCGGGTGTCGCTGGTCGCGACGAAGACGGCCTACCACGCCGACCGCCCGGACCTGAGCGGGCAGAAGACCTGGTACGCGTTCCCGACCGGCTCGTGGAAGACGCAGCTCGTGCAGGGCGAGAAGATCCCGGTGCCGGGCACGTGGACGGAGTACACCGGGCCGGGCGACGACCGGCTCGTCTGGAAGCGCGTGGTGACGTTGTCGGGCACCGACGCGACGGGCAGACGGGCGTCACTCGCGATGAACCGCCAGGGCACCTACCGCCCGGGCGAGCGAACGCGGCCGGACGAGCACTGGTTCCGCGCGCCCCTGCACAGCACGGCGGTGGAGCTGCCGCTCGACCACCCGGCCCGCTACCCGGCGACGGCGAGCGGCTGGACGGTGCTGTGCTCGCTGTGCCGCGGCGGGACCGACCCGGACCTGTTCGTCCCGGCTCTGCAGTGGACGGACGGCGCGAACTACACGAGCCCCTACGAAAACGCCCGCTACTTCACCGGGACGACAGCGCGCCTGTTCCGCGACGGCGCCGAAGTCCCACGGTCCAATGCGGACGATCCGCTGGCGCTGTTCCCGGTGTTCCGGCTCGCGCCGGAGCAGGCGACCTACCGCCTGGACGTCACCGACGTGATGCCGGCCCAGGCCTGGGTGGGCACGCCGAGCACGGTCCTGTTCCAGCGCGCGCCCCGCACCGACACGTCGTGGACGTTCACCTCGGCGCGCTCCGCGACGGCGCCACCCGCCGGGTACACCTGCTACCCGGCCGGGACCGCGTGCTCGTTCCAGCCGCTCATCCAGCTGGACTACCGGATCCCGCTGGACCCGGCGAACCGGGCCCCGGCGAGTCCGGCGTTCACGTTCGACATCGCGGCGGCGTCCCATTCCGGCGCCCGCGGCGGCCCGGTGACGCAGCTGAAGGTGTCGTCCTCAGTGGACGAAGGCCGCACCTGGACGGCGGCGGTGGCCAAACCGCACGGCGACGCGGTGTGGACGGTGACGGTGAACCAGCCGTCGGGCGGCTTCGTCTGGCTGCGCACGGACGCCCGGGACGCGTCGGGCGACACGGTCACGCAGACGGTGCAGCGGGCGTACGAGCTCACTCCCTGACGTCGGGCCGGGGGAGCGCGACCCACCCGCGCGCGGCGGCTTGCAGCCCGGCTTGGAACCGGGTGCCGGCGCCGAGCTGGTTCATCAGGTTCTGCAGCCGGCGCTGGAAGGTCCGGTAGCTCATGCCGAGCTGCTTGGCGATGCTGCGGTCGGGCAGGCCGGTCGTGAGCAGGGCCAGCAGCCGGGCGTCATCGAAGGAGAGGACGCCCGGCTGCTCGGCGCCGGGGAACCGCAGCGGCAGCCCTTCGCGCCACAGAAGCGCGAAGAGCGCACCGAGCGCGTCGAGGAGGGCACACCGCCGGATGACGAGCGCGGAGCGGATTTCGGGAAGATCGGACCGCAGCGGAACCAGCCCGAAGTCCCGGTCGACGAGAATCATCTTGACGGGCGCCTCCGGCACGACGCGGGCTTCCTCGCCGAGCACGAGCCCGGCCTCGAGATCGGTGGGAAGATCGTGCACTTCGAGCGCACTCCGGTCGTAAACCCCCCGAAACCGAACCCCGCGTCCGAGCAGCTCCCGTTCGGCGGGATGCAGGACCGTGGGCGGTTGCGCATAGGGCGGCTTGTCCACGAAGGTGACTTCCTGCTTGGCCCGCCGCAGAAGCTGGTCGGCGCGTTCGGCAATGCGCTCGTGGCCGTGCACGACCTCGACGAGGTCGACGGAATGCTGCGCGGGAGCGTCCCGAAACCGCTGTTCAAGCCGTTCACAGACCAACCGCGCGGCGGCCAGTTCCTGCTGCTTGCGCCCGAGCATGGCCCCGAGCGCAATCTCCGGCTGCACGGGCGCGTAGGCCTTGGGAGTGCCGGGAAGCCGCGCGAGCAGCCCTTTCCTGGTGAGGACGCGCACGATGGGCCCGAGCTGCTCATCGGAGAGCCCGGTGGCCTCCCGGAGTTCGGCGTGGGTCATCGACCCGGAGCCGGCAAAGGCCTGGTAGACGTCGAGGTCGGCTTCCCGGAGACCGATGATGTCCAGCATGACCCTCCCCGCGGGGCTTTGCTGCACGTTAGCGCCGGGGCGGCGCGGGGGAGGGTACGGAAGGTACTTCCGGACGGCCCCGGAGACGACGAAAGCCACGTCTACCTGGGTAAACGTGGCTTGTCCGTCGGGCTGACAGGATTTGAACCTGCGACCCCTTGACCCCCAGGACGGGGGCGTCGGGGTTTTCGCAGCTCAGGGCCCGTGTACGTGATCAACTGGCGTGTCGGGAATGCCTGGTCGTTCACTGGCGTGCACGACGTGTGGTCCCCCGGTGGTCCCCAAGATCGGGCTTGATCGACCAGATCGCGATGATCTGCTCCGGTGTTCTGCTCGACCTCGGCGTTCCTGCCTCTTAGGTGGGCTGAGCTGCGGTTTTGTCTGTCACCAGTTCTCGCGGGTGCTTGCCTCTTCCTGACCTCTGACGGCCTGGAGACGGCCTGGCGGACCAGTCACACCCTGCCCTGCATCCCGATACGAAGCCTCCACGCGGCCGGTGGTGCCGGGTCAAGACACGCTTCATCGTCTTGACGCGGTGCTACCGGCCGTTGTCACGATCAGGCGTCGGGATGGAGGTCTCCCACGACGGTGCGTAACGGAGATCGAGTCACGAACGACCCGAATGTCACCAACGCTCGTAGCTTGCCGAGGAGACCGGGATGGCCCAGGGGACTCGCGTGCCGCCGCCGCGCGGCGCTGCGCCAGGTGACCCGCTGGCGGCCGCACCGCCCGGCCGGCGGGCGGAGCGGAGCGGCAGCCCGCCGTGTCGGAAGCGGATGCGGCCGCCAAGGCGAGGAGCTACGTAGGTGACAGGCGTGCCGCCTGCGGCGGCACGCCCTTGATCCCATAGAGCCAAGTTCGGCAAAGCTAATAGTCTTTACGCGATGAATAAATTAGGAGGCCAGGTTGCCTGACCTGCCACGCTATCAGGTTTTTATAAGCTCAACCTATACCGATCTGATTGAAGAGAGGCAAGCGCTTATCTCTACTCTCCTGCAGCTTCGAGCATTACCGGCTGGAATGGAGCTTTTTCCGGCTGCAGACGACGAAGCCTGGGAGTTAATCAAACGAGTGATCGACGAGTCGGACTATTATCTTCTGGTTATTGGTGGAAGGTATGGATCGACGGATTCTGACGGGGTCAGTTATACGGAAAAGGAGTATGACTACGCTACTGCGCAAGGTAAGCCAGTGATGGCGTTTCTTCACAAAAGTCCTGCCGACTTGCCGATGAGGAATAGTGAAGGGGACCCCGAAGCTCGAGAGCTTCTGCAGAAATTCCGAAAAAAAGTAGAAGTAGCGAAACATGTAAAATTCTGGAGTAATGCCGAAGAATTGTCTGGCAAAGTTGCGCTCTCTTATACATCGTTTACTTCTAGATATCCCGCCGTGGGTTGGGTTAGGGGTGGAGCGGGAGACTCTGCTGAAACCTTGGCCAAGCTGGCCGCGGCTCAGGATAAAATTGCAGCCTTGGAAAGCGAGATAAAGCATGACGCCTTTCAGCCGCCTGTGGGTGCTGCTGGCCTCGCCGATGAGGACGAGTATATCGAGCTCACTTTGCCGGCGCGCATGCGAATCCGCAACTTAGCTGGCAACTCTGGTTTGTCTGATTATCAAAAAATTGTCGGAAGCGGATCCATGACGTGGAACGAGATCCTTTTTGGACTTGGTCCGCTAATGCTGGACGAAGCAATGCAGTCACAGCTTCAAGTTCGATTCAATCAAGAAGTTTCACGCCTTAATAAGGAGGATGTTCTCGAACAGGCGATCATGTGGGCGGAAGAGAAAATTCCGAAGAGTAAACTTCGAAAAGTGGAAGGGGTGACTTCAATATTCCCCGATGTTGAGATCGACGAAGTAAAGGCAAGTCCCAGTGATTTCGAAACGGCGCTTCTACAACTTCAGGCGTTGGGCCTCGTAGAGCGAGGTACGAGAAAGCGGACAGCCTCTGATCGTGGGATTTATTGGACCCTGACACCTTGGGGGCGAACTCGATTAACTCGCTTGCGTGCGGTTCGCAAGGGTGAGACTAAGCCTCCAGAGGCTGAAGTCGAGGATGCAAGCTCGGCGGATAGCCAAGATTGACTATGGTGGATTCAAGTGACTATGTGAATACGGTCTCATGCCGGTTCTCTAATGCGTGTTCTAGGCGGAGTTGGATGGATTTATGAATCTTCAAGGCTGGTAGATCAGCCTCACCGACCCAAAGTACTTCGCTGCTCTCAATGCTCGTGCTGAGATGGCCTCCGGTGGGGCGTGCTCGGAAGCAGATCGAGAACTCTTGGCGAACTTCTCCGTCGTCGTAGGCAATGACATGCTTGGGGTCGGAGTAGAGTCCAATCACGCCCGTCACCTCGCATTCGACGCCGGTCTCCTCGCGAACCTCCCGGACGGCTGCCTCGGCCAGGGTCTCGCCGAGCTCAAGCTGGCCACCTGGGATGGCGTACAGGTCGTTGTCCGTGCGCCTGATCATCAAGATCCGGCCTTCGCTGTCCTGGATGAATGCTGACACTGCGACTGCGATGCTGTTGGCCTTGGGTGCGTTCGGGTCGTTGTAGTGGTCGACTCGGGTCATGCTGCCTCCTAGAAGGTGGCCGGCTTGGCGAGGTTCCAGACTGACTCGAAGCTCTCCGAGTACGTCTCGAAGAGGTCCCCAGCGGAGAGTCTCCGCAGGTGGAGGGACGGGGCGTGGGCTCCCTGAAAGCCGTACACGTGCGTGTTGATGATCATCTCGTCGTCGAACCGGAAGATCGAGTTGTAGAGCGTCGTGTTGTGGAACCGCATCTCCACGCCGTCGACTCCGACCAAGGGTCGGTACGACGCCAGCGCGTTTCGGATGCGTGCCGCGAGCGTCCCATCGCCGAGCTGTTCTTCCTCGCCGCGTAGGGCGACGCTCTCCCCCTCGGGGTCTCCGAACACGAGCCGGATTCGGGCGCCGGCGGCTGCCTTGGCTGTCAGGTCCTTTATGAACCGCGGGCGCTCCACCAGGAACAACGCCGCGTGGACCAGGATCTCCACGGTCTCCGTTGCTTCCTTGATCAGCCGATCCCATAGCTCGACGGGGACGGCGTTGCGGTGCGGAAAGACCTGCACAAGCTCGGCAGCGGCTGTCTCGGCCTTGCGCTCCGGGGCGACGGAGTCCGGCCACAGGTAGGTCTCTGACTCGCGGGCCATGGCGGCGATCTTGTGCCGGTGCTTGGGGTAGGGCGTCCGGTTCTTGGTGATCCAGCGCTCGACGGTCTTCTGATCGACCCCGACGGCCTTGGCGACCTGCTCCAACGTCAGGCCGTTGCGCAGCAGCGCGTCACGCAGGCGTTCGTTCGGCATCGGCACCCCTTGGGACGTGTAGGGACGTCTTCGACGGTACCAGGGACGTCCCGAGATGTCCTGCCATGTGGTGATCACGTCCCGCGTTTTGGCGGAGTCTGGGTGTCAGGTTGCCGGGGCAGGCCCGGTGGCCAGGAGACCGAGGAGGTAGGCGTGACCATTGAAACCGCCGTCCGGCCGGCTGGCTTGGACAAGCGGGCGGTACCTCGCCGACGTGCGGCGTAGGCGCGGCGTGGCATGCGCGACACGGTTCAGATCCACGTCACGGCTGATCTGCCGATTCGTGTCAGGGCGCTGACGTACGCAAACCGCGCGGAAGTCCGGTTCGGCAAGGCGTTCCCGGTGGTCCTGCTTGTGGACTCCGACGCGATCGCCGTACTGCGGAGGGAACTGGACGAGGTGAGCGCGGCATTGGACGCCGCAGCGGCACGAGGCGAAGAGCCGCCAACAGCTACTAATTAGCAGACGACACAAGGGATTCAGCATGGCTATCGACAAGGGACACCGGTTCAGCATCGACTTCGACGACGCATTCACCCAGGGCCTGGTGATGGTGGGCGAAGTGTCGCCCGACAACGAGTACCAGTCGCGAGAGGACCGGGCCGCCAATCGCCCGGTGCGGCAGCGGGTCGATGAGATCACGGGTAAGCGGCAGTGGAAGGTCATGGTCACCGACCCGGCGGAGACGCGGGCGAAGCGGGCGTCGTTCGAGATCACGCTCTTGGCCGACGTGCAGCCGGTGCCGACGACGTCGGAGGCGCTGCCGGGGATGCGGCCGATCGAACTGGAGGGGTTGACCGCTGAGCCAAAGGTGGCTGGTCAGGGTGAGTTCAAGTACCAGTCCTACGTGTTCCGGGCGACCGGCTTCAAGCAGGCCACCAGCAACGCGAAGGCGTCCCGGTCCGGTGGGTCCGGTGAGACGGCGAAGGCGGCGTGACGGTGGTGGGCTTCCGCGAGCGGGTCGAGGCGTGGGAGCAGGCGTATCGGGACTACATGGCCGCGTGGGAGCACGGCCGTGCGGTGTTGTCGCCGGTGAGTGCGACGAACACGGCGAATGCGGCTCGGCGAGTCTCCCGAGCGTGGCATGAGCTGGCGCAGGTGCGCGGGTTGCCGTGGTGGTGTGTGGCGGCGTTGGAATCGGCGGCCGAGGGGTTTGCCGACCTGGCCCGGGAATGGGAACGACATGACGGCAACGTGGGACGGGCTGGGGCTGCGCTGGACGGTGGGCGCGGGTACCGAGGTGACGGTGGAGGAGACCGGGACGGGCGCGTCCCACCCGCCGGTCCTGGTGCTGGCTGGTGGGCTGTGCGTGGTGACGCTGGTGCCGCCGGAGGACCAGACCGCGTGGACGGGATGCGCGGTGTTCCTTCGCCGGCTCCGCGACCACGCCGACGAATTGGCGGCGCTGCTGGAAGTCCGCGCGGGGAGGCGTGACCGTGCGCAGGGGTGAGCCGAAGACGCTGCGAGACGCTCACGAGGTCGTGATGGACCGCCGACCACCGAACGACGCGAACCCATCGGTCTGGCTGGCGTTCCGGCTCGGCAACGCGCGGCTGTACAAGGCTGTCGCGGACGTCGACCGGGGGCATCACCACGAGGCGCTGTACTGGGCTGGGTACGAGGAGCGGAAGGCGGGTGAGATCTCGGCGGAACTCCAGGCGGAGGGGACGCCCGCTGATTAGTCCCATGTAGACGACCGAAAAGTCAACAGTACCAGCAAAAAACGCACGCAATGACGTGCGGTGATGAAACACATCCTGATGCGGATGATCGTGATCCGTAAGGCGCAGAAGCGGTGCCTGGCTACCAACCTTGCCGCTCCTGCGCTGTCCACAACCAGCGGAAGTGAACAATGACAACGCTAAACGATGACAACGGGCGAGCGTCAACGGGGGTCACCCGAACGCGCTGCGCCTCCTGCAAACGATTCGCCAAACTCCTGCCCGGCGAGACCAAGTGCGCCCCCTGTCTGGGAATGCTGCCGCTGGACCTCGACGTGAAGCGGGGTGGTCGGTGATGTCTCCCGGATTCGCGGCGGTCGCCCTGGCTGGGCTGGGGCTCGGCGTGTGGGTGCTGCACAAGATCGGCCGCGCCCTGGCTTCGGTGGTCGAAGGTCTGGCTGCGGCGGCAGTGGTGTTCGTCGCTCTGTGGTGGCTGTGCAAGGCCGTGGTCTGGATGCTCGCGCAGGTCGTGACCCGGTGGCGGACCAGTCTCGCCGTGGTCGCGGTCTACGCCTGGTGCGAACTGCTGGGCTGGCAGTCGCTCGCCCTGGTACTGGGCGGAGTCGCAATGGCTCTCACGACGTGGTGGTTGATCGACGCCGTCTCCTTCGACCAGTGGTGCTGGCGGTTCCTGCGCTCCTGGTGGGCCCGTTGGGCGGTCTACGGGCGGAAGCTGCCGGAATGGCTGCACGCCTGTGGTCTTTCCGTGCGGGACGAGGCGCTGCCGGTGGTGGTGAACGTGAACCTCGTCGGCCGTCGACGCGCGCTGTCTCGGTCGACGTCGAACCGGGCGAACGCGCGGCTGCCCAAGGTGCTCGGCGTTCGGTCGGGTGCCTCGTGGGATGAGGTGCGGGTGGAGCTGGTGGCCGGGCAGAAGCCGGAGGACTTCGACGAGGCTGCCCGGGCGCTGGCTGTTGCGCGGAAGGTTGCTCGCTGCCAGGTTCGTGAGCTGGCTCCCAACGTTGTGTCGGTCGACTTTCAGCGCCGTGACCTTCTTGGCGGCGGGGTGGCCGGCCCGCAGGTCCCCGACGGCGTCGACTCATCCGGTGTGGATCTGCGCAACGTCTGGGCGGGGCGGACCGAGTACGGGCGTGACTGGCGGGTCCCGCTGCTGGGCTCCGGCGCGCACTGCCTGACCGCCGGTGCCTCCGGTGCGGGCAAGAACTCGGTGATGTGGTGCCCGCTCGTCGCGGCCGCGTCGGCGATCCGGGCTGGGGTGGTAAGGATGTCCGGGATCGACCCGAAGGGCATGGAACTGGCTTACGGGCGCGGCATCTTCTCTCGGTACGCGGTCGGAGGTAAGGACGCGGTCGAGCTGCTCGATGGTCTGGTGGAGGAGATGGAATCGCGCAAGCGCGCGTTCGCCGGTCGGCTCCGGACCATTCCGGTGTCGACGGAGTATCCGTTGGAGCTGCTGGAGTTCGATGAGATCGGCGCACTCACGAAGTACACCGACCGCAAGACTCGTGAGGCCATTGTGGAACGCGTCGCCCTGCTCACCACCCAAGGCCGGGCACTAGGGATCTCGGTCCGCGGCTACGTCCAGGAGCCCACTAAGGACACCGTCCCCGTGCGGGAGCTGTTCACCCGGCGGGTGTGCCTGCGCGTCACCTCGAAGACGCACGTCGGGATGGTCCTCGGCGACGGCGCGTACGAGCGCGGGGCTTGGGCGAACCGCATCGGCGACTCGGAAGCGGGTGTCGGGTACGTCTGGGGCGAAGGCATCCGCGAACCCCTGCGCATCCGCGCAGGCTGGGTCTCCGACAGCACGGTCAAGGCGCTGGAGGCGTACGTGACCAACGGTGGTGTCGCAGATCTGCGACACGGCGGTGAGGGGGTGGCCGCGTGAACCGTCTGATGATCTTCCTCGACGCCATCCGTGACCACCTGGAATCCCACCAGCTGCCGCCGGCCGCGTCGGTCGACGTCAACGCCTGGTCCAGCCCGATCACCGTTCAGCTCGACGTGGACGGGCTGCCGGAGGTCGCGCGCGCGTTGCTGGTGTGGACGCAGACGCTCGAGGACGTCTCGGCTCGGCTGTGGCGGCTGGTCGACGGGACGCAGGTGCACCTGTCGATCACCGGCCGGACGCCATGCGGCATCCCCGTCGTGGTGTTCGGCGTGGTGCGGTTTGAGCCGAGCACGTTCCCGGATCTCCCGGCCGGAGCGAGGCAGAACATGCCGGTGTTCCTTCTGCGTGGTTGGTCCTCGCCGGGGGAGGTGGCGGCCTGATGGGTGAGACACGTGCAGAGCGGATGCGGACACCGCTGGCTGCTGACGTCATCCGGGCGACAGCGGAGAAACACGGGGTCTGTGTCCGTCCATTCACGATGGAGGTGGGGGACACCGCAACCGGCGAACTTCGGTACGTCCCGGTGCCCTGTGGGGCCACTGTCGAGTCGGTCTGTCTGCCCTGCGCCCGGAAGGCGAAGGCGCTGCGGCAGGTCCAGTGCCGCGAAGGCTGGCACATGACCGAAGAACCGAGCCTCACCCCTGCTCCTCCGTCGGAGGACCACAAGGAACTGCTGACGTACCGCGCCGACCTTGTCGCGGCCTACCGGGAGGTGGTCGAGCACGACCAGGCGGAGGCCGAGGAGCTGCGGGAGGAGGTCGCAGGGGTTGACGCGGAACTTCGGCAACTTGGGATGCGGGGCCGGCTGCCCGCCCTCAATGTCCCGGCCAAACCTGCGGTGAAGCGGTCGACCAAGCGCAGGCAGGACACGCCAAACCTCCCTCGGCGAAAGGTCGCGAAGACCACCGTGGGCCGGGAGTACGCGGGGAAGTTCCGGCCGTCGATGTTCGTGACGCTGACCTGCGACACCTACGGGCCAGTCCGCGGTGACGGTGCTCCGGTCGACCCGTCGCGGTACGACTACCGGCGGGCTGCTCGGGACGCGGTGCACTTCTCGGCGCTGGTGGATCGGTGGTGGCAGAACCTGCGCCGGGTCGTCGGCTGGGACGCGCAGTACTTCGCCACTGTTGAGCCTCAGCGTCGGGCCGCACCGCACCTGCACGCCGCTATCCGGGGCTCGGTGCCGCACGACGTGATCCGCCAGGTCACTGAGGCCACCTATCACCAGGTGTGGTGGCCGGCGCATGACGAGATCGTCTACGCCGATCGCCTGCCGGTCTGGGGCGGCCCAGACACCGGCTTCGTTGATCCAGAGACGCGTGAGCCGCTGACCCGGTGGGACGACGCGGTGGAGGCGGTCGAGCATCCGGCGCACGTGGTCCGGTTCGGGCGTCAGGTGCACTCGAAGGGCATCCTCGGCGGCACGGAAGAGGCCGGCCGCCACATCGGCTACCTGACCAAGTATCTGACGAAGTCCACCGGGGAAGTGGTCGAGGCGGACAGCGCGGCCCAGGCCGATCATCACGACCGGCTTCACGCGGAGCTGTCGGTGACGCCTTGTTCGCCGCGCTGCGCGGTCTGGCTGCTTTACGGTGTCCAGCCTAAGGGCGTCACGGGCAAGACCACCCCTGGGCACTGCAAGGGGCGGGCTCACCGCCGGACCACGCTCGGTCTACCCGGCCGCCGGGTCCTCGTGTCGCGGAAGTGGTCGGGCAAGACGCTCGTCGATCACAAAGCCGACCGGCGGGCCTTCGTGCTCCAGGCGCTCGCGGCGGTCGGGATCGAGAAGCCGGCGGCCGACCGGTCACAGCAGGTCTGGCGCAAGGTCGAGCCCGGAGACCCGCAGGTCCCGCCTCGGCCGCACCTGGTGATGCGGGCGATCGCGGAGCGGATCACGTGGAAGGCCGAGTACGACCGGGCGCTACTGGCGGCGGAGAGACCTCCAGAAACTTCGGCAACCGAGCTCGCGGCCTAAGGGGGAGTGGACATGGAACTGCGACTGGTGGATGGGCGGTGGCTCACGACTGAGGAGTTGGGCGCCCTGCTCGGCGTTGATCCGTCGACGGTGCGGAGGTGGCGAACGTCCCGGCCGCCGCAGGGACCGCCCTTCGTTCAGCTCTCCGAGCGGGTGACCGTGTACAGCGCGTCGGACATCGAAGCGTGGCTACGGAGCAGGCGCGTTGATCCAGGTCAGGCGGCTGCGTGATGGCCGGCGATGTGCGTCTGCCGCTCGGCGTCTCATTGTCGTCTGATGTCGAGTACCGGCCTGGGCGGGCGAGTCCGTACCGCGCTCGGGTGCGGTGGATCGACCCAGTGACGAAGAGGCGTCCGAGCAAGTCGGAGGCGTTCGCGTCCGAGGATGAGGCTCGCGACTGGATCACCCGGATGGAGCGTGCCGCCGCTCAGGGCGTCGATCCGAACACGGCGACGATGAAGCTGGCCGACTACGGAACGACGAACATGACGTTCGCCCTGCGCGGGCTGGAGGCCAAGACCACCGATCCGTACTTGGCCGGCTGGCGGAAGCGGGTCGTCCCGACGCTGGGGCACCTGCCGGTCAGCATGATCACGAACGGGGCGGTCGACCGGGCAGTGCATGCGTGGATCGCGGATGAGTGCAGCCGGTCGACGGTGAAGAACAGCATTGCGGTGCTGGTCAGGGTTATGGAGCAGGCTCTCCGGGACGGCATCATCGACCGGAACCCGGCTCGGGTGACTGGCTGGCAGCAGGAGTACAAGCGCGCCGAGGACGAGTTGGACGATCCGCGGTCGCTGGCGCTGCCAGACTGGATCTCGCTCACGACGCTGGCGGACGCCCTGGTGGCGCGGTCGTCGGGGGAGTACCGGGGCTGGGGTGACGTGGTGCTGTTCGCTGCCTGCACGGCGGCCCGAATCGGGGAAGTCTCAGGCTGCCGGGTTGGGGATATCGACACCTCGTCGTGGACCTGGATGGTTCGCCGGCAGACCACGCCGTCGCCTGGCGGGCTGGTGGATAAGGGGACGAAGGGGAAGCGGGCGCGGACGGTTCCGCTGATCGAGGACATCCGGGAGTTGGTTCAGCGGCGTATCGCCCTCGCCGACAACGACCCGGATGGCCGGTTGTTCAAGGGGCCGCGTGGAGGCCGTATTACTACGGCGGTGCTGCGTGACGCGACGGCCTGGGACGAGGTAGTGGCGAAGCTCGGGCACGACCACCTGAGGCGCCACGACTTGAGGCATACGGGCTTGACCTGGATGGCGGATGCCGGTGTGCCAGTGCACCACCTGCGTAAAATCGCGGGTCATGGTTCGCTTTCGACTACCCAAAGGTATTTGCATCCGGGCCGACAAGCGGTTACTGAAGCTGGAGAACTCCTGACGAGGCACCTGCGGTCGCCGCGATTGTCAAGACTTCGTGTGATTTGATGGGGGCCCACTTGGGTCGTGGAGTATTACCTTTATTTGCGTTGAGGATAGTGCTGACTAATTCAAGAATGTGTCGATTGTCTTGTGTACAGCCTCGGCACTCGAAGCGATTGCCTTTACTCCGGGTGCGGACTTTTCAAAAGAAGAGAAAAGTTTGCGAACCATGTTGGCAATCTTGCTTCCCTCTTGGGGTTGGCTGTAGTGGATACGAAAAGTTGTGCCAGTGAGCGAGTCCATGGACTCTTGGACTCGGGGGAATCCGCCGATTTTGTACAGGGTCAAGGCTGTTTGGACATCCTGGAGCCTCTGAAAAACTAGAACGCGAAGTTGTTCGGGTAGATTGCTGGCGGATACCTCTTTGATGAGGTTCTGGATAACGTCTAACATGCTTTCCAGGCTGGGCTTCTCAAGTTGAGTTTCTCGGAGCCCGTGTCTGCGAAGTACTCGCGCGCAGGTCTGGAGGCTGTAGATCATCTCGCCTGTTACCTGATTTGAGTAGTTAATCATCGGAACATTGCGCACTGCAAGCAGGTCCATTACGAATTTTGAGACCGCAGGCATGTGCAGAAGAAGGTGATCGGGGTCTTCGTCTTCCGGGAGAGCCATTATTGCGCTCACTACTTGTTCCTGTTGAGCGAAAAGCTCAGCTATGGCAATCGGAAGTAGTCGCTCGTCTTCGATGCCGAGAATCCGCATCCAGATGGGGTAAGCTGAATCGTTCGACGCATTCGCTCTTGCCGCTTCGAGCACTGAAGCCAGTCGCGCGGCGGGATTATCGTCCATGACCAGCCTTGTCGGTCGGTAGTTGCTGAGCGTTACAAGTGTTGTGGTTAACTATATGCAACGACTTCGCTGGGGTCTTTGCTGGTCGCTGCCTCGGTCGAGGTGGCCTCGGGTGGGTGCCATGGTATGGCGCCGCGTGTCAGTTGGCTCGGAGGTCGTCGCCGCGTGTCAGCTGACGTGGTCCCCTGGTGGTCCCCAGGGAATCCGGTGGGGTCGGTAGGCCAGCAAAGTTGGAGAAACAAAAAAGCCGCCTGACCTGGGCTTTCACCCAGGCCAAGCGGCTTCCGTGTCCGTCGGGCTGACAGGATTTGAACCTGCGACCCCTTGACCCCCAGTCAAGTGCGCTACCAAACTGCGCCACAGCCCGGACCCGCACTCGCTGAGTGCGTGAGAAGTACTCTAGCGTGCCCGTGCAAGCTGCCTGCACTCGGGGGCCCGATCCGCCTGACCTGCGGAAACGTGTCAGGCGGATCGGGCGGCAAGATCAAGCCGGGTTTGCTGCGTGGGTCAGGGTCTGCCAGGCCACGAACAGGTTGTTCGAGCCCGCCGGGCGCTGGCGTTCCGTCAGCGTCTGCGTGTTCGCCATCGCGATGCCCAGGCGCGTGTGCAGGGCGTTGAAGCCCACCTCCGTCACCGGGCCCAAGCCCAGGTTCAGGTGGCCCGAGCACAGCCAGGACGGCGGGGCCGTGCCCAGCTGGTACTTCGACTGGAAGCCCAGGGCCTGGCGCAGGCGCTCGCCCACGTCCGTTCCGTAGACGTCCTGGCCCTGGATGCGCAGCGTCTCCGCCACGTCCGCTATCGCCGCTATGCCGTAGCCCGTGTGGGTGAAGTCGCGGCAGGTCTCCTGGGTCAGGCCGTCCACGAACGTCGATTGGCCCTGCCAGTAGCCGACGATCTGGTCGCGCGTCGAGAGGCCGCTGCCGGGGACCGTCTTCGGGAGGGAGCCGTCCGAGGACAGGTAGACGTAGGCCGCGACGCGGTTGCGGTAGCGTGTCACCGCCTTGTCGAAGTTCGTCTTGTCCTCCAGGAAGACCGAAATCCCGACCGCGGCCTCCATCATGGACAGTTCCCAGTTGCCGTTGCTGTTGCTGCCGTTGATGATTTTGTTCAGGTACACATTCCGCAGCATCGTGCCGAAGCGGCCGGAGTTCGGCCAGCTCGTGTACGTGTACTTGATGATCTCCGCCGCCCGGGGCCAGGACGAACCCGCCCAGCCCGTCTGCAGGGGCGCGTTGCTGTTCGTGTGGCTGGTGATCGTCGCCGACCACGCGTCCATCAGCGCGATCGCCTTCTGCGCGTAGCGGGCGTCGCCGGAGATGTACCAGATCAGCGCGTCCGTGTACGCCGCGATCGCGTCTTCCCGTTCGTCGGTACAACCGTTGTTCGGGTTCGAATACGGGCCGCACTCGACGACCGAACGCGGTTTCGGCGTGCGCGAAAGCGACGCATACGCACTCGATTTGGCTTGGTCGTAGGCGGCTTTCCACGGCTGGGCGCCGGCATTCACCTGCGCTTTGACGAAGTCGAGCTGGGGACGGCTGACCAGCACGCCCGGGTGTGTGAACGTCGCCGGCGCCGCGGGGGACGGGGTGGCGACCAGGCCGAGCGCCAGCGGGACCAGGGCGGCGAGCGTGGCGACTCTTCTCAAACGGGACATGGGCTCTCCTCGAGACGACGGTGTCCGGGGTAGCGCGCTCCGCCCAGTTTCATGGTCCAGACCACCAGGAGTCAAGACAAGGACGAGCCTTTCTTTTTGTTCCGAACAAAAGATTCAGCCCGCTGAACGGAGACGCATTTCCGTTCAGCGGGCTGAACGAAATCAGCCGAGTCCGGCGGTGACCGCGTTCATCAACGTCCCGGTGTCACCCGACATCTCCCACGCCATCACGCCGAGGAGGCCGCGCGACTTGAGCCACGTCGTCTTCAACCCGATCGACCACGCGTCGTCGAACGTCCACCACTGGCCGCCGTTGCCCGTGTAGCACGACGTCGCGACGGCCGCCGTGTCGTGGTAGACCGTGCACGCGGGAACGCTCGCCACCAGGTTCGAGTAGCCGCGCGTGCCCGCTTCCTCGGCGAACTGGCCCGGCGCCGCGCCGGTGGCCGACTGCCATTCGCCGTGCTTGCCGCCGTCCGCGACGCCCTGCCAGCCGCGGCCGTAGAACGCCAGGCCGAGGGTCAGCCGCCGGGGATCGACGCCCGCGTTCGTGTACGCGTTGATCGCGCTTTCCGCACTGAAGTGGAAGTTGTACGGGTCGTCCGCGTCGGCGTACAGGTTGCCCTGGTGGCCCGTGCGGTTCGGCTCCCACGAGTTGTCGCTGCCCGAGCCGTGGAAGTCGTACCCCTGCACGTTCGCGACGTCCAGGTAGTCGAAGACCTTCGACAGGTCCCAGCCGGACGCGACCTTGTTCGGGTCCGCCGGCGTGAACGCGTGCAGCTGGTAGCGCTTGCCGGTCGTCGCGCCGTACGCGTCGAGCTGCGTGCGGAACTCGGCCAGCAACGCGGTCAGGTTGTCCTTGTCGTTCGTGCTCCAGTGGTTGCCCGGGTGGCCGTCGGCGCTGCCGGGCCACTCCCAGTCGAGGTCGATGCCGTCGAAGAGACCGGCCGCGGTGCCCGGGCCGCCCGCGCCGCCGTAGGACGCGATGTTGCCCTTGATCCACGTGTCGAGGCACGACGAGACGAACTTCTTGCGCGACGCGTCCGTGGCCGCGACGTCGGAGAAGTACTTCGAGTACGTCCAGCCGCCCAGGGAGACCAGCACCTTGAGGTTCGGGTGCTTCGCCTTGAGCTTCTTCAGCTGGTTGAAGTTGCCGCGCAACGATTCCCAGCCGGTGTCGGCCACGCCGTCGACGGACTGCGCCGCCGCGAACGGCCGCGAGTAGTCCGCTTCGGCGTCACCCGCGCCGTCGCCCTGGTTCGGGTCCTGCGGGTTCGCCGTGGTGCCCTTCGTGACGCCGGAGAGGCACGTGAGGTTCACCGGGTCGATGTTCTCGAACGCGTACAGCAGGTGCGTCAGCTTGGCTGCCGCGCCGGACGTCTCGAGGTTCTTCACGAAGTACTGGCGCCCGTAGATTCCCCACTGCACGAAGTAGCCGACCTTCGCGTAGCCCGAAACGATGTCGCCGGTCTTCACGGTGATCGCGGTGCTGGCGGCGGAAACGTTGTCGTAGCCGTCGCGGGCGCGCACCGTGAAGCTGTACGAAGTGGACGGTGCCAGCCCGGTCACGACGGCCGCCGTGGTGGTCACCGTGGTGGCCAGCGTCGTACCGCGGTAGACGTCGTAGCTGACGACGCCGGTGTTGTCCGTCGAGGCGTTCCACGCGAGCGACACGCTGCCCGAATCGGCCGCGGTCGAGCGGAGCGAGCCCGGTGCGGACGGCGGGGACGTGTCGTCGGCCGGGTTGTTGGTGGTCACGGCCAAGGCCGCGCTCGCCGGCGAAGTCGTCCCCTTCGAATCCTTGGCCTTCACCGTGAACGAGTACGCCGTGCTCGGCGCGAGCCCGCTGATCGTGGCGCTCGTCCCGGTCACCGAGGCAGCCAGCGATGACCCCTGGTAGACGTCGTAACCGGTCACCGGCAGCGAACCGGCGGTCGAGGCGTTCCAGGCCAGCGCGACCATCTTGGTCGTCTTCGCGACCAGGCGCAGGTTGCCCGGCGCGCCCGGGGGAGTGTCGGGTGAACCGTCGCAGTTCGCGTTGTCGACGCGGCATTGCGCCGGCGTCGCGGCCGCGCTGAGCCGGAACGTCGGGCTGTACGGGTAGGTGTTCCGGCCCGGCGCCAGCGTCGCGATGTAGTACGCCGGGGTCAGCGTGACCTGGGTGCCGTTCTGCGTCACCGTGCCGTTTTCGCCGGTCGAGGCGGTGACGCCGGCGGGCAGCGTGAAGGTGATGGCCCAGTTGCTCACCGAGGCGCTGCCGGTGTTCGCGACCGTGTAGGTGCCGGTCGTGCCGCTCATCGCCAAGGTGGCGGTCAGTGAACCGGCTGCGGCGGCCGGGGGCGCGAGCGCCGCGATGCCGCCGACTGCGATCAGTACGGCGGCGAGCGCGGAGCGTAGTCGTGCGGGAGTGCGTCTCATGGCGGTTCTCCAAGCGGCGCGAAGGGGTTCGAGGTGGTCTAGACCACATCGAATGTAACCCGGTGCCGGGGAAACCGCGCACGCCCGAACGGCCGAAACCGCAGGCCGAACGGACTGTTAACGCCCCGAGAACGTCGCCTTGCCGGGTCCGTCGGCGAGGAACGACTTCACGGCGTTGCGGAGGTCCTCGGTTGCGAACAGCTCCGCGGCGATCGTCGTGATGTGCGCGTTCGCCTCCGGGACACCACCGGCGGAGAAGTGGTCGAGGACGCGCTTGGTCGCCGCATGCGCCCGGGTCGGTCCTGCAGCGAGCTGCGACGCGAAGGACCGAGCGGCCGCGTCGAAGCCTTCGTCCGGCAGGACGCGGTTGACGACGTTCCAGCGCTCGAGCGTCGCCGCGTCGTAGGTGTCGCCGGTCAGCACGAACTCCTTGGCGCGGCCGACCCCCGCCCGCGCGGCCAGCCGCTGGGTGCCGCCCATGGTGGGCGTCAGCCCGACGACCTTCTCGACCAGCCCGAACTTCGCGCGCGAAGCGGCGAGGATCAGGTCGCACGCCACGGCCACCTCGAACGCCCAGGTCAGGCACAGGCCGTGGGCGGCGAACACCGTCGGGAACGGCAGCGCCGCGACCCGGTCCGGCACCGCGAGCATCTCGTCGAAGAGCACCTTCGCCTCGGCGGGCGAGCCCTGGGCGTCGAACAGCGAGACGTCCACGCCGCCGCTGACCACCTTGCCCTCGGCGCGGATCAGCAGCGCCCGGGCCGGGGACTGCTCCAGGGAGTCGAGCGCCGCGGAGAACGACGACTGCAGCGAGGCGGTGTAGAGGTTCAGCGGCGGGGCGTCGACGGTCAGGACGGCGAGCCCGCCATCACGATCGAGGCGGACCTGCGAAGTCATGTTCACCCGGTTTCTTCGGCGGCGACGATGTCGTCCCAATACTGCTGGGCCTCGGGGCGCCAGTCGACGTGTTTGTGATGGAACAGTTCGGCGGCTTTCGTCCCGCTCCACTTCGCCGGCAGGAGCTCGGCCGGCAGCTGCGGGTCGAGGAACGGGAACCGCCGCCACTCGTGGACGAGCTCGGTCTGCGCCCGCAGCACCGCGCGGCCGCCGGTCGGGTGCAGGCCGGTGAACCGGTCGATGAAGTCCTCGTAGCGGTCCTTCAGCTCGGTGAGGTCCCAGGACCGCGAGACCATGGTCTCCTGCTCGCCGACCTCGCCGTAGGTGGCGGTGAACGACATCGCCTGGGCGTCCAGGCCCAGCTCGTTGACGATCTGCTGGGCCTCCCGCTGGCGGCTCAGGTCCGGGCTGACCCACACGCCGGCCACCGGCGAGCCGAAGCCCGCCCAGGTCAGGCGCGTGCGGAGGCGGTGGCGCAGGTCGCGCTTGGCCTCGGGCACCGAGACGATGAGCATCAGCCACTGCCCGTTCCAGGGGCGCTCTTCGCGGCCGAACGCGTAGATCCGCTCGGCGCCCTCGGTCAGCAGGCGCCGGCCCGGCGGCGTCAGCGACCAGCGCACCCGGCGCCCGACGCGTTCGGAGACCACCCAGCCCTCGGCGGCGGAGCGCGCGAGGGCCTGCCGCGCGGACTTCTCCTCGATGTCGAGGATGCCGAGCACCTCGACCAGCATCGAGGTCCAGACCGGCTTGTCGCGCGGCAGCGCGTACTCGCCGAGCACGGTCATCAGGAGCGACCGGGCGCTGGCGTGGCTGACCTCGCGGCGCCGGCTCACCGTGGGACGGGGCGCGGAGGGGCGGCCTTCCCTCGGTTTCGGCCGACGGCCGAGGGTGACCGGGGGAGCGGGTTCGCCCATCTGTGTTCACCGACCTCACTGCTTGGCTGGACCGACAACCGAACAGGGTACCCACACTGAGTGATCAAAGCGCCACGGGACACACACTGTCGGTGGCTTTGACCATGATCTGACCGTTCACCACGGCCCCGTAGACTCGGCCACCTCATGAGCGCAACTCTCGTCGCGAAGGACCTGGCCGCCGGCCACGGCGATCGCATCCTCTTCTCCGGCCTCGATCTCGTGGTCGCGCCCGGCGACGTCGTCGGCCTGGTCGGTGTCAACGGCGCCGGCAAGTCGACGCTCCTGCGGACCCTCGCCGGGCTCGTGAAACCGGACGACGGCGAGATCCGGCTGAACCCGCCGACCGCGACCGTCGGGCACCTGCCGCAGGAGCCCGAACGGCGCGAAGGCGAGTCGGTGCGAGCGTTCCTGGCGCGCCGCACCGGCGTGTCGGCTGCGCAGGCGGACCTCGACGCGGCGACCGAAGCCCTCACCGCGGGCGAAGACGGCGCCGACGACCGCTACGCCGTCGCCCTCGACCGCTGGCTCGACCTCGGCGGCGCCGACCTCGACGAGCGGTTCGCCGAAGTGGCCGCCGACCTCGGGCTGGCCGTCGACCTGGACCAGCCCATGACGTCGCTGTCGGGCGGGCAGGCCGCCCGCGCCGGGCTCGCGTCGCTGTTGCTGAGCCGCTACGACGTCTTCCTGCTCGACGAGCCGACCAACGACCTCGACCTGGACGGCCTGGCCCGGCTGGAGCGGTTCGTGTCCGGGCTGCGGGCGGCGACCGTGCTGGTCAGCCACGACCGCGAGTTCCTGGCGCGGACGGTCGACCGGGTCGTCGAGCTGGACCTGGCCCAGCAGCAGGTCAACACCTACGGCGGCGGGTACGAGGCCTACCTCGAGGAGCGCGCGGTCGCGCGGCGGCACGCGCGCGAAGAGTACGAGGAGTACGCCGACACCAAGGCCGCGCTCGAAGCCCGCGGGCGGATGCAGCGCGCGTGGATGGAGAAGGGCGTCAAGAACGCCCGCCGCAAGCAGCCCGACAACGACAAGAACGCCCGCAAGTTCCGCGCCGAGGCCACCGAGAAGCAGGCCTCGAAGGCGCGGCAGACGGACCGGATGATCGAGCGCCTGGACGTCGTCGAGGAGCCGCGCAAGGAGTGGGAACTGCGGATGGAGATCGCCGCGGCCCCGCGCGCGGGCGCGGTGGTCGCGACCCTGCGCGGCGCCGTCGTCCGCCGCGGCGGGTTCACCCTCGGGCCGGTGGACCTGCAGATCGACTGGTCGGACAAGGTCGCCATCACCGGCGCGAACGGCGCGGGCAAGTCGACGCTGCTGGCCGCCCTGCTCGGCCGCGTGGACCTCGCGGACGGCAGCACGGCGCTCGGCCCCGGCGTGGTGGTCGGCGAGGTCGACCAGGCCCGGCGGCTGTTCCTCGGCGACGTCCCGCTGGCCGAGGCGTTCGCCCGCGAGGTACCGGAACTGGCCGACGCCGACGTCCGGACCCTCCTGGCGAAGTTCGGGCTCAAGGCCGCGCACGTGCTGCGCCCGGCGGCGACGCTCTCGCCCGGCGAACGGACCCGCGCCGCATTGGCGCTGCTGCAGGCCCGCGGCGTGAACCTGCTGGTGCTCGACGAGCCCACGAACCACCTGGACCTGCCCGCGATCGAGCAGCTCGAGGCGGCGCTGGACAAGTACCCGGGAACACTCCTGCTGGTGACGCACGACCGCCGGATGCTCGACGCCGTGCACGTCACCCGCCGCATCGAGGTCGACGGCGGCAAGGTCCGCGAGCTGTGATGATCCGCGACGCGGTCGGCGAGGACGCCGGTTTCCTCGCGGACATGCTCGTCGCGGCGGTGAACTGGTCGCCGGAGTGGAAGAAGAAGTCGCGCCGCCGCGTGCTCGCGGCGCCGAACACCGGGCACTACATCGCCGGCTGGCCGCGCGAGGACGACCTCGGCGTCGTCGCCGAGGCCGGCGGCGAGCGGGTCGGCGCGGCCTGGCTGCGCTTCTTCCCGCCGGACGACCCGGGGTACGGGTTCGTCGCGCCCGACGTGCCCGAGCTGACGATCGGCGTGGCCGGGGCGTGGCGCGGCCGGGGCGTCGGGCGCGTGCTGCTCCGAGCCGTCGACGACCGCGCCCGGGCCGCGGGCATCGCGCGGATCAGCCTCAGCGTCGAACGCGAGAACTTCGCGCAGCGGCTGTACTTCGCGTCGGGTTACGAAGTCGTGAGCGCCGGGGCGGACTCCGACACCATGGTCAAGACCCTCTGATGCGGCACTTTCCCGGGAAAGTGCCGCATCAGCCCTTCGTCGCTCCGCCCGTCAGGCCCTTCACGAACTGCTTCTGCAGCGCCAGGTAGAAGATCAGCACCGGCAGCGTGGCCAGGAACATCAGCGCGAACACGCTCCCGAGGTCGGCCTGGTACTGGCCGATCGAGCGGTAGATGCCGGTCGTGATCGTGGTGCCCTGGCTCGGGCCGAGGATGATCAGCGGGTCGATGAAGTCGTTCCAGATCCACACGCCCAGGAAAATCAGCACCGACGCCGTCGCCGGGCGCAGCAGCGGGAACACCACGCGCCAGAACACCTGCATGCGGCTCGCGCCGTCGAGCAGGGCCGCCTCCTCCAGCTCCACCGGCACCCCGCGGATGAAGCCGGTGAACACGAAGACGCCGAACGGCACGTAGTACCCGACGTTGAACAGGATCAGCCCCTGCAGCGTCGCCATCAGGTGCGTGACGCGCAGGACGTCGGTGATCGGGATGAGGATGACCTGCGGCGGGATCATCAGCCCGGCCAGCAGCACCAGGGTCAGGACCTTCGTCCACCGCTTGCCCGAGCGCGCCAGGTAGTGGCCGAGCATCGCGGAAAGCACGGTCAGCACGAGGATCGACAGCACCGTGACGACCACGCTGTTGGTGAGGCTGACCCAGAACAGGCCGTCCGGGCGGGTCAGCACCGCGTGGATGTTGGCCAGCGTCGGCGGCAGCGGGAGGGACGCCGGCTCCTTCGCGATCAGGTCGCCCTGTTTCACGACGTTGGCCAGCACCAGGTACAGCGGTACGAAGAACACCGCGCTGACGACGAGCGCGACCGACGGCCGCAGCCAGGAGCGCGTCACAGGTCCACCTCCCGGCGGCGGAGGAAGTTCAGCACGATCGTCGTCACGACCGCGACGATCACCAGCATCAGCACGGCCATCGCGGACGCGTAGCCGACGTGGTTCGAATCGAACCCGGTCTGCAGCACGTCGAACGCGATCGTCGCGGTGGCCCCGGATCCCGGGCCGCCGTTGGTGATCACCTTGACGTAGTCGTAGGTCTTGAACGCGGAAATCAGCAGCACGACCGTGGTGATGGTCAGCGAAGGCGCGAGCAGCGGCCAGGTGACGGCGCGGAACCGGCGCAGCGGCCCGGCGCCGTCGATTTCGGCCGCCTCCAGCAGTTCCGGCGGCACCCCCTGCAACCCGGCGAGGTAGACGACCACGCAGAACCCGAGCATCTGCCAGCACACGATCGACGCGACCGAGTACAGCGCGACGTCCGGATCGGACAGCCAGCCCGGCGGGTGCTCGACGCCCAGGGACCGCAGCAGGGTGTTCAGCGGGCCCTGGTCGTCCAGCAGCCGCGACCACACGATCGAGACGACGACCGAGCTGAGGATCACCGGCGTGAAGAACACGCTCCGCAAAGCGTTGTACAGCCAGCCTTTCCGGTCCAGGAGCAGCGCCACGCCCAAGCCCAGCACGTTGGGCACGATCACCACGATGAGCGTCAGGATCGTGGTGACCTTCAGCGCGGTGAGGAACTGCTCGTCGGTGAACAGCAGCTTGTAGTTGTCGAACCCGACGAACTTCACCGGCGGGTTGAACGGGTTGTAGTTCGTGAGGCTGTAGCCGAAGCTGATCAGGATCGGGGCCATCACGAAGCACAGGTAGACGAGCACGCCCGGCGCGCCGAATGAGGCGAAGTGCCAGACCCGCGGCAGGACCGGCTTGCGCCGCCTGCCGCGAGCGGGGGCCCGGCGGGTCTTCGGGGGTGCTGGGGGACTGACGACGGCGGCCAAGTGCGTCAGCCCGCCTTCGCCCACTCGGTGTCCAGGAACGCGCACGCGTCGGCCACGGACTTGCGGCCGGTGATGACGTCCTGCGCGGCCTGGTCGACCTTGTCCTTCATGCCGGGCAGCAGCCCGTCGTCGGCGGTCTCCCAGCGGAAGGCGTGCACCACGGCGTTCTGCTGCACGGCCTGGGTGTAGAGGTCGTAGCCGGCCTTGAACGTCGGGCCGACGCCGGCCGGCGGCGTGTAGCCCTTGATCGCCGGGAACAGGCCGTCGGCCTTGACCGAGGCGTCGAGCTGGTCCTTGTCGAGCTGGAACCCGAGGGCGAACTTCTTGGCGGCGTCGAGGTGGGACGCCTTGGCGTTCACGATCATGCCGCCGCCGGTGTAGGCGGGGACGACGAGCTTGCCGTCTTCGGTCGGGAAGTTGAAGACGCCCACCTCGAAGTCGTGCTTCTTGCTGTCGGCGTTGGCGGCGAACCAGTTGCCCATCGGGTACATCGCGCTCTTGCCGTCGAGGAACGCCTGTTCGGTCGCCGCGTAGTCGCGGGACACGCTGGTCTTGTCCACGTACCCCTGCGCGGCGAGGTCGGCGAGCTTCGAGAACGCTTTCTGGAACTCGGGATCGGTGAACTTGACCTTGCCCTGGCGGCGCTGGGTCAGCCAGTCCGGTGTCGTGGCGTAGACCTCGGTGCTGACGAGTCCGGAAAGGATCATCGACGACGGGAAGCCGTCCTTGCCGCCGCCGATGGTGAACGGCGCGATGCCCTTGTCCTTGAGCTTGCCCGCGTCGGCTTCCAGCTCGGCCCAGGTCTTCGGCGTCGACGTGATGCCGGCGTCGGCGAACATCTTCTTGTTGTAGTAGATCGGCGGGATGGTCTGGGTGTTGGCCGGCAGCTGGTAGTACTTGCCGTTGACCGGGTTGGCCTCGGGGAACTGGAAGTCCTTGAGCTCGTCGGGCGTCCAGGCGTAGAGGTTGCCCGCTTCGGCGAACCCCGCCGAGTCGACGGCGATCATCACGTCCGGGAACTGGCCGGACTGCAGGAGCTGCTTCGCGTACGACGTCCGGCCGTCGGCGGTCGGGGCGACGAGCTTCTTGACCTTGATCCCCGGGTTCTTGTCGGTGACGCGCTTGATCGCCGCGTCCCAGTAGGCCGGAGTGAGGTTCGGGGTTTCGAAGGTCAGGAAGGTGATCTCTTCGTCCCCGCCGCCCCCGGTGTTCGAGCCGACCGAACACGCGCTCACCGCCAGGAGCAGCGTTGCCCCGAGCGTCAGGAACCTTCTCATCGTGCCTCCCACATGCCACCCACCATATGTGATGTATGACGCATTTGATCGGACGTCTACTGCGGTGTCAAGCGTCGAAACCCGTCGAATCTGGGGGCGATGTGCCGAGAGATCAGATCTTTCGCTGCAATCGGACGACCGTGCTCGCGAAGTCGCCGGTCGGCAGGCCGAGCGGGAGCCCGTGGGCGAGGAGCACCGCACCGCTGTGCGTGGTCCCGGAATCCGGATCGACGTACCGGTGAGCGGGATCGAGGCCGTCGAGCCGCAGCGGGCGGCCGGGCGCGGTGAAGTGTGCGGCCTGCCGGTAGGCGAAGACGACCACCCGGTCGCCGTGGACGTACTGGAGCGCGGTCACCCCGTCGTCGACGGGCGGCCGGAGGCGGTACAGGGCGCCGTGCTGGACGACCGGCCGGATGTCCTTGTACAGCGCGATCAGCTCGCGGGCGAGGGCGAGGTCTTCTTCCGGCCAGTGCACGATGTCGCCGCCGACGCCGAGCACGCCGGCCATCGCGACGTGGAACCGGAAGCGCAGCGGCAGCGACCGTGCGGTGACGAAGTTGGGGTTGTCGGTGACCCAGGCCGACATCGCGCCGGCGGGGTAGAGCTGGCTGTAGCCGTGCTGGATGCGCAGCCGGTCGAGGGCGTCGGTGTTGTCCGACGTCCACACCTGGTCGGCGCGGGCGAGCACGCCGAGGTCGATCCGCCCGCCCCCGCCACTGCACGCCTCGATCCGCAGGCCGGGGTGGTCCTGCCGGAGCCGGTCCAGAACCGCGTAGACGGCTCTGGTGTGCTCGACCCACAAGCGGTCCGGGTCGGCGTCGGCCGGCCAGCCGGCTTCGCTGAACGGGCGGTTCATGTCCCACTTGAGGAAGTCGATCCCGTGGTCGCCGACGAGCCGGTCGAGCCAGTCTCGGGCCCATTCCCGGACGTCCGGCCGGGCGAAGTTGAGGACGACCTGGTGCCGCAGTTCCGACCGGCGCCGGTGCGGGTGGTGCAGCACCCAGTCCGGGTGGGCGCGGTAGAGGTCGCTGTCGGGGTTGACCATCTCGGGCTCGACCCAGATGCCGAACCGCATGCCCCGTTCGTGCACGGCCTCGACCAGCGGCTTCAGGCCGTCGGGGAAACGCTCGCGGTTCACGTGCCAGTCGCCGAGCCCGGCGTGGTCGCCGGTCCGCGCCCCGAACCAGCCGTCGTCCATGACGAACAGCTCGGCCCCGAGCGACGCGGCCCGCTCGGCCAGCGCCCGCTGTCCCTGCTCGGAGACGTCGAACCCCGTTGCCTCCCAGGAGTTGTAGAGCACGGGACGCAGTTCGCCCGGGTGCGGGAGGACGTGCTCCCGGACGTAGGCGTGCCAGGCGCGGCTCGCGGCGCCGAAGCCACCGTTCGAGTAGAGCCCGGCCGCGACGGGCGTGGTCAGCGGCCTCCCCGGTCCGACGCGGTGGACGACGCCGTCCTGCCCGAACCCGCCGCTCACGGTCAGTCGTCCGGTGGACGAGCGGGTGGTGGTGAGCCGCCACGAGCCGCTCCAGGCGAGGGCGACGCCGTAGACCTCGCCGTGGCGCTCGGTCGCGGTGCCGTCGTCGACCATGACCCACGGGTTGGCGTGGTGCCCGGTGATCCCGCGCCGGCTGGCGAACGTCGTCTCGCCGTGGGCGGCGGACGTCCGGTGCAGCTGGGTTTCCGCGGCCCAGCGGCCGGTGACGTGGCTGAGCCGGTAGTCCTCGAGGACGGGCAGTGCCCAGGTCGCCGAGTCGGCCCGGACGACCTCGACGTCGGTGTCGGCGGCCAGTTCGGTCCACCGCTCTAGGACGTTCTCGCGCAGGCGGTAGTGCAAGGTGATGCGGAGGGGGTAGTGCCGGTCTCGCAGGTGGACCTTCAGGTGGCTTTCGACGACCTCGTGGTCTGCGTACTGCCATTCGAGGGCGCGCGTGCCGTCGGCGAAGCGGACTTGGAGGGCGGGCGTCCAGTACCGGGTCCCGCCGTCGGCGGCGAGTTCGTCCCGGCCCTCGTTGGGGTCGTTGAAGCCGTCCCACCAGGGGAGCGTTTCGGTCGCGAGCCCGGCGGCTTCGGCGGGCGAGAGCCTCGGGCCCCAGTAGACGTGGGTCGGCGCGTCGTCCTCGTCGAGCCGGAGGGCGTAGGTGCTCGAGCCGCCGGTGAGCACCCAGAGCCGGCGGTCGGAGTCGAAGCTGATCTCGGCCATGCGCGCCATCCTGGCCGCGGGCCGGGTGGCCGCCAAGAGACGTCCCGCTGACCGGGCCGTGACCTTCCGCGTCCGAAAGGGTGTTCCTTCGGGCGGTATTTCCGTTCGAGGTTCGCGATCCGTAACAGGAACCCGGTAACGGGGGATTGTGCGGGATATCCGCCGGGGAGGCGAACGCAATGGAAGACCCTGATCGAAGCCGGGCCGCCAAGATCGTCGATTCACCGTCCGTGCACGATTTGATCATCGAGCACCAGAAACCGGGACGGCCGGATTTCGCGCGGCTGCGGGCGGAGTTCGAAAAGAACCAAGGGCGCATCCTGGAGGAGTACTACGCGCTCAACTTCCCCGCGGCGTTGCTGCTGGTCGCCCAGCCGCGGTCCGGGTGGTCGCGCGGGGTCCTCTACAAGACCAGGCTCTTCTACGACCCGAGTCAGAGCACACCCGAGTTCGATGCGGTGTTCCGCTCCGCCCGCCGGGTCGAGCGGAAGTACGCGGTGCTCCTGCGCGGGCGGGTGCAGGAGATCCTGACGCAGGGTATCTACACCACGGGCGCCCATCTGCTGGCGGTGCTCGACGCGATGTCCCCGGCCCGCGACCGGAGCCCGGACGAGAAGGACCGCATTCTCGGCGCGGCCGAGGCCGGGAAGAAGGAAACCAAGCAGATCGAGCGGTACGCCTATCTCGCCGCCATGAAGTCGGCGTTGATCCGGTACCTGTCGGGCATTTTCCTGGGTGCGCTCGTCGTGGCGCTCGGCGTCTACCTGGCCGTCATCCTGCGGCTGAAGCTCGAAAACGGCACTCCCGTGGTGGTCTGCCTGGCCTGCGGCGGGCTCGGCGCGATGGTCAGCGTGATGGTGCGGATCACCAACCGGCGGAAGGTGCAGGTCGGCATCGACCAAGGCCGGTTCGTCACCGTTCTTTCGGGTGCCTTCCGCTCGATCATCGGCGCGGTTTTCGGGGCGGTCCTGTTCGTCCTCGTCGCCGGGGGCCTGCTGCCGATCGCGATGCCCGGAGCGGCGGACAAGGTTTCGCTGTTCTTCGCCGGGCTGTCGTTCTTGGCCGGTTTCAGCGAGCGGTGGGCCCAGGACACCATCATCCGGACCCTGCCCGGCGCGTCGGACGCCGGCGACCCGCGGCCGCCGGAGGCCGAGAAGAAGAAGTCGCCGCTGGTGGACGTGACGAAGCCGCGTCCGCCGGGGACCGGGCAGGATCAGGACGGCGAAGCGCTCAAGGGCGGTCGGTCAGGTACCCGCCCATCGTCTTGAAGTACTCGTGGGCCGGCAGGTCCGTGCCGTCCGCGGTGCGCACCTGCTGCACGACCAGGCCCGGCGACCGGCCGCGCCGCGCGTCCGGACCGGCGACGATCACCACGCCGTCGCCCTCCTTGATGAAGATGCGGCCCGGCGTCCCGCCGTAGTGGCCGCGGGACACGGACGCGCGCAGGATCCGCAGCGGCTCGCCGCGGTGGTAGGTGAACGCGTTCGGGTACGGGTCCGGCAGGGCCCGCACGAACCGCTCGATGTCGGACGGCGCCGACGTCCAGTCGATGAGGCTGTCGCGTGCCGCGCGCTTGTGGAAGAAGCTCGCCTTCGCGCGGTCCTGCGGCACCGGCGTGTAGCCCGTCTCGATCAGTGAGATGGCCTCGGCGGTGATCGGGGCGATCAGGTCCACCGTGCGGTGGAACAGGTCCGTGGTCGTGTCCGCCGGGCCGACCGGGATCGCGCGCTGCAGGACGATGTCGCCCGCGTCGAGCTCGCCGTCCATCATGTGGGCGGTCACGCCGACCTCCGGCTCGCCGTTGATCATCGCCCAGATCAGCGGGGAGAAGCCCGCGTAGGACGGCAGCAGCGAGTCGTGGATGTTCAGGGTCCCGTGGCGGGGCAGCTCGAAGATCTCCGGCGGCAGCCAGGTGCGCCAGTTGTTCGCCACGATCAGGTCGAGGTCCGCCGCCTTCAGCTCGGCCGGCAGCTCGGCGTCGTCCGGGCGATCGCGCAGCAGGACCGGGATGCCGTTTTCCGAGGCGAGGTCCGCGACCGAGTCCGCCCAGATCCGCTCGTAGGCGTGGTCGCTCTTCGGGTGCGTGACCACGAGGGCGACCTCGTGGCCGGCGTCGATGAGCGCCCGGAGGGTCCGGTGCCCCCAGGTCTGGTAGCCGAACATCGCCACGCGCATTCGAGAGTGCCCTTTCGTGATCGGGGGACCAACATCACCACGAACGTACTAGGCGAGGCTCGCCTAAGTTAGGTTAGGGTTCCCTGAACCGTATCGGAGCACGCGAGGGAGCACCATGACTGCAGAGGTCCCGATCTACGACGTCGTCGGCGTGGG
Source organism: Amycolatopsis sp. NPDC004378 (assembly GCF_053602455.1). Lineage (NCBI taxonomy): Bacteria > Bacillati > Actinomycetota > Actinomycetes > Pseudonocardiales > Pseudonocardiaceae > Amycolatopsis > Amycolatopsis sp. NPDC004378. The sequence goes on from NZ_JBSGDR010000003.1 coordinate 166,941, forward strand.
CTTCGGACCGTCGAACCTGGCCCTCGCGATCGCCCTCGCCGAGCACAACGCAAGCGCCGAGGAGCCGGTGACCGCGCACTTCCTCGAGCGGCAGCCGCGCTTCGGCTGGCACCGCGGCATGCTGATCGACACCGCGACCATGCAGGTTTCGTTCCTCAAGGACCTGGTCACCCTGCGGAACCCGACCAGCGAGTTCAGCTTCCTCAACTACCTCCACGCGGCGGGCAGGCTGGTCGACTTCATCAACCACAAGAACCTGTTCCCGCTGCGCGTCGAGTTCCACGACTACTTCGCATGGGCGGCCGCGAAGGTCGACGACGTCGTCTCGTACGGCACCGAAGTCGTGGCGGTGAACCCGGTCCACGACGGCGACGAGGTGGCCTACTTCGACGTCGAGGCCTCCGACGGCTCGTCGCTGCGGGCCCGGAACCTCGTGGTGGGCACCGGTCTGCGGCCCCGGCTGCCCGACGGCGTCACCTCCGGCGACCGGACCTGGCACAACAGCGAGCTGCTGTTCCGCGTGGACGCCCTGCGCGGCACCGACCCGAAGCGGTTCGTCGTGGTCGGCGCCGGTCAGAGCGCCGCGGAAGTCGCCGCGTTGCTGCACGACGAGTTCCCGGGCGCCGAGGTGTGCGCGGTCTTCGCGCGCTACGGCTACAGCCCGGCCGACGACAGCTCGTTCGCCAACCGGATCTTCGACCCCGAAGCCGTCGACCGCTTCTACGAGGCGGGCGAGCCGGTCAAGGACCGCCTGATGCGCTACCACGGCGCGACGAACTACTCGGCCGTCGACATCGACCTGATCGACGAGCTGTACCGCCGCGTGTACCGCGAGAAGGTCCTCGGCGTGGAACGGCTGCGGCTGTTCAACGTCTCGCGCCCGGTCGAGGTCACCGACGCGGGGACGGTGACGATCGAGTCGCTGACCACCGGCGGGCGCACGGTCCTGGACGCCGACGCCGTCGTCTACGCCACCGGCTACCGGCCCGCGGACCCGACGCCGTTGCTCGGCGAGCTGGGGCCGCGCTGCCTGCGCGACGACGACGGCCGCCTCCGCGTCGAGCGCGACTACCGCCTGACGACGGAACCGCCCCTGCGCGGCGGGATCTACCTGCAGGGCGGCACCGAGCACACGCACGGCATCACGTCTTCGCTGCTGTCGAACACGGCCGTGCGGGTGGGGGAGATCCTGCAGTCCATTGTGGACCGCCGGGTCGTCGCCGAGCCGGCGGAGGAGTACGCCGTCAGCGCGCGGTGAGCTGCTCCCGGAGGATGTCGCCGTGGCCGGTGTGGCGGGCGAACTCCTCGATCAGGAACAGGTAGATGAACCGGAGGGTCACCTCGCCGACGACCGGGTGCGTCCACCGGTCGTCGAGCGAGAAGCCCGCCGCGATCTCGCGCGAGCGCGCGCAGGCGCGTTCGTACTCGGCGATCACGTCGGCCACCGTCTCGTCCTCGGCGACCACGAAACTCGGGTCGCCCGGGGTCGACGGGCCGTCGCACTCGGCTTCGTCGAGCCCGCCCACCAGCCACTGGAACCAGCGGCGCTCGGCGACGGCGGCGTGCTTGACCAGGCCGATGGGCGTGGTCAGCGACGCGACGAGCCGCGTCCGGGCCTCGGTTTCCGACAGGTCATGCGCGTTGTCGACGAGCGCGCGGCAGTTGCGGTCGAGCATCGCCTCGAGCAGCTCGCGCTCGGGGCCGGCGGTCTTTTCGGGCAGGGCGTACACGGGGGAACCAGCTTCCTGAGGGGGAGTGTGCCGGAATCGGCGTGAGGGCCCCAGGATAGCGCTAGTTCACCGGCGCCGGGTGGTGCCGGCTGATCGGGATCACCATCGGCGTCCCGCTCACGGGGTCCGGCGTCACCTGGCAGCGGACGTCGAAGACCTCGTCGACCAGCTCTTCGGTGATGACCTCGACCGGCTCGCCCGACGCCACGATCCGCCCGGACTTCATCGCGATCACGTGGTCGGCGTAGCGGCACGCCTGCGGGAGGTCGTGCAGCACCATGACCACTGTCCGGCCTTCACCGCGGTTGAGGTCGACGACGAGGTCGAGGACGTCGATCTGGTGCGCGAGGTCGAGGTACGTCGTGGGCTCGTCGAGCAGCAGCACCGGCGTGCCCTGCGCGACGGCCATCGCGATCCACGCGCGCTGCCGCTGGCCGCCGGACAGCTCGTCCACCGGCCGGTCGGCCAGGTCCGTCATCTCCGTGGCCTCCAACGCGGACCGCACCGCGCCTTCGTCCGATGTGGACCATTGGCGCCACCAGCTCTGGTGCGGGGCGCGGCCGCGGCCGACGAGGTCCGCCACCGTCATCCCTTCGGGCGCCACCGGCGACTGCGGCAGGATGCCGAGGCGCTGGGCCACCTGGCGCGTCGGCAGGTCGTGGATCGACCGGCCGTCGAGGTACACCCCGCCCGACTTCGGCGTGAGCAGGCGGGCGAGCGTGCGCAGCAGCGTCGACTTCCCGCACGCGTTCGGCCCGACGATCGCGGTGATCCGGCCGTCCCGGATGTCGAGGTCGAGGCCGTCGATGACGACCCGGTCGTCGTAGGCGACGCGCAGGTCCTGCACCCGAAGGGAAGGGGTCATGGGGTCAGCCTCCGGAGCCGGATCGGTTGGCCCTGGCCAGCAGCCAGAGCAGCAGGGGCGCGCCGAGCACGCCGGTCACGATGCCGACCGGGAGTGCCGACGCCGTCAGCGAGCGCGCGATGATGTCGCTGCCCAGCACCACGACCGCGCCCATGAGCGCGGACGCCGTGATCGGCGGCGAGGAGAGCTTGGCGAGCCGTTGCGCGATCTGCGGTGAGGTCAGCGCCACGAACGAGATCGGGCCCGCCGACGCCGTGGCGAACGCGACCATCCCGGCGCCGGCGAGCAGCAGGCCGAGCCGGACCGGCTGCACCGGGGTGCCGAGCCCGGCCGCGACGTCGTCGCCGAGCAGCAGGGTCTGCATCCACCGCGACAGCGCCAGCACCAGCGGGAACAGCACGACGAGCGCGCCGGACAGCGGCACGACGTGCTCCCAGCCGCGGTTGGCGAGGTTGCCGACGAGCCAGCCGATCGACGCCTGCGCCTCGGTGATCTGCGCCTTGCTCAGCAGGTAGTCGGTGAGGCTGGTGCACATCGCGAAGATCCCGATGCCCACCAGCAGGATCCGGTACCCGGTGGTCCCGCGCCGCCACGCCAGCGCGTACACGAGCAAAGCCGTCAGCAGCCCGCCGATGAGGCCGAGCGTCGTGGTGCCGAGCCCGCCGCCGAAGCCGAACGCGATGCCGGCGACGACGAAGGTGGCCGCGCCCGCGTTGATGCCGATCATGTCCGGGCTGGCCAGGGGGTTGCGCGTGATGGTCTGGAACACCGCGCCGGACGCGCCGAACGCGAGCCCGGCCAGCAGCCCGGTCAGGGCCCGGGGCAGCCGTAGTTCCTGGACGATGTAGCCGGTTCCGTTGTCACTGCCGCCGAAGAGCCCGGACAGGACGTCGGACACGCTCATCGGGACGTCGCCGATCGTCATGCCCACGCAGAACAGCACGAACACGAGCACCGCGAGAACCGCGGAAACGAGCAGCAGCCGCGGCCGGACCCGGCCGGACACCATGCCCGTGCGGAACGTGACCCGGTCGCTCCGGATCTGCAGGAGACTCACGTCAGGACTCCACGAGCTTGCGGCGGCGGACCAGCCAGATGAAGAACGGCGCGCCGAGGAACGCGACGATCACGCCCGCGCGGATCTCGCCCGGCCGCGCCAGGACCCGCCCGAGGATGTCGGCGGCGAGCAGCAGGCACGGCGCGAGGACGGCCGTGTAGGGCAGCAGCCAGCGGTGGTCCGGGCCGATGACGAACCGCACCGCGTGCGGGACGATCAGGCCGAGGAACACGATCGGTCCGGCGACGGCGACGGCCGCGCCGGTCAGCAGCGTGATCGCCAGCGCGCCGCGCAGCCGCAGCGGGCCGAGTTTGCGGCCGAGCGCGATCGCGACGTCGTCGCCGAGGGCGAGGCTGTTCAGCGCCGGACCGCTCGCGATCGCCAGCACCACGCCGACGACGAGGAACGGCAGGACCTGCAGCAAGGCGGTGCCGTCCACGCCGGACAGCGAACCGGCCGACCAGAAGCGGTAGCGGTTGAGCGCCACCGGGTCCGACAGCACCATCGCGCTGGTGAACGACGCGAGCAGCGCGGTGACGGCGGCTCCGGCGAGGGCGAGCTTGACCGGACTCGACCCGGCGCGCCCGCGCGTGCCGAGGAAGTAGACGACGGCCGTCGCGGCGAGCGCGCCGCCGAAGGCGAACCAGACGTAGCCGTAGAGGGAACTGATCCCCAGCACGGTGATCGAGAACACGATGGCGAACGCGGCCCCGGCGCTGACGCCGAGCAGGCCCGGATCGGCCAGCGGGTTGCGGGTCAGCGCCTGCATCACCGTGCCGGCCAGGCCGAGCCCGGCGCCCACCAGCACGGCGAGCACGGTCCTCGGCATGCGCACGCTGTGGATGATCACGGCGTCCGCCGAGCCGTCGTTGTGCCACAGCACCTGCCAGACGGCGCCGAACGAGATCTCCTTGGACCCCAGCCAGATGCTCAGCAGGCAGAGGAAAACCAGCGCGGCGAAGGCGGCCAGCAGACCGAGCGCGCGGCCCGTGTGTGGCGGGCGTCGCGTGAGAGCGAGCCCTCCGGGGTCTGTTCGCACCGCACCTCCGACTGGTACTCATTTTAGGTAAGGCTAACCGATGGTACAGCAGTGCATTCTCACCCTCGGTTTGTTAGGTTGCCCTAAGTCCACACCCGGTTCGGGTGTCTTGAGCAGCGGGAGGCTGGTCTACCGGTGAGCAACGGTGACGCTGTGCAGCAGGTGGCGGAGCTCGGTTTCTGGCGTGGCCGCCTCGCCTCGGCACCGAAGGAGCTCGCGCTGCCGGTCGACCGGCCGTACGCCGCCTCGCCGGTCCTGGCCCGGCTCTCGCGGCCGTTGCCCGCGGTGGACGAGCTGACGCTCCTCGCGGCGTTCACCGTGCTCTTGTCCCGCTATGCGGGAACCGCCGACGTCGTGCTCGGCATCGGTTCGCTGGTGCCACTGCGGGTGGATCTCGGTGGCTCGCCCGGTTTTGCCGAGGTCGTCACGCGCGTCCGTGAGGCGCGCGAAGAAGCGCTGGCGCACGAAGTCCCGTTCGCCGACCTGGTCGCCGAAGTGCGGCCGCAGCCCGGGCGTGGGGGAGCGGTGCTCGTCAACGTCGGCTTCGGCGCCGAGACGGACCTGCCCCTTGACCTGAACCTGACCGCGGACGGCGCGCACTACCGCGCCGACGTCCTCGACGAGTCCACTGTGGACCGCATGCTCGGGCACCTGGAGCACCTGCTGGCCGAAGCCTTGGCGAATCCACAGTGGCCGGTCGCGCGGCTGAGCCTGATGCCGGAGTCCGAGCTGCGCCGGATTCTCGAGGAGTGGAACGACACCGGCCTCGACACGCCGTTGTCGACCCTGCCGGAGCTGTTCGCCGCCCGCGTCCGGGAGGCTCCGGACGCCGTGGCCCTCGTGTTCGAGGACCAGGAGCTGACCTACGCCGAGCTGGACGCCCGCGCGAACCGGCTTGCCCACGTCCTCATCGGACACGGCGCCGGGCCCGAACGCGTCGTCGCGCTCGCCGTACCGCGGTCCCTCGAAATGATCGTCGCCGAGCTGGCCGTCCTGAAAGCCGGGGCCGCGTACCTGCCGCTGGACCAGGACTACCCGGCCGAGCGGATCGCGTTCATGGTGGCCGACGCCCGGCCCGTCTGCGTCGTGACGACCGGCGAACTCGCCGACCGCTTCGACGGCGACGTCCTGCTGCTCGACGACGTCTCGTGGGACCCGGCACCGGACCCGGAAGCGGCGATCGTCCCGGCCAACGCCGCGTACGTCATCTACACGTCCGGCTCCACCGGACGGCCCAAGGGCGTCGTGGTGTCGCACGCGGGGGTCGCGAAGCTCGTCGCGACGCAGTCGGAGCGCTTCGGCGTCGGCCCGCACAGCCGGGTGCTGCAGTTCGCGTCGCCGAGCTTCGACGTCGCGTTCTGGGACCTCTGCCTCGGCCTGCTTTCCGGCGGCCGCCTGGTGATCGCCCCCGCCGAGCGGCGCGTGCCCGGCCCCGAGCTGGCCGAATACGCCCACGCCAACGGCGTCGACTTCATGATCCTGCCGCCCGCGCTGCTGGCCGAGTTCCCCGAAGACTGCGACCTGCCGCGCGACAGCGTCCTGCTGGCCGGCACCGAGCGTGTTTCACCGGAGCTGGTGCGGCGCTGGGCCCCGGGCCGGCGGATGTTCAACGCCTACGGCCCGACCGAAGCCACCACCAACTCGACGCTCGGGCTGTGCGACCCGGAGCTCGCGCCGGGCTCGGCCGTGCCGATCGGCGTCCCGGACCCCGGCACCCGCGCGTACGTCCTCGACGCCGCACTCGCGCCGGTCCCGATCGGGGTCACCGGCGAGCTGTACCTCGCGGGATCGGGCTTGGCACGCGGGTATCTCGGGCGCCCGGGGTTGACGTCGGAGCGGTTCGTGGCCGACCCGTTCGGTTCCGGCGGGCGCCTCTACCGGACCGGTGACCTGGTGAAATGGCTGCCGGACGGCCGGCTGGTGTTCCTCGGCCGCGCCGACGACCAGGTCAAGATCCGCGGCTACCGCATCGAACCGGGCGAGATCGAGTCGGTGCTCGCCGAGCACCCGCGCGTCGGCCAGTCGGTCGTCGTCGCGCAGGACGGGCAGCTCGTCGCCTACGCCGTGCCGGTGCCCGACCGCGACGAAGCCGCCGAGCAGGGGCACGTCGAGGAATGGCACGCCGTCCACGAGGAAATGCTCGCCGGGTCGACCGGCATCGAGGAGAACTTCGCCGGCTGGAACTCCAGCTACGACGGCTCGGACCTCCCCCTCGACGAGATGCGCGAGTGGCACGCGGCCACCATCGACCGGATCCGCGCGCTGCGGCCCCGGCGCGTCCTCGAGATCGGCGTCGGCAGCGGGCTCATCCTGTCGCGGATCGCACCGGACGCCGAAACGTACTGGGGTGTCGACCTTTCCGAGAGCGCGGTGGCGAACGTCCGGCGCGAGGTCGCCGCGACGCCGTTCGCCGACCGGGTGCACCTCGCCGCCCGCCCGGCCCACGACCTGGGCGAACTGCCGGACGAACCGTTCGACACGGTGATCATCAACTCCGTGGCGCAGTACTTCCCGAGCGCCGGCTACCTCACCGAAGTGGTGAAGACGGCCGCCGGGGTGCTGGCGCCGGGCGGCACGCTCTTCCTCGGCGACATCCGGAACCTCCGGTCGCTGCGCGCGTTCCGCACGGCGGTCGAGCTGCGGCACGGCCGGGCCGACGTCGCCGCGGTCGACCAGGCGATCGCCCGTGAAGGCGAGCTGGTCCTGGACCCGGACTTCTTCCCGGCCCTGGCTCGCGGGCTCGATGGCTTCGACGACGTCGACCTGTGGGTGAAGCGCGGGCACGCGCACAACGAGCTGACCCGGCACCGCTACGACGTCGTCCTGCGCAAGGCGCCGAAGCCGGTGCCGGTCGAGGAGCAGGTCGTCGCGTTCGGGGATCTCGGCTCGGTGGAACGGTTCCTGGCCGCCGAGGCGCCGGCGCGGCTGCGCGTCACGGGCATCCCGGACGCGCGGCTGACCGGTGAGCTGGCGGCAGTGCGGGCCCTCGACGCGGGGGACGCCGAAGGGGCGTTGGCCGCGCTCGAACGACGTGATGGCGTCGACCCGGAGGCACTGCACCGGCTCGGCGGGCGGGCCGGGTACCGGGTGGCGGTGACGTGGGCGGCGGACAGCGGCGGGCTCGAGGCCGTCTTCTCGAGGGGGGAAGACTGCCCGGCCGCCTACCGCCTGGTCCGGCCGACCGGCACACCCGCGTCGTACGCCAACAACCCCGCGGCCCGGCGCGAGACCGGCGCACTGGTGGCGTCGCTGCGGGCGCACGTCCGGGACCGGCTGCCGCTGTACATGGTGCCGTCGGCGTTCGTCGTGCTGGACAGGCTGCCGGTGCTCGCCTCGGGCAAGCTGGACCGCAAGGCGCTGCCGAGCCCGGAGCGGTTCACCGCCGGGCCGGGCCGCGCGCCGCGCAACCCCGTCGAGCAGCTGCTGTGCGAGATGTTCGCCGACGTCCTCGGCGTGCCGCAGGCCGGGCCCGACGACGACTTCTTCGCCCTCGGCGGGCATTCCCTGCTCGCGACCCGGCTGATCCAGCGCATCCGCGCGGCCGTCGGGGCCGAGGTGCCGGTGCGGGCGGTGTTCGACGCGCCGACCCCGGCCGCGCTGGCGGAACTCCTGGCCGGTTCCGTGACGGGCACCGAGCGGGCGCCGCTCACCCGCGTGGCCGAGCGGCCGGACCGGCTGCCGCTGTCCTTCGCGCAGCAACGGCTCTGGTTCCTGCACGGGCTGGAAGGCGGCTCGGCGACGTACAACGTCCCGCTCGTCATGCAGCTGTCCGGCGAGCTGGACGTCGAGGCGCTGCGGTCGGCGCTGGACGACGTCGTCGCCCGGCACGAAGCTTTGCGGACGGTGTTCCCGACCGCGGACGGTGTGCCGTACCAGGAAGTTCTCCCCGAGGCGACGGTCGACTTGACTGTTCGCCCGATGGCCGGGTCCGAAGTGGACGAGCTCGTCCGTGGCGTGTTCGACCTCGGCGCGGGGGTGCCGGTGCGGGCCGCGCTGCTGACCGTCGACCCGCGGCGGCACGTGCTGGTCCTGGTCGTCCACCACATCGCCGCCGACGGCTGGTCGCTGACGCCGCTGTGGCGGGACATCGCCACGGCCTACCGCGCCCGGCTGCGCGGCGACGCTCCCGAGTGGACACCGCTGCCGGTCCAGTACGCGGACTACTCGCTGTGGCAACGAGAACTGCTCGCCACCGAGGAGGCCGCCCAGCTCGGCTACTGGCGCACGACCCTGGCCGGCCTGCCCGAGCGGATCCCGCTCCCGCTGGACCGGCCGCACCCGGCGGTGTCCGCCTACCGCGGCGAGTTCTTCACCTTCACCTGGGACACCGTCCTGCAGGCCGGGCTCGCCGACCTCGCCCGAGCGTGCGGCGCCAGCCCGTTCATGGTCGTCCACGCGGGCCTGACCGCGCTGCTGTCGCGCCTCGGCGGCGGCACGGACATCCCGATCGGCACCCCGATCGCCGGCCGCACCGACCCGGCCCTGGACGACCTCGTCGGCTTCTTCGTCAACACGCTCGTGTTGCGGGTGGACACCGGCGGCGACCCGTCGTTCCGCGAGCTCGTGGCCCGCGTCCGGGAGCGCAGCCTGGACGCCTACGCCCACCAGGACGTCCCGTTCGAGCGGCTGGTCGAGGCGCTGAACCCGGCCCGGTCGCTGGCGTACCACCCGCTGTTCCAGACCATGCTCGCCTGGCAGAACACGCCCGGCGCCGGTGTCGAACTGCCCGGGCTGACGGTCACCGAGCGGCCCGTCGGCACCGGTACGGCCAAGTTCGACCTCTGGTTCTCCCTCACCGAGCGCGCCGACGGCATCCACGGCCAGGCCGAGTTCAACGCCGAGGTCTTCGACCACGCGACCGTGACCGGCATCCTCGACCGCCTGGAAGTCCTGCTGCGCCAGGCCGTCGCGGCCCCGGACCGGCGGCTCGGCTCGCTGGACGTCCTGACCCCGGCCGAACGCGAAAGCCTGCCCGCGGTCTGGTCCGGCGCGACCGAGGACGTCCCAGCGGTGACCGTGCCCGAGCTGTTCGCGGCCCAGGTCGCGCGGACGCCCGGGGCCACGGCGCTGGTCTTCGAGGACGAAGAGCTCACCTACGCCGAGCTGGACGCCGTCTCGAACCGCCTCGCCCGCGTGCTGGCCCAGCGCGGCGCGGGACCCGAGCACGTCGTCGCCCTGGCCCTGCCGCGCTCGACGCACCTGGTCACGGCCATCCTCGCCGTGCTCAAGACCGGCGCGGCCTACCTGCCCCTCGACCCGGGCTACCCGGCCGACCGCCTCGCGTTCATGCTCGAAGACGCGGCCCCGGTGCTGGTCCTGGACTCCGCCGACGACCTGCCGCCGCTCGACGGGGTCCCGGACGCGCCGCTCGACGTCGTGCTCAGGCCGGAGAACCCGGCGTACGTCATCTACACCTCCGGTTCGACGGGCCGGCCCAAGGGCGTCGTCGTCCCGCACGCGGGGATCGTCAACCGGCTGCTGTGGATGCAGGCCGAGTACGGCCTGACCGGCGACGACCGGGTCCTGCAGAAGACGCCGTCGAGCTTCGACGTCTCCGTCTGGGAGTTCCTGTGGCCGCTGGTCACCGGCGCCACCGAGGTCCTCGCCCGGCCGGACGGGCACAAGGACCCCGCCTACCTCGCGCGGCTGATCCGCGAGCGCGGGATCACGACCGTCCACTTCGTCCCGTCGATGCTCCAGGTCTTCCTGCAGGAGCCGGCCGCGAAGGAGTGCACCAGCCTGCACCGGGTGCTGTGCAGCGGCGAAGCCCTGCCGCCCGACGCGGTCGTGCAGTTCGGCGAGGTCCTGGACGCCGAGCTGCACAACCTCTACGGCCCGACCGAAGCCTCGGTGGACGTGACGTCCTGGCGGACGTCCACTGAGGACACGACCGTCCCGATCGGACGTCCCGTGTGGAACACGCGGACGTACGTGCTCGACGCCGCACTGCGTCCGGTGCCGCCGGGCACGGCCGGTGAGCTGTACCTGGCGGGCGTCCAGCTCGCCCGTGGCTACCTCGGCCGACCCGGGCTGAGTGCGGAACGGTTCGTCGCGTCGCCGTTCGAGCCGGGGGAGCGGATGTACCGCACCGGGGACCTGGCGCGCTTCCGTCCCGACGGCGTCCTCGAGTTCCTCGGCCGCGGCGACGAGCAGATCAAGATCCGCGGCTTCCGCGTCGAACCCGGCGAGATCGCGGCCACGCTCGCCGCGCACGACGACGTCGCGCACGCCGTGGTCGTCGCGCGCGAAGACCGGCCGGGCGACGTCCGCCTGGTCGGCTACGTCGTCCCCGCCGACACCCCGGCGAGCGCCGGTGACGAGACCGAGCAGGTCGGCGAGTGGCGCGAGCTGTACGACTCGGTGTACGCGGGCGCCGGCGACGAGTTCGCGGGCTGGAACTCCAGCTACACCGGTGAACCGATCCCGCGCGCGGAGATGCGCGAGTGGCGGGACGCGATCGTCACGCGGGTCCGGGAGCTGCGGCCGCGGCGCGTGCTCGAGATCGGCGTCGGGACCGGCCTGCTCCTCACGGAACTGGCGCCGCACTGCGAGTCCTACTGGGGCACGGACTTCTCGGCCGAGGTCATCGCGTCGCTGGGCTCGCGCGTGGCCGCCGACCCCGGACTCGCCGGGCGCGTCGAACTGCGCACCGGCGACGCCGCCGACGTGTCCGGCCTGCCCGCGGGGTACTTCGACACCATCGTGCTCAACTCCGTCGTCCAGTACTTCCCCAGCGGGACGTACCTCCTCAACGTGCTGCGCAAGGCCGTGGACCTGCTCGCGCCGGGTGGCTCGGTGTTCGTCGGCGACGTGCGGGACCTGCGTCAGGTCCGGGCGTTCCACGCCGCGGTGGCGGAGGCCCGCGGCGGCGACGTCGAGCAGGGTCTGCTGCGGGAGAAGGAACTGCTCGTCGCCCCCGAGTTCTTCGCCGGGCTCGACGAGGTCGCGGCGGACATCCGCGTCAAGCGCGGCCGGGCGGTCAACGAGCTGACGCAGTACCGCTACGACGTCACCCTGCGTCCGGGCCCGGCCGCGGCCCCCGAGGTCCCCACGCTCCGGTGGGGCACCGAGGTGTCCGCTGTGGACGAAGTCACCGGTCCGTGCCGGATCGAACGCGTGCCGAACGCCCGCACCGCACCGGACGGGGTGAACCCCGAAGACTGGTACGCCTTCGGTGAGGCGCAGGGCTACCGCACGGTCGTGACCTGGTCCGCCGAGGGCGACGGGTCCGTGGACGTCGTCTTCACGACCGGCGACACCGCGGGCGCGTTCCGGCCGGGCAGCGAGCCGCTGCTGTCCTACACCGGCAACCCCGGCCGCTTCCGGCGGATCAGCACGCTGACCGCGGACCTGCGGACCCTCGCCGCCGACCGGCTGCCCGAGCACATGGTGCCCTCGGCGATCGTCGTGCTCGACGCGCTCCCGGTGACGGCCAACGGCAAGCTCGACCGCCGCGCCCTGCCGTCGCCGGACCCGGTCGCGCCGACGTCCGGCCGCGAGCCGCGCACGCCGGTCGAACGGCAGCTGTGCGAGCTGTTCGCCGACGTCCTCGGCCTGCCGCGCGTCGGCCCCGACGACAGCTTCTTCGCCCTGGGCGGGCATTCGCTGCTGGCCACCCGGCTCATCGCCCGCATCCGCGCGACGCTGAACGCCGAGCTGGAGGTCCGGTCGGTGTTCGAGACGCCGACCGCCGCCGGGCTGGCCGGCCTGCTCGCCACGAGCGGCACGTCCGCCCGCCCGCCGCTCGTCCCGGCGGTGCGGCCCTCACCGGTGCCGCTGTCCGGTGCGCAGCAGCGGCTGTGGTTCCTGCACCACCTCGAAGGCCCGTCGGCGACCTACAACGTGCCGCTCGTCATGCGGCTCGAAGGCGGGCTCGACGTCGAAGCGCTCAGGGCAGCACTGTCCGATGTGGTCGCGCGGCACGAGGCGCTGCGCACGCGGTTCCCGCAGCGGGACGGCGTGCCGTACCAGGACATCCTCCCGGCCGGAGACGTCGAGCTGCCGGTGCGCGAGGTCGCCGACCTCGACGCGGCGCTGACCGCTCTCGTCCGCGGCTCGTTCGACCTGGAACGGCACGCCCCGATGCGCGCCGAGCTGCTCCGGACCGGCGAGCGTGAGCACGTCTTCGCGCTGGTGTTCCACCACATCGCCTCCGACGGCTGGTCGATGGCTCCGCTGTGGCGGGACATCGCCACGGCCTACGCCGCGCGGAGCGCCGGGAGGGATCCACAGTGGACACCATTGCCGGTGCAGTACGCGGACTACACGCTGTGGCAGCGGGATCTGCTCGGCAGCGAAGACGATCCGGACAGCGTGCTCAGCACCCAGCTCGGCTACTGGCGCGACACCCTGGACGGCCTGCAGGACCGCATCGAGCTGCCCCTGGACCGCCCGCACCCGGCGACCGCCACCTTCCGCGGCGAGCTGCACACCTTCACCTGGGACGCCGAGCTCCACGCCCGCCTGACCGAGCTGGCCCGGGAATCCGGCGCCAGCGTGTTCATGGTGGTGCACGCGGCCCTCGCCGCTCTGCTCACCCGGCTCGGCGCGGGCACGGACGTCCCGATCGGCTCGCCCATCGCCGGCCGCACCGACCCGGCGCTCGACGACCTCGTCGGGTTCTTCGTCAACACGCTCGTCCTGCGCGTCGACACCGGGGGCGAGCCGTCGTTCCGCGACCTCGTGTCGCGGGTCCGTGAGCGCAACCTCGACGCGTACGCCCACCAGGACGTGCCGTTCGAGCGGCTCGTCGAGGTGCTCAACCCGGCGCGGTCCCTGTCGTACCACCCGCTGTTCCAGGTCATGCTCGCCGGGCAGAACAACGCCCGCGCCGAAGTCACCCTGCCGGGCCTGGTCGTGACGGAGATCCCGGTGACCACCGGAACGTCGAAGTTCGACCTGGCGATCTCGCTGACCGAGCGCGAAACCGGGATCGCCGGCGTGCTGGAGTTCAACGCCGACGTCTTCGACCACCCGGGCGCGGACGCGATCCTGCGCCGCCTCGAAGTCCTGTTGCGCGCGGCCCTGGCCGAGCCGGACCGCCCGGTCGGCGCCCTCGACCTGCTGGCCGGCGACGAGCGTGACCAGGTCCTGACCCGCTGGGCCGGGTCGCTCGAACCGGCGGGCACCGAGACGTTCCCCGGCCTGTTCGCCCGCCGCGTCGCGGAAGCCCCGGACGCGGTGGCGCTGGTCTTCGAGGACGTCGAGCTGACCTACGCGGAGGTCGACGCCCGCGCCAACCGGCTCGCGCACCGGCTGCTCGAGCGCGGCGCCGGGCCGGAGCGGGTCGTCGCGCTCGCCGTGCCGCGGTCGGTCGAGATGATCGTCGCGGAGCTGGCCGTGCTCAAGGCGGGCGCGGCCTACCTGCCGGTCGACGTCGACTACCCCGGCGACCGGATCGCCTACATGGTCGAGGACGCGCGCCCGGTCTGCGTCGTCACGACCCGGGAGATCGACGCGAAGCTGCCCGCGGACGTGCCGCGCGTCCTGCTCGACGACCCGGCCCTCGGCACACTGTCCACTGAGGACCCGGCCGTCGAGGTCAAGCCGGAGAACGCGGCGTACGTGCTCTACACGTCCGGTTCGTCCGGGCGGCCGAAGGGCGTCGTCCTGCAGCATTCGGGCGTCGCGAAGCTGGTCGCCACCCAGGTCGAGCGGTTCGGGATCGGCCCGCACAGCCGGGTGCTGCAGTTCGCGTCGCCGAGCTTCGACGTCGCCTTCTGGGACCTCTGCCTCGGCCTGCTCTCGGGGGGCCGCCTGGTCGTGGTCCCGGCCGAGCGCCGGGTCGCGGGTCCGGCGCTGAGCGAGTACGCCTTCGCGCACGGCGTGGACTTCATGATCCTGCCGCCCGCGCTGCTCGACGCCATGCCGGAGGACTGCGACCTCCCGCGCGACAGCGTCCTGCTCGCCGGCACCGAGCGCGTGTCGCCGGAGCTGATCCGGCGGTGGGCGCCGGGCCGCCGGATGTTCAACGCCTACGGCCCGACCGAGGCGACGACCAACTCGACCCTGGGCGAGAGCGACCCGGCCGAGCTGGCGGACGCCACGGTCGTCCCGATCGGCATCCCCGACCCCGGCACGCGCGCGTACGTGCTCGACGCCGGGCTGCGGCCGGTGCCGCCGGGCGTAGTGGGGGAGTTGTACCTCGCCGGTTCGGGCCTGGCCCGCGGCTACCTCGGGCGCCCCGGCTTGACGTCGGAACGGTTCGTCGCGGACCCCTTCGGCTCCGGTGGGAGGCTCTACCGCACCGGTGACCTGGTGAAATGGCTGCCGGACGGCCGTCTCGTGTTCCTCGGGCGAGCCGACGACCAGGTCAAGATCCGCGGCTACCGCATCGAGCCGGGCGAGATCGAGGCCGTGCTCGCCGAGCACCCGGCCGTCGGGCGGTCCGTCGTCCTCGCGCACGACGGGCGGCTCGTCGCCTACGCCGTCCCGGCCGCGAGCCGGGACGAAGAAGCGGAACTGGACCACGTCGGCGAATGGCGCGAGCTGCACGAGAACGTCTTCACCGAGGCGGCGTCGGGCGGGCTGGAGGAGAACTTCACGGGCTGGAACTCCAGCTACGACGGCTCCGAAATCCCCCTCGACGAGATGCGCGAGTGGCACACGGCCACCATCGACCGGATCCGCGCGCTGCACCCGAAGCGGGTCCTCGAGATCGGCGTCGGCAGCGGGCTGATCCTGTCCCGGATCGCGCCCGACGCCGAGGCGTACTGGGGCGTCGACCTGTCCGAGCGCGCCATCGCGAACCTGCGGCGAGAGCTCGCGGCGACGTCGTTCGCGGACAAGGTCCACCTGGCCGCGCGCCCGGCGCACGACCTGGGCGAGTTGCCGGACGAGCCGTTCGACACCGTGGTCATCAACTCCGTGGCGCAGTACTTCCCGAGCGTCGGCTACCTCGCCGAGGTCGTCCGCACGGCCGCGGCGCACGTCCGGCCGGGCGGCGTGCTCTTCCTCGGCGACATCCGGAACCTGCGCTCGCTGCGGGCGTTCCGGACGGCGACCGAGCTGCGGCACGGCCGCCGGACCGCGGCGGCGGTCGACCAGGCCGTCGCGCGCGAGGGCGAACTGGTGCTCGACCCGGACTTCTTCGCGGCCCTGGCTCGCGGTCTGGACGGCTTCGAGGACGTCGACCTGTGGGTGAAGCGCGGGCGCGCGCACAACGAGCTGACCCGGCACCGCTACGACGTCGTCCTCCGGAAAGCGCCCAAACCGGCGCCGGTCGAGGAGACCGTTGTCCCGTTCACGTCGCTCGACGAGCTGGCGCGGGTGCTGGCCGAACGCCCGGCGCGGCTGCGGGTCACCGGCGTCCCGGACGCGCGGCTGTCCGGCGAACTGGCCGCGGTCGCCGCGCTCGCCGAAGGTGACGCCGATGCGGCCCTGTCCGCGTTGGCCGCCGATCCGTCCGGAGTGGACATCGAGAACCTGCCCGACCTCGGGTACCGCGTCTACGCGGCACCTGCGCAGCCGGGTGTGCTCGAGGTCGTGTTCACCACCGGTGAGCCGACGCGCATCCACCGCGCGCGCCCGGCCCGGGCCGCTCTGGCCGGTCTGGGGAACCACCCGGCCGGGCAACGGGACACCAGTGCCCTGGTCTCGGCCCTGCGGGCCCACGTCCGCGACCGGCTGCCGCAGTACATGGTGCCGTCGGCGTTCGTCGTCCTCGACCGGCTGCCGCTGCTCGCGTCGGGCAAGCTCGACCGGCGTGCGCTCCCCAGCCCCGGCCAGCAGACCGCGACTGCGGGCCGCGCGCCGCGTACCCCGGTCGAGGAAGTCCTCTGCGGGTTGTTCGCCGAGGTCCTCGACGCCGCGTCGATCGGCGTCGACGACGACTTCTTCGCCCTCGGCGGGCATTCGCTGATGGCGACCCGGCTCGTCGCGCGGCTGCGCGCGGTGTTCGGCGTCGAACTGCAGGTGCGGTCGGTGTTCGAGACGCCGACCGTCGCCGGGCTGGCCGCCCTGCTGTCCACTCAGGACGCCTCGGTCGCGCGACCGGCGCTGGTGCGCGTCGAGCCGCGTCCGGAGGTGCTGCCGCTGTCGTTCGCCCAGCAACGCCTGTGGTTCCTGCACCGGCTGGAAGGCCCGTCGGCGACCTACGCCATGCCGACCGCGGTCCGGCTGACCGGCGAACTCGACACCGACGCGCTGCGCACGGCGTTGTCCGATGTGGTCGAACGCCACGAAGCACTCCGCACGGTGTTCCCGGAGATCGACGGCGAGGCCCGGCAGCTGATCCTCGACGACGTCACGATCCCGCTGCCGACCCGGACGGTCACGGAGGCCACGCTCGCCGGCGCGGTGTCCGAGGCGGCTCGCACGGTGTTCGAGCTGGAGTCCGACATCCCGCTGCGCGCCGAGCTGCTTCGCCTGGGCGATCGCGAGCACGTCCTGGTGCTCGTGTTCCACCACATCGCGTCCGACGGCTGGTCGACCGCGCCCCTGTGGCGCGACCTCGCGACGGCCTACACCGCCCGCCGGGCCGGTGACGCTCCTCAGTGGACTCCATTGCCGGTGCAGTACGCGGACTACACGCTCTGGCAGCGGGACGTCCTCGGCGAACCGGTCATCGAACCGCAGCTGGCGTACTGGCGGGAGGCGCTGGCGGACCTGCCGGAGCGGATCGAGCTGCCGACGGACCGCCCGCACCCGGCGGAAACGTCCTACCGGGGTGCGCAGTTCGCCTTCGGCTGGGACGCCGAACTCCACAGTGGACTCGTCGAGCTGGCCCGCGCCTGCGGCGCCAGCGTGTTCATGGTCGTGCACGCCGGGCTCACGGCGGTGCTCACCCGGCTCGGCGCGGGCACCGACATCCCGCTCGGCACGTCCGTCGCCGGCCGCACCGACCCCGCGTTGGACGACCTCGTCGGCTTCTTCGTCAACACGCTGGTGTTGCGGGTGGACACCGGCGGCGACCCGTCGTTCCGCGAGCTCGTGGCCCGCGTCCGGGAGCGCAGCCTGGACGCCTACGCGCACCAGGACGTCCCGTTCGAGCGGCTGGTCGAGGCGCTGAACCCGGTGCGCTCGCTGGCGTACCACCCGCTGTTCCAGACGATGCTCGCCTGGCAGAACAACGCCGTCGCGGACCTGGTGCTGCCCGGGTTGACGGTGGCCGAGGAGCCGGTCCGCACCGGCACCGCGCGGGCCGACCTGACGTTCTTCGTCGGCGAGAAGCCCGGTCACCGGACCGGGATCCGCGGCACCGCCGAGTACAACAGCGACGTCTTCGACCGCGCCGGCGTCGAGGCGATCCTCGAGCGGCTGCGCATGCTGCTGAAGGCCGTCGTGACCGACCCGGACACCCGGATCGGCGCGGTCGACCTGCTCACCGCCGCCGAGCACGAACAGCTCGCCCCCGGCGCCGCGACACTGCTCCCGGCGGAGACGCCCGCCGAGCTGTTCGCGGCCCAGGTCGCGCGGACCCCGGACGCTCCCGCGCTGGTGTTCGGCGGTCAGACCCTGACCTTCGCGGAGCTGGACCGGCGGGCCACCACCCTCGCCCGGGCGTTGCTCGCGCGGGGTGCCGGACCGGAGCGGGTCGTGGCGGTCGCGCTGCCACGGTCGGTGGACCTGGTCGTCGCGCTGCTGGCCGTGCTCAAGACCGGCGCGGCCTCCCTGCCGCTGGACCTGAACCACCCGGCCGAGCGCGTCGAGCTGATGCTCGCGGACGCCGCACCCCACCTCGTCGTCGCCGAGGACGGCTTCGGCGACCGGCTGGTCCGGCCCGGCGACACCGGCGCCGCGGCCGCGTGGCCGGTGATCAGCCCGGACAACCCGGCGTACGTGATCTTCACGTCCGGCTCGACCGGCCGCCCGAAGGCGGTCGCGGGCACGCAGCGGGCCCTGGCCAACCGGCTGCACTGGGGCCGCGAAGCCGCCCAGGGCGTGCGGATCGCCAAGAGCGCGCTGACGTTCATCGACGGCTCGACCGAGCTGCTCGGCGGGCTGGTCGCGGGCGACGCGGTCGTCCTGGCCGACGACGCGACGGCCACCGACCCGCTCGCCTTGGCCGAGCTGGTCCGCACGTCCGGCGCGCAGGTGCTGACCGTCGTCCCGAGTCTGCTCGACACCTTCGCCGAGGACGCCCCGGCGGGCGCGTTCGACTCCGTGACGACGTGGGTCACCAGTGGCGAACCGCTCTCCGACGCCCTCGCCGAGAAGGTCGCGCTGAAGTGGCCGGCCGCGAGGCTGGTCAACCTCTACGGCTGCTCGGAGGCCGCGGGCGACAGCCTCGCGCAGGTCTGCGGGCCGGTGGCCCTCGGGCGGCCGATCGCGAACACCCGCGCGCACGTCCTCGACGCCGGGCTGCGGCCGGTGCCGCCGGGGGTGCGCGGTGAGCTGTACCTGGCCGGTGCCGGGCTCGCGCGCGGCTACCTCGGGCGTCCGGCGCTCAGCGCGGAACGGTTCGTCGCGTCGCCGTTCGAGACGGGGGAGCGGATGTACCGCACCGGCGACCTGGTCCGCCGCCGGCCCGACGGTGCCCTCGAGTTCCTGGGCCGCGCCGACCAGCAGATCAAGATCCGCGGCTTCCGCGTCGAACCGGGCGAGGTCGAAGCCGTGCTGACGGCGGACGCGTCGGTGGCGCGCGCGGCCGTGATCGCGCGGGAGAACCGGCTGATCGCCTACGTCGCACCGGCCGGCGATCCCACGGCGTTGCGCGCACGGGTTGCCGAGTGCTTGCCGGAGTACCTGGTGCCCTCGGCCGTCGTGGTGCTGCCCGAACTCCCGGTGAACGCCAACGGGAAGCTCGACCGCGCCGCCCTGCCCGACCCCGCGGTCCGGACCTCGGACCGGGTCGCGCGGACCCCGGCCGAGCAGGCGCTGTGCGACCTCTTCGCCGACGTCCTCGGCGTGCCGCAGGCCGGGCCGGACGACGGGTTCTTCACCCTCGGTGGCCACTCGCTGCTCGCCACGCGGCTGGTCAGCCGGATCCGCGCCCTGCTCGGCGTCGAGGTCCCGATCCGGGCGGTCTTCGACGCGCCGACCCCGGCCCGCCTCGCCGAACTGCTGGACCCCGGGCGGCAGAGCCGTCCCGCGCTGGTCCCGGCGGACCGGCCCGCGGTCCTGCCGCTGTCGTTCGCCCAGCAGCGGCTCTGGTTCCTCGACCGCCTGGACGGCCTGAACGCGACCTACAACATCCCGTGGGCGTGGGAGCTGACCGGCCGCGTGGACGTCGACGCCCTGCGCGCGGCGCTGGGCGATGTCGTGACTCGGCACGAGATCCTCCGGACGATGATCGTCGAAGAGCACGGCACGCCGCGCCAGATCGTCCTGGACGCGGGCGACGACCGAGCCCGGCCCGTGCTGGTCACGGAAACGGCGGCGGATCCCGACGAGCGCGTCACCGCCGCGGCGTCGTACTGCTTCACCCTCGACGCCGAGATCCCGGTCCGCGCCACGCTCGTTTCCGCGGGGCCCGGGCGGCACGTGTTCGTGCTGCTGGTGCACCACATCGCGGGCGACGGCTGGTCGCTGCCGCCGCTGAAGCGGGACCTCGACACGGCCTACGCGGCCCGCCTGCGCGGTGAACGTCCACAGTGGACGCCGTTGCCGGTGCAGTACGCGGACTACACGCTGTGGCAGCGGGAGATGCTCGGCCGGGCCGACGACCCGGACAGCGTCCTCGGCCGCCAAGCGGCGTTCTGGCGCGCCACGCTCGCCGGGATCCCCGACGAGCTGGCGCTGCCCGCGGACCGGCCCCGTCCGGCCCGCTCGACCAACCGCGGCGCGGCCGTGTCGTTCACCGTGCCCGCCGACGTCCACAACGGACTCCGCGAGCTGGGCCACGGCAGCGGCACCAGCACGTTCATGGTGCTGCAGGCGGCTCTCGCGGCGCTGCTCACGCGGCTCGGCGCGGGCACCGACATCCCGCTCGGCACACCGGTCGCGGGCCGCACCGACCACGCGATGGAGGACCTGGCCGGGTTCTTCGTCAACACGCTCGTCCTGCGCACGGACACCGGCGGCGACCCGACGTTCCGCGAGCTGCTGGACCGGGTCCGCGAGGCCGACCTCGCCGCGTACGCCCACCAGGACCTGCCGTTCGAGCACCTCGTCGAGCTGCTCAACCCGGCCCGGTCCCTGGCCCGGCACCCGCTGTTCCAGGTGATGCTCGCGGTCTACCACTCGGGTGCCGAACAGGAGCGGCTGCTCGGGCTCGACGCGTCCTACCGGGACACCGGGCTGCGGCAGGCGAAGTTCGACCTGTCGTTCGACCTCGTCGAAGCCCCCGGCGGCATCGACGGTGACCTCGAGTTCAGCCTCGACCTCTTCGACGAGCCGACCGCCCGGACCCTCACCGAGCGCCTGGTGCGGCTGATGACCGCGGTCGTCGCCGACCCGGACCGGCCGCTGAGCCGGATCGACGTCCTGGACCCGGCCGAGCGCCACCGGATCGTCGCCGAGTGGGGCGCGGGCGAGCCGCTGACCACGGCCGCGCCGACGGTCGTCGACCGGCTGGCCGCGCAGGTGGCGGCGACGCCGGACGCGACCGCGCTGAGCGACGCCGGCGGCAACGTCACCTTCGCGGAGTTCGCGACCCGGACCGACCGCCTGGCCCGGTGGCTGGCGGCCCGCGGCGCGGGTCCGGAGAAGGTCGTGGCCTTGGTGCTGCCACGCTCGGCGGCGGTCGTCGAGGCGATCTTCGGCGTGTTCAAGACCGGCGCCGCGTACCTGCCGGTGGACCCGGACCAGCCGGCCGACCGGATCTCGGCGATCCTCGCCGACGCCGGTGCCGCGCTGGTGCTCACCAGCCGCGCGCTGGCCTCGCCGGTGCCCGGAGCCCTGTTCGTCGAGGACATTGTGGACAGTGACACGTCCCTGACACCGCCGTCGCCCGCGAACCCGGCTTATGTGCTTTATACGTCCGGCTCGACGGGCCAGCCCAAGGGAGTCGTCATCCCGCATTCGGGGCTGGTGAACCTGTTCCACAGCCACCGCGAGACGCTCTACCGCCCGGCCGTCGCCGCGGCGGGCGGGCGGCGGTTGCGGGTCGGCCACGCCTGGGCGTTCTTCTTCGACGCCTCGTGGCAGCCGCAGTTGTGGCTGCTGGACGGGCACGAGGTGCACGTCGTCGACGATGACACGCGCCGCGATCCCGCGCGGCTGGCCGCGGTGGTGCGCGAACGCGGGCTCGACTTCCTCGAACTGACGCCGTCACACTTCGCGCAACTGGCGGAGGCGGGCGTGATCGAGGACGGTTCGTGTGCGCTGGGCGTCGTCGGCGTCGGCGGCGAGGCCGTGTCCCAGACGCTGTGGGAGACGCTGCGGTCGATGCCGGGTACCGCGGCGTACAACCTCTACGGCCCGACCGAGGCCACAGTGGACGCGCTGGTCGGCCGGTTCGCCGACGCGGACCGGCCGGTGGTGGGGCGGCCCGTGCACAACGCCCGCGCATACGTCCTCGACGGCGGCCTGACGCCGGTCCCGGCGGGCGTGCCCGGCGAGCTGTACCTGGCCGGCGCCGGGCTGGCCCGCGGCTACCACGAGCGTCCCGCGCTCACCGCGGACCGGTTCGTCGCCGACCCGTTCGGGCCGCCGGGGGAGCGGATGTACCGCACCGGCGACCTGGTGCGGTGGCGGCCCGACGGGCAGCTCGAGTACCTCGGCCGCACCGACGACCAGGTCAAGCTCCGCGGCTTCCGGATCGAGCCGGGCGAGATCGAGACGACCTTGGCGCGCCACGACGACGTGGACCAGGCGCTCGTCGTCGTCCGGCAAGACCGGCTGGTCGCCTACACCACCCCGGCGACCGCGGATCCGGTGCGGCTGCGGGAGTTCGCGGCCCGGTCGCTGCCCGGGTACATGGTGCCCGCGGCGATCGTCCCGCTGGACGCGTTCCCCGTGACCCCCAACGGGAAGCTCGACAAGGCCGCCCTGCCGGTGCCCGGGTTCGAGACCCGCGGCCGGGCGCCGGAAACCCCGCTGGAGAAGACCCTCTGCGAAGTCTTCGCGGAGGTCCTGGACGTCGGCACGGTCGGTGCCGACGACGACCTGTTCGCCCTCGGCGGGCATTCGATGCTGCTCGTGGTCCTGCGCGACCGGATCACCGAGCGGCTCGGGACCGAGGTCCCGATCGCCGAGTTCTTCCGTACCCCCACGGCGGCCGGACTTGCCGCCCTGGTGACCCGAGACGCGAGGTAGCCGTGCACCGCACCCTGATGAACGCCAAGATCCACCGGGCCACCGTCACCCAGGCCGACCTGCACTACGTCGGCTCCCTGACCATCGACGCGGAGCTGATGGCGGCGGCGGACATCGTCGAAGGCGAGAAGGTCCAGGTCGTCGACATCACCAACGGCGCCCGGCTGGAGACCTACGCCATCACCGGTGAGCCGGGCACCGGGGTGATCGGCGTCAACGGCGCGGCCGCGCACCTGGTGCACCCCGGCGACCTCGTCATCATCATCACCTACGCCCAGGTCGAGGAGGCCGAGCGCGCCGCACACCGGCCGCGGGTGGTGCACGTCGACGCGGACAACCGCCAAGTCCACCTGGGACACGACCCGGCCGAGCCGGTACCCGGCGCCGAAGCGCAGCTCTCCGGGCGGGGTGGGCACTGACACAACACCCACCCCGGCTGTTGCGTTTGAGAGGCTGCCCTAAATAAGGTGTGCCTATCCTAAAGACTGGCGAGAGGTTCTCATGTCCGTGTTTCAAGGCGCTGCCGGGCTCAGCCGGCGTGGATTCCTGATCGGGGCGGGCGGGCTCGCCGCGGCCGCCGCGCTGACCGCGTGCGGCAGCGGCGAGGACAAGTCGTCCGGCGCCGCTTCGGGTCCCTGGGAGTTCACCGACGACCGCGGGCAGAAGGCGTCGCGCGACCAGCGCCCGGCCCGCGTCGTGGCCTACGTCAGTTCGGCCGCGGCCCTGTGGGACTACGGCGTCCGCCCGGTCGGCGTGTTCGGCCCGCAGAAGACGGCCGGCGGCCAGAAGGAGATCCAGGCCGGCAACATCGACCTGAACGCCGTCACGTCGATCGGCAACGCCTGGGACGACTTCAGCATGGAGAAGTTCGCGGCGACGAAACCCGACCTGGTGATCACCGGTCTGACCGGCGCCAAGCCGACCGACCTGTGGGTGCTGAAGGACGACGTCGGCACGAAGGTCCAGCAGGTCGCCCCGATCGTCGCGCTGTCGGAGCACAAGGTCACGCTGCCCAAGGTGATCGAGCGCTACGAGCAGCTGGCCGTCGCCCTGGGCGGGGACGCGAACTCCGAGGTCATCAGGAAGGGCAAGGACGACTTCCAGAAGGCGTCCGACGACCTCAAGGCGGCGGTGAAGGCCAAGCCCGGCCTCAAGGTGCTCGTGGTGTCCAGCGACAAGGACAACCTCTACGTCTGCAAGCCGGAGTTCTTCGCGGACCTGGCGTACTACCGCGACCTCGGCCTGGACATCATCAACGGCGCCGGCTCGGACGACTACTTCGAGACGCTCAGCTGGGAGCAGGCCGGCAAGTACCCGGCCGACCTGATCCTGACCGACAGCCGCACGTACGCGCTGTCGCGGCAGCAGCTGGCGGCGATCCCGACGTGGGCGCAACTGCCCGCGGTCAAGGCGAACCAGCTCGCCGACTGGTCGACCGAACCCCGGTTCAACCCGGTGCTCGCGGCCCCGGTCATCCGGAAGCTGACCGAGGTCGTCAAGAGCGCCCGCACGGACATCACCGCCTGAGGAGGCCTGGCATGACCAACCCGTTCGAAGACGCCGACGGCACATACCTGGTGCTCGTGAACGCCGAGAACCAGCACAGCCTGTGGCCGGAGTTCGTGGACGTCCCGGCCGGCTGGACGGTCGCGTTCGGCCCGGCTCCGCGGCAGGAGTGCCTGGACCACGTGGAAGCGAACTGGACGGACATGCGGCCGAAGTCCCTGGCCGACGCCATGGACGACTAGCCACGTAAAACCCGTGAAGGCCGCCTTGACTCCCTCAAGGCGGCCTTCACGGTTTCGGCCTCAGGCGCGCTGGCCCGACCAGGCCGCCCACAGCCCGGCGTACGCGCCGCCCGCCGCGACGAGCTCGTCGTGCGTGCCGGACTCCACCACCGCGCCCGCGTCGAGCACCACGACCCGGTCCGACGCCGCCGCCTGCGTCAGGCGGTGGGCGACCACCAGCGCCGTGCGTCCCGCCAGGGCCGCCGCGGCCGCCGACTCCAGGACCCGCGCGCCCGCGCTGCCCGCCTCCGCCGTCGCCTCGTCGAGGATCGCGATCGGCGGGTCGGCCAGCACCAGCCGGACCAGGGCGAGCTGCTGGGCCTGGGTGACCGTCAGCTGGTGCCCGCCTTCGCCGACCACGGTGGCCAGACCGTCCGGCAGGGCGTCCACCCAGGTCAGGGCGCCGACCTTGGCCAACGCCTCGCGGAGTTCGGTGTCGGAGGCCGACGGCCGCGCGAGCCGCAGGTCGTCCCGCAGGGGCCCCGCGAAGACGTGCACCTCCTGGCTGATCAGGGCGACGGTCCGGCGGATGCCGTCCGGCCCCAGCTCGTCCAGGGACACCCCGCCGAGCGTCACCGACCCCGAAGCCGGGCGGTGGATGCCGGCGATCAGCTTGGCCAGCGTGGTCTTCCCGGCGCCGCTCGCCCCGACCAGGGCCACCCGCTCGCCCGGCGTGACGTCGAGGTCGATGTCCCGCAGCACCGGATGACCGTCCACATAGGAGTAACCGGCCGCCGCCGTCTTGACCGACGCGTCGACCGGGCGTGCCGGGCGCGAAGGCGGTGCCTCGGCGGGCAGGTCGGCGACGCCGATCAGCCGCGCGAGGCCCGCCGCGGCCGCCTGCGCGTCGTCGACCAGCGCCAGTGCCGTGGTGATCGGCCCGAACAGGCTGTGGAAGTACAGTGCCGCCGCGGTCGCGACGCCGACCGTCACCGCGTCCGCTCCGACGAGCAGGAACCCCATCGCGAGCACCGCCGAGAGGCCGGCGAACTCCGCCAGGTTGAGCCGCGCGTAGAACCGCGTGACCAGCCGGATCCCGCGCAGCGCCAGGTCGACGGCCGTGTCCGAGCGCTTCCGCACCCGGTCCAGGTGCGCGTCGGCCAGCCGGAACGCCCGGACGGTCTTCGCGCCGCCGATGGTGTCGAGCAGCTGCTGCTGTTGCGCGCCGACGGCTTCGCGTTGGCTGGCGTACAGGGGCTTCGCACGCGGGACGTACCAGCGCACGGTCCACAGCTGGATCGGCACGGCGACCAGCGCGGCCAGCAGGAACCGCCAGTCGAGCACGGCCAGCGCGCCGAGCGTCAGCACCACCGTCAGCACCGAACGCCCCAGCTCGGGCAGCGCCTGCCGGACGGCTTCCGCGACGACCGAGACGTCGTTCGTGACCCGTGTGGTGAGGTCGCCGGACCCGGCGCGCTCGAGCTGGTCGAGGGGCAGCCCGAGAGCGCGCTCGACGAACCGCTCGCGCAGCTCGGCCAGGATCGTCTCGCCCAGCCGCGCCACCAGCGCCACGCCGATCGCGGTGGCGACCGCCTGGCCCACCGCGACGACCACCAGTCCGACGACCGGCGTGACCAGTTCGGCCGCCGGCCGCCGCATCGCGACCAGGTCGACGACCCGGCCGAGCAGGGGAGCCGTGAGCAGCCCGATCGCGGTCGCCGCGACGAGCATCGCGAACGCGGCCGCGGCGCGGCCCTTCGACCGGCCGACGAGCTCGCCGACGACGGCGCGGATCCGGCGCCCGCCGGCCACGGGGAGGAGTTCGCGCGTCATGACAGCACCGCCGCCCGGTAGTCGGCGCGACCGGCCAGCTCGGCGTGGCTGCCTTCGCCCGCGATCCGCCCGTCGTCGAGGAGGACGACGCGGTCGGTCGCGGCGAGCAGCGCCGGGCTGGTCGTCACGAGGATGGTGGTGCGGCCGCGCCGCAGTTCGGCCAGGCCCGTGGCGATCCGGGCCTCGGTGACGGTGTCGACGGCCGTCGTCGGGTCGTGCAGGACGAGCACCGGCGCGTCGACGGAGAGCGCGCGGGCCAGGGCGACGCGCTGGCGCTGTCCCCCGGACAAGGACCGCCCGCGTTCGGAGACGGCGGTCGCGACGCCGTCGGGCAGGGCGCCGGCCACCTCGTCGACGGCCGCCGCAGTCATCGCCTCGGCGGACCGGGGACCGGTTTCGAAGTTCTCCGCGACGGTCCCGGCGAACAGGTCCGCGTCGTGCGCCGCGACGAGCACCACCTCGCGCACCCGGCTCGGGTCCACAGTGGACAGATCGACCGAGTCGACCGAAACCGAGCCGGCCGCGGGGTCCGCGGCGCGGCCGAGGCAGTCGAGGAGGTCGGTCGCGGCGGCCGGGTCGGTGGCGACCACGCCGAGCAACTCGCCCGGGCGGGCTTCGAACTCGACGTCGCGCAGCGCTCCGCGGCTCAGGGCGGAGAGCCGGACGTGCCCGGCGGACGGTGTCGGCAGCGTCCCGTCACCGGGGCCGACGGCGGCGGGCGCGTTCAGGACGTCGGCGATGCGCGCCGCCGACGCGCGGCCCTGGGCGAGTTCGCCGTTGACCCACGAGAAGATCGAGAACGGCGTGATCAGGTACTGCGCGAGCCCGACCGCGGCGACGAGGTCGCCGACGCTGATGTCGCCCGCCGCGGCGAGGGTGCCGCCGACGAGCGCGACGACGGCGATGAAGACGCCGGTCAGCGCGAGCAGTGCGCCGTTGTGCCAGGCCTGGGCGCGCGCGGCACGCAGGGTCGCCTTCAGGGAGTCCTGGCTGGTGCGGCGGTAACGGTCCACGGCCGCGCGTTCGGCGCCGACGCCCTTCAGCACGCGCAGCCCGGCGACGAGGTCGGTGGCGACGCCGGAGGCGAACGCGGACCGCTCCTGTTCGGCTTCGCTGCGGCGTTCCAGGGGCTTGCCGACCAGGTGGGCCAGGTACAGCATCGGCGGCGTGCCGAGCAGCACGAGCAGGCCGAGCGGGATGCTCATCGTCAGCAGCACGACGGCGCTGACCAGCAGCCCGGCGAGCCCGGCGACGCCGAACGGCAGGATGCCGTTGACCTGGCCGACGCGTTTCGCGTCCGACGTCCCGATGCTCACCAGCTCGCCCGCGAGGGTGCCGGCCTCGGCGCCGCCGCCGGGGTGCAGCACGCGGCGTCCGACGTCGAGACGGAGGTCGTGGGCGGCGCGTTCGGCGGCGCGCTCACCGAAGCGGGCGCCGAGCCGGTAGCTGGTCGACAGCGCGGCGAAGAGCACCCCCAGGACCGCCAGCCAAACCAGCAGCGTGCCCACCGAGCCACCCGCGACGGCCTGGTCGATCACCACGCCGATCACCACCGGCACCAGCGCTTCGCCGCCCTGGTGGCCCGCGGTCAGCAGCGCCGCGAGCCCCACCGATCGTCGCTGCCCGGTGATCGAACGGCGGAGGACGTCCCGTCCCGTCGTCGTGCTCACCCGCGCCTCCCTGTCCTGTCGTGGGATAGGTAAGGCTAGTCTAAGTAAAGGAGTTACGGGAACACGGTCGGCTTCGTCTCACTTCGCGGTCGTCACCGGCTCCGGCTCGCCGAAGCGGGCCAGCGCGAGCGCGGCGGCCACGGCGAGGACGAACCCGGCGACGGCCACGACCGCGAACCCCGGCCGGGTGCGGTCGCCGAGGACGAGCACGCCGACCAGCGACGGGAAGACCGTCTCGCCGAGCACCATCATCGCCGTGCTCGTCGTGACGCTTCCGCGTTGCAACGCCGTGGCGTAGAACAGCATCGCCATCCCGCCCGCGACCGCGACGGTGTAGGTCGCCGGGTCGGTGAGCAGGTCCAGCGGCGCGAGGCTGGGGATGATCCGGCCGGCGATCGCGACGACGCCGAAGCTCAGCCCGGCGACGAGCCCGAGCGCGGGCGTCCGCACCCGGCGGCTCGCCTTCCCGGCGACGATCCCGGCGGCCGCCAGGACGGCGACCGCGCCGATCAGCCCGAGCCGGAAGCCGAGCCCGACGGGGGCCGAGCCTTCGCTCTCGGCGGCCGCGCCGAGCAGCGCGAGCCCCGCGCACACGACGACCACGGCGGCCCATTCCCGCTTGCCGAGGTGGACGCCGAGGAACCGCGCGGCGACGGCCGTCACGGCGAGGCTGGCGGCGAGCGCGGCCTGCACGACGAACAACGGCAGGACGTGCAGCGCGGCGATCTGCGCGACGAACCCGAGGACGTCCAGGCACAGCCCGAGCACGAACTTCCACTGGCCGAGCACGCGGACCAGCAGTTTCGGGTCGACGCCGTCACCACCGGTGTCGGTGGCCTTCGCGGCGACCGACTGCATCACCGAAGCGACTCCGTACGCGCATGCCGCGCCGAGCGCGCAGAGCAGTCCCCACCACATGCCGATCACTCTATTTTGTCGGACCGGTGCGGTACCTTGCGGTCATGTCGAACACGAGTTCGAAGACGCGGCGTTCCTGGCCCGCGCCCCTGGCCGGCGACGAACTGCGCCTCCAGCTGGACTTCCTGCAGTTCCTCCGCGCGACGGCGGTCAACAAGGTGGCCGGGCTGACCCCGGAGGAAGCCGCGGCGGCGCCGTTCCCGACGTCACCGCGGATGAGCGCACTGGGGGTGCTGAAGCACCTGACGGCGGTCGAGCGGTGGTGGCTCTCGATCGAGGCGGGCGGAACGGACCTGCCGTCGCTGTGGGCGGGCTCCCCGGACCCGAGCTGGGACGTGGGCCCGGAGGACACGCCGGCATCGGTGGTGGCGGCGTACAAGGCCGAGTGGGCACGGTCGGAGCAGTCCCTGCGCCGCCTGGACCCGGACGACCGCACCCGCCGCCGGTCGGAGTTCACCGTCCGCTGGGTGGTGGCACACGTCGTCCAGGAGACGGCGCGGCACGTGGGGCACTTGGACCTGCTGCGCGAACTGGCCGACGGGGAGGTGGGTGAGTGATGACCGGGTGACGGGGCCGATGACTTGCAGGCGGGATCCGGGCAGCCGGATATCCGCCGGCGTGGCCGGTGAGTTGTCGGCTGGGCAATTCGCGTGACAGGGGCGCTAACCTGGGTTCGTGGCCGTCGTTGCGGGATACCGCCGATTTACCGGCCCCCTGGCCCTTCGCGGGTGCCAGCGGGGTTCCGGTGCCACCTTCGCGTACTGAGGTGTGACCTCACCGAACCTTGCCGGGCGTCCGGGGCCAGGGGGAGTTCCCCGGCCGCTCCCGTGAATCCCGGAGGTTCCGTCATGCCCGAAACACTCAGCCCGGCCCAGCTCATCCGCGACCTCGCCGTCCGCGATCTCACCGATCCCGCCGGCGGGCCGCACGCCATACAGCTCGTTGTCGACGAAGCCGTCGAGGCTCTCGCCGAAAAGTGGGGGTGCGAGGTTCGAAGGTGGCCCGGCGACCGGATCGTCACCGTTGCCGACAACTACGACAACCTCGGCTACGACCCCGCCGACGTCACCCGCGACGCGCGCTACACCCGGTACGTCGACGCCGCTCACGTGCTGCGCAGCCATTCCACTGCCATGGTCCCCGCCGCGCTGCGGGCGCTCGCCGCGAAGCCGGGCGATGACGTCCTGCTCGTCTGTGCGGGTGTCGTCTACCGGCGCGACAGCATCGACCGGCTGCACAGCGGCACCCCGCACCAGCTCGACCTCTGGCGCATCACCCGGCGGCCGACGACCCGCGCCGACCTCGGGGAGATGGTCGCCGCGCTCGTGCCCGGGCTGCGGTGGCGGCTCGAACCCCGCCGGCATCCGTACACAGTGGACGGTGCTCAGCTCGACGTCCGCCACGACGGTGGCTGGGTCGAGGTCGCCGAGTGCGGGCTCGCGCACCCGGCCGTCCTCGCGCGGGCCGGGCTCGGCGAGGGCTGGTCCGGGCTCGCGCTCGGCATGGGTCTCGACCGGATGCTCATGCTCCGCAAGGGCCTCCCGGACATCCGCCTGCTGCGCTCGGCCGAGCCCGCGGTCGCGGCCCAGCTCACCGACCTCGCGCCGTACCGGCCGGTGTCGGCGCTCCCGCCGGTCCGCCGCGACCTCTCGATCGCGGTGGCCGCGGACGACCGCGCGGAGGACCTCGGCGACCGCGTCCGGACCGCCCTCGGCGACGACGCGGACGTCGTCGAGTCGGTCGGCATCCACGAGGAGACGCCGGGTGCGGAGCTGCCGCCCCAGGCGCTGGCCCGGCTCGGCGCGACGCCGGACCAGAAGAACCTCCTCGTCCGGCTGGTCCTGCGCCCGCTGGGCGAGACGTTGTCCGACCACGAGGCGAACGTCCTGCGAGACCGGGCGTACGCCGCGCTGCACCGGGGGAGCGTGCACCAGTGGGCGGCGTCAGGCCCGCAGCCCTCGCAGCGCGATGGTGGCGAAGCGCCGGGAGGCGGCGACGCGGGCGGCCGGTGAAGAAGCCTGGATCCCGCTGTTCGCCATGAGCACGAGGACCAGGTCGTCCAGGACGACGTCCGCACGCACGTGGCCGGCGTCCTGGGCGCGGCGGGTCAGCTGCGCGAGCGACTTCAACGCCCGTTCGCGGTCGGTCGTGAAGTCCACGGCGTGCGGGAAGGCCGAGACGAACGCCGCCGTGAAGCCGCGGTCCCGCGCGTGCAGCTCGCAGAGCCGCTCGACCACCAGCGCGAAGCCGTGCCACGGGTCCGGGTCGGCGAGCCCTTCGTCGACGATGGCGTAGCACGCGCGCATCTGGTCCGTGAACGCCTCGGTGACCAGCAGCTCCTTGGTCGGGAACCGCCGGTAGAGGGTGGCCGGGCCGACGCCGGCGCGGCGGGCGATCTCCCGCATCGGCACGTTCAGGCCCTCGGCGGCGAACACCTCGCGTGCCGCGTCGAGGAGACGCTCGCGGTTGTCGCGCGCGTCGGAACGCAGCATCTGAGGCAATCGGTCGGCCACCCTCTCACTTTAGCGAAACGGACGCCCCCGTCCGTTACCGTCCGGCGCGACACCCCGGTCCCCGATGGACGGAGAACGCAGTGAAAGCAGTCGCGGTACGGGCGTTCGGCGGCCCCGACGGGCTCGCGATCGTCGACCTCCCGGCCCCGGAACCGGCCGCCGGGCAGGTGCTGATCGCCACCGAGGCGATCGGCGTCGGCGGCGTCGACGCCTTGATCCGCAGCGGCGCCCTGGCGGCCTACGGCTTCGAGAACGGGCACATCCTCGGCGGCGAGGTGGCCGGCGTCGTCACCGCCACCGGCGACGGCGTCGCCCCGTCGTGGACCGGACGGCGCGTGTGGGCGTTCAGCGGAAGCGGCGGTTACGCCGAGCAGGTGGTCGCCCCGGTGACCATGCTCGTCCCGCTCCCGGAGTCCCGGTCGGCCGTCGACGCGGTGACGCTCGGCAGCTCGGGAGCCGTAGCCCACTTCGGTCTCCGCCACGCCCGCTTCGCTCCCGGCGAGTCGGTGCTGGTGCGCGGCGCGGCGGGCGGCCTCGGGATCATGACCGTCCAGCTCGCGGCCCGCGGCGGTGCCGGCGCGATCGCGGTCACGACGTCTTCGCCCGAGCGCGGCGAGCTCCTGCGCAAGCTCGGCGCGACGCACGTGGTGGACCGCGCCGGCGAGGGAAGCGACGACACCTACGACGTCATCGTCGACGTCGTCGCCGGGCCCGGTCTGCCGTCGTTCTTCGCGAGGCTGAAGCCGAACGGACGGCTCGTGGCGGTCGGCGCGGTCGCCGGCGAGCCACCCGCGGACTTCGGCGCGGAGTTGTTCAGCGCGTTCCGGAAGTCGTTGTCGTTCGCCACCTTCAGCGCGGACACCGTGCCCGAAGCCGACCGGCGCGCCGTGATCGCGGACCTGCTCGGCAGCGGCCTGACCGCGGTCGTGCACGAGGTCCTTCCCCTGGAGGAAGCCGTGCTCGCGCATCGGAAGCTGCTGGACGGCGAAGTGTTCGGCCGGCTCGTGCTCACGCCGTGACCACGCGGTAGATCTGGTGCGTGACGGCGTCGGCGGCCCGGGACTGCACCTGCTCGAGGTTCAACGGCGGGACGCCGTCGAACAGCCGCGTGCCCGCGCCGAGCGTCATCGGCACGGATGTGCAGCCGTATTTTGTCGATCAGGCCGGCGGCGAGGTACTGGTTGACCGTGGTCGCGCCGCCGTGGACCGAGATGTCGCCGTCCATCGGCTGCGGGTCGCGCGGGTGGTGGGTGAGCACGAAGACTTCGCCGTGGTACGGCGGGTTGTCGCCCCACCAGCCCGTCCACGGCCGGTCCCACGCGCCGCGCACCGGGCCGAACATGGCGCGGCCCATGATGAACGCCTTGGCGGTCATCGTCCGGGCGAACTCGGCCGGGTGCTTCTCGGGTCCCTCGGAGTACCAGGCGTGCAGCCGGTCGCCCCAGCCGTCGCCGCCGTCGTCGCCGAACGGGCGCTGCTCGGTCTGGTTGAGCCCGGCGGAGTAGCCGTCGAGCGAGATCGCGAGTTCGCAGGTCACCTTGCCCATTGCGCCGCCCCTGTGTCCGGTGGTCCGTCGAAGACCAGGATGAACCGGAGGCCGCTGAACCTGGTCCACCTCAAGGTCCTGGCCGCGGTGGCCCGGCACGAATCGGTGACCGAAGCGGCCCGGGAGCTGCACTGTTCGCAGCCGTCGGTGAGCCACCACCTGTCCCGGCTGGAAGCGGCGACCGGCGTCAAGCTCGTGCAGCGGATCGGCCGGGGGATCCGCCTGACGCCGGAAGGGCGGCTGCCGGCCGGCCGGGCCGCCGAGATCGTCGGCCGGGTCGACGCGGCGTCCACCGAGCTGGCCGCGCACGTCGGCCTGCAGACCGGCCGCGTCCGCCTGGCCGCCAACGCGTCCGTGCTGAGCACGATCGTGCCGGCCGCCGTCACCGCGCTGGCACGGGCGCACCCGGGCCTCCGGCTGAGCCTGGTCGACGAGCACCCGGTCGAAGCCCTGAAGCTGCTGCGGCACGGCGAAATCGACGTCGCCCTCGTCTTCCGGCACACCGGCGCGCCGGTGGAGGCCGAGGGGTTCCGCTTCCGCCACCTCACCGACGACCCGATCCACCTGATCAGCCGCAGTGCCGGCGACAGCCTCGCGAACCACCGCGACTCCGCCTGGATCGGCGGGTGCGACCGGTGCCGGGCGGAGCTGACGGCGGTGTGCTCGCAGGCGGGCTTCACCCCGCGCATCGGCTCGTTCAGCGACGACATGGTCGTCGTCCAGGCCCTGGTGGCGGGCGGCACGGGCGTGGCCACCCTGCCCGGCCTGGCCCCTCCAGGTCCACCGCCGGCCCGACATCCACGCCACCGAACCGACCGGCCTGCACCGCCGCATCCACGCGGCCACCTACGGCGACCCGCCCGACCCGCCCGCCGTCGCGGCGGTCCTGGCCGCGCTCGCCGAGGCGGCCGCCCCGTAGGGTGTGGCCATGGCAGATCGGCTCTACTTCCGGCAGCTGCTCGCCGGGCGGGACTTCGCCGTCGGCGACCCGGTCGCGACGCAGATGGTGAACTTCGCCTACCTCATCGGCGATCGGGACACCCAGGACGCGGTGATCGTCGATCCCGCCTACGCCGTGCAGGATCTCGTGGACGTCCTCGAGAGCGACGGCATGCGGCTCACCGGGGTGCTCGCCACGCACCACCACCCCGACCACGTCGGCGGCGCCATGATGGGCTTCTCGCTGCCGGGGATCGCCGAGCTGCTCGCCATCGAGCAGGTGCCGATCCACGTCAACGGGGCCGAGACCGAATGGGTCCGGCGCGTCACCGGCGTCTCCGGGACCGACCTGCGCGCGCACGACCACGACGACGTCCTCGAGGTCGGCTCGATCCCGATCCGGCTGCTGCACACGCCCGGCCACACCCCGGGCAGCCAGTGCTTCCTCGTCGAGGACAAGCTCGTCTCCGGCGACACGCTCTTCCTCGAAGGCTGTGGCCGCACGGACTTCCCCGGCGGCGACGCCGAGGAGATCTACCGCAGCCTGCAGGCACTGGCCGGGCTGGCCGGCGATCCCGTCGTCTACCCCGGGCACCAGTATTCGGCCGAACCGTCGGCCGCGCTGTCCGAGGTGAAGCGCACCAACTTCGTCTACCGGCCGCGGTCGCTGGACGAGTGGAAGGTCATGTTCGGCGGCTGACGCGCGCGGAGACGGCGGCCCGCCCGGGGGACTTCGACGCGGTGAAACCGTTGCCGCGTAAGCCCTTTCGGTGGCCGCGACGCTGGTCGAGCCGGACGTCGACCCGCTGCGCTGCTTCGGCAGGGTAGCGGGGCGGCCGACGCCGTGATCCGCCGTTCCACGGGCTGAAACACCCGGAGTTCACGGACTGGGAGTACGCGTCCACGGATTGACTTCACCGGCACGGGGCTCGAAGCTCGGGACCACGCAATCCCCGAAGAACCCCGTCCCCGGGAGAAATCCGTGTCGATTTCCACCACGGGCGTGCTGGCGCGCGCCCGGAAACGCGCCGACGAGCCGCCGCGCCGAAGTGTGCCGAGGCTGGACCTGCGGCGCTGGATCAGTCCGGTGGTGCTTCTCGCCGCTTGGCAGCTGGCCAGTGCCACCGGTGTCCTGCCGTCGGACAAGCTCAGTTCTCCGTGGACGGTGGTGCAGGCGGGTGTGGAAGTCGCGCGCAGCGGCGAACTCGGCGACGCGTTCGCGGTTTCGCTCGGCCGGGTCGGTGCCGGGTTCGCGATCGGTGCGGTCGTCGGGGTGGTGCTGGGCGTCGTGTCCGGGCTGTCCCGGTGGGGTGAGGCGCTGGTCGACCCGCCGGTGCAGATGCTGCGGACGTTGCCGTTCCTCGGCTTGATCCCGTTGTTCATCCTGTGGTTCGGGATCGGGGAGGAGACGAAGGTCGTGCTGGTCGCGCTCGGGGTGGCGTTCCCGTTGTACCTGAACGTCCATTCGGGAATCCGCGGGGCCGACCCGGATCTCGTGGAGGCGTCGCGGGCGCTCGGGTTCAGCCGCGCGGAACGGCTCTGGCACGTCGTGCTGCCGGGTGCGTTGCCTCAGGCGCTCGTCGGGCTGCGGCAGTCGCTGGGCCTGGCCTGGCTCGCGCTGATCGTGGGTGAGACGGTCAACGCGGACGCCGGGGTCGGCTACCTGATCAACAATGCGCGGGAGTTCCTGCGCACCGACGTCGTGGTCGTCGGGCTCGTCCTGTACGCCCTGCTCGGCCTGGTCACCGATGCGCTGGTCCGGCTGCTCGAACGGAAGGTGCTGCGGTGGCGAACCCGGTAGCCGAGGTCCGTGACCTCACCAAGCGGTTCGGTGACCGCACTGTCCTGAAGGGACTCGACCTGACCGTCGAGCGCGGCGAGTTCGTCGCCTTGCTGGGGCGCTCCGGGTCGGGCAAGTCGACGCTGTTGCGGGTGCTGGCCGGGCTCGACCACGACGTGGAGGGCCGTGCGGACGTGACCGGGACCGTCTCGGTCGCGTTCCAGCAGCCGCGGCTGCTGCCGTGGCGGAAGGTGTGGCGCAACGTCGTGCTCGGCCTGCGCCAGGACGGCGTGTCCAAGTCCCGTAACCGCGCGCTGGCGGACAAGGCGCTGGGCGAGGTGCACCTGGCCGCGCACGCCGACGATTGGCCGCTGACGCTGTCCGGCGGTGAGGCGCAGCGCGTGTCGCTGGCCCGCGCGCTGGTGCGGGAGCCGGACTTGCTCCTGCTCGACGAGCCGTTCGGCGCGCTCGACGCCCTCACGCGGATCGCGATGCACGGGCTCGTCCAGGACCTGTGGCGCAGCCACCGGCCGGGTGTGCTGCTGGTGACCCACGACGTCGACGAAGCCCTCCGGCTCGCCGGGCGGGTCCTGGTGCTCGACGGCGGCCGGATCGTCGCCGAGCACCGGCCGGGCGACGCCGACCACGACGACCTCCGCCGGCGCGTGCTGGCCGATTTGGGAGTGACCGAAGATGCAGTGGCGTAACGGGCTGGCCGCGGCCGCGGTGGCGTTCGCGCTGGCCGGGTGCGGCTCGGCGACCGGCTCCGACCAGGCGGCCGTGCCGCCGCCGGTGAGCGCGGCGGACCTGGCGAAGGTGACGCTCAAGGTCGGTGACCAGAAGGGCGGCGTGAAGTCGCTGCTCACCGCGGCCGGCGAGCTCACCGGCCTGCCGTACAAGATCGAGTGGTCGACGTTCACCTCGGGCCCGCCGCTGCTCGAAGCGGCGTCGGCCGGGGCGATCGACGCCGGGCGGGTCGGCAACACCCCGCCGATCTTCGCGGCCGCGGCCAAGGCGAAGATCAAGGTGATCAGCGTGTCGTACAGCAACGTCGAGCGGGAGGCCATCCTCGTCCCGCCCGACTCGCCACTGCAGAACGCCGCCGCGCTGAAGGGCAAGACGATCGGGGTGGCGAAGGGCAGCTCGGCGCACGGCCAGCTGCTGAACACCCTCCACAACGCCGGACTGTCCACAAGGGACGTGAAGCTCAGCTTCCTGCAGCCGGCGGAGGCGTACGCCGCCTTCACCCAGCACCAGATCGACGCCTGGGCGATCTGGGACCCCTACACCGCGCAAGCGCAGCTCGAAGCGCACGCCCGCGTGCTCGCCGACGGCCGCGGCGCGTCCAACGGCCTGGGCTTCCTGACCGCCGGCACCGCGGCCCTCTCCGATCCCGGCAAGAACTCCGCATTGCGGGACTTCGCGAGCCGAGTGGTCAAGGCGCAGAAGTGGGCGGACACGCACCGGCCGGAGTGGGCGCAGGCGTGGGCCAAGGAGACCGGGCTCAAGCTCGACGTCGCGCAGAAGGCCGTCGACGCCGGGCGTGACCTGCCCATCCCACTGGACGACTCCGTGGTGAGTTCGGAACAACAGCTCGCGGACGCGTTCACCGACGAGAAGACGCTGCCGGGCAAGGTGGACTTCGCCGCGTTCGTCGACCGGCGGTTCGCCCCCGAGCTGGATCAGGCGAGGAGCAACGGATGAGCATCAGGCTGCACTGGTTCCTGCCCACCAGCGGCGACGGCCGCACGATCGTGGAACGCTTCCACGCCAACCGGTCCCAGGGCCCGTCCGCGCAGCGCGAGCCGGACCTGGACTACCTGGCCCAGGTCGCCCGCGCCGCCGAGCGGCAGGGCTTCGAAGGCGTGCTGACCCCGACCGGCACGTGGTGCGAGGACGCCTGGCTGACCACGGCCGCGCTGATCCGCGAGACGTCGCGGCTGAAGTTCCTGGTCGCGTTCCGCCCCGGCGTCATCTCGCCGACCCTGGCGGCGCAGATGGCCGGGACGTTCCAGCGCCTGTCGAACGGCCGGGTGCTGCTCAACATCGTCACCGGCGGTGACGCGGTCGAGCAGCGGCGTTTCGGCGACTGGCACGACCACGACGCCCGGTACGCCCGCACGGACGAGTTCCTGACGATCGTCCGCGGCGTGTGGTCGGGGCAGCCGGTCACCTTCGAAGGCGAGCACCTGCGCGTCGAAGGCGCGACGACCCTGGCCGCACCCGACCCGGTGCCGCCGATCTACTTCGGAGGCTCGTCGCCGGCCGCGCTGCCGGTCGCGGCGCGGCACGCCGACGTCTACCTGACCTGGGGCGAACCGCCCGCGCAGGTGGCGGAGAAGATCGCCAAGGTCCGCGCCCTGGCGGGCGACCGGCCGATCCGCTTCGGCGTCCGGCTGCACACGATCTCGCGCGACACGTCGGCCGAGGCGTGGGCCGAAGCGCAGAAGCTCCTGGACGCGCTGAGCCCCGAGCAGGTCGCGAAGGCCCAGGCGCAGCTGGCCGCGAGCGAGTCCGTGGGACAGCAGCGGATGGTGGCGCTGCACGGCGGCCGGACGGACGGCGGCGTGCGCGGCCTGGAGATCCACCCGAACCTCTGGGCCGGCGTCGGCCTGGTCCGCGGCGGCGCGGGCACCGCGCTGGTCGGCAGCCACGGCGAAGTCGCGGACCTGCTCGAGGAGTACCACAGCGTCGGCGTCACCGAGTTCGTGCTGTCGGGCTACCCGCACCTGGAGGAGGCGTACTGGTTCGGCGACGGCGTCCGGCCGGAGCTCGCCCGGCGCGGGCTGATCAAGGAGGTCTAACCCCAGCGCGTCGAGGCGTAGACGACGATGTTGTCCCGGTACGACCGCTTCGCCGCGTCGAAGCTGCCGCCGCAGGTGATGAGCCGCAGCGCGCTGCCCGGCGCGGGGCCGTACACCGCGTCGGTGGGGAACGCGTTCTTCGGGTAGCGCTGGACACCGTCCACGACGAACCGGGTTTCCCCGCCGTCGGAGCGCGTGACGAACACTTGGTCACCGTCGCGCAGGTCGCGCAGCCGGAAGAACGGCGCCGGCCCGGACCGGGAGTCGACGTGCGCGGCGATCACCGCCGGGCCCGGGTCGCCCGGCACCGGGCCGGCGGCGTACCAGCCGACGTCCTCGAAGCGTTCCGGGGCTTCCAGCTGGTGGTCGGCGCCCAGGCCGAGCGGGACGAGCGCGGCCGCGTCCACGCCGATGGCGGGGATCCGCAGCCGCACCGGGTGCACGGCCGGAGCCGCGGGCAGCGGCTTCGGCCCGGTCGCTGACGTCGTCGCCGCGGTGGCCGTCGGTGCGGGCGCGGCCGGAGCCGCGGAACAGCCCGCGGCCACCGCCGCGACGACCAGGAGCGCGCCCAGCTCAGCGCGCACGCGCCACCCAGCGCCGGACGAAGAACGCGCCGAGCAGCCCGGCGGCCAGGAACGCCGCCCACCACGGCGGCCCGGACGACGGTGCCGTGCCGCCTCCGCCGGTTTCGACGCCGAGCTTCGGCGGCTGGGGCAGCGACGCGCCGTCGGAGATCGGGTTCGCCTTGAGCGAGCCGGAGTTCTCGGTGACCAGGACCGTCGTCGACGACCCGGCCTTGACGTCGACTTCGGCGGTCGACTTCACCGAGCCGCCGCTCAGCTGCAGCGGCCACCGGCCTTCGGGAACGTCCACATAGGACGACGTCTGGCCGTAGGCCGCGTCCTTGGCGAACGCGACGCCGGTGGGGCCTTCGACGGTGACCGGCGCGATCGCCGCCGAGCCTTCGACCACCCGCAGCCGGCCCTTGCCCGCCGCGGGCGCGGTGAGGTCGTCGGTGACCAGATCGCCCTTGAGCGTGCCGTCGGGTCCGTTCGCGAAGACCAGCAGCGAATAGGCGGTGCGCTCCGCGATGTCGATCGTCGCCGAGAGCGCCGGCGGAGTGCTGGCCGCGGCGTCGGCGGGCCGCATCGACAGCGTGTACTTGCCGGGGTCGAGCGAGGAGTACGGGGTGACCGCGCCGTAGCCGGCCTTGCGGATGACGACCTTCTCGGCTTGGCCGAACGGCGCGAAGTAGATGTCCACCGGCGGCACCTTCGGCGACAGGTGGCCGACCCGGATCCAGCCGACGCCCGGGCCGGGCGCGGTCGCCGCCTGGGCGGTCACGGGCGTGAGCGCGACGAGCAGGAGGGCCGCGGCGGTCAGCCCGCCGGGTCTGAGCAGGGTACGCATCGGCAGTTCCTTTCGCCGGTCAGGGAGAGGAGAACGGGACGAGCAGTCCCGGGGGCGCGAACAGCGGATAGGTGACGAGCACGCCGCCGCCGGTCCGGGCGACCGACGACGGGCGGAACAGGTCGCGCTGGCCGGTGTAGAACGCGGCCGCGCCGTCTTCGCCGCCGGTCAGCAGCACCCGGCGGCGCGGCTGCCCGGCGGGGTCCTCGCCGGGGACCCCGGGGAAGGCGGCGACGCGGACCGGCTGGAGCGCCGCGAGCGCGGCGATCGTCGCGATCAGGCGCGGGTCGACGCGGCCCGCTCGGAGCACGGCGACGGCGTCCGGGGCGAAGGCGATCCGCGTCGACGCCGCCAGCGCCGCACCCGCGTGGGCCCGCGCCGAAGCCTCCGACGGCGCGGCCGGGTCGGCGGGCGGCAGGCCGAGGCGGGAGACGGTCACTCCCTGGTCGCCGCCGCCGAAGACGGCGGTCGCCGCGGAATCGTCGAACGCGGCGTCGAGGGCCGGGTAACGCCGGCGGAGGTCGTTCGCGTCGCCGGCGAAGACGGCCCATTCGGCGGGCGGGCAGGTCGCGGCGCAGGCTGCGGGCGCGACGAGCATTCCGGTCGGCCAGCCGGCTTTCGCGAGTTCGGCCCAGGCCGCGTCGTCGACCAGCACGCGGGCGCCGGAAGCGTTGGCCCGCAGCCATTCCTGTGCGCCGGTGAGCGGGCCGGCCCGGTCGGTCGAAGGGCGCAGGGCGGGGTAGCCGTACACCCAGCCGGCGGCGACCACGGCGACGAGGACGGCCGCGGCGAACGCGACCGCGCCGCGGTGGCTCCGGTTCTCCCGGTGCGCTTTCACCCGCTGCCGGCTCGCCGCCTGGACGACCCCGGCGAGCAGCACCGGCGTGACCGGCAGCAGCAGGGCGAGCACGGCGGTGTCCGGGACGCCGGGGACGAGCAGGGCCGCGACGAGCAGCAGGCCGGTCACCGCGAGCGGGCGCAGGGCCGTCACGGCCAGTGCGGCCACGAGCGCGACGGTCGAGAGCACCGCCCACGCCGGGTCGAGCGCGACCCAGCCGGCGACCGTCGGCGGACCCGGGTCCGCCAGGTGCGGCCGGAGGAGCCCGGCCGCCGGGCCGAACGCGATGCCCAGGCCGAGGTTGAGCAGCACCGCCACGAGCGCGGCTCGCACCGGCGCGCGCCGCACCAGCAGCCAGCCCGCCGCGGGCAGGAAGACCAGCGCCAGCGGGGAGGTGAGCACGGCGGCCAGCAGGCAGACCGTGGCCAGCACGTCGTGCCGGATCCGCGCGTCCGGCTTGGTGATCAGGACCAGGGCGCCCAGTGCCCAGACCACCGCGAGGTGCTCCACGACGACGAGCCGCTGCAGGCCGAGCGCGAGCGGGGACGCCGCGAGCAGCACCACCGCGGCCGCCGCGGCCCACCGCGTCAACCCGGTCCGGCGGGCCAGGAACCACAGCAGCACCGCGCCGATCGCCGCGGCCACGATCATCGTCTCGCGGACCGCCGCGAGCGCGGAGGCCGAGCGGCCGAAGGCGTCCGAAACCATCGTGTAGGCCGAAAGCTGCCACCAGCCGAGCGGGCTGACGCCGGCGCCGCCCGCGTCCGTGAACGACGTGAGGTGGCCAAGGGCGTAGGCGTGGGCGACGTTCGCGGCTTCGGCGGGCAGCGCCGGGGCCGGCGCGGCGAGGTAGAGCACGCGCAGCCCGCCCGTCAGCGCCAGCAGTGCGAGCACGATGTCGAGGGACAGCAACCGGTGCGCGGCCGCCGGTCCCGGGAACGTCGCGGGGGAGTGGCCCGTGAAGGTCGTCTCCCGGCTGTGCTGGGCCATTGGACGGATCGTAGCCGCTCCCGATCACCCGTCCAGCTCGGGACGATTACGTCAGCCGGACGGCCTAGAGGAAGGAAAAGCCTTGTCCCGCAAGATTATTTCCGACCGTCCGGAGTGGAGCCGGAGAGCGTGCGGGTGAGCGCGAGTGCCACCGTCCGGACGGCGGGCGCGACCCGTTCGGTGCGCATCCGGTTGGCCCAGCCGGAAATCGAGACCGCGGCCACCGCGACGCCGCGCGCGTCGAGCAGCGGGCTGGCCGCGCACACCACGCCGACGCCGGATTCCTCGCGCTCCAAGGCGATCCCGTCCTCGCGAACGCGCGTCAGCTGCCGGCGCAGCAGTCCGGGCGCGGTGATCGTCTTCGGGCTCATGCGGGGTAATCCGGCGTCGATCACCTGGTTCACCACGGATTCCGGAGAAAACGCGAGGATCGCCTTGCCGACGCCGGTGGCGTGCGCGGGGAACCGGCCGCCGATGCGCGAAGGCAGCGTCGGCGCGTCCGGCCCGCGCAGCACGTCGAGGTAGACGACTTCGGTGCCTTCGAGGATGGCGAGGTGGACGGTGTTGCGCGTCGCTTCGCGGAGGTCGGCGAGGTACGGCCGCGCGGCTTCGACGAGCCCCCGCCGGGGTGAGGCC
Source organism: Amycolatopsis sp. NPDC004378 (assembly GCF_053602455.1). Classification (NCBI taxonomy): domain Bacteria; kingdom Bacillati; phylum Actinomycetota; class Actinomycetes; order Pseudonocardiales; family Pseudonocardiaceae; genus Amycolatopsis; species Amycolatopsis sp. NPDC004378. The sequence continues at coordinate 209,374 of NZ_JBSGDR010000003.1, forward strand.
AGTTGGCCGATTTCGAACAGCCGCAGCCCGAGCCGCACGGAGCCGTCCTGGCGCTCGAGGAGACCGGTTCCGGTCAGGTGCCCGACGAGCCGGTGCACGGTCGTCTTCGCCAGCCCGGTCCGGCGGGCCAGTTCGGACACGCCGAGGGCTTCGTCGCCCGGCCGGAAGGCTTCGAGGAGCGCGGCGAGCCGGGCCGCGACGAGCCCGTCGCCGCTGACGCCGTCGTTCCGCCCAGCGGTACGCATGGGTTGAGTGTGCCCGATCGCCCGCGCGACTGTCACCAGGTCAGCGGGAGGTGGGGTCAGTGGTCGTCGGCGCCGAGCACGAGTTTCACGCAGTGGGCGACGAGCCGCTCGCGCGAGACCTTCAGCGAGCCGTCGAGGTAGGCGATGAAGACGTTGCTCAACGCCCCGACCAGCCCGATGGCGACCATCCGGCGCTCGGTTTCGTCGCCGTGGGACAGCTGCTCGCCGACGAGCGCGGCGAACACCGGCAGCAGGTGCAGGCCCCGGCGGGTCAGCGCCGGGTCGGTGAGCGGCGCGAGCAGCAGGACCCGGCCCTTGCGGGGGTCGTCGACGATCAGCTCGACGAACGTGCGCACGGCGTGCCCGGCCCGCAGCGTCGGGTTCGGCGCGTCGCGGACCGCGTCGACCAGGGCCTGCCGCGCCTGCTCGCCGACGTGCTCGTACACCGCCGCGACGAGCTCTTCGCGGTCGCTGAAGCTCTCGTAGAAGTAGCGCTCGGTGAGCTTCGCCTGCCGGCACACCGCGCGAACGCTCGTGCCGGCCGAGCCTTCGGTGCCCAGCAGCTCGAGACCCGCGGAGACGAGCTGTTCGCGCCGCAGCGCCTTCCGGTCGTCCAGGGTCGTGCCCGCCCACGTGCGGCCCGGCATGCTCACTCCTCGGTTGACTACAACTGTTGTCAGATCCTAGCCTGACAACAGCCGTGGTCAGTTCAAGACTCGACGAGGAGCGCTGCCGATGACGCCGGAACCCCTGGGGCCCGACTCGCTGACCTGGAAGTACTTCGGCGACTGGCGCGGCCTGCTCATCGCCCTGTGGGCCGGGTCGATGCAGAACATGCACCCCGGCCTCGGGGCCGGCGTCGAGCAGCACTCGCGGTTCTTCGAGGAGCGCTGGCAGCGCCTGTTCCGCTCGCTCTACCCGATCGGGGGAGTCGTCTACGACGGCCCGCGCGCGCACCGGACCGCCTTGGAAGTCCGCGGTTACCACGACCGCATCAAGGGCGTAGACGCGAAGGGCCGGCGCTACCACGCGCTCGACCCGGACACCTACTACTGGGCGCACTCGACGTTCTTCGTCAGCACCATCCTCATCGCCGACCACTTCATGGGCGGCATCGGCGAGGCGGAGAAGCGGCGGCTGTTCGACGAGCACGTCACGTGGTGGCGGATGTACGACATGACCATGCGGCCGGTGCCCGAGAGCTGGGAGGACTTCCAGCGCTACTGGAAGCACATGTGCGCCGAGGTCCTGGAGGACAACAAGGCCACCCGGGACGTCCTCGACCTGCGCGGGATCGCGAAGCCGCCGTTCCTGCCCTGGCTGCCGGACGCACTGTGGCGGCCGGTGAGCGCGCTGATCGCCCGTAACTTCGTCTGGCTGACCACCGGGCTCTACGACCGGGAGGTCCGCGACCTGCTCGGCCTGCGGTGGTCCGAGCGCGACGCGCGCCGGCACCGGCGAGCGGGGAAGCTGATCAACGCGGTGTTCAAGCTCGTCCCGCACGACCGCCGCTACCACCCGCGGGCGCGCGCCGGCTGGCGGCGCGTGCGCGGCGAGGTGGCTCCGGACGCCGACTTGGTCGAGACTCCACGCAGGAACCTGCCGCCGCTGTCGGAGCGGGGCAAGCCCGAGCACTACGCGCCGAACGTCTAGGAGGCATCACGTGAAGCTGGGATTCCACGTCGGGTACTGGGGCAGCGGCCCGACCCCGGGCGCGCTGGAGGCCGTGCTCAAGGCCGAGGAGCTCGGCTTCGACTCGGTGTGGACGGCCGAGGCGTACGGCTCGGACGCCTTCACGCCGCTGGCCTGGTACGGCGCCTCGACCAGCCGGATCCGGCTCGGCACGAACATCGTCCAGATGGCCGCGCGCACCCCGACCGCGACGGCGATGAGCGCGATGACCCTGGACCACCTCTCCGGCGGCCGGATGGTGCTCGGGCTCGGCGCGTCCGGCCCGCAGGTCGTCGAGGGCTGGTACGGCCAGCCGTACCCGAAGCCCCTGGAGCGGACGCGGGAGTACGTGGACATCGTCCGCCAGGTGATCGCGCGCGAGGCGCCGGTGACCCTGGACGGCCGGCACTTCCAGCTGCCGCTGCAGGGCGGGACGGGGCTGGGCAAGGCGCTCAAGCCGACGGTGCACCCGCTGCGCAAGGAGATCCCGATCCACCTGGCCGCGGAGGGCCCGAAGAACGTCGCCCTGGCGGCCGAGATCGGCGACGGCTGGCTCCCGCTGTTCTTCTCGCCCAAGAGCAACGCCTTCTACAAGGCCGCGCTGGAAGAGGGCTTCGCGCGTGAAGGCGCCCGGCACACCTTCGACACGTTCGAAGTGCCGTGCTCGATCCCGGTGATCGTCCACGACGACGTCGAGGAGGCGGCTTCGTGGATCAAGCCGTCGCTGGCCCTGTACATCGGCGGGATGGGCGCGAAGAGCGTCAACTTCCACCACGACGTCTTCGCCCGGCTGGGGTACGAGGACGTGGCGGACAAGGTCCAGGAGCTGTTCCTCGCGGGCCGCAAGGACGAGGCGACCGCGGCCATCCCGACGTCGCTGGTGGAGGACACGTCGCTGATCGGGCCGCCGGCGAAGATCCGCGACGAACTGCAGGCCTGGGAGGAAACGGTCGTCACCCAGCTCCTCCTGCGCGGCGACGCCGCCACGCTGGCGAAGATCGCCGACGCACTGGGCTGACCGGTACTTTTGCCGGGTTGCCGAGGTGGCGGCGCTCCCGTACGGTCCCCGACTAACGCGAAAGTAGTTCACGTTAGTCGGGGAGAGCCGTATGCGGATGAGCCGTCGCACCGTCCTGGCCGGAGCCGCCGCGCTCCCGTTCGCCGTCGCGGCCGCGCGGCCCGCGGCGAGCGGGCTGAAGGTGGGCGTCGGGATCGGGGACGTCACCGGGCCCGCCGCCGAGAACGGCATGATGGGCTACTCCATGCCGCAGCAGCAGACCGCCGGCATCCACCTGCGCACCCGCGCCCGGGCCTACGTCGTCGACGACGGAACGCGCCGGATCGTCTTCGTCACCGCCGAGCTGGGCGCGCTGTTCCAGTCGGTCCACCAGGGCGTCCTGCGCGAGCTGGCCAGGAAGTACGGCGACCGCTACACCGAGCAGAACGTCCTGCTCAACGCCACCCACACGCACTCGGCGTGCGGCGGCGACTCGCACTACGCGGCCTACGACCTGTCGATCCTCGGCTTCCAGCAGCAGACCTACGACGCCGTCGTCGCCGGGATCGTCGACGCCGTCGGCCGCGCGCACGACAACCTGGCGCCCGGTGAGCTGACCCTCGGCCGTACCGAGCTGACCGAGGCCAGCGCCAACCGGTCGCGGGTCGCCTTCGAACTCAACCCCGACAAGGACCACTTCCCGCTCTCGATCGACCCGGCGGTCACCGTGCTGCGGTTCCGCCAGGGCGGCAAGGACGTCGGCGCGATCACCTGGTTCGCCACCCACGGCACGTCCATGAGCAACGGCAACCACCTGATCAGCAGCGACAACAAGGGTTACGCCGCCTACACGTGGGAGCACGACCACGCCGGCGTCCGCTACCTCGACGGCCCGCCCGGGTTCGTCGCCGCCTTCGCCCAGACCAACTCCGGCGACATGACGCCGAACCTGAACCTCGAGCCCGGCACGCCCGAGACCGAGTTCGAGAACACCCGGCGCATCGGCGAACTCCAGTTCCAGGCGGCGAAACGCGCGTTCGACGCGGCGACCGAAACGGTCACCGGCGGCGTCGACCACCGGCTGACCTACGTGGACATGTCCGCCGTCGACGTCGACCCGGCGTTCACCCCGGACGGGCGCCCGCACCGCACCTGCACCGCCGCGATCGGCGTCTCGATGCTCGCCGGCAGCACCGAGGACGGCCCCGGCCTGCCGCTGCCCGAAGGCGTCAAGAACCCCTTCATCGACTGGCTCGGCGGCATCGACGCGCCGATCCCGCAGGCGCTGGCCGACGCGCAGGCGCCGAAGGTCGTCGCGGTGCCGTTCGGGGCGATGAAGCCCTACCCGTGGGCGCCGGAGGTGCTGCCGCTGCAGATCGTCCGGATCGGGCAGCTGCACCTGGTCGCCGGGCCCGCCGAGTACACGATCGTCGCCGGGCTGCGGATCCGGAAGACCGTCGCCGCCGCGCTCGGCGTGCCGCTGGAGAACGTCCTGATGCAGGGTTACGCCAACGCCTACAGCCAGTACGTCACCACGCCGGAGGAGTACGACTCGCAGCAGTACGAAGGCGCGTCGACGCTCTTCGGCCGCTACACGCTCCCGGCGTACCAGCAGGAGTTCGGCAAGCTCGCCGCCGCGATGAAGGCGGGCACGGCCGTGCCGCACGGGCCGGTCCCGCGCGACCTGCGCGGCAAGCTCGTCACCTTCCAGCCCGGCGTCGTCTTCGACAGCGCGCCGCCGCTGAAGAGCTTCGGCGACGTCGTCACCGAGGCGAACAGCAGCTATCGGCGTGGTGACCGGGTATCGGTCGCGTTCGTGACCGGCCACCCGAAGAACGACCTCCGCCGCGACGGCACGTTCCTCGAGATCCAGCGCCTGGTCGACGGCCGCTGGAGGCGGTACGCCGACGACGGCGACTGGGCCACGAAGTTCCACTGGACGCGCACGTTCGGCGCCGAGTCCCGCGCGGAAGTCACCTGGGACATCCCCGCGAACACGCCGATCGGCCAGTACCGCGTCGTGCACTCCGGGGCGTGGAAGCACGGCCTCACCGGCGCCATCGCCCAGCTGAGCGGGACTTCCCGCGCCTTCGTCGTCTCGTGAAAGGACCCCGCGTGCGCAGGACCGCCCTTCTCGCCGCCGTCGTCATCGCCGTGCTGACCGCCGCGCCGGCGCAGGCCTCGGCCGCTTCGCTGAGCGTGCTGAGCTTCAACCTCTGGCAGCTGCCGTGGATCGCCAACCCGGACACGTCGGACAAGGAGGCCCGGGCCCAGGCGGCCGAACGCGTCATCCGGGCGCAGGACACCGACGTCGTCGTGCTCGAAGAGGCGTTCAGCGCCCAGGCCGAGAGCCTCCGGGAGCGGCTCGCCGACGCCTACCCGTTCCGGACGCCGCTCGTCGGGCAGTACTGCTCGACCTCGCCCGGCTGGACGTCGGTCAGCGGCAACTGCTCGAACTCGCCGGTCGTCGTCAACGGCGGCGTCACCGTGCTCAGCAAGTACCCGATCACCGAGCAGCACCAGCTCGTCTACCGCAACTCCTACTCCGGGACCGCCGACTACCTGGCGAACAAGGGTGCCGCCCTCGTCCGGATCTTCGCCCACGGCAAGGCGCTCTGGCTCACCGGCACGCACCTGCAGGCCGACGAAGCACCCGACACGCTGCCGAAGGCGCACCAGGTCCGGATGGCCCAGCTGGGCGAACTGCGCGACCTCGCCGCCGCGCGCGTCCCGGCCGGCGACGCGGTGGCCGTCGCGGGCGACCTCAACATCGAGTACCGGGCCGGGCAGGACCGCCGCGACGCCGCCGGGCGCACCCAGGCGGAGCAGGGCGCGGCGGCGCTCAGCGGAACGCTGCGCACGACGCCGGCGGGGGAGTACACCTTCGACGCCGTCACGAACCCGGACGCGGCGAAGTCCGTCCCGGCGACCTACCGCGACTCGCTGGACTACGTCGGCTCGCTGCGACGCGCCGAGGTCGGCCCGGTACGGCTGGTGCATTACGACGGTGGCACGATTCCTTCCGACCACTACCCGGTGCGGGCCGAGATCGAATACTGAGTCCTCATCGGAATCGCCTTCTCGAGGAGGACCATGGCGACGCTGTCCGGCCGGACGAGGTTTCGCTATTCGCTCGGCTCGTTCGTCACCGGGTCCTTCGGGACGGTCCCCGGCCTCGTCCTGGTCAAGTACCTGACCGACACGATGGCCGTGCCCGCCGGCTGGGCGGCCGCGATCGTGTTCGTGCCCAAGGCCTGGGACTTCTTCTTCAACCCGATCGCGGGCCGGCTGTCCGACGCGAACCTGCTCAAGACCGGCAGCCGGCGGCGGTTCCTGCTGATCGGCGGCGTCGGCGTCGCGATCCTGTTCGCCGCGATGTTCGCCCACCCCGGGCTGGGCGGGCCGCTGCCGGACGCGCTGTACGTGGCCGTCATGTTCGCCGCCTGCGCCACGGCGTACGCGTTGTTCCAGGTGCCGTTCAACGCGCTGCCCGCCGAGCTGACCGAAGACGCGACCGAGCGCACGAAGCTCACCAGCGTCCGCATCGGCGTGCTGGCCGTGACGATCCTGATCTGCGGCGGCGGCGCCCCGGCGATCACCGCCGCGATCGAGGGGGTCGCCGGCTACCGGATCATGGCCGTGGTGATCGGGCTGATCGTGCTGGCCGCGACGCTGCTGGTGTACTTCGGGCTCAAGGACGCGCCGGTCGGCTCGCTGCGGCCGAACACCGTGAACCTCAAGGAGCTCGTCCGCACACTCGCCGGCTGGCGGCCGTTCCGCTGGCTGCTGGGCACCTACTTCATCCAGGCGCTGGGCATCGGCACCGTGCTCGCCGCGATCCCGTTCTTCGCGCAGCGCATCCTCGGCAGCGACAAGTACGGCACGATCCTGTTCGTCATCTTCGTCGGCCCGGCGCTGGTCACCATGCCGCTGTGGCCGCGGCTGGGCGACCGGGTCGGCAAGCTCAACGGCTTCCGCCTGGCGACCGCGGCGTTCGCGATCGGCCTGCTCGGCCTGGTGTTCGCCCAGGAGATCCCGCTCGTGGTGTCGTTCGTGTTCGTCGCGCTCTGCGGCGTCGGGTACGCCGGGATCTCGGTGTTCCCGCTGGCCATCCTGCCGGACCTGATCACGGCCGAGGAGGAGCGCACCGGCGAGACCCGCGCCGGGATCGCGGCCGGCGTGTGGACCGCGGGTGAGACGCTCGGCCTGGCCTTCGGCGGCGGGCTGTGGGCGCTGATCCTCGCGTTCGGCGGGTACGTGTCGAGCACCGACGCCACGGCGTTCCAGCCGGACAGCGCGATCCTGGCGATCCTGATCGGGTCGTCGATCGTCCCGGGCGTGCTCATCGCGCTGGCCCTGCCGATGCTGCGGCGCTCGGTGCTGGAGCCGCGCCATGAACCCGCCTGAGGACGTCCTCGCGGAGCTGCGTGAGCTGCGCGAGGGCGACCTGCCGACGCACGGCGGCCGCACGCTGGCCTACGTCTACGACAGCGGTCTGTCCGAAGTGGACACCCTCGGCGCGGCGGCGCACGCGCTGGCGTCGTCGGCGAACGGCCTCGACCCGACGGCGTTCCCGAGCCTGCTGCGCATGGAGAACGACCTCGTCGCCGAGGCTTCGGCGTTGCTCGGGGACGTTCCGGGCGTGGTCGGTTCGGTGACGTCGGGTGGGACGGAGTCGTGCCTGCTGGCGGTGCTGGCCGCCCGGGACTCGCACCCTTCGCCGTCGATCGTGCTGCCGACGACCGCGCACGCCGCGTTCCACAAGGCGGCGCACCTGTTCGGGCTGCGCCGGATCGACGTCCCGGTCGACCCGGTGACGTTCCGCGCGGACCCGGCCGCGATGGCCGCCGCGATCGACGACTCGACGGTCCTGGTCGTGGCGAGCGCGCCCTCGTACGCGCACGGCGTCATGGACCCGATCGCTCCGATCGCGGCCGCCGCGGCTGCCCGGGGCGTCCGGATGCACGTCGACGCGTGCATCGGCGGCTGGGTGCTGCCGTACTTCGCCCGGCTCGGCGCGGACGTGCCGCCGTTCGACTTCCGCGTCCCGGGGGTCACGAGCATTTCGGTGGACCTGCACAAGTACGCGTACTGCCCGAAGGGTACCTCGGTGCTGCTGCACGCTTCGGCGGAATTACGGCGGTCGCACTACTTCGCGAGCGCGGCGTGGCCGGGCTACACGATGCTGAACACGACCATCCAGAGCACCCGCTCGGGCGGCCCCCTCGCCGCGGCGTGGGCCGTGGTCCGCCACCTCGGCCAAGACGGCTACCTGTCGCTGGCTGCTTCGGCGCGTACGGCGGTGTCGCGTATCCGGGCGGGCATCGCCGACATCGACGGCCTGCGGATCCTCGGCGACCCGAGTTCGACGCTCATCGCGTTCACCGGCGACGACGGCTTCGACCTCTTCACGGTGGCGGACGAGATGAAGGTGCGCGGCTGGTACGTCCAGCCGCAGTTCGCCCACCTGTCGTCGCCGACGAACCTGCACCTCACGGTCACGGCGGCCAACCACGGCAGCGAGAAGGAGTTCCTCACGGACCTCGCGGCTTCGGTGGACGCGGCCCGCGCTGCCGGGCCGGTGGAGATCGACCCGGCGGTGGCGGAGTTCGTCGCGGCCCTGGACCCGGCGACCCTGACGTCGGAACAGTTCGCCGGGCTCCTCGCGGCCGCGGGCCTGGGCGGCGCGTCGGGACTTCCGGACCGCATGGCCCCGATCAACGCGCTCCTCGCGACGGCTCCGGCGCCGCTGCGCGAACGCCTCCTGCTGGAGTTCCTCGGCGCCCTCTACACCCCGTGAAAAGCCGTGAATGGCACATTCACGGACTCTAAGTCCCTCAATGTGCCATTCACGGCTTTGGGCTACTGGTTGCGCGAAGCCAGACCTTCGGGTGCGGACTTCACCGCCGCGTGGATGGCGTCGGCGAGCGCCAGGGCGTCCTCTTCCGTGAGTTCCAAAGCCACGCGGGCCGAAGCGCCCAAGCCCGGGTTGCGGAAGTCGATGTTCACCGTGTGGGCGTACGGCGCGTGGACCGGGTGGTCCACGTACACGGTCCCCTCGTTGAGGCGGAACCAGCCGCGGGCGCCCTTGCCGCTGCCTTCGAGGGCGAACTTCTCCGTGAGGTAGGTGCACATGAGCGGGTCCTCTCAGGCCGTGAGGGTGCGGGCGTAGAAGTCGAGGATGCGTTCCCAGCCGTCCTTGGCGGCCTCCGGGCGGTAGCTCGGGCGGTCGACGGCGAAGAACGCGTGGCCCGCGCCCGCGTACGTGTGGAACTCGTGCTCCTTGCCGTGTTTCTCCAGCTCGGCCGCCAGCACGGCGACCTCGTCGGGGCCGGGGAACTGGTCGTCCGCGCCGAAGATGCCCAGCAGCGGGCACGACAGCTGCGGCGTGAGACCGAGCAGCGGCTTCATCGTCATGCCCATGCCCTCCGGCGGGTCGTTGACCACGAACGCGCCGTAGCAGTCGACCGCCGCGTCGATGTCCAGCGAACAGCCCGACAGGAACGCCTGACGGCCGCCCGAGCAGTGCCCGATGACACCGATCCGGCCGTTCGCGTTCTCCAGGGCACGCAAGTAGTCCGCCGCGCCGGAGACGTCGCCGACCAGGCGGTCGTCCGGGACGCCGCCGGCCGCGCGGACCGTGGCGGCCGCGTCGTCCGGGTCCGCGCCCGGGGCTTCGCGCGTGTAGAGGTTGGGGCAGAGCGCGTTGTAGCCCTCGACGGCGAAGCGGCGGACCATCTCCTTCGTCGCCGCGTCGTAGCCGGGCATGTGGTGGATCACCACGACGCCGCCGCGCGGGGTCGGGTCGGTCGGCTTGGCCAGGTAGGCCTCGAGCTCGTCACCGCCGTGGCCGGTGATGGTGACGGTCCCGGCGACGATCTCGTCGGTCATCGGTTCTCCTTTTCTTCCTCTGGGGTGTGGAAGTACCGGGCGCCGCGCGACACCGAAGCGAGCGCGGCGACCAGGGCCATCACCGCGGCCGCGGTGAACACGACCACGAGGCCGTGGTGGAACGGGCCGGACACCAGCTGCGGGAAGAACTCCCCGCCGGTGAGCGCCGACCGGTCGGCCGGCGAGAGCCCGTCGAGGACATCCGGGCCCAGCAGGTGCCCGACCGGGTTGCTGCCGAGGAACGCGGCGAACAGCGTGCTCACCGGCGGCAGCCGCGCGACGCCGTCCGCGACCGACGCCGGGACGCCGTGGGTCTGCAACCCGCTCGTCAGCGTCTGCGGCAGCGACGACGCCAGCCCGGCGATCATCAGCGAGAAGAACACGCCGATCGACAGCGACGTCCCCGAGTTCTGGAACGTCGCCCGCATGCCGGACGCGACCCCGCGTTGCCCGGTCGGCACGCTGCTCATGATCGCCGAGGTGTTCGGCGCGGAGAACATGCCCTGCCCGACTCCGCTGACGACGAGCAGCGCGGCGAACGCGGGATAAGGGAAGTCCACCGGCAGCGCCAGCAGACCCAGGAACGCGGCCGCGACCAGCAGCAGCCCGCCGGTGGAGAACAGTCGCGCGCCGAACCGGTCGGAGAGGTAGCCCGAGACCGGGCCGGCGATGAGGAACCCGACGGTCAACGGCAGCATGAAGATGCCCGCCCACAACGGCGTGCGCTCGTAGTCGAAGCCGTGCAGGGGCAGCCAGATCCCCTGCAGCCAGATGATGAGCATGAACTGCATGCCACCACGGGCGACCGACGTCAGCAACGCGGCGACGTTGCCCGCGGCGAACGCGCGGATCCTGAACAGGGACAGCTGGAACATCGGCGCGGCGACGCGCGTCTCGATGACGCCGAACAACAGGAGCAGCAGCACGCCCGCGCCGATCCCGCCGAGCACCCAGGGGCTGCCCCAGCCGGTCGCCGCGCCGCCGTAGGGCTGGATGCCGTAGGTGATCGCCGCCAGCAGCAACGCCGTCCCGGCCGCGAAGGTGATGTTGCCGCCCCAGTCGACCTTCGCGCGCTTCGGCGTGCCGACCTCGCGGAGGCTGCGGATCGACCAGATCGTGCCCAGCAACCCGAACGGGACGCTCACCCAGAACACCGCGCGCCAGTCGATCTCGGCGAGCAGCCCGCCGACGACCAGGCCCAGGAACTGCCCGGCCAGCGCGGTGATCTGGTTGACGCCCAAGGCCATCCCGCGTTGCTCGGCCGGGAAGGCGTCGGTGAGGATCGCCGCGGAGTTCGCCGTCAGCATCGACCCGCCGACCGCTTGGACGATCCGCCAGCCGATCAGCCACAACGCGCCGCTTCCGGCGTGGAACGGGTCGAACGACAGCGCCACCGAGGCGACGCTGAAGACGACGAAGCCGAGGTTGTACATCTTGACCCGGCCGAACATGTCGCCGAGCCGCCCGAGCGTCACCACCAGCACGGCCTGCACGAGCAGGTAGCCGAGGATCATCCAGAGCAGGTAACCGATGTTGCCCGGCGCGAGGGGGTCGAGGCCGATGCCGCGGAAGATCGCCGGCAGCGAGATGATGACGATCGAGCCGTCGAGCGCGGACATCAGCACGCCGAGCGTCGTGTTCGACAGCGCGACCCACTTGTAGCGGCTCGGAGCTTCGGTGACGGTCACAGCTCGTCCGCCAGGCGCTCGATCAGCGGGATCGCCGCGACGAGCTTGCGCTGCTCGGCCGGGGTGAACTTCTCGCCGAGGGCGGTGGCCATCTTCTCGGTGGTGCGCGACCGCCGGTCGGTGAGCAGTTGCACGCCCGCGGCGGTCACCGACATCAGCACCTTGCGCCCGTCGGAATCGTCCTTGCGCCGCTCGACGAGCCCGCGGTCGACCAGCCCGGCCAGCGTCACGCCCATGGCCTGCGGCTTCACGCGTTCGAGGTCGGCGAGACACCCCGGGGTGGCCGGGCCTTCGCGGTCGAGCCGGGAGAGCACCGAGCGTTCGGGCAGCGTCAGCTCGCCGACGACGTAGCCCTGCCGCAACCGCCGGATCAGCCGGCCGAGCGCGACGCGGAGGTCGGCGCTGGCCTGGAGCAGCTCCTCGTCCGTCACGTTCGTCAACCTAGACTGATAAACCTGGGTTGATCAACTCGGACGGAACGGCCGCTATCGGGTGAGGCAGGAGGTTTCGCCCGGCTGGTGCCGGTGACCCGGTGTTAGCGTCCGAAGTGGACACATTCCGGGAGGCGAACACATGACCATGCCGCACGCCGTGCACGCCGGCCACGACCACGTCCACCGCGAGGGCTGCGGCCACGCCGCCGTCCCCCACGGCGACCACGTGGACTACGCGCACGAAGGGCACCTGCACCGGGCGCACGACGACCACTTCGACGAGTGCGAAATGTCCGGGCACGTACCGCACACCGGGCACGACCACAGCCACGGCGACGGCTGCGGCCACGTGGCGGTGCCCCACGGCGAGCACGTCGACTACCTGCACGATGGCCACCGCCACGCGGCCCACGACGACCACTACGACGACCACTAGTGGACGTGGACCGAGCCCCACTCCGGGAACGGGTCCGGCCCGGTCGCCGCACCCAGGCATTCCCGTAGTGCGGCCAACAGCGTCTCTCCGGCCAGCTCGACGCCGATGAACACCAGTTCCTGACGCGGCTCGTCTGCGACGCCCTGGGGTTCGAAGCGCGCCACGGCGCCCGCCTGGGACCACAGCCCGGTCACCCCGGGCCGGGACGCCAGCGCGAAGAACCCCTTCGACCGCAGCACGGTGCCGAACTCGCCGGAGTCGAGCCGCCGGGCGACGAAGTCCCACAGCCGCGCCGGGTCGAACGGCTCGGCAGCGCGGAAGACCACGCTGGAGATGCCGTACTCCTCCGTCTCGGGCACGTGGTCGCCGTTCAGCTCGGCCACCCAGCCCGGCGCCTCCTGGGCGCGCACCGGGTCGTAGCGGCCGGTGCCGAACACCCGCTCCGGCGCGACCTTCCCGAAGCTGCCGGTGACGACGTCCGCGGCGGGGTTGAGCCGCCGCAGCGTCGCCACCAGCCGGTCGACGTCCGCGGCGAGGTCGGTCTTGTTCAGCACCAGCACGTCGGCGAACTCGACCTGGTCCATCAGCAGGTCGCTCACGGTCCGCTCGTCGTCGGGATACTGGTCGAGCCGGCGCTCCACCAGGGAGTCGCCGGCCGCCAGCTCACGCGCGAAGTTCGCCGCGTCCACCACGGTGACCATCGTGTCCAGGTGGGCGACCGGCTCCAGGAACGTGAAGGTCGCCGCCACCGGCATCGGCTCCGAGATGCCGCTCGACTCGATGAGCACGTGGTCGAAGCGGTCGTCGGAGCAGAGCCGGGCCACCTCCTCGAGGAGGTCCTCCCGCAGGGTGCAGCAGATGCACCCGTTGGTCAGCTCGACGAGACGCTCCTGCGAGCGCACGAGCGCCGCGTCGATGTTGACCTCGCTCATGTCGTTGACGATCACCGCCACCCGCAGTCCCGCGCGGTTCGCGAGGATGTGGTTGAGCAGCGTCGTCTTGCCCGCGCCCAGGAACCCGGACAGCACCGTGACCGGGACGGTCACGAGTGGAAGTGCTTGATCAGGCGACGCGGGACCAGCCGGGTCTCGCCGTCGACCTTGATCGGCACCAGGTCCGGCACGGCGGCCTTCCACTGCGACCGCCGGGACCGGGTGGTGCTGCGCGACTTCTTCCGCTTGGGGACGGCCATCAGCGCGTCCCCCGCTTGCCGTAGCGGCGGTGGAACTTCTCGACCTGGCCGGCGCTGTCCATGATGCGCTGGGTGCCGGTCCAGAACGGGTGCGACGCCGAGCTGATGTCGACCAGGACCAGCGGGTAGGTCTGCCCGTCGGTCCATTCGACGGTCTTCTCGGACGTGACGGTGGAGCGGGTCAGGAACGCGTCGCCGGTGGACGAGTCCTTGAACACCACGGGGTGGTAGTCGGGGTGGATGCCGTTCTTCACTGGTCTTCCTTTCGGTTCGCCGCGGTCGCGTCGTGCCGCGCCGGGTCGGTTTCGGTGTCCTCGCACGGCTCTTCGTGCCAGTCGCCGAACGGGTCGGGGTAGCGGTGCCACTCCGCCGGGCCGGCGGCCAGTTCGTCGTCGGTCAGTAGAGCGCTGCGGAGGGCGGCGTCGATCTCGTCGGGCGTTGTCTGGTCCGTCACGATGACGAGCTCCTGCGCCCGGTCGCCGTGCACCGGGTGCCAGCGCAGCGACGCCAGGGTGCGCCGCTCGGGGGAGACGTCCGTCCACTCCGGACCGTCCGGCGCCGCGAGCCACGGCCCGGCGTGCCCGATGCCGAGCCCGCCGCCGGCCGACTCGATCCAGAACGCGACGTCCGGCTGGCTGGCGACCCAGGCGCGCCCGCGGGTGCGGACGACGCCGTCGAGCAGGACGTCCAGCGCGTCGTGCAGCCGCTCGGGGTGGAACGGCCGCTGCGCGGTGAACGTGACCAGCCCGATGCCGCAGTCGGCGTGCACCGGCGGCTGGCCGCGCAGCAACGCGCCGTGCATGTCCGTGACCTCGCCTCGCCGGGCGTCGGACGGCACGGCGTCGAGCACGGTGTGCCCGTCGATGCGGCTCAGTTCCACCCGCGGGACGGACGGCGCAACGCGGTCGAGGACCGCGGACGCCTTCGCGGCGGTCCAGGCGTCGGTGGCCCCGCCGGCCAGCACGAGGACGTCGGCGAACTCGACCTGCGAGAGCGCCACCTGCGCGACCGTGCGCTCGTCCTCGGGGCCGGCCTGCAGGTTCCGCTCGGCCAGAACGTCGTCGCCGGTCGCGTCGGCGAGGAAGGTCGCGCAGTTCACGACGGTCAGCACCGCGCGCAGGTCGACGTCGTCGCGCACCGGGTGGTCGCCGACCAGGACGTTCCGGATCGCCCAGCTCACCGGCTCGGGCTCCATGGCCTCGTCGAGCCGGACGACGATCCGGCGCACCTGCGGCATCCGGGCCAGCCGCCGCAGCAGCGGCAGCAGGTCCTCACGCAGGGTGCACGACACGCAGCCGTGGGCCAGCTCCAGGACGGTCAGCTGGTCGCGCTGCTCCAGCCGCAGCCGGCGCCGGACGACGCCGGCGTGGATCTCCCGCAGGTCGTGGTGGACGACGGCGGTGCCGGGCTCGGCCACGCGCAGCAGCTCGGCGAGCGTGGCGTTCGGGCCCGGCGCGAGGCCGCTCACGAGGACGAGCGGGACGCGGGGGTGAGGGGTCACGAGTGCTCCAGGAATACGGACGGGGTACGGTGCGTCAGAGTAGATGAAAACGACAACCACTATCAACTTGGGAGGTCTCGTGTCCGCCGTGTGCCAGGTCACCGGCCGCAAGCCGGGCTACGGCAAGCGGGTCTCGCACTCGCACCGCCGCACGTCCCGGCGCTGGGAGCCGAACCTGCAGAACCGTCGCTACTTCGTGCCCGGCGAGGGCCGCTGGGTGCGGTTGCGCGTCTCCGCCAAGGGCATGAAGACGATCGACAAGCGGGGCATCGAGGCCGTCGTGGCCGAACTGAAGGCAAGGGGAGTGAAGCTGTAATGGCGAAGAGCACCGACATCCGCCCGGTCGTCAAGCTGCGGTCCACCGCGGGCACCGGGTTCACGTACGTCACCAAGAAGAACCGCCGCAACGACCCGGACCGGATGGTCCTGCGCAAGTACGACCCGGTCGCGCGCAAGCACGTCGAGTTCAAGGAAGAGCGCTGATGGCCAAGAAGTCCCAGATCGCGAAGAACGAGCAGCGGAAGGTGGTCGCGGCGCGGTACGTCGAACGCCGTCGCGCCCTGAAGGCCGTCATCGCCTCGCCGTCCGCTTCGCCCGCCGCGAAGGCGAACGCGGTCGTCGCGCTGCAGAAGCTGCCGCGCGACGCGAGCCCGACGCGCATCCGCAACCGCGATGCCGCCGACGGGCGTCCGCGCGGCTACCTGCGGAAGTTCGGGCTGTCACGGGTGAAGATGCGCCAGGCCGCGCACAACGGCGAGCTGCCCGGCGTCGCGAAGTCGAGCTGGTGAGCCGGATGCCGAACCGGGACCGGCCCGCCAAGCGCAAGGTGAACCTGTTGCACGCCAACCGGATCACCCACGTCGACTGGAAGGACGTCGAGCTGCTGCGGAAGTTCGTCTCCGACCGGGGCAAGATCCGCGCCCGCCGCGTGACGGGACTGACACCGCAGCAACAGAAACAGGTCGCCACGGCGATCAAGAACGCGCGCGAGATGGCCCTCCTGCCCTACCCCGGCAGCGCGCGGTAATCCGGATGCCCACGCTGGGCGGGCGCGCGATCATGAGCTCACGCCCGCCCAGCTGCCCGAAGTCCTGCTGCCTGGGCGCCGTGCCTGCGGTTCGCGCCGCCGCTGTCGCGCCGGCAGCCCGCCGACACCGTGGACCGGCCCGGCACCGCCGGGCGATGGGGGAGCGGGACCGCGCGCCGGGCTGGTTCGTCTTGTCGTTCCCGCTGCTCGGCGCGACGGCGGCGGGGTTCACGCTGGTCGTCGACGTCGAGGTCGTCCGCGCGAGCACGGCGAGATCCACGTCAACCCGGCCGCCGTCCTGACCGCCGGAGTGGCGGTGTTCCGGGTGGCATAACGCACGCTGGGCTGGCGCGCGGGTGAACCGTCAATAAACTCCCGCCCATGGACGACCCGCACTACCTCTCCGGCCTGCAGCTGTCCGGCCGCCGCGTTGTCATGTTCGGCGGCGGTTCGGTGGCCCAGCGGCGGCTGCCCCGGCTGATCAGCGCGGGTGCCCGTGTCGAACTGGTGTCGCCGCACACGACGCCGTCGGTCCAGGGGATGGTGGACGCGGGCGAGCTGGTCTGGCACGAACGCCGCTACGCCTCCGGCGACCTGAAAGACGCCTGGTACGCGCTGGCCTGCACCGACGATCCCGACGTCAATGCCGCGATCTGCGCCGAGGCCGAGCGTGAGCGCGTCTTCTGCGTCCGCGCCGACGAAGGCGAGTCCGGCTCGGCGGTCACCCCGGCGTCGGGACGGCACGGCGGCCTGCTGTTCGGCGTGCTCTCGGGCGGCGAGCCGCTGCGCTCGGCTGCGGTCC
This sequence comes from Amycolatopsis sp. NPDC004378, assembly GCF_053602455.1. NCBI lineage: Bacteria > Bacillati > Actinomycetota > Actinomycetes > Pseudonocardiales > Pseudonocardiaceae > Amycolatopsis > Amycolatopsis sp. NPDC004378. The sequence continues at coordinate 226,258 of NZ_JBSGDR010000003.1, forward strand.
GCGACTCGATGCTGGACGGCCTGCACAACGGCACGATCGAAGACGGCCGTCAGCCGCACCCCGAGGGCATCCTGCCCGGCGTCGCGCTGGTCGGCGGCGGCCCGGGCGACCCGGAGCTGATCACCGTCCGCGGCCGCCGGCTGCTCTCGCGCGCGGACGTCGTGGTCGTCGACCGGCTGGCGCCCCGCGAGCTGCTGGACGAGCTGGCGCCCGAGATCGAGATCGTCGACGCCGCCAAGATCCCGTACGGCCGCGCCGCCAGCCAGGACGTCATCAACCAGACGCTGATCGAGCGGGCCAAGGAGGGCAAGTTCGTCGTCCGGCTCAAGGGCGGCGACCCGTACCTGTTCGGCCGCGGCTTCGAAGAGGTGCTGGCCTGCGCCGAAGCGGGCGTACCCGTGACGATGGTCCCGGGCATCACGAGCGCGTTCGCCGTCCCGGCGGTCGCCGACGTCCCGGTCACCCACCGCGGCGTGGCCCACGAGGTCGTCGTGGTCTCGGGCCACGTCGCCCCGGGCGACGACCGGTCCCTGGTCGACTGGGAGCTGCTGGCTCGCCTGCGCGGCACGATCGTGCTGATGATGGGCGTCGAGCGGCTCCCGCAGTTCGCGAAGGCCCTGCTGGACGGCGGCCGCCCGACGGACACCCCCGTGGCGATCATCGAGGACGGCACGATGCGCACCCAGCGCACCCTGCGGTCCACTTTGGACACGGTAGTCACGGACGCGGCGGCTTCGGGCGTCCGCCCGCCGGCGATCATCGTGATCGGCCCGGTGGCCGGCCTGGCCCCGCTGGAGCGTGCGTAGGGGCAGCACGCCGGAGGTCAGTCTTCGTAGCAGCTTGCCGCGAAGTCGCGGATCGCGTCCGACAGGCGGGTCGGGTCGAAGCGCAGCTCGACCGGGCTGCGGGCCTGGACGAATTCCGCGTCCGGCATGTCCACGGCCAGGGTGTCCGCGTCGCCGAAGGGGTGGATCGGGTCGCCCTGGTGGCCGATCACCAACGCGCGCGTCGTGATCTTGCGGCGGACCGACTTCGGTGGTGCGATGCGGCCGAACAGGACGCCGTGCAGCAACGCCGCCATCGGGGCCGGCTGCTGCGAAAGCGTGTCCGTGACGACGTCGACCCACTGGTTGCCGTGCGGCACCAGGGACGCCACCAGTGCCACCGCCTGGACCGTCACCGGCAGGAAGCGGGCGGCCATCAGCAGCGGGGCGAACGTGATCAGCCCGGCGACGATCGCGTTGTCCAGCACCGGCATCTCGACGATGAGCCCGCGGACCCGCGCGGGCGCCTGCACCGCCACTTCCAGCGAGACGTTCGCGCCCAGCGACGTCCCGCCGATCACCGCGGACTCGACCTCGAGGTGGTCGAGCAGCGCGAGGGTCTGCTCCGCGAACGACGGCATCGAGTACAGCCAGGACTCGGTCGGCCGGTCGGAGTCGCCGTGGCCGAGCAGGTCGAGCGTGACGACCCGGAACCCGGCGCGGGCCAGCCGGCGGGCGAGCGGCGCGTGCATGCGGCGGGTCAGCATGATGCCGTGGGTCAGCACGACGACGCGATCGCCGCTGCCGAACTCGGTGTACCAGAGCCGGTGGCCCTCGTGGTCGAAGGAGCCGGTGAGCTCGATCGGCCGCGACGCGCGCCGGGCCGGCGCGGCCGGGGGGTCGGGCTCGATCGCGGTCGCGCTGCTGGCCGGGCTCATGTCCCACCGTCCTCCCCGCGTCGTGGTGCCGGTCTGTCCAGGAAAGCATCCCGTGACCACGTCGGCACAGTGAAATGGCCGTCAATTGGCGACGTGCCAATGGCGTGGCCGCGCGGGCATGGGTCAAGATGACCCCATGACCGCTACTAGTGACAGTCTGCCCGACCTCGTCTCCCTGAAGGTCGACGTCGACGGCCCCGTGGCCGAAGTGACGCTCCTCGGCCCGTCGAAGGGCAACGCGATGGGCCCGGACTTCTGGCGCGAGCTGCCGCTGGTGTTCCGCGCACTGGACGCCGACCCGCAGGTCAGGGCCGTGGTGCTGACCGGCAGCGGGTCCCACTTCTCCTACGGCCTCGACCTGCCCGCGATGATGGGCGACTGGGCGCCGATGCTGGGCGGCGACAACCTGGCCGGCCCGCGGACCGCCTTCCTGGACCAGGTCCGGTCGCTGCAGGCCGCGGTCAGCTCGATCGCCGAATGCCGCAAACCGGTCATCGCGGCCGTTTCCGGCTGGTGCATCGGCGGCGGTGTCGACGTGGTCGCCGCCGCGGACATCCGCCTGGCCAGCGCCGACGCCAAGTTCAGCGTCCGCGAGGTGCGCGTGGCCATCGTCGCCGACCTCGGCAGCCTCCAGCGGCTCGCCTCGATCGTCGGCGAAGGGCACCTGCGGGAGCTCGCGCTGACCGGCAAGGACATCGACGCCGCCCGCGCCGAGAAGATCGGGCTCGTCAACGACGTCCACGCCGACCAGGACGCGCTGCTGAAGGCCGCGCGCGAACTCGCCGGGGAGATCGCTGCGAACCCGCCGCTCGTGGTGCAGGGTACGAAGCAGGTACTGGCGACGAACACCGAGCGCCAGGTCGCCGACGGCCTCCGGTACGTGGCGGCGTGGAACTCGGCGTTCCTGCCCAGCAAGGACCTCGGCGAGGCCGTTCAGGCGTTCATGGAACGCCGGAAGCCGGAGTTCAAGGGCGAATAGCAAGGAGGCAGCCGTGACCGCTTCGGAGGTCCACCACGCGTTCCGCGTCGCGCGGGACTACCTGCAGACCCACCGCGAGGACTACGACACGGCGTATCGCGACTTCGCCTGGCCGCAGTTCGAGGAGTTCAACTGGGCGATCGACTGGTTCGACGTCGTCGCCCACGACCCGGACAACGCCGAGCGGTACGCGCTGTGGATCGTCGAAGAGGACGGCACCGAGAACCGCTGGACCTACCCGGAGCTGTCCGGCCGGTCCAACCAGGTGGCGAACTGGCTGCGCTCGCTGGGCGTCCGCCGCGGCGACCGGCTGATCCTCATGCTGGGCAACCAGGGCGAGCTGTGGGAGACCATCCTCGCCGCGATCAAGCTCGGCGCGGTGATCATCCCGGCGTCCACGCTGCTCGGCCCGGCCGACCTGACCGACCGGGTGGAGCGCGGCGCCGCGAAGCACGTCGTGGTCCGCTCGGTGGACGCCGCGAAGTTCGACGGCGTCGAGGGTGACTACACGCGGATCGCGGTGGGCGAGCCGGTCGAGGGCTGGCAGCCGTACACGGCCGCCTTCGCCGAATCGCCCGAGTTCACCCCGGACGGCCCGACGCGGGCCGGCGACCCGCTGCTGCTGTACTTCACCTCCGGCACGACCGCGAAGCCGAAGCTGGTGCAGCACACGCACGTCTCGTACCCGGTGGGCCACCTGTCGACGATGTACTGGATCGGCCTCGAGCCGGGTGACGTCCACCTGAACATCTCCTCGCCGGGCTGGGCGAAGCACGCGTGGAGCAACTTCTTCGCGCCGTTCAACGCCGAGGCGACGGTCTTCCTCTACAACTACAACCGCTTCGACGCGGGCGCGCTGATGGCCCAGATGGACCGCTGCGGTGTGACGAGCTTCTGCGCGCCGCCGACGGTGTGGCGGATGCTCATCCAGGCGGACCTGACGGCGCTGAAGACCCCGCCCACGAAGGTCGTCGGCGCGGGGGAGCCGCTCAACCCCGAAGTGATCGAGCAGGTCCAGAAGTCCTGGGGCGTCACGATCCGCGACGGCTTCGGCCAGACCGAGAGCAGCGTCCAGATCGCCAACACGCCGGGCCAGGACGTCGTGCCCGGCTCGATGGGCCGCCCGCTGCCGGGGTTCGTCGTCGCGCTGGTCGACCCGGTCAGCGGCGAGCGCGCGCCGGAGGGCGAGATCTGCCTCGACCTCGCCCACCGCCCGGTGGGCCTGATGACCGGCTACGCGGACGACGACGAGCGCACGTCCGCCGCCTTCGCGAACGGCTTCTACCACACCGGCGACGTCGGTTCGATCGACGAACGCGGCTACATCACCTACGTCGGGCGCACGGACGACGTGTTCAAGGCGTCGGACTACCGCATCTCGCCGTTCGAGCTGGAGAGCGTCCTCATCGAGCACGAGGCGGTGGCGGAGGCGGCGGTCGTCCCGGCGCCGGACCCGATCCGGCTCGCGGTGCCGAAGGCGTACGTCGTCCTGGCGTCCGGCCACGAGCCGACGCCCGAGACGGCGAAGGCGATCCTGGCGTACTGCCGGGAGCACCTCGCGCCGTACAAGCGGATCCGGCGCATCGAGTTCGCGGAGCTGCCGAAGACGATCTCCGGCAAGATCCGCCGCGTCGAGCTGCGAGGCCGTGAGAGCGACCCGAAGCGCGGCGAAGGCACCGAGTACCGCGAAGAGGACTTCCCGGACCTCAAGGGCTGACGGCGGTCAGCTCCTGGTGCCCTCGACCTGGCGGCCGTCTTCCGTCGAGCAGACCGTCACCGGGTCGTGGGCGCCGCTGCCGCACGTCCACTCGTCGAGGACGACCGGGCCGGGGCCGTCCGGTGAGTTCGCCTCGGCCGGCGTCAGCTTCGCGAAGTAGTCCTTCAGCAGCTTCGCCGCCGCGGCGCAGTCGACCTGGCCGTGCGCGACGACGGCCGTCTTCGCGCCACCCGAGCCGGCGACGTCGCCGCAGGGCACGCCGGGTGCCGTCGACGCCGCCGCGGCGGCCGCGGCCGGGACCGTGGGGGACGGCGCGGCCGGAGCGGGCGCCGGGTCCGCGCCGCCGCAGCCGGCCAGCACGGCGGTCGCGGCGACGAGCAGCAGGGGGTACGCGAATGTCTTCATGGGCCCTTCAGGAGCGGAAGCGGATCGGGAGCGGTCACTCGGACGGCACGACGGCGGCGAACACCGTCTGCTCGCCCTTGGTGCAGGTCGTGCCGCCTTGCGCGGCGGGCGGCCCGGAGGTGCACAGCCAGCCGTCGACGGTCTCGTTCACCGCGTCGTTCGAGCCGGCGCCCTGGCGCCCGGCGATCTTGCGGTGGAAGTCGCCGACGAGCTTGGTCGCCGCCGCGCAGCTGACGCCGGCCGAGCCGCTGTCGAACACGTAGAGCGTCAGCCCGCTGGCGGCCGTCACCGTGCCGCAGGAACCGGGCACGGACGGCGGCGCGCCGGCCGGCTTCGATGCCGGGGCCGGCGTGGCCGAGCCGTCCGTGGCCGGCGGGGGCGGTGGCGCGGTGGTGGAGACGGGCGCCGACGACGTGGCCGCCGGGGGAGCCGACGACGAGGGCGCCGGGGCCGCCGGGTCCCCCGAGCAGGCCGCGAGCGCGGGCACGGCGAGGCAGGCGGCGAGCAACGGCCGCCACGTCCTCGTGGTGGTCGGGTGGGGCACCGCGATCGTTCCTCCCCGGTCAGGCTGGCCCGGTCATTCTGGCCCATCCGGGCGGGGGCCCCGTGGACCGACTCGCCCACAGGTGTGCCGGAGATTACTCCAGCCGGGTGGCAGCCCGATCCGGTGGCCGCCCCCGCAATGTCCACAATGGACGATTAACATTCCGTTCACGCTCCGAAACCTGACGCAGCCAAGAAGAATCGATCGGTCTAATTCACGCCGTGCCGGTTAACGTCCGGGCCCCGCGTGCCGAAGATCTTGGTGGAGGCCGAAGAGCTTCCGTCCCCCGAAAACCCATCCCGAGCCCGTGAGAGCGATGAACGCCGACGCTGTGACCAGCCCCGATGCCAGCACCGACGAGCACCCCGACGTCCCGTCCGGCCCCCCGACCGTCCCGAGCAGCGTCGTCTGGTGCTGCGGACGCCCGTACGTCCTCGAGGCGCGCCCCGGCCGCGCCCGCTGGATGGGCACCGACCTCCGGGGCCGTCCCGAGGCCCTGAGCAGCGCCGAACTGCAGCGACGCGGCTGGAGCCGCCGCCGCGCCTGCTGACTACGCTGGGCGAGTGAGCACAGCCGCACCCGAGCCCGCCGCCGAGGCGGGCGCCGCCGAGCCGTCCCTGCTGAAGCAGGCGTTCAACGTCCCGAACATGCTGTCCCTGCTGCGACTGGCCGGCGTGCCCGTGTTCCTCTGGCTGCTGCTCGGTCCCAAGGAAGACGGCTGGGCGCTCGCCCTGCTGGTGTTCAGCGCCCTGACCGACTGGCTCGACGGCAAGCTGGCCCGCTGGCTCAACCAGATGTCCCGGCTGGGCCAGCTGCTCGACCCGGCGGCCGACCGGCTCTACATCCTGGCGACCCTGATCGCGTTCCTGGTCCGCGAGATCATCCCGTGGTGGGTCGTGGTGCCGCTCGTGCTGCGCGAGGTCGTGCTCGGCGTCTGCGTGCTCACGCTGCGCCGCCGCGGCTTCGCGCCGCCGGAGGTCACCTACATCGGCAAGGGCGCCACCTTCGTCCTCATGTACGCGTTCCCGTTCCTGCTGCTCGCACAGGGCGGCTCGGACGTCGCCGCGGTCGCCCGGCCGATCGGCTACGCCTTCACGATCTGGGGCGCGGTCCTCTACGTCTGGTCCGGTGTGCTCTACGTCGTCCAGGCGCGCAACGCCCTGCGCGGCACCGCCGGCGACTGAGCGCGACGCTTTTCCCGGGGCGTGGGCCGCGGCTGGGCCGTGTGGGTGTAAGACTTCGCCCAGCACGTTTCGCCAGTGAGGGCATGAAAGGGGACCGGCGGTGTCCGCTCCTGAAGAGCTTCGCTACACCGAGGAACACGAGTGGGTCGCCACCCGCGGCGAGGACACCCTCGTCCGCATCGGCATCACCGAGTACGCGCAGGACCAGCTCGGCGACGTCGTGTTCGTCGACCTGCCCGAGGTCGGCCGCCAGGTGAGCGCGGGCGACGTGTTCGGCGAGGTCGAGTCGACCAAGAGCGTTTCCGAGCTGTTCGCGCCCGTCGACGGCGAGGTCGTGGCGGTCAACGACGCCGTCGCCGACTCGCCCGAGCTGATCAACAGCGACCCCTACGGCGAGGGCTGGCTGATCGAGATCCGCCTCGACGACCCGGCGGGGCTCGAGGCGCTGCTCGAAGCCGAGGCCTACGACGCCCTGACCAAGGGCTGAACGAGGCTCCCACCCGGTCGGACCAGCACTGCGCCGGTTCGGGGAGCCGGGGCTCGGAGAATCGATCAGGCACGGTACGTTGGCAGCTACACGTTCTTGAGTACTAGGCAACACAGCATGTGTGGAGGAGAGCTCAGGTGAGCACGAACGACGGGCCCGGCGGCGTTCCCCCGGAGCAGTCTCCGGAGCGGACCTCTGTCTTCCGGGCCGACTTCCTGGCCGAAGCCGAAGGCCACGAGTCCGCCCCGGCCGCGGAGGCACCGGTCCAGGGCGTCGACGCCCTGCCGCCGGGTTCGGCCCTGCTGGTCGTGAAGCGCGGGCCCAACGCGGGTTCGCGGTTCCTGCTCGACCGCGACACCACCAGCGCCGGGCGGCACCCGGACAGCGACATCTTCCTGGACGACGTCACGGTCTCCCGCCGGCACGCCGAGTTCCGGCGTGAGGGCGGCGAGTTCGTCGTCATCGACGTCGGCAGCCTCAACGGCACCTACGTCAACCGCGAGCCGGTCGACCAGGCCGTCCTCGCGGGGGGCGACGAGGTGCAGATCGGGAAGTTCCGCCTGGTCTTCCTGACCGGCCCGGGTCACGGGGGCCAGGGGGCGCAGTGACGGCGGCCGGGCGGCCACAGAACCACGGATTGAGCATCGGGGCGGTCCTGGCGCAGCTGCGCCAGGACTTTCCCGACGTCACCATCTCCAAGATCCGGTTCCTCGAAGCCGAAGGCCTGGTCCAGCCGGGCCGGACGGCGTCGGGGTACCGGCAGTTCGCCGCGGCGGACGTGGAGCGCCTGCGGTTCGTCCTGGCCGCCCAGCGGGACCACTACCTCCCGTTGAAGGTCATCAAGGAGCAGCTCGACGCGGCGGACTCGGGCGCGGATACCACCGCGGCCCTGCCCCGGCCGCCGCGCCGGCTGGTGCCGATCGACGCGCCGGCGGAGAACGTCGGCCTGCCCGTGGCGGACGACTTCGCCGCGGGCAAGGAGCTGCGCCTGACCCAGGAGGAGCTCCTGGAGCAGGCGGGCATCGACGCGGCGGTGCTGGCCGAGCTGCAGCAGTACGGCCTGGTCCGGCCCGGTCCCGCGGGGTTCTTCGACCCCGACGCGGTGCTGGTCGCGCGCACGGTGAAGGCGATGACCGAATTCGGTATCGAGCCGAGACACCTGCGTGCCTTCCGCGCCGCGGCCGACCGCGAGGTCGGGTTGCTGGAGCAGATCGTGACCCCGGTGTACCGGCACCGTGACCCGGAAGCGAAGTCGCGCGCCGACGAGGTCGTCCGGGAGCTCGCGGCACTGTCCGTGACGCTTCACACGCTCCTCGTCAAAGCGGGAATCCGCGGCGTGACCGGGTGTTGATCGTAACGGGGCAGTGAGATCCTCTTTGCGGTCCCATGTCAATGACTGAATGTTCGGCACCGCATGCCGTACCGTGAAGGCAAGGGTTTGCGGCAGGCGAACCGAGATAGTCTCGACAGCGAGCACAGCGCGGGGATGACGGGTAGCGTCGGCAGTGGCGGCGTCGAGCCGTTCCAGCGTTTGAGCCCGTGTGCGCGAGAGGGAGGCGAAGCCCGATGAGCGAAATGCGCGTCGTCGGTGTGCGGGTCGAGCTGCCCGCGAATCAGCCGATCTTGTTGCTGCGGGAGACCGAGGGTGAACGGTACCTGCCGATCTGGATCGGCTCGGTCGAAGCCACCGCCATCGCCTTGGAGCAACAGGGAGTCCGGCCGGCCCGGCCGCTCACGCATGACCTGCTGAAAGAGGTCATCGGAGCACTCGGCCGCGAGCTGGAGCAGGTCGTCATCACCGACCTGAAGGAAGGCACGTTCTTCGCGGAGCTCGTCTTCGACGGCGACATCCGCGTGTCCGCCCGGCCGAGCGACTCGGTCGCCCTGGCCCTGCGGATCGGCGTCCCGATCCACGCGGTGGACGCGGTGCTGGAAGAGGCCGGCCTGATCATCCCGGACGAGCAGGAGGACGAGGTCGAGAAGTTCCGCGAGTTCCTCGACTCGGTTTCGCCCGAGGACTTCCGGGGTGCGGACACCTGATCCCGCGGGCGAGTGCGTCCGGGGGCACGCCCCCGGACCCCATGACCCTCCCGCGGTAGCGGGATTCACTTGCCTTGACGTGGACGTCAACGTCTAGCGTCGGGGTATGCGGATCGGAGAGCTTGCGCAGCGCACGGGTGTCACCACCCGTGCGCTGCGGTTTTACGAGGCCCAGGGCCTCCTCGCGGCCCGGCGCTCGGCGAACGGCTACCGCGAGTACGACGAGGACGACCTGCAGCTGGTCAAGGAGATCCAGACCCTGCAGACGATCGGTCTGACCCTCGACGAGACCCGGCCCTTCGTCGAATGCCTGCGCAGTGGCCACGAGACCGGCGACGCCTGCGAGAGCTCCATCGAGGTCTACCGGCGCAAGCTCGAAGAAGCCGACGCGCTCCTCGCCCGGCTCGGCGGCATCCGCGCCGAGCTGGCCGCGAAGCTCGCCGGCGCCCTCGCCCGGCAGGCGCCCGATCCGTGCGTCGTCCCCGATTCCCCGCGTCCGTGAAGGAGCCCGCCATGTCCGAAGTCGTCGCAGTCACCGACTCGACGTTCCCCGAAGTGCTCGGCAGCGACGTGCCCGTGCTGGTCGAGTTCTGGGCCACCTGGTGCGGGCCGTGCCGGATGGTCGGCCCGGTCCTCGCCCAGCTCGCGGCCGAGCGGGCCGGGGAGCTCACCGTCCGGAAGATCAACGCCGACGAGAACCCGGAGACGACCCGGTCCTACCAGGTCATGTCCCTGCCCACGATGATCCTCTTCTCGGGCGGCGAGCCGGTCGAGACGATCGTCGGCGCCTTCCCGAAGGCCCGCATCGAAGAGCGCCTCGACCGCGCCCTCACGGCGCCGTCGCTTTGACGAACGTGTCCGCGACCTCGCGCTCGTACTTCTCCAGGTCCAGCGACGGGTCGGCCGCGTACGCCGCGGCCACCCCGTCGATGGCCTGCGCGATCGACATCGCCATCACCTCGGGCGTGAACCCGCCGAACACGCCCTCGGCCTGACCCTGCTTGAGCTGGCGCGCGAGCCCGTGCACCCGCATGTCGTCGACCAGGACCTTCGTCATCGACCAGCCCTCGGCGTCGTCCGCGTTGGCCGACAGCTCCGAGAGCACCTTGACGCACTCCGGGTAGGCGCGCAGGAAGGCGATCGACGTCTCGATGTGCGCCCGCAGGTAGCCGGGCCGGTCCGCCGGGTCGAGCCCGCCGCCGGTCCGTGAGGCGAGGAACTCGTTCTTCGTCTCGACGACCGTGCTGAGCACGGCCTGCATCAGGCCGGCCTTGTTCGTGAAGTGGTAGGAGATGAGCCGGGTGCTGCTGAGCCCGGCGCGCTCCTTGATCTTGGCGAACGTCGTCTTGCGGTAGCCGAGGTCGGACAGGACGCCGATGGTCGCCCCGACGATCTGCGCCCGGCGGGCCGCCTCCGTGACGCTGAGCCCCAGGTCCGCCATGAGGTCGGTGTTTACTTGCATGAGTAAAAAGTTACTCGGCTGAGTAAAAGCGGTCAAGAGGTTTGAACCACCGCGTCCGGGGTACGGTGAACGGCGCAAAGGCTCATCCGTCCGTTGAGGCTTGCCGCGCGTCGCGTTGACCGGCACTGTCCGGGCGCTTACCGTCGAAGGAGGTAAATCGCCACGGTGTGATTCGACGGTCTGGGGCCGGACCGTGGTGGTTGATCTCCGGTCGGTCCCGCTCCTGGGACTTTCCGGCTGTCATTCGCCGGCCGTCAGGTCGGGCGAGGGGAGGCTTGCGTGGTCGAGGCTGGTTCCGAGAAGCAGCCTGTTGAGGTCGCGAGTGGCGAGCAGGGTGAGCTGTTCCCCGACAACTCGCTGCCGGACGAGCTGGTGGGCTACCGCGGCCCGGCGGCGTGCCAGATCGCGGGCATCACCTACCGCCAGCTCGACTACTGGGCCCGGACGAAGCTGGTCGCACCCAGCATCCGCACCGCACACGGCTCCGGCTCGCAGCGGCTGTACTCGTTCAAGGACATCCTGGTCCTCAAGGTCGTCAAGCGGCTGCTGGACACCGGGGTCTCGCTGCAGAACATCCGGGTCGCCGTCGACCACCTGCGCGTGCGCGGGGTCCGCGACCTGGCCCGGGTGACGCTGTTCTCCGACGGCACCACGGTCTACGAGTGCACGTCGCCGGAGGAGATCGTCGATCTGCTCCAGGGCGGCCAGGGCGTGTTCGGCATCGCGGTCAGCGGCGCCATGCAGGAGATCAGCGGGACGATCCACGAGTTCCCGGCCGAACGGGCCGACGGCGGCGTCGTCGAGACGCACGAGCCGGACGAGCTGACCCAGCGCCGCAACGCCCGCAAGACCGGGTGATCACCGCTGCGGCGGACGGAGTAAGGTTCCCCGTGCGGTCGACGAATCCGCGCGGGAGAGTCCGAGCCACACCTTGAGCTCGGCGCCGAAGGAGCAAGTCCTCCCCGGAACCTCTCAGGCACCCTGGACCGCGCGGATGAGACGCCTCTGGAAAGCGGGTCGTCAGGACACAGCCTGATGGCCCCGCCGACGGTGCAAGCCCGGCTCAACCTCGGGCGAAACTCTCAGGCGCCCTCCGGGGTACGGACAGAGTGGGGAGGGCCAGGACATCGCGGTCCCGGCCCAGCCCCGCCGTCCCCAGGAGGCCCCCGTGAACCCGTCACTCGCCTCGCTGGAACAGGGAATCCCCTTCGCCGAGCGGCACATCGGGCCCGGGCCGGGCGAACTCCGCCGGATCCTCGACGTCATCGGCGTCGCCTCCCTCGACGAACTCGCCGAGCGCGCCGTTCCTTCGTCGTTGCGCTCCTCGTCGGCGGCTTTGGAACTGCCGCCCGCCGCCACCGAGGCCCAGGCGCTCGCCGAACTGCGGGAGCTGGCCGCGCGGAACCGGCCGATGGCCCAGATGATCGGGCTCGGCTACCACGACACCGTGACGCCGCCCGTCATCCGGCGGAACGTCCTCGAGAACCCGGCCTGGTACACGGCCTACACGCCCTACCAGCCGGAAATCTCCCAGGGTCGCCTCGAGGCCCTGCTCAACTTCCAGACCATGGTCGCCGACCTGACCGGGCTGCCCGTCGCCAACGCGTCCCTGCTCGACGAGGCCACCGCGGCCGCCGAGGCGATGACCCTGGTGCGCCGCGCCGGCAAGTCGGCCTCCAGCCGGTTCGTCGTCGACGAGGACACCCTGCCGCAGACCCTCGCCGTCCTCCGCACACGGGCCGAACCGCTGGGCATCGAGCTGGTCGTCGAAGACCTGTCCCAAGGGCTCACCGGACTCGGGCTCGGCGGCGACTTCTTCGGCGTGCTGCTGTCCTACCCCGGCGCGTCCGGTGCGGTGCGCGAACTCGACCTGACGATCGCCGACGCCAAGAAGCACGGCGCCGCGGTGGTCGTCGCGGCCGACCCGCTCGCCTTGACCCTGGTGCGGCCGCCGGGAGAGCTGGGTGCCGACGTCGCCGTCGGGTCCACCCAGCGGTTCGGCGTCCCGCTCGGCTTCGGCGGCCCGCACGCGGCCTACCTCGCGGTCCGCAAGGGGCTCGAACGGCAGCTGCCGGGCCGGCTGGTCGGCGTCTCGAAGGACGCCGACGGCGCCCCCGCGTACCGGCTCGCGTTGCAGACCCGCGAGCAGCACATCCGCCGCGAGAAGGCCACCTCGAACATCTGCACCGCGCAGGTCCTGCCGGCCGTGATGGCGTCGATGTACGCGGTGTACCACGGGCCCGACGGCCTGCGCGGGATCGCCCTGCGGGCCCACCGGATGGCGACCGTGCTGGCCGCCGGGCTCTGCGAGGGCGGCGTCGACGTCGTGCACGGCGAGTTCTTCGACACGGTCGTCGCGGCGGTGCCCGGCCGCGCGGACCTGGTCGTCGAGACGGCTCGCGACCTCGGCGTCAACCTGCGCCGCGTCGACGACGACCACGTCGGCGCCGCCTGCGACGAGACGACCACGCGGGAACGCCTTTCGCTGGTCTGGAAGGCGTTCGGCGTCTCGGTGTCCGATGTGGACGGCCTCGACGCGGACACCGCGGACGCGCTCCCGGCGCCGCTGCGGCGCACGAGCGACTTCCTGACGCACCCGGTGTTCCACGCCCACCGCTCGGAAACCGCGCTGCTGCGGTACCTCCGGCGGCTGTCGGACAAGGACGTCGCGCTCGACCGCAGCATGATCCCGCTGGGCTCGTGCACGATGAAGCTCAACGCCACCGCCGAGATGGAACCGGTCACCTGGCCGGAGTTCGCCGGACTCCACCCGTTCGCGCTCGCCGAAGACGCCGCCGGACTGCTGACGATCGTCGCGGACCTGACCGCCTGGCTCTCCCGGATCACCGGCTACGACACGGTTTCCGTGCAGCCCAACGCCGGCAGCCAGGGCGAGTTCGCCGGGCTGCTGGCGATCCGCGCCTACCACCGCGCACGCGGCGAAGGCGACCGCGACGTCTGCCTGATCCCGGCCAGCGCGCACGGCACGAACGCGGCCAGCGCCGTGATGGCGGGTATGCGGGTGGTCGTCGTCCGCTGCGACGACGCCGGGAACATCGACCTCGCCCACCTGCGGTCCACTGTGGACGAGCACCGGGCCGGCCTGGCCGCGATCATGATCACCTACCCGTCGACGCACGGGGTCTACGAGGACACCGTCGGCGAGGTGTGCGAGCTGGTGCACGACGCGGGCGGCCAGGTGTACGTCGACGGCGCCAACCTCAACGCCTTGATCGGCGTCGCGCAGTACGGGCGCTTCGGCGCGGACGTCTCGCACCTCAACCTGCACAAGACCTTCTGCATCCCGCACGGCGGCGGTGGTCCCGGCGTCGGGCCGATCGGCGTTCGCGCGCACCTGGCGCCGTTCCTGCCGAACCACCCGCTGCAGCCGGCCGCCGGCCCGGAGACGGGCGTCGGCCCGGTCAGCGCGGCGCCGTGGGGGAGCGCGTCGATCCTCCCGATCTCGTGGGCGTACGTCCGGATGATGGGGGCGGACGGCCTGCGCCGCGCGACGCTGGTCGCGGTCGCGAACGCCAACTACGTCGCGCGACGGCTCGGCGAGCACTACCCGGTGCTGTACGCGGGCCACGACGGGCTCGTCGCGCACGAGTGCATCCTCGACCTGAGGCCGCTGACGAAGGCCACCGGCGTCACGGTCGACGACGTCGCGAAGCGGCTGGCGGACTACGGCCTGCACGCGCCGACGATGTCGTTCCCGGTCGCGGGCACGCTGATGGTGGAGCCGACCGAGAGCGAGGACCTCGCCGAGCTGGACCGCTTCTGCGAGGCGATGATCGCGATCCGCGCGGAGATCGACCGGGTGGCGTCGGGGGAGTGGCCCCTGGAGGACTCGCCGCTGCGACACGCCCCGCACACCGCGCGCTGCGTCGCGGGCGAGTGGGATCGCCCCTACAGCCGCGAGACCGCGGTCTTCCCGGCCGGCCCGGCGGCGGCGAAGAGCTGGCCCCCGGTCCGCCGCATCGACGGGGCCGCGGGCGACCGCACCCTGGTCTGCTCCTGCCCGCCCCCGGAAGCCTTCGCCTGACGACCGCGCGACGCGGGCCCACGGAGGGCACACAGGTTCGGGAGGTAGGTTGGCGGCCATGGCGAGTGCGCACGGTCCTGACCGGACGTCCGTGGTCGTGACCGGCGGCAGCGGCTTCATCGGCCGGGCCGCCGTGCGCGCCTTCCGCGACCGGGGCGTCCCGGTCACCGTCGTGGACCGGGTCCCGTTCCCCGAAGACCTCGACGGCGTCCGCGTGGTGACCGGCGACCTCCGTGACGCCGCCGTGCGCGAAGAGGCCGTGACGGCCGGGACCGCCGGGATCGTGCACCTCGCCGCGCTGACGTCGGTGCTGAAGTCGGTCGAGCTGCCCGAGGACACCTTCGCGGACAACGTCCTGGTCACCCAGGAGCTGCTGGAGCTCGCGCGCCGCCGCGAGGTGCCGAAGTTCCTGCTCGCCTCGACCAACGCGGTGATCGGCAACGTCGGCACCGCGACGATCACCCCGGACCTGCCGCTCCGGCCGCTGACGCCCTACGGCGCCACGAAAGCGGCGTGCGAGATGCTGCTCTCGGGGTACGCCGGCGCGTACGGCATGACGACGTGTGCCTTGCGGTTCACCAACGTCTACGGCCCGGGAATGTCCCACAAGGACAGTTTCGTGCCGCGCATGATGCGCGCGGCGCTCACCGGCGGCGGCATCAAGATCTACGGCGACGGCCGGCAGCGCCGCGACCTCGTCCACGTCGACGACGTCGTCCGGGCGATCCTGACGGCCTTCGACAGCGGCCACACCGGCCGCGCGATCGTCGGCGCGGGCCGCTCGGTGTCCGTGCTGGAGATGGTCGAGGCCGTGCGCGAGGTGACCGGCGCCGAGTTGCCGGTCGAGCACATCGAGGCGCCGGCGGGGGAGATGCCCGCGGTCGTCGTGGACGTCTCGGGCAGTGCCGCGACCATCGGCTACCGCCCGTCCGTCTCGCTGGTCGACGGCCTGGGCACGGCGTGGAAGTACTTCTCCGGGCTCGACCGTCCAAACGCGACACCGTGACCGCTTTCGCGAAGCGGCACTGGCTGCTGCTCCTGCTGCTCGTCCCGGCGATCACGCTCCGGGTGCTGACCTGGCTCGCGTACCGGCCCGCGCTGCTGTTCATCGATTCGTTCCGCTACCTCGACAACCTGCACGCGCTGCGCGCCGACCAGCTCGACCCGATCGGCTACGACCTCGTGCTGCGCCCGCTGCTGGCCGTCGGCGGGCTCGCCTGGGTCGCGGCCGTCCAGCACATCGCCGGCATCCTCATCGCGGTCGGGATCTACGGGCTGGTCCTGCGCCTCGGTGGTCGTCCGTGGGTCGGCGCGCTGGCCGCGACCCCGGTGCTGCTCGACGCCTACCAGCTGCAGATCGAGCAGAACATCATGTCCGAGGTGACGTTCGAGGCGGTGCTCCTCGGACTGCTCTGGCTGTTGCTCGGCTGGGGCACACCGGGCTGGAAACGCGCCGGCGCCGCGGGGTTGCTGCTCGGCTTCGGCGTGCTGACCCGGCTGATCGGGATCTCGCTGGCCCTGCCGCTGCTGGTGTTCCTGGTCGTCGCCGGGGGAGCGTGGCGGCACTGGGCGGGCTGGCGCCGGGCGGGCGCCGGCCTGCTGGGCCTGCTCGTCGTCCTCGTGCCCTACTCGGCGCGCGTGCATTCGGAAACCGGCAAGTGGGGGCTGACCGGGCCGTCCGGGAACATGCTCTACGGCCGCACCGCCGCCGTCGCCGACTGCGCGAACCTCCACCTCGACCCGACGCTGCGGGTGTTCTGCCCGGCCGAGCCGCGCGAGACGCGGCTGGTCGACAACTACGCGCACGCCGACCTCGACCCGAACTGGCCGGGCCCGCTGCCGCCCGGCGCCGACAAGGCCGCGCTGGCGCACGCATTCGCGGTCGACGTCCTGAAGGAGCAGCCCGGCGACGTCGCCGGCGCGATCCTCCACGACTTCTCGAAGAGCTTCGCGTGGACGCGCGCGCAGGACCCCACCGACGTCCCCCTGGACCGGTGGCAGTTCCAGCTGAGCTACCCGCAGTGGGCCGACCAGTCGCTGATCGACCTGGTCACGCTGGGCAGCGACGGCGTCCACGCGAGCGTCGACCGGCCACTGGCCAAGATCCTGCGGGACTACCAGCTCGGTGGCGGGTACGTGCCCGGCGCGGTGCTCGGCATCGGCGCCCTGCTCGGCCTGCTGACCGTGGTCCGCCGCAAGAGGCCCCTGGACCGGGCCCGGGCGGGCGCGCTGCTGGCGTCGACGAGCGGGCTGGTGCTGCTGTTCGCCTCCGCGGTGTTCCAGTTCTCCTGGCGCTACCAGATCCCCGCGCTGGTGCTGTTCGCGGTGGCCGGGGGCCTCGGCTTCACCACCCTGACGTCGGCCAGCCGGAAGCGTCTCGCGGCGTTCCCCGACGACGTCGACCAGGGCGCCCTCGACGACTTCCACGGGCGGCACCCCGGCGTCGAGCTGGCGCCGCTGACCGTGGTCATCGCCGCCTACAACGAAGCCGGCGGCATCGGCGAAGTGCTGGAGAAGATGCCCGACGAGTGCCTCGGCATGCCGGTCGACGTGCTCGTCGTCGTCGACGGCGGTACCGATGACACGGCAGCGATCGCCGAAGACCACGGAGCGTACGTGTGTGTCGCTCCGCGCAACCGCGGCCAGGGCGCTGCCCTGCGCCTGGGGTACCACCTCGCGGCCGGGTCCGGCGCCGAATACGTCGTGACGACCGACGCGGACGGCCAGTACGACAACAGCGAGCTGGAGGCGCTGGTCAGCCCGGTCGTCGACGGCACGGCGGACTTCGTGACGGGGTCGCGGCGGCTCGGGCACGAGGAGGCCGACAGCCGCGTCCGGTGGCTCGGCGTGCGCGTGTTCGCGGTGCTGGCGTCGGTGCTGACCGGGCGGCGGATCACCGACACGTCGTTCGGCTTCCGCGCGATGCGGGCGGAGCTGGCCTGCGCGGTCCCGCTCAACGAACCGCAGTACCAGTCGTCGGAGCTGATGCTCGGCGTGACCGCGCGCGGCGCCCGCGTGCTGGAGCTGCCGATGAGCATGCGGCTGCGCAAGGCGGGCAAGAGCAAGAAGGGCGGCAGCCTCGTCTACGGCGCGAACTACGCCCGCGTCATGACGGGGACGTGGTGGCGGGGGTACGTGCTGCGCCGCGGCCGAACACGAGCCGGTCGAGCAGCGTGAACTTGACGACGAACACCAGTGCGTAACTGGCCACGTACGCTCCGTCGACGAGCACGACCCACCAGAAGTGCGGCAGGTCGAGCGGTGTGAGCAGGGAGCCCGCGAGGGTCGTCAGGCCGATCGAGGCGAGCCCGCCGAGGCCGATGACGACCAGGTAGGGCAGCAGTTCGCGGCGCACGCGCGGACGTCCGGCGCGGCCCCAGACCCAGCGGCGGGTGACCAGGAAGTTCAGCACCGCGCCGGCCGCCCAGGCCAGCGTGCTCGCGAGGGCCGCGGCACCGCCGGTGGCGAGGACGGCGAGCAGCACGACCTGGCTGAGAACCGTGGCGGCGACGGACGTCGCGGCGGCGCGCGCGAGGCGCGCCCAGCCGCCGGTGCGGGTCTTCTCCGCTGTGCGGGGCCGCACGCCGTTGGTTACGGTCGTCATGTCCCCATCCTCCCCGCGGGCTCGTCGCGCCGCCGTCCGGGTCCCCTACGCATAGGAGATTCACAGCTCATTGCCAGGTCCTCATCAGTGAGTGATCGATAGCGTCGGGTTCTTGCAAGCCTCTGCTCGTTCGCAGGATCGGCAAGCTTGTGCGTAAACGAGCAGGAAAGGCGGCACAATGCGAGTGCTGGTTCTCGGCGGTGACGGATATCTGGGCTGGCCGACCGCATTGCACTTATCGGACAAAGGCCACGAGGTAGCCGTTCTCGACAATTTCGCCCGCCGCGGTTACGACGCCGAACTCGGTGTCGAAAGCCTGGTCCCGATCGAATCCCTGGCCGAGCGGATCGCCGCGTGGCAGGAGGTCTCGGGACGCACGATCGCCAGTTACGAGGGCGACCTCCTCGACGCGGAGTTCCTCTTCGGCACGGTTCGGGACTTCCGGCCGGACGCCGTCGTGCACTACGCCGAGCAGCGGTCCGCGCCGTATTCGATGATCGACCGCGAGCACGCCGTCTACACGCAGCACAACAACGTGATCGGGAACCTGAACCTGCTGTACGCGATCGCCGAAATCGACCCGGCGATCCACCTGGTGAAGCTCGGCACGATGGGCGAGTACGGCACGCCGAACGTCGACATCGAAGAGGGCTGGCTGGACCTCGAACACAACGGCCGCAAGGACCGCGTGCTGTTCCCGAAGCGGCCGGGGTCGTTCTACCACCTGACGAAGGTCCACGACTCGCACAACATCGAGTTCACCTGCCGCGCCTGGGGGCTGCGCGCGACGGACCTCAACCAGGGCGTGGTCTACGGCCAGCAGACGCCGCAGACGGCGCTGGACCCGCGGCTGGCGACGCGGTTCGACTACGACGCGGTGTTCGGCACCGTGCTGAACCGGTTCGTCATCCAGGCGGTGCTGGGCCAGCCGCTGACCGTGTACGGCAAGGGGGCCCAGACACGCGGCCTGATCGACATCCGCGACACCGTCGAGTGCATCCGCCTCGCCGTGGAGCACCCGGCCGAGGCGGGGGAGTTCCGCGTCTTCAACCAGATGACGGAAAGCATGTCGGTGGCCGGCATCGCCGATCTCGTCGCCGAGCGGTTCCCCGGGCCGGTGCAGATCGAGCAGCTGGAGAACCCGCGCACCGAGGCGCCGGAGCACTACTACAACGTGAAGCACACCGGGCTGGTCGGGCTGGGGCTGGAACCGCACCTGCTTTCGGACACGCTGATCGAGTCGATGTTCGACATCGTGGGGGCGAACAAGCACCGCGTGCTCCCGGACAAGCTGCGCCCGACGGTGCGCTGGCGGGGCGCGCTGAAGGACTAGGGGTGCGGGCCGGCGTGCGGGCTCCCCTGCCCGGGAGCCCGCACGCCGGGGTGGTCAGCCCGGCAGCTTGTCGAGGAAGCCGTGCACCTTGGCGATCTTGCCGTCCTCGAGCTCGACGACGTCGAAGCCGATGGCGACGGGCTCCGCTCCGGGCGTCCCGAGGTACCACTGGAACCGCGCGAGGTCGTGGTGCGCGTCCGGGTCGGCGGGCAGGCTGAAGGACAGCCCGGCGAACTGCTGCTGCGCCCCGCCGACGAACTGGTCGATCCCGTCGTGCCCGGTGACGGCGCCGAGCGGGTCGGTGTAGCCGGCACCTTCGGTGAAGACGTCGCCGATGAGGGCGCGGCGCTTGTCGCCGTCGGTCTCGTTCCAGATCGCGATGTACTGCTCGACGATCGTGCGGACGTCGCTCATGGTGGTTCCCTTTCGTTGGGGGACAACGGGTTCGGTCGTCCCGGTGCTGAGCACGACTCTGTCCGACGACACGCGGCACGTCGATTACGCGGGAGGTAATGGCCGCGCGTCGATGATCGCCGTAGCGTCGCCCGGGTGACGACTACGGTGCAACGGCAGCGGCCGGTGGGTCAGCTGCTGCGGGAATGGCGCGACCGGCGCCGGATCAGCCAGCTCGACCTCGCGATCTCGGCGGACATCTCCACCCGCCACCTCAGCTTCGTGGAGACCGGCCGCTCGAAGCCCAGCCGCGACATGGTGCTGCGGCTCGGCGAGCACCTCGACGTGCCGCTGCGCGAACGCAACCGGCTGCTGCTCGCCGCCGGGTATGCGCCCGCGTACACCGAGAACGCCCTGGGGGACCCGGAGATGAACGCCGTCCGCCAGGCCGTCCGGCAGCTGCTCGCGAGCCACGACCCCTACCCGGCCGCCGTCGTCGACCGGAACTGGGACCTCGTCGACGCGAACGCCGCCATCGGCCTGTTCGTCGACGGGATCCCGGCCGGGCTGACCACCAACGTCCTGCGCGCGACGCTGCACCCGGACGGCATGGCGCCGCACGTCCTCAACCTGGGGGAGTGGCGTGCCCACCTCCTCGGCCGGCTGCGCCGCCAGGTGGACCAGACCGCCGACGCCGGGCTCGCCGAGTTGCTGCGGGAGCTGCGCGGGTACCCGTGCGACCAGCCGGTGCCCGAGGTGGAGGTCCCTGGACCGGGTGACATCTTCGTGCCGCTGAAGTACCGCCACGAGGGCACGGACCTGACGTTCTTCAGCACGGTGGCCACGTTCGGCACGCCCCTGGACGTCACGGTGGCGGAACTGGTCATCGAGTCGTTCTTCCCCGCGGACGCGGCTACCGCGGCATACCTGCGCGAGCGGGCCGCCCGGGTGGAATGATTGGGGGACACCCGCGCAGCATCCGAAGTGAGGATCACCGGTAGATGGCCGTTCCGCCTTCGCTCGCCCTGTCCGACGGAGTCCGCATCCCCCAGCTGCTGTTCGGTGTCGCGGGTCTGACCGCGGCCGAGACCGGCCGCGCCGTCCGCATCGCGCTCGACACCGGCTACCGCGGGTTCGACACCGCGCCGGGGACCGAGGTGGCGGTGGGTGCGGCGCTCGCCGCGGGCGACGTGCCCCGTGAAGAGCTCTTCGTCAGCTTCAAGGTGCCCACGCAGGGCTACGACACCACGCGCCGCGCCGCCGACCAGGCGCTGGCCGCGCTCCAGCTCGACCAGGCCGACCTGTGCCTGCTGGACGGCACCAAGGGCGCGTTCCCCGACACCTGGCGCGCGCTCAGCCGGCTGCGGGCCGACGGCCGGGTGCGGGCGGTCGGCGTCGCCGGGTTCGGCGTCGCGGAGCTGCGCCGGCTGATCGACGCCACCGGCGCGGTCCCGGTGCTGAACCAGGTCGAGCTGCACCCGTGGCTGCAGCAGGTCCCGTTGCGCGAGTTCCACGACGAGCGGGGCATCGTGACCGCGGCGTCGAGCCCGGCCGCGAACGCCGCGCTGCTGTCCGACGAGACGGTCACCGCGCTTGCGGCCAAGTACGGCAAGACGCCGTCGCAGATCGTGCTGCGGTGGCACCTGCAGGCCGGGACGGTCGCGGTGGCGGCGTCGGCGACCACGACGCGGACCCGGGAGAACTTCGGGATCTTCGACTTCGAACTGGCCGACGACGACCTCGCCGTGGTGGCCGAGCTCGACAACGGCACGCGCGTCTAGGTTCCCTTGATCCCAGCGGCGGCGAAGTCCGCCTGCTGGGCGGGCTGCTCGAGGTACTCGCGGAACGTCTGGGCCGCGCGGAGCACGGTGTCGTCGATGCCCTGCCCGGAAAGCCCGACGAACGGGTAGTCCGCCGAGCGGGCGTTGGCCACGGACTGGGCGGCCGAACCGATCATCTCGGGCTTCTTGGTGGTCAGCTCGCTGATCCAGTAGGACGACTCGGGCAGCCAGGCGGCCGGGAGACCGCCGATGGCGTTGAGGTTCGACCGGCCGACGAGCGCGTCGAGCACCTCGGACGACGGCTTGGCGTCGATCGTCACGTGCACGCACTGGCCGTGGACGACGGTGGCGGCCTGGTTCCACCGGTCGGCGGCGGCGGTGAGCGGCTTCTGCACGCTCGGGGTGACGACGATCCGCATCTGCGACGTCCCCCCGGAGCAGGCGGCGGCCTGCGCCTCGGCGCGGCTGTTGAGCTCGCTGTCGGCCCAGTTCCAGCCGATCACGCCGAGCCCGATGAGGGCGGCGAGCACGGCACAGGCGATCGGCCAGCCGGCGATCCGCCGCCGAGGCGCCTTCTTGCCGACGATCCGGTGCGACCCGGTGGCCTCGCTCTTCCCGGCGACCCGGTGCGACCCGGTGGTCTCACTCTTGCCTTCGGCGCGGTGCGGCCCGGTGGTCTCGCTCCGCCCGGGAGCGCGCCGACGGCCTTCGCTCTCGCCTGCGGGTTCGACGCGGCGGCGGGAGCTTTCGCCTGCGGCCTCTTTCCGGCTGAGGGTGCGGGACGTCTCGCTGCGGGCGGTGATCGGGTAGTTCCCGGAGGTCTCGCCGTGCCGGGTGATCACCTCGGTCCGCTCGGCGGCGGTCTCGGCGGGGGAGGAGCCTTCCCCACGACGCCCGCGCCGCGAGGCGGACTGGCCGCCGCCTTTACCGCGGCGGCTGGTGGGCTGGTCCCCGAGCCCGGCAGCGCCGGACTCCTCGCCACGGGTGGCGACGGGGTAGGCACCGGAAGTCTCGCCACGGCGGGCGACGGGGGCTTCACCGCGACTGGCGACGGGGTAGGCACCGGAAGCCTCACCGCGACGGGCGGCCGGCTGCGAACCGGTGGCCTCACCCGCGGAGACGAAGAAGGAGCCGGAGGTCTCACTGCGCCCGGCGACGGGGTACGAGCCCGACGCCTCACCGCGGCCGCGTCCGGCGATCCCGAAAGCATCGGAGATGGAGCTGCGCCCCGGAGTCCGGAAGGCCCCGGAAGCCTCACTCCGGCCGGTGACGGGGTACGAGCCGGAGGTCTCGCCGCGGCCGGTGACGGGGTACGAGCCGGAGGTCTCGCCGCGGCCGGTGACGGGGTACGAGCCGGAGGTCTCACCGCGCCCGGTGACGGGGTACGAGCCCGAAGTCTCACCCCGGCCCGTGACCGGATACGAGCCGGAGGCTTCACCGCGCCGAGTGACGGGGTGCGAACCAGAGGCGTCGCCCCGGCCGGTGACGGGGTACGAACCGGACGCTTCACCACGGCCGGCGACCGGCTGGGGAGCCCCGCTCGGTGCTCCCGCGGCATCGCCCGGGTGGGGGCGGCGCGGGGCGGCCGGGCGGCCGGTGCGGTCCTGAGGGTGCGGCACGGGATCGTCGTCCCGGGTGTGTCGCCCCATCGTCATCCTTTCGGGCTACGCGCATGTCAAGCACGCGCGGCGATGCAATAAAACCGTTATCACCCTAACAGGTGAGTATCGGTGAGAGAATAATCTGACTCACAGTTGCTCACGCGCGGGGTGCTGCGCTGATCAGGCGATCGCAATGCGCGATCAGGCGAGCACGCACCGGTGCCGCTCGCCGCGCGAAACCGGCCTGGGCGCGGGCGTACTCGGCCCGGCCCTCGGCCGTCTCGATCCGCACCGGCGGGTAGCCCAGCGCGGCCAGGTCGTACGGGCTCGCCCGCATGTCCAGCGTCCGGATCTCGACGGCCAGCTCGAAGCAGTCCGCGACGAGCTCCGCGGGCACGAACGGGTCGAGCTTGTACGCCCATTTGAACAGATCCATGTTCGCGTGCAGGCACCCCGGCTGTTCGAGTGCGACCTGCGTCTCCCGCGACGGCGTCAGCTCGTTCCGCGGCCGGGCGTCGGCGGTGAAGAACCGGAACGCGTCGAAGTGCCCGCACCGGATGTCCTGGGACTCGACGACCGCGTCGGTGCCCGCCGAGCCGAGCCGCAGCGGGACCTGGTTGTGCCGCACGGAGTCTTCGGGCTCGCGGTAGACCATGGCCCACTCGTGCAGCCCGAAGCAGCTGAGCCGCGGCGCGCGGGACGCCGTCGCGCCCAGCAGGCCGCGGACGAACTCCGCCGTCCGCAGCTTGCCCTCGGTGAAGGCCGCCGGGTCGAGGACGACGCCGTCGTCCGTCGGCACGTAGCCCTTGCGGTCCAGGAACCGGCGGGCCGCGGGCCCGGCGAGCGCGACGCCGGGCCCGGGCTGCCACCGCTGCAGGTGCTTGGGCCGGAACGAGTAGTAGGTGAACAGGAAGTCCAGCACCGGGTGCTTCTCGCCGCGCGCCCGCCGCTCCTGGTGGGGGGCCGTCCAGCGCCCCATCCGCTCGGCGTGCGCCGCTTCCCGGGCCAGCCAGTCCGGTTCGGCGAGCACTTCGACGCCGGTCATGCGCCCACGTGGGTGCCGTCCCGCACGGTGCCCACGTACTCCTCGACGAGGTCCTCGAGCGCGACGACGCCGACCGCGTTCCCGCCGCTGTCGAGCGCCCGCGCCAGGTGGCTGCCTTCCTTGCGCATGGCCGAAAGCGCGACGTCGAGCCGGGCGTCGGCGCGCAGTTCGGTGAGCGCCCGCGTCTTCGCCGGCGGCACGATCGTCGCCGGGTCCTGGCCCGCCAGGTCGAGGACGTCCTTCACGTGGATGTACCCGGTCAGCCGGCCGTCGTCGGTGCACACGGGGAAGCGCGAGAAGCCGGTCGACGAGACCGCCCGCTCGACGTCGCCGACCGTCGGCCCGCACGGCAGCGTGGTCAGCTCGGCCGTCGGCACCAGCACGTCGGCGACCGTCTTCTGCACCGACGACAACGTCTGGGACAGCCGCCGGTGCTCGGACTGGTCGAGCAGCCCCTCGCGGCGCGACTCGCTGAGCAGCTCGGCCAGCTCTTCGGACGTGTAGGCCGTCTCCAGCTCGTCCTTCGGTTCGACCTTCACCGCGCGCAGCAGCGAGTTGGCGACGAAGTTCAGCAGCCAGATGAACGGGTTGGCCACCTTGACCCACGCGACGTGCACGGGCACCAGCCACAGTGCGAGCCGTTCGGGCTCGGCGATGGCGAGGTTCTTCGGCACCATCTCGCCGATCAGCACGTGCAGCACGGTGATGAAGGCCAGCGCGATGGCGAACGACACCGCGTGCAGCAGGGTTTCGGGCAGCCCCAGCAGGTCGAAGAACGCCGACAGCCGGTGCGCGATCGCCGGCTCGCCGAGGCGGCCGAGCAGCAGCGAGCAGATGGTGATGCCCAGCTGCGCGCCGGCCAGCATCAGCGACACGTGCTTGCTCGCGTTGATCACGATCTTCGCGCGCGTCTTGCCCTGCTCCAGCAGGGCTTCGAGCCGGTCCCGCCGGGACGAGATCAGGGTGAACTCGGCGCCGACGAAGAAGGCGTTGGCCAGCAACAGGACCACGACCAGGGCGATGTTCAGCCAGTCGCTCACGCGTCCACCTCCACGCTCGCGGCCGCGCGGACCGGGGCCACCTCGACCTCGGCGATCCGGTGCTTGTCCATCGAGGTGACGGTGAGCCGCCAGCCGTCGACCTCGGCGGCGTCGCCCTCGGCGGGGATCTTGCCGAGCCGCTCCAGGATCAGCCCGGCGATGGTCTCGTAGTCGCCGTCGGGCATCCGGAAGCCGGTGACGTCGGTGACCTCGTCCGGCCGCAGCTGGCCGGACACCAGCCAGCTGTCGGTCCCGACCTGCTGCGACGCGGGCCCCTCGTGCTCGTCGTGCTCGTCGCGGACGTCGCCGATGATCTCTTCGACGACGTCTTCGAGGGTCACCAGCCCGGCCGTGCCGCCGTACTCGTCGACGACGATGGCGAGCTGGAAGCGGGAGTCGCGCAGGCGGTCGAGCAGGTCGTCGCCGGGCAGGGACTCGGGCACCGTCGGCACCGGCCGCATGACCGAGCCGATCGGCACGTTCGCCCGCTCGGCGGCGGGCACGGCGAAGGCCTGCTTGACGTGCACGGCGCCGCGGACGTCGTCGAGGTCCTCGGCGTGCACCGGGAACCGCGAGAAGCCGGTGCGGCGGGAGATGTCGATGAGGTCCTCGATGGTGTCGTCGACGGCGAGGGCCTCGAGCTGCACGCGCGGGGTCATGAGCTCTTCCGCGGTGCGCTCGCCGAACCGCAGGGAGCGGTCCAGCAGCTCCGCCGTCGACGTGTCGAGCGTGCCGCTTTCGGCGCTGGACCGCACGATCGAGCCCAGCTCCTGCGGCGAGCGCGCCGACCGCAGCTCTTCCTGCGGCTCGACGCCGAACTTGCGGACGAGGAAGTTCGCGCTGTTGTTCATCAGCGTGATGAGCCAGCGGAACAGCGAGGAGAACCGCGAGTGGTACCCGGCGACGGCCCGCGCGGTCGGCAGCGGCCGGGCGATCGCGAGGTTCTTCGGCACCATCTCGCCGAGGATCATCGACAGGGAGGTGGCCAGCACCAGGGCGAGCACGATCGACGCGCCCTCGGCGAACGACTCGGGCAGCCCGACCGCGGTGAGCAGCGGGCGGACGAGCTCGCCGATCAGCGGCTCGGCCAGGTACCCGGTGATCAGCGTGGTGAGCGTGATCGCGACCTGGGCGCCGGAGAGCTGGAACGAGAGCGTCCGGTGGGCTTTCTGGACGGTCAGGGCCCGACGGTCGCCGACCTGCCGGACGTTGGCGTCGACGGTGCTGCGCTCGAGCGCGGTCAGCGAGAACTCGGCGGCGACGGCCAGCCCGGTGCCCACGGTCAGCAGCACGAAGAGCAGGACGCCGAGCACGGCGAAGAGGATCTGGATCATTCCGCACCCGCCCGGTCGGCGGGGGATGAACCTATCGGACAGCCGGGTCGGTCACCCGGCCCGGTACTGTCACCAGGTGACTGCGCTGCGCGCACGAAACGGTCACTCCCAAGGAAGAAATCGGCGTGTACTGCGGAGATACGGACAATCGTATCGTGTCACCCGTGCCGGCGGCGGGCACGTCGGTGTGTCGGCGCGCTCACCTCGGCGGGTGGTTCAGCGCGGTTCGCGCCCGAGCAGGGCGACGAGCCGGTCGGTGGCCCCGGCGTCGCGGCCGACCGCGACCGGCGGGTCGAAGACGCCGAGCCCCTGCCACTCGTCCACCCACGGGCGGACGACTTCGAGCAGGCGTTCGGCCAGTCCTTCGGTGACGGGGCAGGGCAGGTCCAGCGCCGCCGCGAGGTCCCAGGCGTGCACGGCGGCGTCGATGGTCATCTGCCAGCCGTACTCGCGGGCCGGCAGGAGCCCGGCCGAGACGTGCACCGCGCGTTCGAGCACGCCGTCGTCGAGGAAGGCCTCCCGGGCGGCTTCCGCGGCCGCGTCCCAGGCGGCCACCGGGTCGTCGCCGAGGACGTCGCCGTCGAAGCGGTCGCCGACGTCGTCGAGGGTGGCGCCGGCGAGCAGGGACGGGGCCCACAGCTGCTCGGCGACGAGGTGGTTGACCAGGTCGCGGACGGTCCACTCGGTGCACGGCGTCCGGTGGTCCCAGTCGGCCGCGGCGGCGGCGTGCACGGTGTCGCCGAAGGCCCGCAACGCCTGGCCGTGCGCCTCGAGGAGATCCACGCGGCCATTTGACCACGCGGGGTCAGGCGGTGCCCGGCCGGTGCCGCCGCACGGTCTCCTCGACGAGGTCGAGCACCGGGCCGAGGCCGGCGCCGGGCAGGCCCATGGCCAGGTGGGAGACGAGCCCCTCGAGGACGAGCTCCAGGAACGCCGTGAGGACGTCGACGTCGACGTCGTCGCGCAGGTTCCCGGCGTCGCGCTGGCGCAGCAGGCGCAGGCGGGTGGCGGTGGTCAGCTGTTCGGAGCGCTCGGCCCAGCGGCCGCGGAACTCGGGGTCGGTGCGCAGCCGCCGGGAGACCTCGAGGCGGGTGCCGAGCCAGTCGGCCGGGTGCTCGCCGTCGCCCGCGAGCAGGTCGCGCATGACCTGGACCAGGCCCTGTTCGGCGACGACGTCGGCCATCCGGACGGCGTCGTCCTCGGCGAGGGCGAGGAAGAGGGACTCCTTGTCCCGGAAGTGGTGGAAGATGGCCCCGCGCGAGAGTCCGGTGGCTTCCTCCAGGCGCCGGACTGTGGCACCTTCGTAGCCGTAGCGCGCGAAGCAGACGCGGGAGCCGTCGAGGATCTGGCGCCGGCGTGCGTCGAGGTGATCCTGGCTTACGCGTGGCATCCTGAAATCCTGGCACCGAGGACCGGGATCTCGCAATCCGTACGTACGTACTGTGACCCGCCGTGTCGGGAACCGATCGGGGTGCCCCATCGTCGGAACGTTGCGGCGATTCGCTGACACGGCATGAGACGGTTGGCTAATCTTTGCACCATCACAGTGGGTGAACTGAGGGGAAGGTGCGGGGCGTGATCATCGGCGAAGCCGGCCAGGCGGTCCAGGCGGTCTGGGGTGGCGACATCCTGGGCGAGCGCGGCCGCGTCTACGGCGGCGGTGGCGGCGGGGGCGGCGAGTTCAAGATGGACCCCGAGGAGCTCGCCTCGGTGATCGGCCTCTGGGAAGCCGAGCTGGACAAGATCGTCGACGACGCGCGCACGATCCAAACGCTCATGTTCGCCTCGCTCGCCCCCGGAGAGGACTCGGCCAGCGCGAGTTACGGGTCGGCGGCCAACACCTCGATCACTTCCCTGCAGGAGCAGAACGACTCCATGCGCAAGTACGTGCAGGGTTACATCAAGAAGCTGAAGGAAGCCCAGACGAAGACCGTCGCGACCGACCAGGGCATGTCCGAGACTTTCGGGCAGGCGACGTGAGCCTGGGCAAGATCACCCGCGCGAGTGCGCTCGGCGGGGCTGTTCTCGTGGCCTGCGCGTTCGTGGCCGGCTGCACCTCGGAGACCGGTGGCTCCGCCACGCCGGTGAATTCGGCGTCTTCGCCGGCACCGTCCGCGGCGGGGCCGACCGGCGACGTTCCGAAGGTGACGACTCCGCTGGACGCGACGAAGTACGTGGGCGATCCGTGTGCTCTCGTCCCCGGCGACGAGCTGGCCCGGCTGAAGTTCACCGATCCCGGCGCGCCGCGCCTCGGCGACACCACGCCCGAAGGCCAGGCGGGTCCCAGCTGCGGCTGGAAGATCAGCGGCGAGGGCGTGAGCCTGCTGGTCATCCTCGGCACCGGGAACCGCGACGCCGGGGCCGGCGGGCTGGCCGGTATCCAGGCCGCCTACGAGCGTCCGAAGAGCGTCGTCAAGTTCGTCGAGCGTGCGCCGGATGTCGAAGGGCAGCCCGCGCTGTACTTCGACACGCGCGATCGTCGGCCGATCGGGAACTGCAGCATGGCCGTCGGGCTCGCCGACGACCTGGCTGTCGCCGTCTTCGCTGAAGGGTATGAGGGGCAGCAGGATTCCTGCGATGCCGCGCAAGGCGCAGCGGCCGCGATGGTCAAAACACTCAGGGGGGCTTGACGAGTGGACGGCAAGCAGATCTACGACAATTTCAAAGGTGGCCAAACCGAAGGACTGCACCAGATGTCCGAGTCGGTGAACAAGCTCTCGGAGGCTTATCAGGCCCGTGCGGAGAGCATCAAGGCGCTGCAGGACCGGATGGCCCAGGCCTGGACCGGCAGTGCCGCCGACGCGGCCAACGCCGGGGCGGGCCCGCTCGAGCTGGCCTTCGCCGAGACCGCACTGCCGCTCGACGAGACCAAGGCCTCGGTCGACACCCAGGCGGATGCCTTCGACCACTCCAGCAACAGCGTCGTCCAGGTGCCGCCGAAGCCCGAGAAGCCGAACCCGTGGACGACCGGGCTCAAGGCGGCCATCCCGATCGCCGGGCCGTTCATGGCCAAGGACGACATCGACTCCTACCAAGAGGGAGTCGCCAAGTACAACGCGGCCAACGAGACGAACGTCCGCGTGATGGACCAGTACAGCGTCGTCACGAACGGGACGAGCGCTTCCCTGCCCGCCAACTACGGCGTCCTCGAGTCCGACGGCGCCGCCATCTCCGTGAACGAGCCGAAGGGGCCCGGCAAGATCGACCTGGGCACCGACCGCAGCCGCTGGCTGCCGGAGAACGCCGGCGGGGATCCCGGGTACAACGACCACACCACGACCTCCAGCGTCGACCCCGGGGGGACCGACCGGCCCGGCAGCACCGACCGGCCCGGCGGCACCGATCGCCCCGGCTCCACCGACCGGCCCGGCTCGACGGACCGGCCGGGCAGCACCGATCGGCCGACGGACGAGACGCACACGACCGGCACCGGGCGGCCGACCACGACGACCACGCGACCGGGTGGCACCGACCGGCCCGGCAAGACGCCGATCGGCACCGATGGCATCGACTTCTACCCGACCAGCACCGGTGGCGGCGGCGGGCAGAACTACTCGAACACCTTCGGCGGCGAGCCCGACTCCGGCACGGGCGGGCGCGGGCCGGCCGGCGGGAACGCCGGGAGCCGGCTGCTCGACTCCAACGGACGGCCGATCAGCGGCACCGGTGCCGGGGGCAGTGGCAGCGGCGCCGCGGGGGAGCGGGGGCTCGGCAGCGGCCGCGGGTCCGGCATGGGCAGTCTCGGCAACGCCGCCGCCGCGGAGGCGGCCGCGGCCCGGTCGGCTGCCGGGCGGTCCGGGCAGCTGGGGCCGATGGGGGCCGGGGGCCGGCGCGGTGAGGGCGAGGAAGATGATGAACACCAGCGGCCGGACTTCCTGATCGAAGCGGATCCGGACGCGATCTTCGGCACGGACCAGCGGACCAGCCCGCCGGTCATCGGCGAGTAGGCGGGTGGACGTGGCAACAGGCCGGGTGGACGTTCCGGTCGAGGCGCTGGCCGCACTGGCCGAGCGTGAGCAGGTCGGTCAGCTGCACATCACCCTCCGCCCGGAGCCCCTGTGGCTCTCGGACGAGGAACGCGCCGAAGCCGACAAGCGCGTCGAGGCGGCCCTGGCCGAGGCCGGGCTGGTCGACGCGCGCGGGCGGGCGACCGTCGACTTCCTCGACTGGCTCCCGCTGCTGGTGAACCCGGCGCGGGAGTGCTACGGCTGGGTCGGGGTCGACGGCCGGACCTACGGCGTGCTCGCCGCCGCGAAGGGCCTCCAGGCGGTCCTGGCGGTGTCGGACGGGACCCACGTCGGCGTGCAGGAGATCGACCGGAACCGGCTCGCCGAGTCGCTCGTCGAGCAGCTTCCGCCGCTGGGTGCCGGGGGCGGCCATCCGCGGACCGTCCGGGTGGCGGACCTGAGCGAAGCGGCCCGCCGCGGTCAGGACGCCTACCCGCTCGACCCGGCCGTCGCCGACGTCGTCAGCCTCGTGCAGCGGCCGGTCTCCGGCAGCGGCGAGCTGTACGTCGGGCGGCGCGACGACGTCGGGCGCCACACCTGCCTGCAACAGCCCCTGCACTACGCCGACACGGACTGGGGCCGGTACCTGAGCTACACGTCCGGCGCCGGCGAAGACGCGGTCATCCACATCGGGCCGGCGGGCCCGCAGGAGCTGGCCGACACGCTGATGGAGCTCGCGGGCGCCCTCGTCTGAGCCGAAAAGGCGAGGCGCCGGACTCGGCCGGGGCGCTAACGTGACAGCGCTGTTGTATTCCGGGTGGAAGGACGCGCTGATGGCTGGGCTGTACCCCGCGATCGAACCGTACGAGCACGGCCTGCTCGACGTCGGCGACGGGCACGAGATCTACTGGGAGACCTGCGGGAACCCGGAGGGCAAGGCCGCGCTCGTCGTGCACGGCGGCCCGGGGTCGGGCTGTTCGACGAACCTGCGCCGCTACTTCGACCCGGACCGCTACCGGGTCGTGCTCGTCGACCAGCGAGGCTGTGGCCGCAGCACCCCGCACGCCGGTGCCCCGGTCGCGGACCTGTCCGCCAACACCACCGACCACCTCGTGGCGGATTTCGAGCTGCTCCGGACCCGCCTCGGCATCGAGAAGTGGTTGCTGTTCGGCGGTTCCTGGGGCTCGGTCCTCAGTCTGACCTACGCGCTGCGGCATACCGGCCGGGTCAGCGAGCTGGTCCTGATGGGCCTGGCCACCGACCGCTTCATCGAGATCGAGATGCTCATCCGCGGTCTCGGCGCGTACTTCCCGGAGGCCTTCGAGAGGTTCCGCCAGGGCGTGCCGGAGAGCGAGCGGGACGGCGATCTGTCCGCGGCCTACCACCGGCTGCTGATGGATCCCGACCCGGTGGTCCACCGCAAGGCGGCCGACGACTGGTGTGCCTGGGAAGACGCGATGCTCCCGGGCGTGCCACCGCACAAGACCTTCGAAGACCCGGCCTACCGGCTCTGCTTCGCCAGGCTGGTCACGCACTACTTCAGCAACCGGGCCTTCCTGCCCGACGGCGAAATCCTGCGGAACCTCGGCAAGCTCGCCGGCGTCCCGGCGGTGCTGGCCCAGGGCATCCTCGACACGAGCAACATCGTCGGCACGCCCTGGCTGATGCACCACGCCTGGCCGGGCAGCGAGCTCGTGCTGCTGGAGAACATCGGGCACTCGACGCAGGACGCCCCGATGCAGGACGTCCTCGTCGGCGCGACGGATCGCTTCGCCCGCTGAACCCGACGAAGCCCGCGCGGGGGTTCCGCGCGGGCCCCGGCCGGGTTCACGGGATGAGCAGCTGAGGCTCACCCTCGGGTGTGAGGGCCGCTTCGGCCCGCTGGGCGCGGTTGGCCTCGGCCAGCTTCAGCCCGGTGATGCGCAGCGGCAGCCGGTCCATGTTCCACTCCGTCAGCAGGAGCGCCACCTTGGCCTGCATCTCCGTGCGCAGCCGCAGGAACGAGTCGGCCGGGTCCGCGCCGACCTCGCCCAGCAGCAGCCACCACGCCCAGGCCGCCGCACCCGCGTTGGCGACGAAGTCCGGCACCACGGCGACGCCACGGGCCGACAGCGCGGCTTCCGCTTCCGGCGTCGTCGCCGCGTTGGCGGCCTCGACGACCACCGACGCCTTGACCAGGTTCTCGTTGTCCGGCCGCAGGGCGTAGGAGATCGCCGCCGGCACGAAGATGTCCGCGTCGATCCCGACGACGGCCTCGCGGGGCAGCGAGCGCACCCCCTCCGGCAGCCGCGTGCGGTCCACCTCGCCGAAGCGGTCACGCAGTTCGAGCAGGGCGGGGACGTCCAGGCCCGCGGGGTCGTACAACGTGCCCGCGGCGTCGGCCGCCGCGACCACCTTCATCCCGGCTTCGTGCAGGTACCAGGCCGCGCCGCCGCCCATCGTGCCGATGCCCTGGATCGCCACGGTCGTCTCGGTCAGGTCCCAGTCCCACGCCGCCGCGACGCCGAGGCACGCCTGCGCCACGCCGTAGCCGCCGACCACGTCGCCGAGCAGCAGCCCGCCCGGCACGGGCGCGTTGAGGCCCGCTTGGACCCGGCGCAGGGTACGAGCCGGATCGGCCGAACGGCGGATCGCCGCGTGGTACGACTGCTCCAGCCCGAGCTCGGCGAACACCTCGTCGATGAGGTGCTGCGGCACGCCCAGGTCCTCGGCGGTCACCCAGTGCGCGTCCAGCCACGGCCGCAGGAACGAGCAGAAGCGCTTCAGCACGCCGAACGCGCGCGGGTCCTTCGGGTCGAAGTCGATGCCGCCCTTCGCCCCGCCCACCGGCAGGTTGAAGGTGGCCGTCTTGTTGGCCATGCCCCGGGCGAGGTCCTCGACCTCGGTCATCGTGCAGCCCGCCCGCATCCGGGTGCCGCCGGTGGCGACGCCGGAGACCAGGCTGTGCACGACCAGGTAGCCGTTCGCACCGGTGACGGGGTCGGTCCACGTGAGCCGCATCAGCGGTTCGGTGTTGCGCGGGGTCATCAGGCCACTCACCTCCAGGGGATGCTCGGGGCGGTCTCCCTGACCGCCTCCCCCGAGAGTGCGCCCGGCCCGGCGGCCGCGTCCATTTAACGCTCCTGCACGATCTCGTTTAGGTTTGGTGCATGGAGCTTTCGTTGCACCGATTGAGGATGCTTCGCGAGCTGCAGCGCAAGGGCACGGTCACCGCGGCAGCCGCGTCGCTGCACTACACCGCGTCCGCGGTTTCGCAGCAACTCGCGCAGCTCGAGCGGGATGTCGGCGCGAAGCTGTTCGAGCGGCTCGGCCGCCGCGTCCAGCTCACCGAGCTCGGGAAGCTGCTCACCGAGCACGCCGAGGAGATCCTCGGCTCGGTCGAACGCGCCACGCTCGCCCTGGAAGAGGCCCAGGACGCCCGTACGGTCCGGCTGACGGCCGGCGTCTGGGCGTCGGTGGCTTCGGGCCTGCTGCCGACGGCCTTGATCGCGCTCGCCGACCAGCATCCCGGGATCGAGGTCCGCACCCGCGAACTGGCGCCCGAGGCGACCGCCGAGGCCGTCCGGGACGGCACGCTCGACCTGTCGTTCGTCATCGACTACTCCGACACCCCGGCGGCGTGGGACGCGGGGCTGGAACGCGCGGTCGTGGCCGTCGAGCGGCTGCACGCCGCGGTGCCGCGGGGCGCGATGCCGTCGGGGTCGGCGTCGCTGGACGACCTCGCCGAGCACCCGTGGATCCTCGCCAGCGCGAAGTCGCACTTCGGCCGCGCGATGCGCATCGCGTGCCAGCGCCACGGCTTCGCCCCGAAGATCAACCACGAGGTCGAAGAGCAGTCGACGGCGATGGCGATGGTCGGCGCCGGCCTCGGCATCACGCTCGTCTCGGACCTGGGCCTGCGGCTGCTGCGGCCGCCCGGGATCGACGTCGTCCCGCTCACCACGCCGCTGCTCCGGACGGTCTCGATCGCCTACCGGCGCACCGCGTTCCGGCGGCCCGCGTTGCACCTGGTGATCGAGGCCGTGCGGGCCTCGGCGGCCGAGCTCGGGCTGGGCACGGAGTCCGCTTTGCCCTGATCCGGGACTTCTTACAGACTGGTGAACCCGTCTTGCCACGCAAGATCCGGCCTGATTTTGTCGTACCCCGCGTGTAGCGTCCGAAGTCAAGAAGTTCCACCACACGGAACAGGAACGGACATGACAGCGGTGCACGATTTCCCCGAGAAGTCGGGTAGTGCGTCGAACCGCACCGCGCGGGTCCTGGCGGACCGCGCGGCCGGGGAGGCGTACGTCGCATCGGTGTGCTTCAAGCACGGCCCACCCCGCCTGACCGGCGTGGAGCTGGAGTTCACCGTGCACGATGCCGATGACCCGGCCAGACCCCTCGATCCCGATGTCCTTGCCACGGCGCTGGGTCCGCACACCCCGCGGACGCTCCGCCCCGACAGCCCCGCCTCGCCCCTCCCGGCCGGTTCGCCCGTGAGCCTCGAGCCCGGGTGCCAGGTCGAGATCTCCGCTCTTCCCCAGGCCTCCCTGCGCGAACTCGACGCAGTCGTCACGGCCGACCTCCACCACCTGCGCGACCGGCTCGCCCGGCACGGCCTCGTGCTGGGCGAAACCGGGATCGACGCGCACCGCGCGCCGCGCCGGGTCCTGCACACGCCGCGCTACGCGGCGATGGAACGCCGGTTCGCGCCGATCGGTCCCGGCGGCATCACGATGATGTGCAGCACCGCCGGCCTGCAGGTCTGCGTCGACACGGGGGAGCCCGAGCACTACGCCGCCCGGTGGGCCGCGGCCCACGCGATGGGCCCGCCCCTGCTCGCCCTCTTCGCCAACTCCCGCGTCCACGCCGGACAGGACACGGGACACGCCTCCGCCCGCTGGCTGGCGGTGCACGAAACGGAGGCGGTCCGCACCCGCACGGCCCGCGTGGCGGGCGAAGACCCCGCGGAAGCGTGGGCCGGGCGGCTGATGGACGTCCCCCTGATGGTGCTGCCCCGCGGCGACCGGCCGTGGGACGCGCCGGAGGGGCTGACGTTCGCCGACTGGATCGACGGCAAGGGCGCGGCCGCGCTCCTGCCGAAGCCGACGGCGGCGGACCTCGACTACCACCTGACCACGATGTTCACCCCGGTCCGCCCGCAGGGGTACCTGGAGATCCGGTACCTCGACGCGCAGCCGCCCGACCAGTGGCTGCCGCCGGTGGCCCTGGTCGCCGCGCTGCTCGCCCGTCCGTCCACTGTGGACAAGGTGCGCGCCGTGTGCGCGCCGGTGGCGGACCGGTGGACCGAGGCGGCGCACCACGGCCTGGCCGACCCGGAGCTGGCGGCCGCGGCGGCGGAGCTGGCCGACCTCGGCTGCGCCGAGCTGGGCGTCACCGGGCTGAAGGCGGAGTCGATCACCGAGATCAGCGAGAGCGTGCAGGGGCGCGCGTACCGATCGAGGAGCGAATCATGAGCACGGAAGCACTGGGCGACCTGAGCGCGCAGGACCTGCGCGCCCGGGCGGCCGAAGCACTGACCAGGGCGCGGGCGCGCAGCGTCGCGTTGACCGACGCGGTCGACGACGAGGACCTGGTCCGCCAGCACTCCAAACTGATGTCGCCGCTGGTCTGGGACCTGGCGCACATCGGCGTCCAAGAAGAACTGTGGCTGGTCCGCGACGTCGGCGGCCGCGAGCCGCTGCGGCCGGACATCGACGACATCTACGACGCCTTCCAGCACGCCCGCGCCGACCGGCCGGAGCTGCCGCTGCTGGGCCCGGCCGAGGCACGCGCCTACGTCAAGCAGGTCCGCGAGAAGGCCTTCGACGTGCTGGAGCACGCGCCGATGGAAGGCCGCCGGCTCACCGAGCAGGCCTTCGCCTTCGGCATGATCACCCAGCACGAGCAGCAGCACGACGAGACCATGCTGGCCACCCACCAGCTGCGCCAGGGCGACCCGGTGCTGCACGCGCCGGAGCCGCCGCCCACGCGCTCGGGCGCGCTGCCCACCGAGGTCCTCGTCCCGGGTGGAGCGTTCACCATGGGCACGTCGGCCGAGCCGTGGGCGCTGGACAACGAGCGCCCGGCGCACGAAATCGCCGTCGAAGCGTTCTGGATGGACACCGTCCCGGTGACGTGCGGGGCGTACGCCGAATTCCTCGACGCCGGCGGCTACGCCGACGAGCGCTGGTGGAGCCCGGCCGGCTGGGCCTACCTGCGGGAGAGTGGCATCACCGCCCCGCGGTTCTGGAAGCGGGAGCAGGACGGCTGGTACCGGACGCGGTTCGGCGTCCACGAGCGGCCCCCGGCCGACGAGCCGGTCGTGCACGTCTCGTTCCACGAGGCCGAGGCCTACGCGGCCTGGGCCGGGCGGCGCCTGCCGACCGAGGCGGAGTGGGAGAAGGCGGCCCGCTTCGACCCGGCGACCGGGCGGTCGCGGCGGTTCCCGTGGGGTGACGAGGAACCCTCGGCCGAGCACGCCAACCTCGGCCAGCGGCACCTGCGCCCGGCGCCGGCGGGGGCGTACCCGGCCGGCGCGTCGCCGACCGGCGTGCACCAGCTGATCGGCGACGTCTGGGAGTGGACGAGCAGCGACTTCCACGGCTACCCGGGCTTCGCGGCCTTCCCGTACCGGGAGTACTCGGAAGTCTTCTTCGGACCCGAGTACAAGGTCCTGCGCGGCGGTTCGTTCGGCACCGACTCGGCGGCGATCCGGGGCACGTTCCGCAACTGGGACTACCCGATCCGGCGGCAGATCTTCGCCGGGTTCCGCACGGCCCGCGACGCCTCACCCGGTGAGGTGGGCTAGGCGCATGTGCCGCCACCTCGGATACCTCGGCGAACCCGCTTCACCCGCCGAGGCGGTCTTCCGCGCCCCGCACTCCCTGCTGGTGCAGTCCTACGCGCCGGCGGACATGCGCGGCGGCGGCTCGGTGAACGCCGACGGGTTCGGGCTGGGGTGGTACCCCGGCCCGGGCTCGCCGCCGCTGCGCCACCGCCGGTCCACTCCACTGTGGACGGATGAGACGCTGCCGCCGCTGGCCGCGTCGGTGACCTCGGGCGCGTTCGTCGCCGCGGTCCGCAACGGCACCACCGGCATGCCGGTGACCGAAGCGGCCGCGGCGCCGTTCACCGCCGGGCGCTGGGTGTTCAGCCACAACGGCGTGGTCCGCGGCTGGCCGGGCTCGCTGGCCGAACTGGCGAAGACCCTGCCGGTCACCGAGCTGCTGACGCTGGAGGCGCCGACGGACTCGGCCGTGCTCTGGGCGCTGCTGCGGGCCCGGCTCGAAGCGGGGGAGGACCCGCTGGACGCCGTGGCCGGGCTGACCGCCGCCGTCGAGGCGGCGGCGCCCGGCTCCCGGCTCAACTTCCTGCTGACCGACGGCGAAACGCTGGTCGGTACCGCCTGGACCCACGCGCTGTCCGTGCTGGAGACCCCGGCCGGCGTGCTGCTGGCGTCCGAACCGTGTGACGGCGACCCGAAGTGGAAACCCGTCCCCGACCACCACGCCGTGCGCGCCACCGCGGCCGGCGTCGACCTGCTTCCCCTGACCCAGGAGCGTTCATGACCGAAGTCGATCTCGACCACCACCGTTCCGGC
Source organism: Amycolatopsis sp. NPDC004378 (assembly GCF_053602455.1). Classification (NCBI taxonomy): domain Bacteria; kingdom Bacillati; phylum Actinomycetota; class Actinomycetes; order Pseudonocardiales; family Pseudonocardiaceae; genus Amycolatopsis; species Amycolatopsis sp. NPDC004378. The sequence continues at coordinate 264,486 of NZ_JBSGDR010000003.1, forward strand.
GATGCCGTGACCGAAGAACTGCGCGCGGACGTCGTCGCCGGGCTCACCGCCGAGCGGAAGTGGCTGCCGCCCAAGTGGTTCTACGACGCCGAGGGCAGCGAGCTGTTCGAAAAGATCACCCAGCTGCCGGAGTACTACCCGACCCGCAGCGAGCGTGAGGTGCTGGCCGCGCACGCCGCCGACGTCGCGGAGCTGACCGGCGCGCACACGCTCGTCGAGCTGGGGTCCGGGTCGAGCGAGAAGACCCGGCTGCTGCTCGACGCGCTGACCGGGCACGGAACGCTGGAGGCGTTCGTGCCGCTCGACGTGTCCGAATCGGCGCTCGCCGAAGCCGCCGACGCCATCTCGAAGGACTACCCGGGCCTGACCGTCCGCGGCGTCGTCGGCGACTTCACCCAGCACCTCGACCTGCTGCCCGGCGGCCAGCCCCGGGTGGTCGCGTTCCTCGGCGGCACGATCGGCAACTTCCTGCCCGCCGAACGCGCGACCTTCCTGAGTTCGGTGCGGGACGTGCTCGACGAGGGGGAGTGGCTGCTGCTCGGCACGGACCTCGTGAAGGACCCGGGCATCCTCGAACGCGCCTACGACGACGCGGCGGGCGTCACCGGCGAGTTCAACAAGAACGTGCTGCGGGTGATCAACGCCCGCCTCGGCGCGAACTTCGACGTCGACGAGTTCGAGCACGTCTCGCACTGGGACGCCGAGCACGAGTGGATCGAAATGCGGCTGGTGGCCCGGCGCGCGCACACGGTCGAGATCCCGGGCGCGGCCCTCACGGTGGCCTTCGCCGAGGGCGAGCACATCCGCACCGAGATCTCCGCGAAGTTCCGCCCGGCCGGCGTCGAGGCGGAGCTGGCCGCGGCCGGGTTCGCCCTCGAGCACTGGTGGACCGACTCCCAGCAGCGGTTCGGGGTGAGCCTGGCAAAATCCGTGCGTGGCTAATCCTCTCCGGGCGCTCGCCCGGGCCCTCGGCACCAAGCCGTGGCTGATGCGCGCGGCCCGGTTCGTCGTGTGGGCGGACAAGAAACTGCACCGGGCGTTCGGCGGCCGGGTGAGCCTCGTGGCGCTCGCCGGGCTGCCGTCCCTGCGCCTCACGACGACCGGCCGCAAGAGCGGGCTGCCCCGCAGCACCAACCTGCTCTACTTCCCGCACGGCGGCGACCTGGTGCTGACGGCGTCCAACTGGGGGCGCCCGAACGACCCGGCGTGGGCGCTGAACCTGCGCGCGAACCCGAAGGCCGAGGTCGCGCTCGCGGGGAAGCCGACCGAGGTCGTCGCACGGGAGCTGACCGGCGAGGAGTACCAGCGGATGTGGGGCGAGCTGCTCGCCTTCTGGCCGGGGTACGCGATGGAGCAGCAGGAGGCCGGCCGGCCGTTGCCGGTTTTCCTGCTGACCCGGCTCGCCCGGTAGGTTCCCACCATCCTTTCGGCCGGTGACGGTATTCGCCGGTTTGTGCCAGTCTCTCCCGGGTAACGCGCCGTGACGTCTCGGACGCGCGGCGAGTACGCCACCAAGGGAGGAGACGTCTTGCGGAGATCCACAAGAGGCCGGGTGCGGTCGTTCGCACTGGTGGGGGCGCTCGTGGCCGGGCTCGGCGCCGCCGGGACGACGGGAACCGCGGCGGCGGCCGAGGACGCGGCGGTCAAGCCCGCCGCCATCGGTACGACCGCGGCGGTCGCCTGGGGCGCCTGCTCGGCCGCCACTCTGGCCGGGGTGCCCGCCGACCAGGTGAAGTACTACAGCTGCGCCCGCTACCGCGTGCCGATCGACCACGACAACGGGTCGCTGGGCACGATCGACATCGCGCTGCTCAAGCGCGCCGCCCGCACGCCGGACACGCGCGTCGGCTCGCTGTTCCTCAACCCCGGCGGCCCCGGCGGCTCGGGCCTGCGGATGCCGATCAGCGGGCAGTACTACTTCCAGCCGTCGGTCCTCGACCGGTTCGACCTGATCGGCTTCGACCCGCGCGGCGTCGGGCAGAGCAACCCGCTGCGCTGCTTCACCACCCAGGAGGACGCCGACGAGGTCTTCGGTGCCCAGATCCCGGTGCCGCTGAGCCGCGCCGAAATCTCCGGGACGCTCGCCGGCTACCGCGACTACGGGCAGTTCTGCAAGAACAACGCCGGTTCGCTGCTCAACCACATGTCCACCAAGGACGTCGTGCGCGACCTCGACACGCTGCGCGCGGCGGTCGGCGACCAGAAGCTGACCTACGTCGGCTTCTCCTACGGGACGCTGATCGGCTCGACCTACGCGGGGATGTTCCCGAAGCAGTCGAGGGCGATCGTGATCGACGGCAACGTCGACCCGGCGCTGCGCACCAGCGACGGGGTCGAGTACGACCGCGAACGCGCGCAGGGCTTCGAGATCTCCCTCGACGGGTTCCTCAAGCGCTGCGACCAGGCCGGCCCGAAGTGCGCGTTCAGCGACGGCACGCCGCGCGCGAAGTTCGACGAGCTGCGGGAGTACCTCCGCAAGCAGCCGATCACCATCCCCGGTGGCGGGTCGGTCGACATCGACAGCTTCACCGGCGGCGTCTCGAGCGTCCTGTACTCGCCCTCGGCGTTCCCCGGTCTGGCCGAGGACCTGCAGGCGCTCTACAACGCCATCCACCCGGCGGGCGCGCAGGCGCAGACGCTGCAGGCGAAGCAGCTCAAGGTGCTGACGAAGGGCAAGCAGGGCCTGGCCGACCAGAACCCGGACAGCCCCTACACCAGCGACGACTCGTACTTCGCCGTCAACTGCTCCGACAAGCCGTTCAAGATCAAGCAGGAGCAGGTGCCGGACATCGCCGCCCGGTGGGAGCGCGAGTCGCGCACCTTCGGCCGCTACCAGGCGTTCGCCGACACGGCGGCCTGCCCGGTGTGGCCGGCGACGAAGCCGGACGTCTACCGCGGCCCGTGGCGGGCCAAGACGGACGTCCCGGTCGTCGTGGTCAGCAACTACTACGACCCGGCGACGCGGTACGAGTTCGGCCGGCGCATGGCGGCCGAGCTGGGCAACTCGCGGCTGCTGTCGGTCGACGCGTTCGGCCACTGCATCCTCGGTGACGCGCTCGGCGTCGACAAGGCCGTGGCGGACTACCTGACCGACCTCAAGGTCCCGGCCGGCGGCCAGGTGTTCCAGCCGAACGTCCAGCCGTTCGAAACCTCTTAGGACACGGCGAACGGGCCGGGGTGACGCTGTCGCCCCGGCCCGTTTCCTCCCGTGCCCGGCAGAGTCGTGCACGGCGTGGGCACCGGGCGTAGCGATCATCACAGCCGGGTGCGCGCTCGGGGCGCTACAGTGGTGCGGTTGATCAACCACGAGCAACGGAAGCGAGGTGAGCGGCACATGCCAGCGGACAGTCAACGGACGACCGGGCGTGCGCTCACCGGAGGCTTCCGGCTGGGCTGATCCGTCCGGTCTCCTCCCTGTCCGGCAGTGCGCGCACGCCGGAAAAGAGTCGGACATGACCATCTTCGAAATGCTGCTGCGCGTCGGGACCGGCGTCGGCCTGGGCGCCGTCATCGGGTTCGAGCGCCAGTTCCGCGCCCGGATGGCCGGGCTGCGCACCAACGCCCTGGTCGCGGTCGGCGCGACGCTGTTCGTGCTGCTGTCCGCGCACGGCTTCGGCGGGCTGAGCTCGAGCGGCGACGCCGACCCGACCCGGGTGGCCGCGCAGATCGTCTCGGGCATCGGGTTCCTCGGCGCCGGCGTGATCCTGCGCGACGGCCTCAACGTCCGCGGCCTCAACACGGCGGCGACCCCGTGGTGCTCGGCGGCGGTCGGCGCCCTGGCCGGAGCGGGCCTGTACGTCGTCGCGGCGGCCGGAACCGCGGTCGTGGTCGGGGTGAACGTCGTGCTGCGGCCGCTCGGCCGGGTCGTCGACCGCCGCCCGGAGTCGGGCGACGAGACGCCGACGAAGTACGCGTTCCAGGCCGTCACGCGGGACGCGACCGAGGCGCACGTGCGGGCGTTGCTCGTGCAGTCGCTGACCCGCACGGACTTCCGGCTGCTGTCGGTGCTGAGCACGGACCTCGAGGACCGCACGGTCGAGGTCCGCGCCGAGCTGATCGGCGACCAGCGCGACGACGCCCAGATGGAGGCGGCGGTTTCGCGGCTTTCGCTGGAGCCGTCGGTGTCCAGCGTGCGCTGGGACGCCGTGTCCGCCTAGCCGGAGCGGAGGAACCCGCCGGGCATCCGGACGACGAAGGCCTCCCCACCTGCTCGATGGGGAGGCCTTCGGGGCGGAAACCCTTACGCCTGCGTCATCTTCCGCAGCACGTACTGCAGGATGCCGCCGTTGCGGTAGTAGTCCGCTTCACCCGGGGTGTCGATGCGGACGTCCGCGTCGAACTCCACCTTGGTGCCGTCGGCCTTGGTCGCCGTGACGTGCACCGTGCGCGGGGTGTCGCCGTCGTTGAGCGCCGTGATGCCCGAGATGTCGAACGTCTCGGTGCCGTCCAGCTTCAGCGACGCGGCCGACTCGCCGGCCGGGAACTGCAGCGGGATGACGCCCATGCCGATCAGGTTCGAGCGGTGGATGCGCTCGAACGACTCGGTGATCACCGCGCGCACGCCCAGCAGCGACGTGCCCTTGGCCGCCCAGTCGCGCGACGAGCCGGAGCCGTACTCCTTGCCGCCCAGCACGACCAGCGGGGTGCCCGCCTTCGCGTAGTTCTGGGCCGCGTCGTAGATGAACGCCTGCGGGGCGCCCTCCTGCGTGAAGTCGCGGGTGTAGCCGCCCTGCACGTCGTCCAGCAACTGGTTGCGCAGCCGGATGTTCGCGAAGGTGCCGCGGATCATCACCTCGTGGTTGCCGCGCCGCGAGCCGTAGGAGTTGAAGTCCTTCTTCTCCACGCCGTGCTCGGTCAGGTACTGCGCGGCCGGGGTGCCCGGCTTGATCGCGCCGGCGGGGGAGATGTGGTCGGTGGTGACCGAGTCGCCCAGCTTCGCCAGCACGCGCGCGCCGGTGATGTCGGTGACCGGCGCCGGCTCCGCCTGCATGCCCTCGAAGTACGGGGGCTTCCGGACGTAGGTGGACTCGGTGTCCCACTCGAAGGTCTTGCCCTCCGGGGTGGGCAGCGACTTCCAGCGCTCGCCGCCGTCGAAGACGTCGGCGTAGTCCTTGGTGAACATCTCCTGCGTGATCGCGTAGTCGATGGTCTCCTGGATCTCCTGCGCCGTCGGCCAGATGTCCTTCAGGAAGACGTCGTTGCCGTCGGTGTCCTGGCCCAGCGGCTGGTTCGTGAAGTCGAAGTCCATCGTGCCGGCCAGCGCGTAGGCGATGACCAGCGGCGGCGACGCGAGGTAGTTCATCTTCACGTCGGGGTTGATCCGGCCTTCGAAGTTCCGGTTGCCCGAGAGCACCGAGACCGCGGTGAGGTCGTTCTCCTGGATCGCCGCGGAGATCTCGTCCGAGAGCGGGCCGGAGTTGCCGATGCAGGTGGTGCAGCCGTAGCCGACCAGGTGGTAGCCCAGCTTCTCCAGGTACGGCCACAGGTTGGCCTTGGTGTAGTAGTCGGTGACCACCTGCGAGCCCGGCGCCATCGACGTCTTCACCCACGGCTTGACCGACAGGCCCTTGTCCACGGCGTTGCGCGCGAGCAGCGCGGCGCCGAGCATGACCGACGGGTTCGAGGTGTTGGTGCACGAGGTGATCGAGGCGATCACGACGGCGCCGTGGTCGAGGATGAACTCGCCGCGGTCGGCACTGGACACCTTGACCGGCTTGGACGGGCGGCCGTTGCCGCCGTTGGCCGCGGACTGGAGGTCGACGGCGTCCTCGTCCTTGAACGAGAGGGCGGCCGGGTCGGAAGCCGGGAAGGACTCCTCGACGGCCTCGTCGACCTTGGTGTGCGGGGTCGGCTGCTCGCCGTCCACGTAGTCGTGGATCGACTTGCGGAAGGACGACTTCGCGTCGGACAGCTCGATGCGGTCCTGCGGGCGCTTCGGGCCGGCGATCGACGGGACGACCGTCGAGAGGTCCAGCTCGAGGTACTCGGAGTAGGACGCCTCGTGCGACGCGTCGTGCCAGAGGCCCTGCTCCTTGGCGTACGCCTCGACCAGCGCGACCTGCTCCGCGGACCGGCCCGTCAGCTTGAGGTAGCGGACGGTCTCGTCGTCGATCGGGAAGATCGCCGCGGTCGAGCCGAACTCGGGGCTCATGTTGCCGATGGTGGCGCGGTTGGCCAGCGGCACCTGGGCGACGCTCTCGCCGTAGAACTCGACGAACTTGCCGACCACGCCGTGCTTGCGCAGCATCTCGGTGATGGTCAGCACGACGTCGGTGGCGGTGACGCCGGCCGGGATCTCGCCGGTCAGCTTGAAGCCGACGACGCGCGGGATCAGCATCGACACGGGCTGGCCCAGCATGGCCGCCTCGGCCTCGATGCCGCCGACGCCCCAGCCCAGCACGCCCAGGCCGTTGACCATGGTGGTGTGCGAGTCGGTGCCGACGCAGGAGTCGGGGTAGGCCTGGCCGTTGCGGGACATCACCGTGCGCGCGAGGTGCTCGATGTTGACCTGGTGCACGATGCCGGTGCCCGGCGGCACGACCTTGAACTCGTCGAAGGCGCCCTGGCCCCAGCGCAGGAACTGGTAGCGCTCGCGGTTGCGCTCGTACTCGATCTCGACGTTGCGCTCGAAGGCGTCGGCGCGGCCGAAGACGTCGATGATCACCGAGTGGTCGATGACCAGCTCGGCCGGCGCGAGCGGGTTGACCTTGTCGGGGTCGCCGCCGAGGTCGGTGACCGCCTCGCGCATGGTGGCGAGGTCGACGACGCACGGCACGCCGGTGAAGTCCTGCATGATCACGCGGGCGGGCGTGAACTGGATCTCGATCGACGGGTCGGCGTTGGGGTCCCACGAGCCGAGCGCGCGGATGTGGTCGGCGGTGATGTTCGCGCCGTCTTCGGTGCGCAGCAGGTTCTCGAGCAGGATCTTCAGGCTGTAGGGCAGCCGCTCGGCGCCCTCGACCTTGTTCAGGCGGAACACCTCGTACGAGGCGTCGCCGACCTTCAGCGTGTCTTTGGCGCCGAAGCTGTCCTTGCTGGCAGGTGCGGTCACGTCTAACTCCAGTGGCATGGACTTCCGCGCCGGTGCGGCGGTCGAGTCCCGGGTCAGTTCGGTCGGGTTCGGTGGTGGCGAGTCTTGCGCACCCCCACCGTAGGACCGGATTCGGGATGGCACACCTCGCGGTGCCCCAAACAGTACGCGTGTCCTGTTTGGGGTTCAAGACGACACGCGGTGTGGGCTGCGCCATCCGTTGCGAGGGTCCCTCAATAAGGGGAATTGGTGCCTACGGTGTGTAAGTTTCCGGTGATGCTTGTGATAGTGGTGTGACTGCAGTGACGCGCGATGTGCGCAGGTGAGCGGAGGTGGGCGGTCGTGCCGGAACGGCGCAGGGGCTGGGGAGTGCCGGGCACCCGCCGCGGACTGACCGTGAGCACCCTGGTCCTGGTGATCTTGTTCGGCCTGGGCGGCACGGGCCTGGCGGCGCCACCGCCCCCGCCGAACCCGAGCGACTCCGAGCTGAACAACAGCAAGGCCGAGGCCAACGCGAAGGCGGGCGAGGTCGGCCGGCTGACCAACCAGCTGGCCCAGGCCGAGCAGAAGCTGTCGCAGCTGCAGGACGACGTCGAGCTCAAGCAGGAAGAGGCCAACAAGGCCCTGGTCGACCTGCAGTCCGCGCAGGACGCGGCGGCGCAGGCGGAGAACGACGCCAAGGCCGCCCGGGGCGAGGCCGACGCCGCGTCCGCCGCCATCGAGAAGGCCCGCACCGACCTCAAGACGTTCGCCGCCGCGAGCTTCCAGCAGGGCAGCACGGTCGGCTCGCTGTCGGCGTACCTGAGCGCCGACAGCCCCAAGGACATGCTCGCCCGCGCCCAGCTGCTCGACGCCGTCGGCGGCGACCGGCTCAACGCCCTCGACCGGCTCCAGCAGGCGCAGACCGAGAAGGCGAACAAGGACTCCGCCGCGCGCAAGGCCGCGGAGATCGCCCAGCAGAAGCAGGACGCCGCCCGGCAGGCGAAGACCAGTGCGGACTCCGCGCAGACGGCCGCCGAGCAGGCCCAGGACAGCCAGGCGTCGCAGAACACCCAGCTCGAGAAGAACAAGTCCGACGTCGAGCAGCAGCTCTACGCCGCGCAGTCCAAGGTCAACGGCCTGCAGGGCCAGCGCCAGCGCTACCAGGACTGGCTCGCCGAGAAGCAGCGCGAGGACGACGAACGCGCCCGTCAGGCCGCGCTCGGTTCCGGCGGGGGCGGCCGCCCGTCCGCCGGGCCCGCGCCGTCCGGCCCGGCCGGGTCGTCGATCGAAGCGGTCATCGCCCGCGCGCTGTCGAAGGTCGGCCTGCCGTACGCCTGGGGCGGCGGCAACGCCGGCGGCCCGACGCGCGGCATCCGCGACGGCGGCGTCGCCGACAGCTACGGCGACTACAACAAGATCGGCTTCGACTGCTCCGGGCTGATGATCTACGCGTTCGCCGGGGTCACCGGCCTGCCGCACTACAGCGGCTACCAGTACACGGCCGGGCGGCGCGTGCCGCTGTCCCAGATGCGCCGCGGCGACATGCTGTTCTGGGGCGGCGCGGGCGGCATCCACCACGTCGCGCTCTACCTGGGCGGCGGGCAGATGGTCGAGGCGCCGCAGTCCGGCCTGCGGGTCCGGGTCGCCCCGGTCCGCTACGGCGGGATCATGCCCTACGCGACCCGCCTGATCGGCTAAGCCCCGGCTTCGCGCTTGAGCTTGCGCCAGCCGCCGGCCCGGTTGTTCGCGATGATCTGCCGGAACATCGCGGTGAGCGCGGGCGCGTTGATCGGCTCGCCTTCGCGGAAGGCGACGGTGCGCGCGGTCTTGTTGCCGTGCCCGGCCGTGATGATGCCCTCGGGGTCGGGCACGATGCCGCCGTCGTAGACGAACACGTTGACGTGGTCCTTCGCCGCCAGCAGGGCGCAGATGTTGCCCTCGAGCACGAAGTACGGCTGCCGGGTGCGCTTGATGGTCTCGACGACCTCGGGGTCCGCGGCGTGGACCAGCTCGCGGACCTCGCGGCAGATCGCCTGCTGCCACTCCGGCAGGGCGTCGATGTAGGCGTCGACGCGCGGCTCCACGGTGTAGGTCACCGCCCGAGTATGCCGGAAATCCGGTCGACGCCGTCCCTGCGCGGGCCTGAAGATCCCCCGGTGGACGACGAACTGAACGCGCTGCGGCGCTCGCGGATGCGCTGGAACACGCCCCTGTCCGAGGCGCACGCCGAGCTGCTGCTCGACCGCATGGACCTGGGCGCCGCCGGCCACCTCGTGGACCTCGGCTGCGGCTGGGGCGAACTGCTCTCGCGGGCCGTCGGGCGGACGCCGGGCCTGCGGGGGACCGGCGTCGACACCGACGTCACCGGCCTCGACCGCGGCCGGGTGGCGGCCGGGGACCGCGCCGTGGAGTTCGTCGAGGCCGACGCCTCGACCTGGGCCGAACCCGCCGACCGCGCCTTCTGCATCGGCGCGGCGCACATCTTCGGCTCGACTAAGGCCGCGCTCGAAGGGCTCGCGCGGGTGGTTCCGGCCGGCCGGCTGCTCTACGGCGACGGCTTCTGGGCGGTGCCGCCGAACCCCGCGGCCGAAGAGATCTTCGGGCCGGACATGCTGTCGCTGCCGGACCTGCTCGACGCGGCGGGTGCCGCGGGCTGGCGGGTGCTGCACTTCAGCGTGGCCGACCAGCTCGAATGGGACGACTTCGAATCGATCTCCCGGCTGGCGTTGCAGGAGTGGCTGGTGGGGCACCCGGCCGATCCGCGGGCGCCGGCGGTGCGGGACTGGCTGGACGGCCGGCTGCGCCAGTACGTCCGCGACTACCGGGGCGTGCTGGGCTTCACCTACCTCGTGCTGGGCCGCTAGATTCCCGGGATGCGCTACGCGGGGATCGTGGTGGCCGGCGGACCGTCCGGAGTGGACAGGCCGTCGCCGGCGGGCCGGAACCCGTTGCTGGCCCGCGCGATCCACGCCCTCGACGGCGCCGAGCGGGTGATCGCCGTCGGCCCGCGGCGGCCGGGCTTCGACGTCCTCTGGACCCGGCAGCCGGTGCCGGGGACGGTGGCCGCGGTCGCCGCCGGGCTCGCGTTCGTCCCGGACGACGCCGAGGCGGTGGCGGTGCTGGCCGACGGCTTCCCGGGCGTCCGGCGGTCCACAGTGGACCGCCTGGTGGCGGCGATCGGCGACGGTGACGGCGCGGTGCTCGTGGACGCCGCCGGAGCCCGGCGCTGGCTGCTGGGCGCCTGGCGGGTGGCTGCCCTCCGCGACGCCCTGCCCGGCGACCCGGCGGACGCGTCGCTCCCGGGCACCCTGGCCGGGCTGCGCATCGCCGACGTCCGGGCCGAGCTGGGCGAAGCCGACGTCATCGACACCCCGGACGACCTCGAGCGGCGCGGCTGAGCTTCACAGATGTCACACCGGGGAAGGTGTTGGCTACGGGTGGACGTCCGCGTGCCGGACGGACGAACGACCGGGGGACGCAGTACGGTCGCACCGCGTGATGATCGTCGCGGGGGCGGCGCACGAACTTTCGAGGAGGCAGAGTGACCGAGCCCGGCTACGCCGAGGGCGGGAACGGCCAGCAGGCGACACCGGCGCGGGACGCCCAGTTGCTGGAGCGGACCGTGTTCGAGGTCAAGCGGATCATCGTCGGCCAGGACCGCCTGGTCGAGCGGATGCTGGTCGGCCTGCTGGCCAAGGGCCACCTGCTGCTCGAAGGCGTGCCCGGCGTGGCGAAGACGCTCGCGGTCGAGACGTTCGCCCGGGTCGTCGGAGGCTCGTTCTCGCGCGTCCAGTTCACCCCCGACCTGGTGCCCGCCGACATCCTCGGCACCCGCATCTACCGCCAGGGCGCCGAGCGGTTCGACGTCGAGCTCGGCCCGGTCGTGGCCAACTTCGTGCTCGCCGACGAGATCAACCGCGCGCCGGCGAAGGTCCAGTCGGCGATGCTCGAGGTGATGGCCGAGCGGCACGTGTCGATCGGCGGGCAGACGTTCCCGATGCCCGACCCGTTCCTGGTCCTGGCCACGCAGAACCCGATCGAGAACGAGGGCGTGTACCCGCTGCCGGAAGCGCAGCGCGACCGGTTCCTGTTCAAGATCGTCGTCGAGTACCCGACGGCCGAAGAAGAGCGCGAGATCATCTACCGGATGGGCGTCGCCCCGCCCACCCCGCACGAAGTGCTCTCGCCGTCCGAGCTGGTCCGGCTGCAGGGTGTCGCGTCGCAGGTGTTCGTGCACCACGCGCTGGTCGACTACGTCGTGCGGCTCGTGCTGACCACCCGGACGCCGAACGAGCACGGCCTCGCCGACGTCGCCGGCTGGGTGTCCTACGGCGCTTCGCCGCGCGCGAGCCTGGGCATCATCGCGGCAGCCCGGGCACTGGCCCTGGTCCGCGGCCGCGACTACGTGCTGCCGCAGGACGTCGTCGACGTCGTGCCGGACGTGCTGCGCCACCGGCTCGTGCTGTCCTACGACGCGCTGGCCGACGGCGTGCCCATCGACCACATCATCACGCGCGTGCTGCAGACCGTGCCGTTGCCGCAGGTCTCGGCCCGGCCGCAGGGCGGGGCCGGCCAGGGCGGCCCGGTCCCGGCGGGCGCGCCGGTCAGGTAACCCAGCGATGGCGAAGAACGAGAAGGGCACCCGCCCTTCGTGGGCGCCGCCGGTACTGCGCGGCGACCGGCTGGAAGCCGGGCTCCGGACGCTGGAGCTCGACGTCCGGCGCCGGCTCGACGGGCTCCTGCAGGGCAACCACCTCGGCCTGGTGCCGGGGCCGGGGTCCGAGCCCGGTGAGGCCCGCCCGTACCAGCCCGGCGACGACGTCCGCCGGATGGACTGGGCGGTCACCGCCCGCACGACGACCCCGCACATCCGCGAGACCGTCGCCGACCGCGAGCTGGAGACGTGGGTGGTCGCGGACCTCTCGGCGAGCCTCGACTTCGGCACGGCCCTGTGCGAGAAGCGTGACCTGGTGGTCTGCGCGGTCGCGGCGGTCGCGCATCTGACCGGGGGCGGCGGCAACCGGATCGGCGCGCTGGTCTCCACCGGCGCCGACACGACCCGCATCCCGGCGCGCGGCGGCCTCGCGCACGCCCGCGGCCTGGTCCGGAAGCTGGCCGAGACACCGCGCGCGGCCGAAGGAACCCGTGGCGACTTCGCGAACGCGCTGGAGCAGCTGCGCCGCCCGCCGCGCCGTCGCGGCCTCGCCGTGGTGATCTCCGACTTCCTGGGCGACACGTCGTGGGAGCGGCCGCTGCGGGCGCTGGGCGGGCGGCACGAACTGATCGCGATCGAAGTCCTCGACCCGCGCGACGTCGACCTGCCCGAGGTGGGCACCGTCGTGCTGGCCGACCCGGAGACAGGGAAGCAACGCGAAGTGCATGCGTCGGCCTTGCTGCGCAAGGAGTTCGGGGCCGCGGCCCACGCCCACCGCCAGACGGTGGCGGCCGGCCTGCGGCGCGCGGGCGCGGCGCACCTGACGCTGCGCACGGACGCCGACTGGATCGCCGACATGGTGCGGTTCGTCGTCGCCCGGAAGCGCCGCTGGTCGGGGGGTGTCGCGTGAGGAAGCTTGCGACCGAACCATTCGGCACCGTGGAGCTTGCGACCGAACCATTCGACACGGCGTCGCCGGCTCAGGCCGCACCGAGCGTCTGCGAGGTGCGCGCATGAGCTTGACGGGCTTCACCGCGCCTTGGTGGTTCCTGCTGCTGATCGCCGTCGCGGCGGTCGCGGCCGGGTACGTCCTGGCGCAGCGGGCGCGCCGGAAGCGGACCATGCGGTTCGCGAACCTGGCGCTGCTGGAGAAGGTCGCGCCGAAGACGCAGGGCTGGGTCCGGCACCTGCCCGCGGTGCTGATCGTGCTGTCGCTGCTGATCCTCACCGTGGCCCTGGCCGGCCCGACCGCCGAGCAGAAGGTGCCGCGCAACCGGGCGACCGTGATGCTGGTGATCGACGTGTCGCTGTCGATGGAGGCCACCGACGTCGCGCCGACGCGGCTCAAGGCGGCCCAGGACGCGGCGACGCAGTTCGCGCAGAACATGACCCCGGGCATCAACCTCGGCCTGATCTCGTTCGCGGGCACGGCGACCGTGCTGGTCAACCCGACGACGGATCGCAACGGTGTGATCAAGGCGATCGAGAACCTGAAGCTGGCCCAGTCGACGGCGACCGGCGAGGGCATCTTCGCGGCCCTGCAGTCGGTGGAGAGCTTCTCCAGCGTCGTGGGCGGCGCCGACGGGCCACCACCGGCCCGGATCGTGCTGATGTCGGACGGCAAGCAGACCGTGCCCGAAGACCTCTACGCGGCGCGCGGCGGATACACGGCCGCGCAGGCGGCGAAGCAGGCGGGCGTGCCGATCTCGTCGATCTCGTTCGGCACCACCCACGGTTCGGTCGACATCGACGGCAAGGCCCAGCCGGTGAGCGTCGACGACGAGTCGCTGCGCGAAATCGCCCGACTGTCCGGCGGTGACTTCTACAAGGCGGCGAGTGCCGAGGAGCTGAAGAAGGTCTACGCGGATCTCGGCGAGCAGATCGGTTACGAGCTCAAGGACGCCGACGCGAGCAAGCCCTGGGTGGTCGTGGGGACGCTGTTGCTCATGCTGGGCGCGGCGGCCAGCCTGTTCTGGGGCCAGAGACTCCCGTGACTCAGGCTCGGCGGACGCCGTACAGGCTTCCGCCGAGCAGGGTCACCCCGGACAGCACGCCGCTGACGAACGGCACCCACCCGGCCGCGCTCCCGAGCAGGGCGAGACCGACGACGCCGAGCACGGTCAGCACCACCCCGACCACGAGGATCGACCGCGTCTTCCACGCCGAAGCCAGCGCGACGAAGTGCAGGCCGACGACGGTGGCGATCCACGCGACGTTCGCCTGCACCGGCGCGTCCAGCAGGCTGAGCACGAAGAACCCGGCGACGAGCAGCACGACCTCCCCGGTCACGATCACCCGGTAGCTCGGCCCGAACACCGGCCGGCCTTCCAGCGTCGGCCGCCCGCCCGCGCGGACCCCGAGGACCACCACCGCCGCGAGCGCGAGGACGGCGAGTGCCCGCAGCACCCACGCGAGCGCCGCCGGCAGCGGGGCAGCGGAGTTGACCAGTACGAACACGGTGCCGAACGCGGCGCCGATGAGCGCCCCCAGGAACTGCTGTCGCATCCGGCGAACCTACCGGACGGTGATCACGCGCCCGCGAAGCCGTTCTGGCGCCAGGCCTCGTAGATCGTGATGGCCGCCGTGTTGGCCAGGTTGAGCGAGCGGCTCGTCGGCAGCATCGGGAGCCGGACGCGGTCGGTCACCTCCGGGGCCTGCTGCACCTCCGGCGGCAGCCCGACCGACTCCGGCCCGAACAGCAGGACGTCGCCGGGGCCGTAGGAAACGTCCGTGTACAGGCGGGTCGCCGACGCGCTGAACGCGTAGACCTTGGCCGGCAGCAGCACTTCCCACGCCGCCTCCAGCGAGGCGTGCACCCGGACGCGGGCGAGGTCGTGGTAGTCGAGGCCGGCGCGGCGGAGTTGCTTGTCCTCCAACGTGAACCCCAGCGGCTCGACCAGGTGCAGCTCGCAGCCCGTGTTCGCCGCGAGCCGGATCGCGTTGCCCGTGTTCGGCGGGATTTCCGGGTGGTAGAAGAGCACGCGGAACACGGGCGTCAGTCCCCGAGCAGGGCCGAGTAGACCTTGCGGACCGCGTCCGGCGGAGCCGTGGGCCGCACGGTGGCCGGGTCGACGAACACGTACCGGACGTTCGCCGCCAGCACGAGCGCGTCGCCGCGGTGGATCTCGAAGTCGAAGATCAGCGACGTCGTCCCGAGGTGGGTCAGGTACTGCGACACCACGAGCTCCTCGTCGTAACGCGCGGGCTCGCGGAACTTCAGGTTCGCCTCCGCCACCACGACGTCCGTGCCGTGCGCCAGGAATTCGTCGTGGGAGCCGAAGAGCGCCTTCTCCGCCTCGAAGGCGCACATGTCCACATAGGCCATGTAGTGGGCGTTGAAGACGATGCCCTGGCCGTCGCACTCGTGGTAGCGCACGCGCAGCGGCATCTCGGCGATCGGGCGGCGGGGTTCGGTCACCGGTCCAATCTAACGGTCAGCCGTGCCGGGCCCGGTACGCGGCCGCCGCGCCCGGCTGCAACGGCACCGGCTGGGTGCCGATGAGCGTCCGGACGTCGAGGAACTGCGTGCCGACCGCTTCGGCGGGCACGAGGTCGGTCGCCCGCTCGACGAGCACCCGGACGACCGCCGCGGCGACGTCGCCGGGCAGCGCGGGGGAGCAGACGAGCAGGTTCGCCACGCCGATGGTGCCCAGCGCGCCGACCCCGCGGTACGCGCCGTCGGGCACCTGGACCTGGTCGTACACCGGCCCGTACGCGGCGCGCAGCGCCGGCACCACCGCATCCAGAGGAAGCAGCGCGATGGGCGTGGTGCGGGTGAGGTCGGCGAGCTTCGGCGTCGGCACGCCGCCGGACCACAGCATCGCGTCGATCCGCCGGCCGGCCAGCGCGCGGACGGCGTCGTCGAACAGCAGGTGCTTCGCGTCCACCGGGACGCCGGCCTTCGCGAACAGCCGCTCGCCCAGTTGCGCCGCGCCGGAACCGCCCGCGCCGAGCGACACCGGACGGCCCGCCAGGTCGGCGAGCCGGCGCACCGGGCCGTCGGCGCGCACCACGAGCTGGAGGTAGTTCTCGTAGACGCGGCCGAGCGCGAGCAGCGGCACCTTCCCGGTGAACGGTGCGCCCCCGGCGAGCGCCGTCTGGGCGACGTCGGCGAGCACCAGCCCGAGATCGGCCTGCCCGCGCCGCACCAGGTCGACGTTGGCGACGCTCGCCTCGGTCGGCACGGCGGTGGCGTGCAGCCGGGGCTCCGCGCGGCTCAGCTCGGTCGCCAGCAGCTCGGCGAAGGCGAGGTAGAACCCGCCGCGCTCGCCGGCGGCGATGGTGAGCGTGCGCTCCGGGCCGCTGTAGCCGGACGTCGAGCAGCCGGCGAGGGCGAGCCCGAGGCCGCCGAGCAGGAAGCCGCGCCGCGTGGTGGTCATGGCGCCTCCGCCAGCGGCAGCGTCACGTGGACTTCGAGGCCGTGCGGCACGGCTTGGCGCAGGTCCAGGACCCCGCCGCGGGTGCGCACCTGCTGGTGCGCGATGGCGAGCCCGAGGCCGGTCCCGCGGGGCGCGCCTTCGCCGCCGGCACGCCAGAACCGTTCGGTGGCCCGCGCCCGGTCCTCTGTGGACAGACCGGGCCCGTCGTCGGCGACGACGAGCGTCGCCGATGACGCGCTCGCCGACCAGTCCGTGGTGATCTTCGCGCCGCGGCCGGCGTAGTGGACGGCGTTGTCCAGCACCACGTCCAGGATCTGCGCCAGCTCGCCTTCCGGGCAGCGGACGGTCACCGGCTCGTCGTGCCCGGGCGGCGGCACGATCGCCGAACCGGCGTCCTCGGCGGCGGGCCGCCAGGCGTCGACGCGCTCGGCGAGGACCGCGGCCAGGTCACACGCATCGTCGGTACCGCCCGCGGCGACGCGTGTCGCCGTGCTCTCGGCCAGCGCGAGCGCGAGCATCCCGTCGAGGAGCTTCTCGAGGCGCTCCACCTCCGCCACGGTCGCGCGGTAGGTGCGGTTGCCGCCGTCGACCTGGGCGGCGAGGGAGTCGACGCGCAACCGCAGCGCCGCCAGCGGATTGCGCAGCTGGTGCGAGGCGTCGGCGACCAGCCGGTGCTGCTGGTCGGCGGCCTCCAGCACGGCCTCGGACATCCGGTTGACCTCGCCGGCGAGCACGCGCAGCTCACGCGGGCCGGTGCGCTCCGGGACGTGCGCGCGGTGCCCGGCGGCGACGGCCAGCACCCCGGTCTCCAGTTCGTGCAGTGGCCGCACCATCCAGCGGGCCAGCACGACGGCGAGCAGCACGAACACGACCGCGACCAGCAGCGCCCCGGCGCCGATGGTGCCCCAGCGGGTGGCGACGTCCGCGGCCGCCGCCGTCACCGACGCCCGCAGCACGACCACGCCGGACACCCGGGTGCCGGTGCCGACCGGTCGCGCGAAGTAGGCCGGTTCGGCCGACCACGGGCGCAGCCGGCCGACCTGCGGCGCCGGCTCGTTGCGCATCGTCGCCTCCACCAGCGCGTGCACCGCCGGGTCGGCCGCGGTGAGCCCGCCCGCCTGCACCAGCGGCGCGCGGCGCGCGTCCACGATGACGACGCCTTCGCCGTACAGGTCGGCGTAGCGGGCCGCGTCGGCGACGAGCGCGGCCGGGTCGCGGGTGTCGACGGCCTGCTGGGCCAGCACGACGAACCGGTCGACGTCGGCGGTCCGCGAGATGACCAGCTGCTGGGTGCGCTGCTCGGCCGTCGAGCTCAGCAGCGGCACGGCGAAGGCGGCGACCACCGCCAGCGCCAAGGCGACCAGGACGACCAGCAGCCGCGTCCGCACGGGTCAGCCCCGGCCGAGCCGGTAGCCGAAGCCGCGGATGGTGGAGAGCAGCCCCGGCCGGTCCAGCTTCGCGCGCAACGACGTCAGGTGGACGTCCAGGGACCGCGACACCGCCAGGTAGGCGTCGCCCCAGACCTCGTCCATCAGCTGCTGACGGCTGACCGCGGTCCCCGGCCGCGCGGCGAGCACGGCCAGGACCTCGAACTCCTTGGTCGTCAGCCCGATGTCGTGCCCGGCCACCAGCACCCGCCGCGCGCCGAGGTCGATCTCGACGTCTTCGACGTGCACGACGTCCCCGGCGGGCGCCGCGCGGGCCACCGCGCGCCGCACGACGGCGTCCATCCGGGCCAGCAGCTCGGCCAGGCGCACCGGCTTGGTCAGGTAGTCGTCCGCGCCGAGGCGCAGGGCGCGCACCACCGAGCGTTCGTCGCCGCGGGCGGTCAGCACGATCACCGGCACCGGCGACACCGCCCGGATCTTCCGCAGGACGTCCAGGCCGTCGAGGTCCGGCAGGCCCAGGTCGAGCAGGACGAGGTCGGCCCCGCGGTGGCGGTGCAGGGCGTCCGCGCCCCGGGCGACGCTCGTGACGGGATGACCTCGCGCGTGCAGCGACTCGGCGAGCGCGCCGGCGACACCCGCGTCGTCTTCGACGAGGAGCACGCGCACGGTCATCCCTTTCTCAGTGTCGATCTTCCCTGCGGTCCTCCAGCTCGGAGGTCTTCGAGGTTTCCCGCATTGTGCCGTAGACGATCAGCGAGACGAGGATCGTGCCCGCGACGTACCAGAAGAACACCGGCTCGTGCCCGGCGCTCTTCAACGCCTGCGCGATCAGCTCGGCGGTGCCGCCGAAAAGCGCCACGGTCAGCGCGTAGGGCAGCCCGACGCCGAGCGCGCGGATCTTCGTCGGGAACAGCTCGGCCTTCACGATCGCGTTGATCGACGTGTAGCCGGCGACGATCACGAGCCCGGCCAGCACCAGGAAGAACGCGCCGACCGGGTTGCGGGTCGAGCCCATCACCGTCATCAGCGGGACGGTGAGCAGCGTGCCGCCGATGCCGAAGAACAGCAGCAGCGGGCGGCGGCCGATCCGGTCCGACAGCTTCCCGGCCAGCGGCTGCAGCAGCGCCGCGACGAGGATCGCGCAGAACAGCACGATCGTCACCTGCCGGCGCGGGATGTGCGCGGTGTTCTCCAGGAACTTCTGGCTGTAGGTGGCGAAGGTGTAGAAGCCGACGGTTCCGCCGAGCGTCAGGCCGACGACGAGCGCG
This sequence comes from Amycolatopsis sp. NPDC004378, assembly GCF_053602455.1. Taxonomy (NCBI): domain Bacteria; kingdom Bacillati; phylum Actinomycetota; class Actinomycetes; order Pseudonocardiales; family Pseudonocardiaceae; genus Amycolatopsis; species Amycolatopsis sp. NPDC004378. The sequence goes on from NZ_JBSGDR010000003.1 coordinate 283,187, forward strand.
ATCTCCTTGGGGTACTCGGCCAGCGTGCGCAGGGTGCCGCGGTCACCGGCCGCCTTGCCGTGGTCGTCGCCCGCCACCTGCTCGTAGCTCGCCGACTCGTCCATGCCGCGCCGCAGCCACATCACCGTCAGCGCGGCGACCGTCCCGACGCCGAACGCGATCCGCCAGCCCCACGCCGTCAGCTGCTGTTCGGTGAGGATCGCCTGCAGGATCAGCTGGAGGCCCAGGGCCAGCAGCTGGCCGCCGTAGAGCGTCACGTACTGGAAGCTCGAGTAGAAGCCGCGCTTGCCGGGCGTGGCCACCTCCGAGAGGTAGGTCGCCGAGGTGGAGTACTCGCCGCCGACCGAGAGCCCCTGGATGAGCCGGGCGACGAGCAGCAGGATCGGCGCGGCGATCCCGATCGTGTGATAGCTGGGCGTGACGGCGATGAGGAGCGAGCCGCCCGCCATGAACGTCACCGAGAGCACGAGCGCGCTGCGGCGGCCGAACCGGTCGGCGAAGCGGCCGAGCATCCAGCCGCCGAGCGGCCGCATGAGGAACCCGACGGCGAACACGGCCGCGGTCCCGAGGAACGCCGCCGTGGTGTCGCTGGTGGGGAAGAAGGACTTGGCGAAGTATGTGGTGAACGCCGCATAGGCGTACCAGTCGTACCACTCGATCAAGTTGCCGATCGAGCCGCGAAGCACGTTGCCGATAACGCGTTTCTCGCTCACGGCCACGGCGTCCGGGCCGCTGATCCGGGTTGTCATCGTCGACCTCCTGTGTTGCGACTCACGGTGACCAACCAGCGGGTAACCAGCAAGGTCGGAGGGCAGTTCCTAACACCCGCTTAGGACGGTCGCGGACACCGCGGGCGCGGGTGCGCGTCGCGGCGGGACTGCCGATAACCTCGTGCCCGGCAGCAGCGCACGGGTCGAAGAAGAGGGAGAACACTGTGGGACGGTCGGTTCTGGTCACCGGGGGTAACCGAGGCATCGGTTTGGCGATCGCCCGGGACCTCGCCGAGCAGGGGCACCAGGTCGCCGTCACGCACCGTGGTTCGGGTGCGCCGGACGGGCTCTTCGGGGTCCGGGCGGACGTCACCGACACCGAGCAGATCGACGCCGCGTTCAAGCTCGTCGAGGAGCACCAGGGCCCGGTCGAGGTGCTGGTGTCCAACGCGGGGCTGACCGACGACACGCTGCTCATGCGGATGAGCGACGAGCAGTTCGAGCGCGTCGTCAACGCGAACCTGACCGGCGCCTACCGCGTCGCGAAGCGTGCTTCGCGCGGGATGCTGCGCGGCAAGTGGGGCCGGTTCATCTTCATCTCTTCGGTGGTCGGCCTCTCCGGCTCGGCCGGCCAGGCCAACTACGCGGCGTCGAAGGCGGGCCTCGTCGGCTTCGCGCGGTCGCTGGCCCGCGAGCTCGGCTCCCGCAACATCACCTCGAACGTGATCGCGCCCGGTTTCGTGCACACCGACATGACCGACGAGCTGTCCGAGGACCGCAAGAAGGAGATCCTCGCGGCGGTGCCGTCGGGCCGGTACGCCGAGCCGGCCGAGATCGCCGCCGCGGTGCGCTACCTGGCCTCCGAGGAAGCCGGCTACGTCAACGGCGCGGTGCTGCCGGTCGACGGCGGCCTCGGCCTCGGCCACTGATCTTTCGCCCTCATCCCGAACCAGACTTGGAGGACCCGTGCCCGGACTGCTCGAAGGCAAGCGCCTGCTGATCACCGGCATCATCACCGACGCCTCGCTCGCCTTCCACGCGGCCAAGATCGCGCAGCAGGAGGGCGCGAAGGTGGTGCTGACCGGCTTCGGCCGCATGTCGCTCGTCGAGCGCATCGCGAAGCGGCTGCCCGAAGAGGCGCCCGTGATCGAGCTGGACGTCACCAACCAGGAGCACCTCGACGGCCTCGCCGACAAGGTCCGCGAGCACGTCGACGGCCTCGACGGCGTGCTGCACTCGATCGGCTTCGCGCCGCAGACCTGCCTCGGCGCGCCGTTCCTCGACGCGCCCGCCGAGGACGTCAAGACCGCGATCGAGATCTCGACGTACTCGTACATGTCGCTGGCGAAGGCGTGCCTGCCGCTGATGGGCCGCGGTGCGTCGTACGTCGGCATGGACTTCGACGCGCGCGTCGCGTGGCCGGTCTACAACTGGATGGGCGTGGCGAAGGCCGGGCTCGAGTCGGTCAACCGCTACCTGGCCAAGGAGCTGGGCCCGCAGGGCATCCGCGTCAACCTGGTCAGCGCCGGCCCGATGAAGACGATGGCGGCCAAGTCCATCCCGGGCTTCGTCGACCTGGAGGACGGCTGGGGCGACCGCGCGCCGCTCGGCTGGGACAGCACGGACCCGGACCCGGTGGCGAAGAGCGTCTGCGCGGTGCTGTCGGACTGGCTCCCGGCCACGACCGGCTCGATGATCATGGTCGACGGCGGGGTCCACTTCCTCGGCGTCTGAGCCTCACACGGCCACCGGCTCACGGTCGTCGCTCCGCTGGACGGCGGCGGCGACCGTGAGCGCGGCCACCGTCGCCGCGCCGAGCGCGATCCCGGTCCAGGCGACACTCGGGAAGCCGAACCCGGCGTCGATCGCGACGCCGCCCAGCCAGGGCCCGACCGTGTTGCCGACGTTGAACGCCGCGGTCGTGCTGGCCCCGACGAGCGTCGGCGCGTCCCCGGCGGCCTGGAAGGCGCGGAGGTTCAGTGCCGGGTTGGCACCGAACGCGGCCACACCGAAGACGAGCACGGCCGCGACGGCGACGAGCGCGTCGGTGGTCAGGGCGAGCACGAGCAACGCCGTCAGCGCGAGGGCGAGGCAGCCGTACAGCGTGGCGAACGGCCGCCGGTCGGCCAGCCGCCCGCCCGCGCTGATCCCGAGCAGCGCGCCGACGCCGAACAGCGCCAGAACGCCCGGCACCCATTCGCCGGGCAGGCCGTCGGTCTCGGTCAGCAACGGCGCCAGGTAGCTGAACGCGGCGAAGATCATGGCCTGGCACAGGGCGATCACGCCGAGCGCGAGCCAGACCCGGCCGCGCCGGTAGAGCCGCAGTTCGCCCCGGACGCTCAGCGGTCCGCCGGTCGTCTCGGGCACCAGCAGGGCCACGCCGATCACCGCGAGCGCGGTCACCGCCGTGACCGCCCAGAACGCCGTCCGCCAGCCGGCGTGCTGGCCGAGGAAGGTGCCGGCGGGCACCCCGGCGATGTTCGCCACGGTCAGCCCGCCGACCAGCACCGCCATCGCGCGCCCGCGCCGCTCGACGGGCACGAGCGCGATCGTCGTCGCCAGGGCGACGGCCCAGAACCCGGCGCAGGCCAGCGCCGCGACCACCCGCGTCGCGAAGAGGAGCGCGTACCCGTCGGCGAGCGCGCCGACGACGTGCGCCACGGCGAACACGCCGAGCAGGGCCAGCAGCGTCCGGCGGCGGGGCAGGCGCAGGGTGCCGATGGCCAGCAGGGGCGCGCCGACGACCATGCCGATGGCGAACGCGGAGATCAGCAGGCCGGCGTCGGGGATGCTCACGTGCAGGTCGGCGGCCATGCCGGGGAGCAGGCCGGTGATCATGAACTCGGACGTGCCCAGCGCGAACACGCTGAGCCCGAGAACGAAGACGGCCAGGGGCATGAGGGTCCCTCCGGTTATGTATCGGTCAGTTCAAAATCAGGGCATGGTTCGCCGTTGCCGAAGTGGTGTTCAGCGCGTGATGCCCGCCAGCGCGATGTCCGCGACGGCGTGCATGCGCTCGCGGCTCGTACCCCGGCGGGCCAGCACACGCAGGCCCGAGGTGGTGCTGAGCAGGAACTCCGCCACGTCGGCGGGGTCGAGGCCGTCGCGGAGGCTGCCGTCGAGCACGCCTTCCCGGACGCATTCGGCGAACATGGCCAGGTTTCGGTCGGTGTCGTCCCGCAGGGCGGCGCCGACTTCGTCGTCGGGCAAGCCGAGCTCGGCCAGGGTGTTGACCACGAGGCAGCCGCGCCGGCGTTGCTCGACGTCGTCTTCGACGGTCTGGTCGAGGACCGTGGCGAGCCGCTCGGCCGCGGTGCCCGGGCCGTCGAGGATCGCCTGCCGCTTGCCGAGCTGGGTGCTGGTGTAGTGCGTGAGCGAACGCCGGAAGAGGGCCCGTTTGCTGGTGAAGGTGTTGTAGACGCTGCTGCGTCCGAGCCCGGTGGCGTCGCAGAGGTCCTGCGTCGACGTCGCCTCGTAGCCGTGTTCCCAGAAGGCGTGCATCGCCTTTTCGACGGCGGCGGTCTCGTCGAACTCCCGTGGCCTGGCCATGGCCCGACCGTAGCACAGTTCTGTACTGGTCGATTCATAATGGGCCCGCGTCAGCGTGCGGGCCGCCACATCGGCAAGATGGCGGGGTGGGATACGACGCGTTGCTGTGGCTTTCGTTCGGCGGTCCGGAAGGGCCCGACGACGTCATGCCGTTCCTCGAGAACGTCACCAAGGGCCGGGGTGTGCCGCGGGAGCGGCTGCTCGAAGTCGCCGAGCACTACCAGCACTTCGGCGGTGTTTCGCCGATCAACAAGCTGAACCGCGACGCGATGGCCGCGGTCGAGAAGCAGCTCGCGGCCGCCGGCATGGACCTGCCGGTGCACTTCGGCAACCGCAACTGGCACCCGATGGTCGAGGACACGCTCGCGTCGCTGACCGCGTCCGGCGCCCGGCGGGTCCTGGTGTTCCCGACGAGCGCGTACGGCGGCTACTCGGCGTGCCGCCAGTACGACGAGGACATCGAGCGCGCCCGCGCGGCGGTCGGCACCGACGCACCCGAAATGGTGAAGCTGCGCCAGTTCTTCGACCACCCGCTGTTCGTCTCGGCGGTGGCGGACGGCGTCCGCGCGGCGCACGCCTCGCTCGGGAACGCGCCGGGGATCCGCACGGTGTTCACGGCGCACTCGGTGCCGTCGAGCGCGGACCGCGCGTCGGGCCCGCCGGCCGAGGGCGGTCACCGGTACTCCCGCCAGATCGCGGAGGCGGCGCGCCTGGTGGCCGCCGAAGCGGGGATTGCCGAGTACGACGTCGTCTGGCAGTCCCGGTCCGGGCCGCCGCAGGTCCCGTGGCTGGAGCCGGACATCGTCGACCACATCGACGCACTGCACGCCGCGGGCGTCACGGGCGTGGTCGTCTCGCCGATCGGGTTCGTCTCGGACCACCTCGAGGTGATCTGGGACCTGGACAACGAGGCAGCGGAACGCGCGGCGGACCACGGAATGGCCTTCGCCCGCGCGGCCACGGCGGGTGCGGATCCGCGCTTCGCGGAGCTGGTGGTGGAGCTGATCCGCGAGCACACGCACGGCGTCCCCCCGCGGAAGCTGTCCCCGTTCACGGCGGCGGGCTGCACGGTCAACGGCGCGCCGTGCGCGGTCGGCTGCTGCGAACCGGCCAAGCGCCCGGGTCGCTAGCCTTCGCGGGCCGTCTGCTCGGCGAACACCCGCACGGCCTCGTTGACCGCCGCGCACCGGGCCGTTCGCACTGCGTCCGACAGGGGCCGCAACGCCTGGGCTCGCAACGTCGACGCCGAAGCCGACAGCGCGCCGCCCGGGTCGTCCGAGGACGCGATCGTCAGGATCGCCGCGATCTCCTCGGCTCGTTGCAGCACCCGCAAGGCGCGCCCCGGGGTGCCGGCCGGCCAGTCGACGTCCGGCCGGGCCCGCAGGTGCGCCGACAGCTCCGCGCGGACTCCCGGGCGGTCGGAGGCGACGTCCAGGGTCTGCAGCGCGCCCGCGCTCGCGCGGATCGCGTCGGTCAGGCCGTGTTCGGCTTCGCCCAGGGCGACGAACTCCGGCGGTGCCGGCGAGGACAGGGCGTAGACCGTCCACCGGACCAGGCCCTCGGCGATCGGCTCCGGCACCAGGCCGAAGCCGAGGTCCGGCAGCACCACCGCGTCACCCGCGCGCAGCGCCGCCTCGGTGAACGGGCCGCCGGCACCCAGGCCGCGGACGTCGCCCGGGACCGGGAGCACCAGCTGCATGCTTTTCGCTCCCTGCGAACGCAACGCCATCAGGAGCTGGACCGGCGTGGCCGCCCGGTTGAAGGCCAGCGGGAGCGCGAACGCGTCGGCCGCGGCCGCGTCGGCGGCGACCACGTCGTGGGCCTCACCCCACGCGAGCAGGGCGTCGAGCACATCGTCGGACGCCGCGGCTCCGTTCAGCCACGCGGAGGACCAGACGGCGAAAGTCGCACTGGGACGGCACACGACGCCCTATTTTACCGGCTCGTCCCGCGACGGCAGAGCGCGCCCACGCTGGAGTCGCTCCACATCGACGGGCCGCCGATCCGGCAGTAGCGTCGAACGGGTGAACGCAGTTCCAGACGCTCTTCCCCGCACCGCCGGGGCCCTGCGCGCGGCCGGGTACGAGCCGCGGCCGATCGCGCAAGAGATCCACGACAACCTCCTCGAGGCGCTCAAGAACGGCGAGGACGCCTGGCCCGGCATCGTCGGGTTCTCCCGCACCGTGCTGCCGCAGCTCGAACGCGCGCTGCTGGCCGGGCACGACGTCGTCCTGCTCGGCGAACGCGGCCAGGGCAAGACCCGCCTGCTGCGCACCCTCGCCGGCCTGCTCGACGAGTGGACGCCCGTCATCGAGGGTTCCGAGCTGGGCGAACACCCGCTGCAGCCGATCACGCCCGCGTCGCTCCGCCGCGCCGCCGAGCTCGGCGACGACCTGCCCGTGACGTGGCGCCACCGTTCCGAGCGCTACACCGAAAAGCTCGCCACGCCGGACACGTCGGTCGGCGACCTGATCGGCGACGTCGACCCGGTGAAGGTCGCCGAAGGCCGCAGCCTCGGCGACCCCGAGACCATCCACTTCGGCCTGGTCCCGCGCGCCCACCGCGGCATCGTCGCCATCAACGAGCTGCCCGACCTCGCCGAGCGCATCCAGGTCGCGCTGCTCAACGTGATGGAGGAGCGCGACATCCAGGTCCGCGGCTACACGCTGCGGCTGCCGCTGGACGTCCTGCTCGTCGCCACCGCCAACCCCGAGGACTACACCAACCGAGGCCGGATCATCACGCCGCTCAAGGACCGCTTCGGTGCGGAGATCCGCACCCACTACCCGCTGGACGTCGAGGCCGAGGTCGCCGTCGTCAAGCAGGAGGCGAACCTCGTCGCCGAAGTCGGCGAGCCGCTGCTGGAGGTCCTCGCCCGGTTCGTCCGGAACCTGCGCGACTCGCCGGTCATCGACCAGCGGTCCGGGGTGTCGGCGCGGTTCGCCGTCGCCGCCGCGGAGACCGTCGCGGCCGCGGCGCTGCGGCGCTCGGCGCTGACCGGAGAGCAGCCGGCCGTCGCGCGGCCGGTCGACCTCGACGCCGTCCCGTCGGTGCTGCGCGGCAAGATCGAGTTCGAGCCCGGCGAAGAAGGCCGCGAGATCGAGCACCTCGTGCACCTGCTGCGCCGGGCGATCGCCGAGACCGCCCGCGAGCGGTTCGCCGGGCTGGACCTGCGCCCGCTCGCCGACGCCGTCGAGGAAGGGCACCTCGTAGCCACCGGCGAGCGCGTCCCGGCGAAGGAGGTGCTGGCCGCGCTACCGGAACTGCCGGTGCTGCACGAGGTCGCCTCGCGGGCCGGGGTCTCGGCCGACGAGCCCGCTGGCCGGATCGCTGCCGCCGTCGAGCTCGCCCTCGAATCGCTGTTCCTGGCGCGGCGACTGGCCAAGGACTCCGACGACGCGACGACCGTCTACGGCCGATGACCGCGGTCCCGCTTCCCGACGGCTACTCCTACGGCCCGTGGCACGACGGGCCGGACCCGCTCGCGCCGCCGGCCGACCTGCGTGACGCGCTCGACGAGATCGGCCGCGAAGTGATGGCCGGGTCGTCGCCGCGTTCGGCGCTGGAGGAACTCCTCCGGCGCGGCACCGACCGCACGTCGGGCCTGGACGAGCTGACCCGGCGCCTGTGGCAGCGCCGGTCGCAGATCCAGCGTCGCAACAACCTCGACGGCACCCTGCAGGAGGTCCAGCGCCTGCTTTCCGAAGCGTTGGAAGCCGAACGGCGCGAGCTCTTCCCGGACCCGGACGACGAAGCCCGGTTCCGGGAGGCGCAGCTGGACGCCCTGCCACCGGGCACGGCCGCGGCCGTGAACGAGCTGGCCGAGTACGACTGGCGTTCCGAGCAGGGCCGGGAGAACTACCAGAAGATCCGGGACCTCCTCGGCCAGGAGCTGATGGAGTCGCGGTTCCAGGGCATGAAGCAGGCGCTGCAGAACGCCGGGCCCGAGGACGTCGAGCGCATCAACGAGATGCTCTCGGACCTCAACGACCTCCTCGCGGCGCACGCCCAAAGCGCCGAGGACATCCAGGAGCGCTTCGACGACTTCATGGCGAAGCACGGCGAGTTCTTCCCGGAGAACCCGCGCAACGTCGAGGAGCTGATCGACGCGCTCGCCGCCCGGTCCGCGGCGGCCCAGCGGATGCTCAACTCGATGTCCGCCGAGCAGCGCGCCGAACTGGCCGAGCTGACCCAGCAGGCGTTCGGCGACCCGCGGCTCGCCCAGCAACTGTCCCAATTGGACGCCCAGCTGCGCGCGGCGCGGCCGGGCGAGGACTGGACCGGCTCGGAACGCTTCCGCGGCAAGAACCCGCTGGGCATGGGCGAAGGCGCCCAGGCGATGGCGGACCTCGCCGAGCTGGACGCGCTGGCCGAGCAGCTCGGCCAGTCGTACCCGGGCGCCCGGCTGGAGGACATCGACCTGGAGGCACTCGAACGCCAGCTGGGCAAGGACGCCGGGGTCGACGCCCGGCGACTGTCCGAACTGGAGCGTGAGCTGCGCCGCCAGGGCCTGTTCGAGCGCGCCGCCGACGGGTCGCTCCGGTTGTCGCCCAAGGCGTTGCGGCGCCTGGGCGAGACGGCGCTGTCCGACATCGTGAACGCGCTGCGCGGCAAGACCGGCGAGCGCGAGACCGAGTCGGCGGGCGCGGCGGGCGAGCCGACGGGCGCGTCCCGGCCGTGGCGGTTCGGGGACATGCAGCCGTGGGACGTGCCCCGGACGATCCGCAACGCCGTCCTGCGGTCGGTGGCGGTGGGGGAGCGCTCGGTGCGGCTGGACGTCGAGGACGTCGAAGTGGTCGAGACGGAGCACCGCTCACGGGCGGCGGTCGCGCTGCTGGTGGACACGTCGTGGTCGATGGTGCAGGAGGGCCGCTGGCTGCCGATGAAGCGCACGGCGCTCGCGCTGCACCAGCTGATCAGCACGCGGTTCCGCAACGACGCGCTGCAGCTGATCACCTTCGGCCGGTACGCGATGTCGGTGGAGCTGCCCGAGCTGATCGGGTTGGAGGGCGCGTGGGAGCAGGGCACGAACGCCCACCACGGGCTGCTGCTGGCCGGGCAGCACCTGCGCCGCCACCCGGACGCGCAGCCGGTGGTCCTGATGGTCACCGACGGCGAGCCGACGGCCCACCTGGAACCGGACGGCGAGGCGGTCTTCGACTACCCGCCCCAGCCGGTGACCCTCCACAAGACACTGTCCGAAGTGGACCGCCTGGCCAAGCTGGGCGCGTCGGTCTCGGTGTTCCGCCTGGGCGACGACCCCCGGCTGACGGCCTTCGTCGACGTGATCGCCCGCCGCTCGGGCGGCCGCGTGATCGCCCCGGACCTGGACGGCCTGGGCGCGGCGGTGGTCGGGGACTACCTGCGGACGCGCCGCCGCTGACCCGCGGTAGGGGCGGCTCGGGCGGGCTGACCTCGCGGCCGCCGCGGCAGCCCGGGCGGGCTGGCCCCGCGGCCGCTGTGGCAGCCCGGGCAGGCTCAGCCGGGTGCCGTGCACCCTGTGGCCGGGTAGCGCTTGCTTGCGGCGACACGCGCCCCGCCGAGCCAGGAAGCGGGCCGCGCGGCGGCCCCCGACCGCGTGTGGCTCGGCCTCTCGCCTGGCTCTGCGGCTCGATTCGGCCGGGCGTAGCCGGGGACGGCTCGGTCAACCTGCCCGGGACAGGGCCCGCGCCGCCCGGTAGCGGGACCGGGCCGCCTGGGCGATGTCCTCGTGCCCGGCCGGCAGGTACGCATGGTGGTCCGCCAGCACCTCCAGGCCGAGCGTCCGGGCCTGGGTGAGTGCGCCCGCCTCCACCAGCGCGTCGACCGCGCGTCGGCGCATGCGCAGGATGCGGGGGAGGCGGGGCGCTATCTCCGCTGTCGGCAGGGCTCGGAAGTGGCGCCACAGCGCGGCCGCGTGGTCGACGAGGTCCGCCGCCGGCAGGGGCGTCTCGACCACCGTGAACGCCCGGTCCAGGGCCGGTCCGAGGCGGTCCTCCGCGTGCAACCGGCCCAGCACCGCCCGCTGCGTCAGGCGGTGCATCACGACCACACCGCCGCGGAACTCCGCGAGCGAGGCGTCCGCGAGCCCCGCGAGGGCCGCGTCGACCGCGACCGGGTCGGGCCCGACGCGGTGCGCCAGCTCGCGGCGCGTGCCCTGCGAAGCCAGCACCGCCAGCAACTCGGCGGCGACCAGCGCCCGGCTGTCCCGGGCCGCCACCATCCGGAGCGCCGCGAGCGTCGTGTCTTCGACGGCCGCCGGGTGGGCCTCGCCCGGCTCCCGTTCCAGCGGCGGCGTGTGCGGCAGCCGCTCGAGGTAACCCGCGACGCCGTGGCGCCGGATCACCGCGCCCGCCTGGGCCAGCGCCAGCGGCAGGAAACCCAGCTCCCGGGCCACCTCCGGCGCGGCCTCGCCCGCTCGGGCGACCAGGAACCGGGCCGCCTCGGCCTCCTCGAACCCGCCGACGGGGACCGTGCCGCCGAGGACCTCGAAGTCCGGCACGCGAGTGGTGACGAGCACCCGCGCCCGGGCGGGCAGCCAGCGGTTGAGCGCGTCCGGGTCGGTCGCGCCGTCGAAGACCACGACCGCGTCGTCGAGGGCGTCGATCGACGCCAAGCCGGCGCGGGCGGCGTTCGCCGGGTCCGCGACCCAGACCACCGGAGCCCGGCTCTCGCGGGCGAACGCGGCGGCCAGGTGGGTCTTGCCCGCGCCGCTCCCGCCGAGCAGGACGCAGAACCGGCCGGCGGCGAAGGTCTTCTCGATCCGCGCCAGCAGCGCGTCGCGGCGCACGGCCGACAGGGGTGCGTGCGGCACGTCACCGAGCACCGCCCTCGCCTCGGAACCCGGCGGTTTCCGCCGCCGCCGCACGACGACCCAGACGGCCGTGACCAGCGCGATCACGGCGATCGCACCGCCCACCGCGACCTCCGCCCTCATCGAGCCAGGCTAACCGCGCTCGCCGGGTCGCGACGGCTACGGAAGGGTGACACTTGACCCTCACGTCGCGTGAGGCACGAGCGTGGTCACCGCAAGGGCCACACCGGCCGGGACGAGGAGGGGAACGATGGGGCATCCCGTGGGCAAGGTCGCCGCCCTGGCCGGGGTCACCGTCCGGACGCTGCACCACTACGACGAGATCGGCCTGCTCAGCCCGAGCGGCCGGACGCACGCCGGGTACCGCAGTTACGACGACGAGGACCTCGACCGGCTGCAGCGCATCCTGTTCTACCGGGAGCTCGGGTTCCCCCTCGAGACGATCGCGACCCTCGTGGACGACCCGGGCATCGACGCCGAAGCGCACCTGAAGAGACAGCGGGAGCTGCTCGTGGCGCGGATGGGCGAGCTCGGGCGGATGGTCGCGGCCGTCGATCGCGTGATGGAGGCGAGAGCCATGGGCAACGCACTGACGCCCGAGGAGAAGTTCGAGGTGTTCGGCGGGTTCCGCGAGCCGGAGGGCTACGCGGAGGAGGCCGCACGGCGGTGGGGGCACACGCCCGAATGGCGGGGCGCGGCGGCACCGTCCAAGGAGGACCTGGCGGCCGGGGAAGCCGTCCGCCGGGACTGGGTCCGCCGGCTGCGGGGCGTCCTGGACGCGGGCGGCGCCCCGGACGGCTCCGAGGCGATGGACCTGGCCGAGGAGCACCGGGCGATGCTCGCCCGCGTGATGGGCGAGTGCTCGTACGAGACGCAGCAGCGGATCGGTGAGCTCTACGTCACCGAGCCGGTGCAGCTCGGATTCCTCGTCCGGGAGGACGAGCAGCGGCCGGGCGTCGCGGAATTCGTCCGTGACGCGATCAAGGCGAACGCCGGACGCCGGGCGTAGCCGCTGCTCCACGTGGGGGAGGAGTCCCACCGGGCGGGAGGGCGCCGGAGCGAGCGCTTACAGTCGGGGGTATGCAGACTTGGTCATCGGTCGACGTGCCCCGCATCCCCGGCACCCCCCGCCCGCTGCGGCTCCACGACACGGCCACCGGGCAGATCCGCCCGACCGCTCCTGGAGCCACCGCCCGGATGTACGTCTGCGGCATCACGCCCTACGACGCGACGCACCTGGGGCACGCCGCGACGTACCTGGCCTTCGACCTGGTGAACCGCGTCTGGCGGGACAACGGGCACGACGTCCACTACGTGCAGAACGTGACGGACATCGACGAGCCGCTTTTGGAGCGCGCGGAGCGGGACAAGGACGACTGGGTCGTGCTGGGCATGCGCGAGACGGCGCTGTTCCGCGAGGACATGACCGCCCTGCGCGTCCTGCCGCCGAAGCAGTTCGTCGGCGCGGTGGAGAGCATCCCGGAGATCGTCGAGGTCATCGCGAAGCTGGTGGCCAACGGAGCCGCCTACCGCGCGGACGATCCGGAGTTCCCGGACGTCTACTTCGACCACACGGCGACGGGCAAGTTCGGCTACGAGTCGAACTACGACGAGCCCACGATGCGGAAGTTCTTCGCCGAACGGGGCGGCGACCCCGACCGCGCCGGCAAGCGCCACCCGCTGGACGCGCTGCTGTGGCGCGTGGCGCGCGAGGGCGAGCCGTCGTGGGAGTCCGAGCTCGGCCCGGGCCGCCCGGGCTGGCACATCGAGTGCAGCGCGATCGCGGTCAACCGGCTCGGCCTCGGGTTCGACCTGCAGGGCGGCGGCTCGGACCTGATCTTCCCGCACCACGAGTACAGCGCCGCGCACGCCGAAGCCGTCGCCAAGGACGGGCCGTTCGCCCGCCACTACGTCCACGCCGGGATGATCGGCCTCGACGGCGAGAAGATGTCGAAGTCGCGCGGGAACCTGGTGTTCGTCTCGCGGCTGCGGGCCGACCAGGTCGACCCGGGCGCGATCCGGCTGGCGCTGTTCGCCGGCCACTACCGCGCGGACCGCCCGTGGACGGACACGCTCCTCGCGGAAGCCGAGACGCGGCTGGCGCGCTGGCGCGAAGCCGTCGCGCTGCCTGCCGGCCCGTCGGCCGAGGACACGGTCTCGCGGCTGCGCGACCACCTCTCCGACGACCTCGACACGCCGAAGGCCCTCGCCGCGATCGACGCGTGGGCGAGCGAGGCCCTGCGCCGCGACGGCACGGACGCCACCGCGCCCGGCCTCGTCCGCATCGCGGTCGACGCCCTCCTCGGCATCACCCTCTGACGATACGGGCGGAGCTTTCCCGCGAAAGCTCCGCCCGTATAACGGCCTATACCGCGGCCGGTCGGCCGGCCGCCAGTTCCAGGCGGTCGCCTGACCAGTCCCGGCGCAGCCACCGGTCATGGGACGCGATGACGACCGCGCCCGGCGCCGTTTCCAGCGCCGCGAACAGCTCTTCCGCCAGGGTCAGCGAAATGTGGTTCGTCGGCTCGTCCAGCAGGAGCACGTCCGGTGGCTCGGCGAGCAGGATCGCCAGCGCCAGCCGTCGCCGCTGACCGACCGAGAGCGCCCCGACGGGCTGCCGGAGATCCCGGGACGCCAGCAGGCCCAGGTGGCCCAGCGGGGGAGCGTCCTCGCCCAGCGTGTCCCGGTACACCCGCGCGGCCGTGCGCTCCGGTGAGGCGAACACGACGTCCTGTTCCAGCAGCCCGACTCGGACGCCGGGTCCGAAGTGGACCGTGCCGCCCGCGGGCGTGAGCCGGCCGGCCAGGACCGACAGCAGCGTCGACTTCCCGGCGCCGTTGCTGCCGGTGACGAGCAGCCGCGCCGAGCCGTCGACGTCGAGGCGGGGCAACCGGAGCCGTCCGGGGACTTCGAGGTCGCGCACCGAGATCGCCGGGCCGTCGCCCGTCGCGCGGCCGGTCAGCTCGGCCCGGAACTTCAGCGGTGCCGGGGGTTTGCGGACCTGGTCGCGTTCGAGGTTCTCCAGCCGCTGCTCGGCGTCGCGCACCCGCCGCGAGATCGTCTTCTGGACGCGGGCGCCCTTGAAGTGGTGGATGAACTTGTCGTTGTCGCGCGGGCCGCGGCCGTAGGCGACGTTCCGCGCCGTGACCGCGACGGTCTCGCGAAGCTCCTTCAGCTCCTCCTGTTCTTCGGCGAAGCGCTGTTCCCAGCGTGCCCGCTCGGCCTTCTTGTGCCCGAGGTAGTCGGTGTAGCTGCCGCCGTAGCGGACCGCGCCGCCGGCCTGCCGGTCGGCCGCGGCCGGGTCGAGGTCGACGATGTCGGTGCAGACGGCGTCGAGGAACACCCGGTCGTGCGACGACAACACCACGATCCCGGTCAGCTCGGTGAGGTGGCGTTCCAGGAACGCCATCGCGGCGTCGTCGAGGTGGTTGGTCGGCTCGTCGAGCAGCAGCGTCTCCGGTTGCCGGATCAGCAGCGCGGCCAGGCCGAGCCGGGACCGCTGGCCGCCGGACAGCGTCCCGAGCCGCCGGCCCGGGTCGACGCCGCCGAGGCCGAGCCCGTCGCAGACGAGCTTCGCGCGCCGGTCGGCGTCCCAGAGGTCGTGGGCCTGGGCCCACTCCAGTACCCGGCCGTACTCCTCGAGCACGGCCTCGTCGTCCGGCCGGTCGGTCATCGCGGCGGTCAGCTCGTCGAGCCGGGCCGCGGCGGCGCGGATGTCGGCGAGCGCGTCGTCGAGGACGTCCGCGAACGTCGCGTCCAGACCGAACGGCAGCTCCTGCAGCAGGAATCCGACGTCCGGGCCGCGGAGCACCTCGCCGGAGCGGGGTTCTTCGAGCCCGGCGAGCAGCCGCAGCAGCGTGGACTTGCCGGTGCCGTTCTCGCCGACGAGGCCGAGCCGTTGCCCGGCCGAGGCGGTCAGCGAGACGCCGTCGAGGACGACGCGGGTGCCGTAGCCGAAGACGACGTCCTTGGCCTGCAAGGGAAAGAGAGACATTGCGCATCACCGGGCCCGGATGGGAAGAAGCGGAAATCCCGCCGGGCGTCGTGGCACGCGGGAGCGTCAGCTCGACCGGGTGCCGCCTCGGAAGCGGGATGGGCGCGGTTCAGTTCCTCATAGTGCGGTCCAGTTAACGCAACATCAGTAGAGTTAGTCAACTGGTTATGGCCTGGGTCACATCCGGCAGCTGACCCGTCGACCGTTCGGCCGCCGCGGTGCCGTCCGTCAGGAACTCCAGCAACGCCGTGAGCTGACGGCGGTCCAGCCGGGCGAGCCGCTCCCCGACGAACCGGGCCATCGGCGCGTACAGCTCGGCGAGCTCGGCCATCCGGTCGGGCAGCGGGCGGACGACGAGCCGGCGGCGGTCGGCCGGATCCGGCGCGCGCTCGGCGAGCCGGTGCCGCTGCATGCGGTCGAGGAGTCGCGTGAACGCGCCGGTGGACATCCCGAGCAGCCGGGCCAGCTCGGTCGGGGAGTCGCTGACCCCGCCGTGGAGCAGGTGCAGGCAGTGCAGCTCGGTCGGGGTGACGGCCATCCGCTCGGCGACCGCGGCGTGGAAGAGCGCGGTCGAGCCCACGAACCGGGGGAGGGCGAGGGCGGCGGCGGTGGCGAGTTCGCGCTGGTCGGGCAACGTCCATCCAAGGTCGGGTCACGGCGCAGTCACTGCCTTGTGCAGTCACTGCCCCGCGAACGATAGCGGATCGCCTTGACAAACCCGCAGGCGGGATCAACTATGAAGGAAACCTTTCGAAATGGCTCTTTCAGATTGGCGGGATGATGGCCGAGCTGCCGCCGCGCAGGCGGATCGAGGACGTCGAGCTGCTGCGGGCGCTGTCCCACCCGCTGCGCTCGGCCCTGCTGCACCACCTGACGTCCGTGGGCCCGCGCACCGCGAGCGAGTGCGCCGACGCGGTCGGCTCGACCGCGTCCAACTGCAGCTGGCACCTGCGCCAGCTCGCGCAGTACGGGCTGGTCGAGCGGGCCGAGGGGGAGGACGGCCGCGAACGGCCGTGGCGCGCCCGCCAGGTCGGGCTCGACCTGGGCGACATCGCCGACGACCCGGTCCGCCGGGCGGCCCAGCTCGGGGTGGTCGGCGCGACGCTGGCCAACGAGCAGGAGCTGACCCAGCGGTACCTCGACTCGATGGACGACCTGGACCCGGCCTGGCGGGCGGCGGCCGGGTTCACCTCGTACTCGCTGCGGGTCACGCCCGCGGAGCTGACCCGCCTCACGGACGCCATCGACGCGCTGGTCCGGCCCTACGTCGGGGCCATCCGGGCCGACGCCCCGGCCGGCGCCCGCCCGGTGCACGTCGGCCTGCGGGCGTTCCCGCGCATCGAGCACTCGGGGAAGGCGGAGGAATGAAGGAGCTGCTGGGGGTGCCGGCCTTCGCCCGGCTGTGGGTGGCCGCGTTCTTCGGCGAGACGGCCGAGTGGATGCTGCAGGTGGCGTTGCCGGTCTACGTCTTCCAGCGCACCGGCTCCGCCGCGACGACGGCGCTCAGCATCGTCCTGGGCCTGCTGCCCGCGGTGCTGCTGAGCCCGGTGGCCGGCGTGGTCGCCGACCGCTGGAACCGCCGCGCGGTGCTGTTCGGCGTCTGCTGCGGCCTCGCGGTCGTGGCGCTGCCGCTGCTGGCCGAGCCGGACGTCGTCGTGGTGTACGCGGTGATGGCCGCGCAGGCGGCGCTCGCGTCGGTGTTCGAACCGGCGCGGAACGCGCTGGTGCCGGAGCTGGTCGGCGTCGCGGAGGTGACCGGGGCGAACGGCCTGATGAGCGTCAACGGCAGCGTCGCGCGGCTGGCCGGCGGCTGGGCCGGCGGGGCGCTGCTCGGTTTCGGCGGGCTCACGGACGTCATCACGGGCTACCTGGCCGTGCTGGTGGTCGCGACGGCACTGCTCGCGAAGCCGTTCCGGCGGGTGTCCGCGCCCGTGCCGGTGAGTGAGCGCGAACCGGTGGTGCGGGCCTGGCTCGACGGGCTGCGGGAGCTGGCGGGCAACCGCCGGCTGCGGCGGACCGGGCTCGCGCTGGTCTTCACCTCCCTGGCCCAGGGCATGTTCCTGGTGCTGTTCGTGGTCTACGTCCTGGACGTGCTGGGCGGCAGCGAAGCCGACGCGGGCCTGCTGCGCGGCGTCCAGGCGATCGGTGGCCTGGCCGCCGGGTTCGCGCTGGCGACCGTGGCGCGCCGGGTGGCCCCGGCGGCCCTGCTGGGCTGGGGCTCGGTCGCGCTGGGCGTGCTGTCCGCGGTGATCTGGAACCTCGCCTTCGTGACGACCTCGCTCGGCCTGTACGTCGGCCTGTTCGTCCTGGCCGGCGCGCCCGGCGTGGTCGTCGGCGCCGGGGTGCTGTCGGAGATCCAGAGCGCGGTCGCGCCGGAGCGGGCCGGCCGGGTGCTGAGCACGACGTTCGCCGCGATCGCCACGTTCACGACGGTCGGCGCCCTGCTGGCGGGCACGCTGGTCGCGACGACCGGGCCGGCCGTGCTGCTGAACGTCCAGGCCGGCGTCTACGTCTTCGCCGGGGCCGTGGCACTGGTCCGGAAATCGCCCAGGATCCGGAGGTTTCGCGAAGATCCCCGGGAGCCGGTGGTTACGGTGGAGGGGTGCCGCACCTCTTCGCCACCAGCGACCTCCACGTGACCCACGAGGGCAACGGCCCGATCCTCGACTCGGTCGTCCCGGAGACCCCCGAGGACTGGCTGCTCGTGGCGGGGGACGTCGCCGAGCGGGCCGAAGCGACCATCGGGACCTTGAAGACGCTGCGCGAGCGGTTCGCGAAGGTCGTCTGGGTGCCCGGCAACCACGAGCTGTGGACGACGCACAACGACCCCTGCCAGCTGCGGGGCCAGGCCCGGTACGAGTACCTCGTCGAGCAGTGCCGCGAGATCGGCGTGCTGACGCCGGAAGACGAGTTCCCCGTGTGGGAGTACGGTCCGCGGCCGCTGACGATCGTGCCGCTGTTCCTGCTCTACGACTACAGCTGGCGGACGCCGGAGGCCGAGGGGCACTCGCTGGAGGAGGCGCTTCGCCAGGCACGCGCCGCCGGGGTCGTCTGCACGGACGAGTACTTCCTGCACCCGGACCCGTACCCGAGCCGGCAGGCGTGGTGCGAAGACCGCCTCAAGATCAGCACCGGGCGGCTCGACGCGATCCCCGAGGACCACGGCACGATCCTGATGTCGCACTGGCCGCTGCACCGCCACCCGACCGCGCCGCTGTACTGGCCGGAGTTCGCGCTGTGGTGCGGCACCACGAAGACCGAGGACTGGCACCTGCGCTACCGCGCGGAGATCGCCGTCTACGGCCACCTGCACATCCCGCGCACGACCGAGGCCGACGGCGTCCGCTTCGAAGAGGTGTCGCTGGGGTATCCGCGCGAATGGCGGAAGCGGGCGCGGGGCGCGGTGCCGATGCGCCGGATCCTCTGGCCGTCATGACCCGGCGCGCCGCCGCTCCCTGAGCGCGCGCACCCGGCCCCGGCTGGCGCAGGCGGGGGAGGGACACCACCGCCGCCGGCCGCCCGGATCGGCGAACACGCCCCGGCAGTCCTGCTCGGGGCAGGCCCGCAGGTCGTGCCGCAGCGGCCCGGTGAGCCAGTCGGCCGCCTGGTGCGCGAGCCGCGCGAACGCCGCGTCCGCGGTCGGCGGGGCGCTGCGGTGCAGCCGGTCGAGGGCGGCCAGGTGGACGGGGTCAGTGGTGAGGAACGCCGTCAGCGGGTCGACCTGATCGGCTTTCGGCGCGACGCCGTCGACCGCGCCCAGCGCGAGTGCGCGGAGCACTTCTCTCAGCCGGTGGGCCGTGGGGACGTCGGCGGACGTGACCTGCGCCAGCGGGGTCAGGTCGACCCGGGCCAGCCAGTCGCGCAGCCGTTCGGCGGTCGGAATCCGCTCGACCGGCCGCGGCCCGAAGTGCCGGCCGCGCGTGGCGAGCAGGTTCAACCAGGGCGCCCCCATGTCGAGGCGGAACTCTTCGGGCACCTCGCCATCGTAACGGGTGAAGCGTTACACTCGGCGGCGTGACTGGGGACCCGCGGGTGCGGACGGTGCTGGGCGACATCGATCCGGCCGAACTGGGCGTGACGGACTCGCACGACCACCTGTTCTTCGCCTCGAAGCTGCTACCGGGTCAAGAGCTGGACGACCCGGCCGCGGCCGCCCGCACGCTCCTCGACTTCAAGGCGCGTGGTGGCTCGGCGCTCGTCCAGTGGACGCCGTACGGCCTCACCCGGCGGACCCGGGAACTCGCCAGGATGTCGGGCGAAATCGGCGTCCACGTCGTCGCGGCCACCGGCCTGCACCGCGCGGAGCACTACGCGCCGGCGACCATCGCCCGGGTCGTGGACGGCCTGGTGCCGGAGTTCGTCGCCGACCTCACCGAGGGCACCCAGCCCGCCGACCTGCCCGACGAGCCGCGGACCGGCCCGCGCGCCGGGCTGGTCAAGGTGGCCGGCGCGTTCCACACGATCGACTCGCACGCGCGGCTGACGATGACCGCCGCCGCGGTCGCCCACCAGGAGACCGGCGCGCCGATCGCCGTGCACCTCGAACTCGGCACGGCGGCCCTGGAAACCGTGGAGCTGCTGTGCGGAAAGCTCGACGTGCCCCCGGACCGGGTGATCCTCGGGCACCTCAACCGCAACCCGGACCCCCGGATCCAGCGGGAGACCGCCGAAACCGGCGTGTTCCTCGGGTTCGACGGCCCGTCGCGGGCCAACCACGCCACCGACTGGCGGCTGTTCGACGGGCTGGAAGCCCTGGTCGAAGCCGGGCACGGCGGCCGGATCCTGCTGGGCGGCGACACGACGACCGCCGCCGCGCGCGACCAGCCGGGCGCGTCCTACCTGCTCACGACGCTGGCGCCGCGGCTGACGAAGCTGCTCGGCGGCGACGTCGTCACCGCCATGCTGGTGGCGAACCCCGCCCGGGCGTTCGCCACCAGCTGGCTGAAGTAGCCCCTCAGCGCAGGCCGAAGCCTTCCTGTCCGCCGCCGCGGCCGCGGCGGCGCAGGTACCGCTCGAACTCGGCGGCGATCTTGTCGCCGCTGACCTCCTCGGGCACGACCTCGCTCTGCGCGTCGCCGCGCTCTTCGAGGCCGCGGACGTACTCGCTGATCTCTTCGTCCTCGTCGGCCATCTCGCTGACCGTGCGCTGCCACTCCTCGGACTGCTCGGGCAGCGCGCCCAGCGGGATCTCGACGTCGAGGATGTCCTCGAGCTTGTGCAGCAGCGCCAGCGTCGCCTTCGGGGACGGCGGGTGCGACACGTAGTGCGGCACCGCGGCCCAGATCGAGACGGCCGGGATGCCCGCCTGCACGCAGTAGTCCTGCAGGATCCCGACGATGCCGGTGGGGCCCTGGTAGTTGTTCAGGTCGAGCCCGTAGAGCGACGCGGTGTCCTTGTCGTACGCCGTCCCGGTCACCGGGACCGGCCGGGTGTGCGCGGTGTCGGCGAGCAGCGCACCGAGCGTCACGACCGTGGCGACGTCGAGCTGCTTGATGTGCTCCAGCAGTTCCGCGCAGAACGCCCGCCAGCGCATGTTCGGCTCGGGGCCCTGCACGAGCACGACGTCGCGGTCGAACCCGGCCGGGCGGCACACGGACAGCGTGGTCGTCGGCCAGTCCACCCGGCGAGTGACACCGTCCACCATCCGGACGGTCGGGCGGCTGACCTGGAAGTCGTAGTAGTCGTCGGGCTCCAGTTCGGCCAGTGGCGTCGCGTCCCAGTTCAGCTGGAGGTGCTCGACGGCGCGGCTGGCCGCGTCACCGGCGTCGTTCCAGCCTTCGAAGGCGACCACCATCAGCGGCCGGGTGGGTTCGGGGCGGTCGCCGGGCGGCCGCGGGGTCTCGTCGACGGGCTCACTCACCAACCCAGCCTACGACCACCGGCCTTACGCTGTTCAGCATGTCCGACCGCCTGTCGTCGTCCTTCCTCGAAGCCCTCCGCTCGCGCGTCCTGGTGGCCGACGGGGCCATGGGCACGGCGCTGCAGGCCCACGACCTGAGCCTGGACGACTTCGACGGCCTCGAAGGCTGCAACGAGATCCTCAACGTCACCCGCCCGGACGTGGTCCGCTCGGTCCACCGCGGGTACCTGGAGGCGGGGGCGGACGCCGTCGAAACCAACACTTTCGGGGCCAATTTCGCCAACTTCGCCGAGTACGACATCACCGAGCGGATCTTCGAGCTCGCCGAGGCGGGCGCGCGGCTGGCCCGCGAGACCGCCGACGAGTTCGGGACGCCGGACCGCCCGCGGTTCGTGCTCGGCTCGGTCGGCCCGGGCACGAAGCTGCCGACGCTCGGCCACGCGCCGTTCACCACGCTGCGTGACGCCTACCGCGAAGAGGTACGCGGCCTGCTGGCCGGCGGCGTGGACGCGGTGATCGTCGAGACCACCCAGGACATCCTCCAGACGAAGGCGTCGATCATCGGCGCGAAACGGGCGATGGCCGCCGAAGGCCGGTCCGTGCCGATCCTGGCGTCGATCACCGTCGAGACGACCGGGACCATGCTGCTCGGCACCGAGGTCGGCGCCGCACTGGCCGCGCTGGAGCCGCTCGGCATCGACCTGATCGGGCTCAACTGCGCCACCGGCCCGGCCGAGATGAGCGAGCACCTGCGGCAGCTGGCCAAGCACGCCCGGGTGCCGCTGTCGGTGATGCCGAACGCCGGCCTGCCGGAGCTGGGCCCGGACGGCGCGGTCTACCCGCTCGGCCCGGAGGCGCTGGTCGAGGCGCTGACCGGGTTCGTCCGCGAGTTCGGCGTGGGCCTGGTCGGCGGCTGCTGCGGCACGACCGACGAGCACATCCGGCAGCTCGCCGCGGCCGTCGCCGAAACCGCGCCCGTGTCCCGGCGGCCACGTCCCGAGCCCGGCGTGTCGTCGCTCTACCAGGCAGTGCCGTTCAAACAGGACGCCAGCGTGCTGATGATCGGCGAGCGGACCAACGCGAACGGCTCCAAGGCGTTCCGCACCGCGATGCTGGAGGGCCGGTGGGACGACTGCGTCGAGATCGCCCGCGAGCAGACCCGCGACGGCGCCCACCTGCTCGACCTGTGCGTCGACTACGTCGGCCGCGACGGCACCGCGGACATGGCCGAGCTGGCCGGCCGCCTCGCCACGGCGTCGACGCTGCCGATCATGCTCGACTCCACCGAAGTGGCCGTCTTGAAGGCGGGGCTGGAGCGGCTCGGCGGCCGCTGCGCGGTCAACTCGGTCAACTACGAGGACGGCGACGGCCCGGAGTCGCGGTTCACCCAGGTCATGGAGCTGGTCAGCGAGTACGGTGCCGCGGTCGTCGCCCTGACCATCGACGAAGAAGGCCAGGCGCGGACCGCGCACAAGAAGGCCGACATCGCCACCCGGCTGATCGGCGACATCACCGGCAAGTGGGGCCTGCGGACCTCCGACGTCATCATCGACGCCCTGACCTTCACCATCGCCACCGGCCAGGAGGAGTCGCGCCGCGACGGCATCGAGACCATCGAGGCGATCCGCGAGATCAAACGGAGGCATCCCGAGGTCCAGACCACGCTCGGCCTGTCCAACATCTCCTTCGGCCTCAACCCGGCCGCGCGGCAGGTGCTGAACTCCGTGTTCCTGCACGAATGCGTCCAGGCCGGGCTGGACACGGCGATCGTGCACGCGTCGAAGATCCTGCCGATGGCCCGGATCCCGGACGACCAGCGCGCGGTGGCCCTCGACTTGGTCTACGACCGCCGCCGCGAAGGCTACGACCCGCTGCAGGAGCTGATGGCCCTGTTCGAGGGGGTCAGCGCGGCGTCGTCGAAGGCGTCCCGCGCCGAGGAGCTGGCGGCCCTGCCGCTGTTCGAACGCCTCGAGCGCCGGATCGTCGACGGCGAGCGCAACGGCCTCACCGACGACCTCGACGCGGCCCTCGAGCAGCGGCCCGCGCTGCAGATCATCAACGACACGCTGCTGTCCGGCATGAAGACCGTCGGCGAGCTGTTCGGGTCCGGCCAGATGCAGCTGCCGTTCGTGCTGCAGTCCGCCGAAGTCATGAAGGCCGCCGTCGCGCACCTCGAACCGCACATGGAGTCCGGCGACGAGTCCGGCAAGGGCCGGATCGTGCTGGCCACCGTCCGCGGCGACGTGCACGACATCGGCAAGAACCTCGTCGACATCATCCTGTCCAACAACGGGTACGAGGTCGTCAACCTCGGCATCAAGCAGCCGATCACGACCATCCTCGACGCCGCCGACGAGCACGGCGCCGACGCGATCGGGATGTCCGGGCTGCTGGTCAAGTCCACGGTGATCATGAAGGAGAACCTCCAGGAGATGAACTCCCGGGGCGTCGCCGCGCGCTGGCCGGTGCTGCTCGGCGGCGCGGCGCTGACCCGGTCCTACGTCGAGAACGACCTCAGCGAGCTGTACCTCGGCGACGTCCGCTACGCCCGTGACGCCTTCGAGGGACTGCGGCTGATGGACGCGGTCATGGCCGCCAAGCGCGGGGAGTCGCCCCTCGTCGACGCCGACGCGGAGAAGAAGCGCGCCGAGCGCAAGGAACGCCGCGAACGCTCACTGCGCATCGCCGAGGCGCGGAAAGCCCGCAAGGCCGAGGAAGAAGCGCTCGAAGGGCCGCCACCCGCGCGGTCGGACGTCGCCACCGACGTCCCGCTGCCGACCCCGCCGTTCTGGGGCAGCCGCGTGGTCAAGGGCGTCGCGCTCGCCGACTACGCCGCGATGCTGGACGAGCGCGCGACCTTCATGGGCCAGTGGGGCCTCAAGGGTGCGCGCGGCGGCGCCGGGCCGACGTACGACGAACTCGTCGAGTCCGAGGGCCGGCCGCGGCTGCGGTACTGGCTCGACCGGCTGACCGCGGACGGCGTCCTGGCGCACGCGGCGGTCGTCTACGGCTACTTCCCGTGCGTCGCCGAGGGCGACGACCTGGTCGTGCTCACCGAGCCGTCGCTCGACGCGCCCGAGCGGGTGCGCTTCACCTTCCCGCGCCAGCGCCGCGACCGGCGGCTCTGCCTGGCCGACTTCTACCGGCCGCGCGAGGCGGGCGAGGTCGACGTCGTGCCGTTCACCGTGGTCACCATGGGCCAGCCGATCGCCGACTACGCGAACGAGCTGTTCGCCGCGAACGCCTATCGCGACTACCTCGAGGTGCACGGCCTCGGCGTCCAGCTCACCGAGGCGCTCGCCGAGTACTGGCACCGCCGCATCCGGCAGGAGCTGACCTTCCCCGGCGGTGTGGCGGTCGCCTCAGAGGACCCGGACGACGTCGAGGACTTCTTCAAGCTCGGCTACCGTGGAGCACGGTTCTCACTGGGCTACGGCGCCTGTCCCGATCTCGAGGACCGGGCGAAGATCGTCGCGCTCCTCGAGCCGGGCCGCATCGGCGTGAAGCTGTCCGAGGAGTACCAGCTGCACCCCGAGCAGTCGACCGACGCGATCGTCTGCCACCACCCGGAAGCCAAGTACTTCAACACCTGAGGGAGATCCACTGTGGACGGACTCGATGCCGTGCTGTGGGACATGGACGGCACGCTGGTCGATTCCGAGAAGCTGTGGGACGTCGCCCTGTACGAGACGGCGGAAGCGCTGGGCGGCAAGCTGTCCGAAGAGCAGCGGATGACCCTCGTCGGGTCCAACATGGACGACACGTCGGCGTACCTGCTCGAGGTCGTCGGCCTGCCGGTGACGCCCGAAGCGGTCGCCGCGACCGGCGACCAGATCCGGCGCCGGACGGCCGGGCTGTTCGACGACGCGCTGCCGTGGCGTCCGGGCGCCCGCGAGGCCTTGGCCGCGGTGCGCGAAGCGGGGCTGCGTTCGGCCCTGGTCACCTCGACCGAGCGGGACCTGACCGAGCTGGCCCTGAACACGATCGGCCGCGAGTTCTTCGACGTCACGGTGTGCGGCGACGAGGTCGACGGCTTCAACAAGCCGCACCCGCGCCCGTACCTCAAGGCGGCCGGACTGCTGGGGGTCGCGCCGGAGCGGTGCGTGGCGGTCGAAGACTCGCCGCCGGGCACGGCGTCGGCGGTTTCGGCGGGCTGCACCGTGCTGGTGATCCCGAACGACGTCGAGGTCGAGCCGGGGGAGCGGCGCGTGTTCCGCGACTCGCTCGTCGGCGTCGACGTGCCGGCGCTGGCGGCCCTGCTGGGCTGAGCACGCCCAGGTCGCATTTCCGCTAGCCGCCGTCCGTCCGGTCCGCGATGCTGGACGGTGTGCATGAGGACTTCGAGCGGTGCGTGCGGGCCGTGCAGGCGAAGGACGCCCGGTTCGACGGGTGGTTCTACACGGCGGTCCTGACGACGAAGATCTACTGCCGGCCCAGCTGCCCGGTCGTCCCGCCGAAGCCGGAGAACATGAGCTTCCACCCGAGCGCGGCGGCGGCCCAGCAGGCCGGGTTCCGGGCGTGCAAGCGCTGCCGTCCCGACGCCAGCCCGGGCTCGCCCCTGTGGAACGAACGCGCCGACCTCGTCGCGCGGGCCATGCGGCTGATCGCCGACGGCGTCGTCGACACCGAGGGCGTCGGCGGTCTCGCCGCCCGGCTCGGCTACAGCGTCCGGCAGGTCGAACGCCAGGTGTTCGCGGAACTCGGCGCGGGGCCGCTGGCGCTGGCCAGGGCCCAGCGCGCGCAGACCGCGCGGACCCTCATCGAGACGACCGCGCTGCCGATGACCGAGCTGGCCCTGGCCGCCGGGTTCGGCAGCATCCGGACGTTCAACGACACCGTCCGCGAAGTCTTCGCGCTCACGCCGACCGAGCTGCGGCAGCGCGCGAAGGGCAAGCCGTCGGCCGCGGCCGGGTCGATCGTGCTGCGGCTGCCCTACCGGAAGCCGCTCTGCCCGGACAACCTCTTCGGGCACCTCGTCGCGACGGGCGTGCCGGGCGTCGAGGAGTGGCGCGACGGCGCCTACCGCCGGACGCTGCGGCTGCCCCACGGCCACGGTGTCGTCGCGCTGCGGCCCGAGGACGGCCACATCGCCTGCCGGCTGACCCTGGCCGACCTCCGGGACCTGCCGACCGCCACCAGCCGTTGCCGCCGGCTGCTGGACCTCGACGCCGATCCGGTCGCCGTCGACGACCAGCTCGCCACCGACCCGCTGCTCGCGCCGCTGGTCGCGGCCGCTCCGGGCCGCCGGGTGCCGCGCACGGTCGACGGCGCCGAGTTCGCCGTGCGCGCGGTCCTCGGCCAGCAGGTCTCGACGGCGGCGGCGCGGACCCACGCCGCCCGCCTGGTCGTCGCGCACGGCGAACCGGTCGACGACCCCGAGGGCGGCCTGACGCACCTGTTCCCCTCGCCCGGGGCCCTGGCGTCGCTGGACCCGGAGACCCTGGCCATGCCGCGCAGCCGCCGTCGCACGCTGCTCGCCCTGGTCGAGGCCCTGACGGCCGGGCTGGACCTCGGCGCGGGCAGCGACTGGGGCGCGACCCGGGCTGCGCTGACCGCGTTGCCCGGCTTCGGGCCGTGGACCGTCGAGAGCATCGCCATGCGTGCCCTGGGCGACCCCGACGCGTTCCTCCCCACCGACCTCGGCATCAAGTACGCCGCCGAGACGCTCGGGCTCGGCGGCCAGGCCGCCGTCGTCGCCCGGTCCGGGCAGTGGCGGCCGTGGCGCGCCTACGCGACCCAGCACCTGTGGGCCACCGGCGACCACGCGATCAACCGGATGCCCGCGGCCTAGGAGGTCCCATGCGTTCCCACACCGTCGTCGACAGTCCCTGCGGCCCGCTGACCCTGGTCGCCGAGGACGCCGCCCTCTGCGGGCTGTACATGCACGAGCAGCGCCACCGGCCCGCCGAAGCGACGTTCGGCGCGCCCGGCTCGGCCGAAGTCTTCGCACGCACCGAGATCCAGCTCAAGGAGTACTTCGCCGGGCAGCGCCGGGAGTTCGACCTGCCGCTGGCCTTCGCCGGGACGCCGTTCCAGCGGACGGTGTGGACGGCGCTGCTCGAGATCCCGTACGGCGAAACCGCGTCCTACGGCGAGCTGGCGCAGCTGCTCGGCAAGCCGTCGGCCGCGCGGGCGGTCGGCCTCGCCAACGGCAAGAACCCGATCTCGATCATCGTGCCGTGCCACCGCGTGCTCGGCTCGACCGGTTCGCTCACCGGCTACGGCGGCGGCCTGGAGCGCAAGCGGTACCTCCTCGACTTCGAACGCCGTCCCAGTACTCGGGAGGCGCCGTCCACTTCGGTGTGAGATCGGCGGCATCCGCGGCGGGCCGGGGCGGCACGGCCGGGCCCGGGGTGGAAGGATCTGCAGACCGTGAAGACCTTCGATGAGCTGTTCGCGGAGCTTGCCGAGCGCGCCCGCACCCGTCCCGACGGGTCCGGCACCGTCGCCGCCCTCGACGCGGGGGTGCACGCGCAGGGCAAGAAGGTGCTCGAGGAAGCCGGTGAGGTGTGGATCGCCGCCGAGCACGAGTCCGACGACCGCCTCGCCGAGGAGATCTCCCAGCTGCTGTACCGGCTGCAGGTTCTGATGCTCGGCCGCGGGCTGTCGATCGAGGACGTCTACCGCTACCTGTGACGGGTCGCGCGAAGATCTCGCGTGAAGAACGAGGAGAAGAGCGAAATGCTGCGTGTTGCCGTGCCGAACAAGGGAGCCCTCGCCGCCGCGGCGACGGAGATGCTCGGCGAGGCGGGCTACCGCAAGCGGCATGAGCAGCGCGACCTGACCGTGCTCGACACCGTGAACGAGGTCGAGTTCTTCTTCCTGCGGCCCAAGGACATCGCGATCTACGTCGGCTCCGGTGACCTCGACCTCGGCATCACCGGCCGCGACCTCGCGCTGGACTCCGGAGCCCCGGTGGAGGAGATCCAGGCGCTCGGCTTCGGCGGCTCGACGTTCCGCTACGCCGCTCCGGCGGGCCGGGACTGGAAGCCGGCCGACCTGCAGGGCAAGCGGCTCGCGACGTCCTACCCGCGCCTGGTCCGGGACGACCTGGCCCGCCACGGCGTCGAGGCCGAGGTCATCCGGCTCGACGGCGCGGTGGAGATCTCGATCCAGCTCGGCGTCGCGGACGCGATCGCCGACGTCGTCGAGTCCGGCCGGTCCCTGCGCCAGCACAACCTGGTCGCGTTCGGCGACCCGATCTGCGTGTCGGAAGCCGTGCTGCTCCAGCGGGCGGACACCGCGGAGAGCCGCGCCAAGTCGCAGCTCGCCGCCCGCCTGCGCGGCGTGGTTTTCGCGCAGCAGTACATGATGCTGGACTACGACTGCCCGCGGACGCTCGTCGAGCGCGCGATCGCCATCACGCCGGGTCTCGAGTCGCCGACGGTCGCGCCGCTGGCCGACGAAGACTGGGTGGCCGTGCGCGCGATGGTGCCGCGCAAGAAGGTCAACCTCGTCATGGACGAACTGGCCGAGGTCGGCGCCAAGGCGATCCTGGCGTCGGACATCCGCTCCTGCCGCCTCTGACCGGCGAGCCGGCCGGCCGCGCGGAAACCTCAGCGCGGCCGGTTCGGCTTCTTCGGGAGCAGGTCGTAGAGCCCTTTGCGGGCACCGTTGTCGTTGGCGTTGCGGGCGACCGCCACCTCCGAGATGAAGTCCTCGAAAACGAACTCCTCGTCGGCCGGGACCACCGCGGGGGCCCGGTTCTGCTCCAGGTAGCTGTCCAGCGTCGCCGCGATCTCGCGGAACGACAGGGCCTGCAACGTCTCCGGCGCGTACGTCGTCACCGGGACGCCGTTCGCCGCCGCCTCGTTCATCACCACGCCCAGCGGCAGGTGCGAGAGCATCGGGATGCCGAACTCGTACATCTCCTGCAGCGCGGCCGCCGCGTAGTGCGAGATCGGCCGCCGGTAGAGGCTGGGCACGAGCCCGAACCACGACAGCGGCTGGCGCCCGACCGTCTGCTCGACGTACCGGACCTGGTCGGCCAGCAGCCGCAGCGCGCGGATGCTCGTCTTGTCCGGCTGGACCGGCACCAGGATGCCGTGCGACGCCGCCAGCGCGTTGTTCGTCAGCACGTCCAGCGCCGGCGGGCAGTCGATGATGCAGTGGTCGTAGTTGGCGAACTGGATCACCCGCGCGAGCTGCCAGCCCGGCACGCGGAACGAGTCGAGCCGCCGGATCAGGTCGAACATCCCCGGCGAGGTCGGTACGACGTCGAGCGCGCCGCCCTTGCCGAGGTTGCTGCGCGGGTGCCGCACGACGAGCTCCTCGATCGGCCCCTTCCACGTCTTGGCCAGGGCCTTCGCCAGCGTGGGCGCGTCCCCGCGGACCTCGGACAACCCGAGCATCTCGGTCGTCGCGTGGCCCTGCGGGTCGAGGTCGACCAGCAGCACCCGCCGGCCCCGCTCGGCCAGCGCGGCCGCGGTGCCGACGCTGAGCGAGGTCTTCCCGACCCCGCCTTTCTGGTTGACCACCGAGGTGATCTGCATGCCGGAGCGCTCCTCAAGTCGGTCGTTCCGCGAAGGTTATTGGATGCGGGCCCGTTGTGGGTGGCTATCCGCCCCCGGCCTGTCGCGGTCGCACCATCAGGGCCTGCGCGCCGGTGGCCACCGGGCCGCCCGAGTCGTGCAGGATGCTCGTCGCCGTGCCGATGCCGTGCGTGCCGACCAGGGTGACCGCGTCGAGGCCGATCCACTCGCCTGCGGGCGCCCGCCGCAGGTGCACGGTCAGCTCGGAGTTGATGAACCACCACCTGCGCGGATCGAGGTAGTTCGACACGCCGTTGCCGGAGTCGGCGACCGTGAACAGCCGCTGCAGCCCGCTCGGCTCCTCGCCGTCGACCAGCGGGACGCGCTGCCGGGCCCAGACGGCGGCCGGGCCGGGGACGTCCATGCCGCCGCGCACGGCGCGCCACTCCACCGCGTCGAGGTAGCCGGCCTGCCAGCCCTCCGGCCACGGTGACTCCGTGACGGTGTCCGGCGCGGGCAGGAGCGGGCCGGCGTCGGTGGCGATCTCGGCCGTGTCGGAGGTCGCGATGCGCCACGCCGTCGCCCGCGCGACGACGCGTTCGGCGCTCGCCAGCTCGGCCTGCACCAGCTCCACCGACCGGCCCGGGCGCTCGACCCGGGCCCGCACGGAAAGCTCGGCGACCGGGGCCGGGCCGAGGATTTCGACCGTCACGCGCGCGAGCTCCGCCGGGTGCGCGGGTTCGACGTGTTCGAGCGCGCGGACCAGGAGCGCGGACGGCGGCCCGAAGTGCTGGGAGTCGGAGGACCACGGACCGGCCGTGTGGGCGGTCGCGGAATACCGGTCGCCGCCGAGCGGCACGTAGAAGGCGTCGGCCATCAGTCGGCCCGGTCCAGCGGCGTCTCGTCGCCCGCGTCGGGCTCCGGCCAGCCGGGGTATGCGGGTGGGGTGCCACCGTACTCGGGGCAGCGCGCCTGGTGGTCGCACCAGGTGCACAGCTTGCTCTTGTTCGCCCGGAAGTCGCCGGTCTTGCCCGCCTTGAGGATGGCCTGCCAGATGGCTTCCAGCGTGCGTTCGAAGCGCAGCAGCTCGGCTTCGTCGGGCGTGTAGGCGAGCGACTGGCCGTCGGTGAGGTACATCAGCTTCAGCTGGCGCGGCACGATCCCGCGCAGCCGCCACAGCACCACGGCGTAGAACTTCATCTGGAACATCGCCTTGGCCTCGCCGATTTCGCGCGGCGCGGCGCCGGTCTTGTAGTCCACGACCCGGATCTCGCCGGTCGGCGCGACGTCGAGCCGGTCGATGTAGCCGCGCAGCAGCACGCCCGAGCCGAGCTCGATCTCGACGTGCAGCTCGCAGGCCTCCGGCTCGAGCCGCCGCGGGTCTTCGAGGTCGAAGTAGGCGTCCAGCAGCTTTTCCGCCGACCGCAGCCAGTCCGCGTGGTCTTCGGGCTTTTCGCCGTCGAACAGTTCGGTCCACTCCGGACGGTCCGCGGACAGCTCCGTCCACGCCGGGCCGAGCAGCTCCCGCGCCTGCGCCGGGACGCGCTCGGCGGCCGGCAGCGCGAACAGCCGCTCCAGCACCGAATGGACGAGCGTGCCGCGCAGCTGGGCCTTGGTCGGGACCTCCGGCAGCCGGTCGACCGCGCGGAACCGGTAGAGCAGCGGGCACTGCTTGAAGTCGCTGGCCCGGGACGGCGACAGCGCGGGCCGCCGCCGCACCTCGGTGGCGACGGACGCGGGCGGATCGGTGGTGACGGTGTCGGCGTCGGGCATGGGCAGAGCGTAACGCCGGGGTACGACAGTTCCGGCGACCGCAACGCCCGGGCGGCCACGCCGACCGCCGCGCCCGGCCGTCCGGGGGCGACACCACCGGGGGCGGATCACCCGCTCCCCACACCGGGGGCTCTAGGCTCTCCGGCATGGCCGCGACCAGTGAACAGGGCACCGGGGGGACCCGGCAGGCCGTCGTCTCGGACGGCGGGCTCCTGCTGTTCCGCGTCGCCGGCGTGCCCGTGCTGCTCGCGCCGTCCTGGTGGATCGGCTCGCTGATCGTCGTCGTGCTGTACGCGCCCCTGGTCGGGCGGCTGCTCCCGGACGCCTCCACGCTGACGTCGTGGCTGCTGGCGGGCGCGTTCGCGCTGCTGCTGGGGCTCTCCGTGCTCGCCCACGAGCTCGGGCACTGCCTGGCCGCGCTGCGGCTGGGGATCCCCGTCCGGAGACTGCGCCTGTTCCTGCTGGGCGGTCTGTCCGAAGTGGCGCGCACGCCGAAGCGGCCCGTCCACGAAGGCCTGGTCGCGGCGGCCGGCCCCGCGGTGTCGCTGCTGCTGGGCGGGTTCTGCGGGCTGCTCATGTTCGCTGTGCCGCCGGACGGCGCGGTCTGGATGCTGATCGCCGAGTGCGCGGTGGCGAACCTCGCCGTCGGCGTGTTCAACCTGCTGCCCGGGCTGCCCCTGGACGGCGGCCGGCTGGTCCGCGCCGGGGTCTGGGCGGCCACCGGGATCCGCGCGAAGGGCACGCGCGCCGCCGTCGCGGGCGGGGCGGTCGTCGCCGCGGGCCTGCTCGTCTGGGCGATCTGGGGCCTGGCGACGGCCAGCCCGGACCGGTGGCTGCGCCTGGGTGTCTGCATCGTCACGGCGTGGTTCGTGATCCTCGGCGCGCGCTCCGAGCTGGCCGCGGAGGCCCGCCGCACCTGGCCGGAAGGTCTGGACCTCGGCGAGCTGGTGCGACCGGTGCTGCAGCTGCCCGCCGAAAGCCCGGTGTCGGACGCGCTGGCCGCGTCGGCCGGCCGGGGCGTGGTGCTGGTCCGCGCCGACGGCGTCGCGGCCGGGCTGCTGGACACGGGCGCGGCCGAGCGGCTGGCCGGGACGTCGCCGCACGCGCCCGCCGAACTGGCGGCCGAGCCGATCCGGGCCGAAACCGTGCTGCTGGCGTCGGAACCGGGGGAGGACGTCGTCGAGCGGGTCCGCGAAACCCCGGCGTGGCAGTTCCTGGTGGTCGACGACGAGGGCCGCCCCGCGGGCGTGCTGCGCCGGGACGATCTGCGCGCCGCGCTGAACCGCCGCACCCGCTGACGC
This sequence comes from Amycolatopsis sp. NPDC004378, assembly GCF_053602455.1. NCBI lineage: Bacteria > Bacillati > Actinomycetota > Actinomycetes > Pseudonocardiales > Pseudonocardiaceae > Amycolatopsis > Amycolatopsis sp. NPDC004378. The sequence continues at coordinate 315,638 of NZ_JBSGDR010000003.1, forward strand.
CGGAGCCCGGGCGGCCTGCGAAGATCTGTCGTCGGCCATTCGGGGTACAGGAGGAAGTGTTGTCGGTCAGCGGACCGTTTCGCGCGGGTGATCGGGTGCAGTTGACCGACTCGAAGGGGCGGCACTACACGCTCACGCTGGCCGACGGCGGTGAGTACCACACCCACCGCGGCGCGCTCGCCCACGACGACCTTATCGGCCGTCCCGAGGGCTCGGTGGTCACGTCCGCCGGCGGCTCGACGTACCTGGCCCTGCGGCCCCTCCTGCCGGACTACGTGCTCTCGATGCCCCGTGGCGCGCAGGTGATCTACCCGAAGGACGCCGCGCAGATCGTGATGTGGGGCGACATCTTCCCGGGCGCCCGCGTGCTCGAGGCCGGCGCCGGCTCCGGTGCGCTGACCTGCTCGCTGCTGCGCGCGGTCGGCCCGGAAGGCCGCGTCCACTCCTACGAGATCCGTGACGACCACGCCGTGCACGCCGAGCACAACGTCGTGAAGTTCTTCGGCGAGAAGCCCGCGAACTGGTCGCTGACGGTCGCGGACCTGGCCTCGCACGAGGGCGAGGTCGACCGGGTCGTGCTGGACATGCTGGCGCCGTGGGACCAGCTGCCGAACGTCGCGGCCCACCTCGTCCCGGGTGGCGTGCTGACGGTCTACGTCGCGACCGTGACGCAGCTTTCGCGGGTCACGGAGTCCCTGCGCGAGCAGCAGTGCTGGACCGAGCCCGAATCGTGGGAAACGCTGATGCGCCCGTGGCACGTGGTGGGCCTGGCGGTGCGCCCGGACCACCGGATGGTGGCGCACACGGCGTTCCTGCTCACCGCGCGGCGGCTGGCGGACGGCACCGTGTCCCCGCGCGTGTCGCGCCGGCCCAGCAAGGGCAAGGGGTAGTCAGCCCGGCACGCACCAGCGGCCGCTCTCCTTGTGCAGGGGGAAGGGCGTGTCCTTGGTCCCGCCCGCCGCTTCGACGTGCACCTTCGCCGTCGCGGACTCGCCGCGGACCTCCGGCGGCCCGGCCAGGGTCGCGGTGACCGGCCCGGCCGCGTCCCACGTGCGCTGCAGCCCGGCCAGCGCCTCGGCGGTCTGCGGCTTGCAGGTGAGCTTGCCGAACGCCGCCGAGTCGTGGTGGGCGATCGCCGCGACGATCTGGCGGGCCAGGACGTTCACGGCCGCCGTGTCGATCGCGTCGGGTGCGGCCGACGTCGACGGGCGGGTCACCGGCGGTGGCGGGCTCGACGGAGCGGGCGCGGAGCCGGACGGCGCGACCAGCAGCAGTCCCAGCACCACGCCCGCAGCGGCCACGCCGAGCAGGACCAGCCCGGCGACGAGCGCCCGGTTCACCGACGGCGAAGGCTCACGAGCCGTCCGCCCGCACGTTGGACAGGCACCACAGGTCGGATTCCTTCTGGGCCGACATCGTGCCGACCTTGGTCGCCTTGCCGTCCGTGGCGGAGTACCGCACCGTGGACTTGTCCCCGGTGTCCGTCGGCGTGCCGGTCAGCTTGACGGTGACCTTCGGGATCTGCCCGGTGGTGCCCTCGTAGACACTGCGGCAGATGACGTCGCCGAGCGCCTTCTCGTCGCCCGCGTTGTAGGCGGCGATCGTCGAGTCGAACAGCTCCTGCGAGCTCGGCTTGCCGCCGGGGGCCGGGCCGCCGGCGGGCTTGCTGCCCTTCGTCGACGGGCTGGTCGGCGGGGTGGTCTTGCTCTTCGGGGTCGTCTTCGGCGCCGGCGAGCTGCTCGCGGGCGGGGCCGCGGTCGAGCTGTCGTCCTTGTTGGCGAGGATGAACCAGGTCGCGCCGCCCCCGATGATGACCACCGCGGCGACCGCGATGCCGACGATGAGCCCGGTTTTCTTCTTCTTGGGCGGGGGCGCGTCGCCGAAGCCGCCGCCCCCGTACGGGTCGTAGCCCTGCTGCGGCTGTCCCCACTGGTCCTGCTGGGGGGCCTGGCCCCACTGGTCCTGCTGCCCGTACTGCGGGTAGCCCTGCTGGGGCTGAGGGCCCGTCTGGGGCGGGTAACCGCCCTGCTGGGGCTGGCCGTAGGGGCCGGGCTGCCCGAACTGCTGCGTGCCGCCGTAGCCCGGCTGGGGCTGGGGTCCGCTCTGGGGGTAGCCGCCCGGCTGCTGACCGTACGGCCCGGGCTGCTGCCCGTACCCCCCGGGCTGCTGGCCGTAGCCGCCCGGTTGCTGCGGCGGGTAGGTCATCGGTGGTGCCCCCTCGCGTTCCTTCGACTCCGGACCCGGCCGTGACGTGGCCGATGTCGGGCCGATGCTAGCCATCGGGCTCCCCCGCCGCGCGGTTAGGGCGGAACTCGTCGGAATCGTCATCTCCCGCAGGGTTGGCGCCTCGCCCGCGCGGGTACTCCCGACGTGCTTGGTTCGTCCCAGCCCGGCCGACCTCGCGACGCGCCCGTGCCAGGGTACCGAAATGGCCGCTTGCGCTGCGGGAATGTCCGTGCTGGACCAGGCGAGGAAACCGCGACGCGCCGATCTTGTGATCCGGAAAGGCCTTTTCTTGTCGGTGATCGCCGGTACCGTGGAATGAAAAGCACTCCGAGGAGGTGCCCGATGCATCATGACCTTCCCGGAGGTCGGCGCGAGGAGGCCGACCCTTCAGCAACATCCGGAGCTGGGACGACGGCGGACGAGCAGGCTCGGCAGATCCGTTTTCTCGAGGAGGAAGTGGCGCTGCTGCGCCGCAAACTGACCGACTCGCCACGGCAGAACCGAGTTCTCGAACAGCGACTCGCCGAGGCCTCGGAAAGGGTGAGCCAGCTCACCGAACGCAACACCAAACTGGTCGAAACCCTGCGTGAGGCGCGAGGACAGCTCCTCGCCCTCCGTGAGGAAGTCGACCGGCTGGCCCAGCCACCGTCCGGGTACGGCGTCTTCGTCGAGGCGTACGAGGACAACACGGTGGACGTCTTCACGGCCGGCCGGAAGATGCGGGTGTCCGTTTCGCCCGCGGTCGAGCTCTCGTCGTTGCGTCGCGGCCAGGCGCTGCGGCTCAACGAGGCGCTCACCGTGGTCGAGGCGGGCGGGTTCGAACGCACCGGCGAGGTGTGCGCGCTCCGTGAGGTGCTCGCCGCCGACGTCGAGGGCGGCAGCCTTCGCGCGCTGGTGGTCGGGCACGCGGACGAAGAGCGGGTGGTCCTGCTCTCCGACCTGCTGGCCGAGCAGCCGCTCAAGCCGGGCGACTCGCTGCTGGTCGACTCCAAGGCCGGTTACGCGTACGAGCGCGTGCCGAAGGCGGAGGTCGAGGACCTGGTGCTGGAGGAGGTGCCGGACGTCCGCTACGAGGACATCGGTGGCCTCACCCGGCAGATCGAGCAGATCCGCGACGCGGTGGAACTGCCGTTCCTGCACGCCGACCTGTACCAGGAGTACCAGCTGCGGCCGCCCAAGGGCGTCCTGCTCTACGGCCCGCCGGGCTGCGGCAAGACGCTCATCGCCAAGGCCGTGGCGAACTCGCTGGCGAAGAAGGTGGCCGAGGCGCGGGGCGACTCGGCGGACGGGAAGTCCTACTTCCTGAACATCAAGGGTCCCGAGCTGCTCAACAAGTTCGTCGGGGAGACCGAGCGGCACATCCGCCTGATCTTCCAGCGGGCGCGGGAGAAGGCCTCCGAAGGCACCCCGGTGATCGTGTTCTTCGACGAGATGGACTCGATCTTCCGGACCCGTGGGTCGGGCGTCTCGTCCGACGTCGAGACCACGATCGTGCCGCAGCTGCTGTCGGAGATCGACGGTGTCGAGGGCCTGGAGAACGTCATCGTCATCGGCGCCTCCAACCGCGAGGACATGATCGACCCGGCGATCCTGCGGCCGGGCCGGCTCGACGTCAAGATCAAGATCGAGCGTCCGGACGCCGAAGGCGCGAAGGACATCTTCTCCAAGTACCTGGCCGAAGGCCTGCCGATCCACGCCGACGACCTCGCCGAGTTCGGCGGCGACGCCAAGGCGACGTTCGACGCGATGATCCAGCACACGGTCGAGCGGATGTACGAGGAGAGCGACGAGAACCGGTTCCTCGAGGTGACCTACGCCAACGGGGACAAGGAAGTCCTGTACTTCCGCGACTTCAACTCGGGCGCGATGATCCAGAACATCGTGGACCGGGCGAAGAAGTCGGCGATCAAGTCGGTGCTGGAGACCAAGCAGCCGGGTCTCCGCGTGCAGCACCTGCTCGACGCGATCGTCGACGAGTTCGCGGAGAACGAGGACCTCCCGAACACCACCAACCCGGACGACTGGGCCCGGATCTCCGGCAAGAAGGGCGAGCGGATCGTCTACATCCGCACGCTCGTCACCGGCAAGAACCAGGACTCGGGGCGGGCGATCGACACCGCCACGAACACCGGTCAGTACCTGTAGGGCTCGCACCCCGGAAGGGCGGTCGCCGCGGCGACCGCCCTTCCGGCGTGTCTAGCGGCGGACGAGCTCCGGTTCGCTCGGGCGGCGCACACGGAGCCGTCCGTGGGCGGCGAGGATGCCGAGCACGATCAGGAGCGCCCCGGCCGGCTGGTTCCAGCTCACCGGTTCGCCGAGCACCAGCACCCCGAGCAGCACCCCGACGACCGGTGTGAGGTAGGTCACCGCGGATGCGTTGGCCGCGCCCCAGGTCGCGATGATGCGGACGTTCCAGACGTACGCGATGCCCGTGCCGAAGACGCCGAGCGCGACCATGCTCGCCACCACCGGCCAGTCCAGGTGGACCGGCGTGGCCGCGATGGCCGGCGCCAGCAGGCCCAGGAGCACGGTCGCCGAGCCGGTTTGACCGAACGCGACGACCACCGGGTCGACACCACGCGGTGAGACGAATCGGCGCATGTAGACGAAGCAGGCGCCGTAACACGTAGTGGCGCCCAGGCAGGCGAGCTGAGCCGTCAGCTGGTGCGAGACGTCGACGCCGTGCCACACCCCGACGATCGTGAGCACACCGAGGAAGCCGAGCGACAGGCCGAGCACCCGCGGCGGCGTGAACCGCTCCTCGGGGAGGGCCGCGGCCGCCAGCAGCATCGTGATGAGCGGCGTGGTCGCGTTGAAGATACTGGCCAAACCGGACGAAATGTACTGCTCGGCCCACGAGAACAACAGGAACGGCGCCACGCACAGCAGCACCGAGACGACCGCCAGATGGCCCCACAGCACGGGATCGCGGGGGAGCGGCCGCCGCCGCGTCAGCAGCACCGCCCCCAGCGCGAACGCCCCCAGCGCGACCCGCGCCAGCGCGATCTCCGCGGGGGAGAGGCCGCTGAGGCCGACCTTGATGAACAGGAAGCTCGCTCCCCAGACCACGGCCAGCAGCGCGAACCGCGCCGTGACCCCGAAACCCGCTGTGCTCGACCGCATGAGCGCAGTCAACGGGCAGTACCGGGACGGAAGCCAGCGGTTTTCGGACCTCTGCCTGTGTATAACGACCTATACCGCACCGCGAGTGGCTCGGCCTACGCGGCGACGGGCAGCAGTGCCTCGGCCAGCCGGCGCCAGTGCGGCAGGGCCGAAGTGCCCGGCTCGACCCCGATGACCTGGATGCCGACGTGGTCGGCGCCCGCGTCGAGGTGGCCGCGCAGCTTGCCGGCGACCGTGTCGAGGTCGCCCCAGTACACGAGGTCGTCGACGAGCCGGTCGCTGCCGTGGCCGCCGTCGATGTCGGCCTCGGTGTAGCCGAGCCGCCGGAACTTCGCGACGTTGTACTGCGACGTCAGGTACGTGTGCAGGTGCCGGCGGGCGGTTTCCCGCGCCCGGGTGGCGTCGGTTTCGAAGAGCACGGCGTGCTCGACGCCGAGGAACGGGCCGGTGCCGAGGATCTCCCGTGCCTGGGCGGTGTGCTCCGGGGTCACGTGGTAGGTGTGCGCGCCGGCCGACCGGTCGCGGGCCAGCGCCAGCATCTTCGGGCCGTACGCCGCGAGCAGCCGTCGCACCGGCGCGCGTGGTTCGGGGTTGACGCCGGTGGTGACGTCCAGGGCGTCGAGGTAGTCGTTCATCGCCTGAAGCGGCTTCGCGCCCGGCTTTCCGGCGCCGAAGCCGAGGCCCAGCAGGTGGCGGTCCGGGTAGGCGTCCGCCAGCAGCAGGGCCGCGCCGCGGGTCCGCTGCGGCTCACGGGACCAGATCTGCGCGATGCCGTTGACGACGGCGAGATGTTCGGTGGCCGACAGCAGGAAGCCGGCGTGCGTCAGGGCTTCCCGCCCTTCGGTCTCCGGGATCCAGACCGCCGGCCAGCCGAGTTCTTCCAGCTCCTGCACGGACTCCCGGATCAGGCTCGCCGGCTGGTCCTCGAAGTCGAACGTCCAGATCCCGTAGCGGCCCAGCCGCATGCCCTCGATCGTACTCATGAATCGAAGTATCGCAGAATTACGATGTGAGTCAACACGCGGGCTCAGCGCCGGGGAGGGGAGTGGTTCAGAGGGAGCGGCCGAGCGCGGCGACGAACTCGGCGATCCGGGCTTCGTCGCGCTTGTAGTGCGTCCACTTGCCGACGCGCGTCGCGAGCACCAGCCCGGCGCGCTGCAACCCGGCCATGTAGGCCGAGACCGTCGACTGCGCGAGACCGGTCTTCTCCTGGATGTGGCTCACGCACACGCCGACCTCCACCGGGTCGGCGATGGCCCGGTCCACGGGGAAGTGCCGCTCGGGCTCCCGCAGCCAGCCGAGGATCTGCAGGCGCTCCGGGTTCGCGAGCGCCTTGAACACTTCGAGGAGCTGCTCGGCCTCGGGCCCGGTGCGCGTCGTCATGGCCTCCCGAGTATAGGTCGATCACATCGAGGCACGCCGATACGTGGTCCCCGGTCTTTCGCGTATAACGACCTATACTTCCCGGCTGTGAGCGAAGAAATCGCCCGGCCGCGCGCGCCGATCACCGAGTCCGACGTCCTGGCCTGGCTGGAGACGACCGCCGCCGCCGTCGAGGCGGGGGAGGTGAGCGCGCAGGAGCTCATCGACCTGCTCGGCGAGTTCCGCCGGGCGTCCGCGGCCTGCGCGGACGCGTCCGACTGGCTGCTGCTCGCCGCCCGCGAAGGCGGCGCCAGCCTCCGCCAGATCGCCCCGGTCTTCGGCAAGGGCTACGTCCGGGCACCGGCCGCGCGCCTGGAGAAGCTCCACCGCCAGGCGCAGAACGCCGGTCAGTGGCTGGCCATCCTCCGGCACAAGCAGACGGCGTGAAGGAACCCATGGACCGCATCGCGCTCGGCCTGGCCGCACTGGGCCGCCCCGCCTACATCAACCTCGGGCGCGAAGGCGCCCTGCCGCCGGTGCGCGACGTCGGATCGATGCGTGCCGCGACCTTCGCGGTCCTGGACGACGCGTACGCGGCGGGCGTCCGGCACGTCGACGTGGCCCGCTCCTACGGGCGCTCGGAGGAGTTCCTGGCCGGCTGGCTCGCCGAGCGCGGGCACGCCGACGTCGAGGTCTCCAGCAAGTGGGGCTACGCCTACGTCGGCGACTGGCGGCTCGACGCCGAGGTGCACGAGGTGAAGGAGCACTCGGCGGCGCGGTTCGCCGCGCAGTGGGCGGAAACCCTGGCGCTGCTGGGGAACCGGGTCGGGCTCTACCAGGTCCATTCGCTCACTGTGGACAGTCCGCTGTTCGCCGACGAGCCGCTGATCGAGGCGCTGGCTGAGCTGTCCGCGAACGGGGTCGCGGTCGGGTTCTCGACGTCCGGGCCGGCCCAGGCGGACGCGATCGAGCGGGCGTTCGCGCTGGAAGTGGCCGGGCAGCCGGTGTTTTCGGCCGTCCAGTCGACGTGGAACGTGCTGGAGCCGTCCGCGGGTCCGGCGCTCGAAGCCGCGCACGCGGCCGGGAAACGGGTGCTGGTCAAGGAAACCCTGGCCAACGGCCGGCTCGTCGTCGAGGCGCCGGCGGTCGTGCTCGCCATCGCGGCGGCGCACGGGGTCGGGGCGGACGCGGTGGCGGTGGCCGCGGTCCTCTCGCGTGGTTGGGCCGACCGGGCGGTCATCGGCCCGGCGAGCCCGGGTCAGCTGGCGGCGAACCTGCGCGCGACCACGCTTTCCCTGAGCACCGAGGAGGAAGCCGCGCTGGCCGGCCTGGCGGAGAATCCGGGGGAGTACTGGCGACACCGGTCCTCCCTCGGGTGGGACTGAGCGGCTGCACTACCCTCGCAGCCACACGAGCGGACGACAGGAGGCCGGAGCAGGTGCGTCATCGGCAGGTGGTCGCCTTGGCCGCGGTCGCGTTGGTCGGCCTCACGGGCTGCGACGGGCCCGACCCGAACAACCTCGAGACGTACTACGACGACCCCGTCCCGACGTCGTCGCCGGTCCCGACCGCCACGGAAGCGCCGGTGAGCCCCGCCGAGGCGGCTCCGGCCAAGCCGCCGGCGCCCGACCCGGGCCTCGTCGCGGAGCAGGCGTTGCTGACGGACGCGGACGTCGCCGAAGAGGGGGTCCAGCCGGGTTCGGGCGAGGCTTCGGGGTGCCTGACGGACACCGTGTCGGCGAGCAGCCGGACCGCGACCTGGCGCTACCCCAGCGGGTCGCTGCTGCGGCACCGGGTCGCGGCGTACCCGGACCAGCCCGCGGCCGACGTCGTCGCGAACGCCGTCTGCACGGGCAGGCCGGTGACCGTGCCGGCCCAGCCGGGTGTCGAGCGGCAGCGGGCGTGGTGCGACGGAAAGACCTGCACGGTGTTGCTGGCCAAGGGAAAGCTCGTGTCGGGGCTGACGGTCTCGGCGAGCACGGAGGCGCGGGCCGTGGACGCGGCGAAGCGCCTGTTGCCGGCGATGACGGCGAAGCTCGCGGCTCAGCCGTAGCGGCGGAACCATTCCTGGACGCCTTCGCGGCCGTCGGGGATGAAGGGCAGTTCGGGCGCGGGGTCGTCGACCCAGGCGCGCAGCTCTTCCAGGGGCAGCCAGCGGCCTTCTACGATCTCTTCGGCCTGGTGGCGGATCGGGCCGTCCCAGCGGACTTCGAAGGCGAAGTTGTGGCAGCGGTTGCGGCCGTCGTCGTACACCTTCGTGAACAGCGGAACGGGTTCCACCCCGTGGACGCCGAGCTCTTCGGCCAGTTCGCGGCGGGCGCAGTCGGCCGGGGTCTCGCCGGCCGCGACCACGCCGCCGGCCCAGCAGTCCCACGTCGAGGGGAACACGTCCTTCACCGCCGTGCGGAGGTGCACGTAGACGGCGCTTCCGTCACCCGAACGGACCAGTACGACGCCGGCGGCGTGCCACAGCGCGTCGGCGCGGACCCGGCCGCGGGTGGCCGTGCCGACCACCGAGCCGGCCTGGTCATAGAGGGCAACGAGTTCGTCACTGCCTGGCATGGGTGCATCGTTCCACTAGGGCGACCCCGTAGGGTGGTGGACATGCGGCGGATCATGGGAACCGAAGTCGAGTACGGCATCTCCGTGCCGGGCGACGCGACGGCGAACCCGGTACTCACCTCCACCCAGGTCGTGCTGGCCTACGCGGCCGCGGCGGACATCCCGCGCGCGCGCCGGGCCCGGTGGGACTACGAAGTGGAGTCCCCGCTGCGGGACGCGCGCGGGTTCGACCTGACCGGCCCCGGCGGGCCGGGCCACGACCCGGACGTCGAGGACCTGGGCGCGGCGAACGTCATCCTGACCAACGGGGCGCGGCTGTACGTCGACCACGCGCACCCGGAGTACTCGGCGCCCGAGGTGACGAACGCGCGCGACGCGGTCATCTGGGACAAGGCGGGCGAGCGGGTGATGGAGGAGGCCGCGCTCAAGGCGGCGTCCGTCCCCGGGCAGCCCCAGCTGCAGCTGTACAAGAACAACGTCGACGGCAAGGGCGCGAGCTACGGCACGCACGAGAACTACCTGATGGCGCGCTCGACGCCGTTCACGGCGGTGATCGCGGGGCTGACGCCGTTCTTCGTCTCGCGGCAGGTCGTGACCGGCTCGGGCCGCGTCGGGATCGGTCAGCAGAGTGAAGAAGCCGGGTTCCAGCTCTCCCAGCGTGCTGACTACATCGAGGTCGAAGTCGGCCTGGAGACGACGCTCAAGCGCGGGATCATCAACACCCGCGACGAGCCGCACGCGGACGCGGACAAGTACCGCCGGCTGCACGTCATCATCGGCGACGCGAACATGTCGGAGTACTCGACGTACCTGAAGGTCGGCACGACGGCGCTGGTGCTGGATCTGATCGAGTCCGGGATCCGGTTCGACGACCTGAAGCTGGACGAGCCGGTGAAGGCGGTCCACCAGATCAGCCACGACCCGACGCTGAAGACGCAGGTGGCGCTGGCGAACGGCAAGAAGTACACCGGGCTGGACCTGCAGTTCGCCTACCACGAGATCGCTTCGCAGAACCTGGAGCGCACCGGCGCCGACCAGGCGTCGAAGGAGGTCCTGCGGGTCTGGGGCGAGGTGCTGGACGCCCTGGCGCGGGACCCGGCGGAGTGCGCGGACCGGCTGGACTGGCCGGCGAAGCTGCGCCTGCTCGAGGGCTACCGCCAGCGGGACAACCTGGCCTGGGGCGCGCCGCGGCTGCGGCTGGTCGACCTGCAGTATTCGGACGTGCGGCTGGCGAAGGGCCTGTACAACCGGCTGGTGACGCGCGGGTCGATGAAGCGGCTGGTCACGGAGGAAGAGGTGCTGGCCGCGGTGACGACGCCGCCGTCGGACACGCGGGCCTACTTCCGCGGCCGGGCGCTGGAGAAGTACGCGACGTCGATCGCGGCGGCGTCGTGGGATTCGGTCATCTTCGACGTCGGCAAGGAGTCGCTGGTGCGGATCCCGACCCTGGAGCCGTTGCGGGGGACGAAGGCGCACGTCGGCAAGCTGCTGGACGAGTCGGCGACGGCCGAGGACCTCGTGGAGGCCCTCACCGGTTCGGACTAGGCGGGACGCACCAGCGATCGCGGCGTGACCCCGAATGTCGGGGCCGCTGGGTAGGCTAGGAAACATCAGCCACACCGGGAGGCGAGATGGCCCAGGAAAAGATCGAAAAGCACGGCGGCGGCGACTCCGACGAAGAGTTCGACGACACCGGCGCGGCGGGTCAGGAGCGGCGCGAAAAGCTCGGCGAGGACGTGGACACGATCCTGGACGAGATCGACGACGTGCTCGAGGAGAACGCCGAGGACTTCGTCCGGGCCTACGTGCAGAAGGGCGGCGAGTAAGCCGCTCGGGCGCCGCGCCCTTGCCGACCGTTCAGCCGGCGGCCGGGGCTCCGCGTGACGGCTGGCCGCACGTGGGGCTTCGGCCCGCACAGATGGGATTTTTGAGCACGTATGGACAACACCAGGGGCATCTCGGGTCCCGCGCTGCCGGCCGCGTACTTCTCGTCGGCGACGTCGTCGTTTTCGGACTTCCTGCGTGAGCAGGCGCCCGAGTTGCTCCCCCGGCGCCCGGTGACGCCGGGCGCCGCGGAGCTGGGCGTGCCGCACGGGACGACGATCGTCGCGTGCACGTTCGCGGGCGGCGTGCTGATCGCGGGCGACCGGCGGGCGACGTCGGGGAACCTGATCGCGAGCCGGGACATCGAGAAGGTGCACGTCACCGACGAGTACTCGGCCGTGGGCATCGCGGGCACGGCCGGCTTGGCCGTGGAGATGGTGCGGCTCTACGCGGTGGAGCTCGCGCACTACGAGAAGATCGAGGGCGTTTCGCTGTCGCTGGACGGCAAGACGAACAAGCTGGCCGGCATGGTCAAGGGCAACCTCGAGATGGCGATGGCCGGGCTGGCGGCGATCCCGTTGTTCGTGGGGTACGACCTGGAGGCCGAGGACGCCAAGCACGCCGGGCGGATCGTGTCGTACGACGCCGCGGGCGGGCGGTACGAGGAGAACGGCGGCTACGCGGGCATCGGTTCGGGTTCGCTGTTCGCGAAATCCGCGCTGAAGAAGCTGCACGACCCGGACGCCGACGTCGAAGGCGCGGTGCGGGTCGCGGTGGAGGCGCTCTACGACGCGGCGGACGACGACACCGCGTCGGGCGGGCCGGACCTCGTGCGGCGGATCTTCCCGAGCGTCGTGACGATCACGGCGGAGCGGGGTGCCGTGCAGCTGTCCGAGTCGGAGACCGCGGCGGTCGCGGAAGCGGTCGTCGCGGGGCGGATCGAGCGCCAGCAGCGCCGGCTCGCCTGACCCGGACCGAACCAGTGAACGTTGGAACACCGGAAGACCTGGAGCGCACACCGTGACGATGCCGTTGTATGCCTCTCCCGAGCAGCTGATGCGGGAGCGTTCCGAGCTGGCGCGCAAGGGCATCGCGCGCGGCCGGAGCGTGGTGGTGCTGAAGTACTCGGGCGGCGTGCTGTTCGTGGCGGAGAACCCGTCGGCGACGCTGCACAAGGTGTCCGAGATCTACGACCGCATCGGGTTCGCCGCGGTCGGGCGCTACAGCGAGTTCGAGAACCTGCGCGTGGCGGGGATCCGGCACGCGGACCTCAAGGGCTACCAGTACGACCGGCGTGACGTGAGCGCGCGGGCGCTGGCGAACGCCTACGCGGCGACGCTGGGCAGCATCTTCACCGAGCAGCTGAAGCCGTTCGAGGTGGAGATCTGCGTGGCGGAGGTCGGCGCGAGCTCGGCGGAGGACCAGCTGTACCGGCTGACCTACGACGGCTCGATCTTCGACGAGCCACAGTACGTGGTGATGGGCGGTCAGACGGACAAGATCTCCTCGAAGCTCAAGGAGACGTTCGAGGACGGCCTGGAACTGCAGGCGGCCCTGGGCGTGGCGATCGAGGCCCTGAAGGCGGCCAGCCAGCCGTCGTCGACGGCGTCTTCGTCGTCGGCGGGCTCGTCCTCGTCGTCGACCGCGGGGACGTCGTCGAACGGCAACGGCGACGCGGACCCGATCAAGCTGGAGGTGGCGGTCCTGGACCGCGACCGCCCGCGGCGCTCGTTCCGCCGCCTGACGGGAACGGCGCTGGACGCGCTGCTGCCGGTGCCGGACCCGCAGGGCGAGGAGCCGGAGAGCAAGCCCGAAGGCAAGTAAGCCTGTTCGGAGACAGGGCGTGGCCGGTGGCCGCGCCCCGTTTCCGCGTTCAGCGGCGGGCGATGGCGAGCAGGTGGGCACTCGCGTGCACGAGGTGCGGGTTCTGTTCGGCGAGCCGGGCGGCCCGCAGGGCGGATGCGGCGAGGCGCGGGAACTCGTCCGGGCCCGCGCTGTCGAGGGCGGGCCATGACGGGCCCTCGACGCCGTACACCGAGGGGTCGGTGAAGCCCGCGCCCGCGACTTCGTCGTGGAGTTCGGCGGCGGTGTGCCAGTGCGTGGGGACGAAACCGGCGTGACCGTCATAGGCCCCGGTCGTGACGACGGCGCGGACGCCGTCTTCGCGCTCGTCGGTGAGCGTTCCGGCGGCGCCGGTCTCCAGCAGCGAGAGGTAGCGGCTGATCCCGGCCGCCGCGAGCAGGCCGCCCGGGCGCAGCACCCGCCGGGCCTCCGCCAGCGCGCGAGCGCGATCGGGCGCGTCGACGAGGTGGTAGAGCGGGCCGAACAGCAGGACGACGTCGTAGGACGCCCCGGCCGCGTCGAGGCCGCGCGCGTCGCCGACCGAGGCCGTCACGCCGGGCAGGGCCGCTGCCTGGGCGACGTGGGCGGGCACGACGTCGACCAGGTGCACCGGATGCCCGTCCGCGGCCAGCCAGGCGGCGTGGACGCCCGTGCCGCCGCCGACGTCGAGGATCCGGGCTCGTCCGGGCAAGAACCGGCGGAGCAGTTCTTGCGTGCGCAGGTATTCGAGCCTGCCGTGCGGGGTGCGGGCGAGCCGGGTGTCTTCGGCGGGGCCGGTGGCGTAGTGCGTCGCGAGGTCCATGATCCAGGGTCTCGGACGCGACAACCGGATTTCAGGAGTTCGCCGGCGAAGCCCGGAAGTTCTGGTCGGCGAACGCCAGCATGTACGGCAGCGTGGCCCGCGCGGTGTGCCACGTGTGGTTGAAGCCGCGCTCGGCGTGGACGACCGCTTCCTGGCCGCGGGCGCGCAGCGCGTCGGCGATCCGGTGAGCCGTCGTGACGTCCGTGGGCGCGCCCGTGCCGACCGCGAGCATCACCGAGATCGGCGCCGGGAAGGTCATCGTGGGCAGGTAGCGGCGCGGGGTGTTGGCCGCGATCGCCGCGCGGTTGCCGTCCAGGACGCCGACCGAGTCGTTGAGGTCGTCGTAGGGGAGGGCGATCAGCAGCGTGCCGAACTCGTCGACGTGGTGCAGGCCGATGTTGAGGGCACCGAAGCCGCCGCCGGACATGCCGCCCAGGGCGCGGTGGCGGCGGTCGGGGATCGTGCGGTAGCGCTGGTCGATCGCCGGGACCACCGTGCGGGCGAGGTAGGTCTCCAGCTGCGGGCCGCCCGGGACGTCGAGGCATTCCCAGTCCGTGCTGGGGACGCCGGCGGTCAGGTCGACGCTGACCACGATCATCGGCTCGATGACGTTCGCCTTCTGCAGGGCCAGGAGCGTGCCGGGCGCGTCGCCGGAGGTCAGCCAGTCGCGGGGGCCGCCGAACGGGTAGCCGTGGATGAGGTAGACGACCGGGTAGCGGCGGGCGGCGTTCGCGTTGTAGCCCGGCGGCAGCACGACGTAGTTGCTGCCGGACGGGACCGCGTGCGCGGGGTCGGGCAGGTTCACGACGTCGACCCGCTGGCCGGCGCTCGGCTGGGAGACGCCGGCCCGGGGTGCGGACGGGGCGTCTTCGCCGTCGTCGAGCATGCGTCCGGCGAGGTTGACCGGGCCGGGGCCGCGCTGGAGGAGCCGCGCGAGGTCGTCGGACGTGCGCACGTACCCGACGTAGCTGTTCAAGGCAGTGACTGCGGCGAGCAGGAGCAGCACGCCGACGGCGGCCGAGCCCCAGCGGCGCACCCGGCGCCGGTGGCCCAGCGCGATCACGGCCGCCAGCACCGCGACGGCCGCCGAAGCGAACGCGAGCCAGATGAGCGGTGATTCGAACGGGCCGATGTCACGGGCGCGGGCCGTGACGTCGCCGGGCAGCACCGGATCACTGGCGGCCCGGTGGATCAAGCTCGCCAGGCCGTGCCCGTCCATGCAGTCCCCGCTCGTCCCCTGGTTGCGGGCAGGGTCGCCCGCAACTCCCTCGCGAAACTATCGAGACGAAGCTGTGGGTTCGTTGAGAGAAGGTAAAGAGTGATTAAGGACGGTAGATGGTCAGGGCGCTGGGGCGGGACCGGAAGCGGAACCGGTTGCCGAGCGGGCCGACCTCGCCGTCCGTGGCGACGCGCCGGTGGCCGTCCTGCAGCTCGACGTCCAGCTCGGGCACGTCCAGCTCCTGGTAGACGTGGCTGGCGGCCAGGGTGCGCGTCAGCATCGCGACGAGGAACCGGGCCCGCGAATAGGGCAGGTCCGCGCGCAGGTAGCGGACGTCGAGCAGGCCGGTGTCGAGCGCGGGCCGGCGGCTGGGCGCGAAGCCCTTCGGGGCGTACGTGCCGTTGCCGACGAACAGCAGCCACACCTGGGTGGGCTTGCCGTTGAGCCGGACGGTCAGCGGCTTGGCGTGCCGCAGCGTCCGCGCCAGCGCGATCGCGGCCGAGGGCCACTTGGGGTGCTTCTCCTGCAGCTTCTCGCGCAGCCGCACCATCTCCGGGTAGCCGCCGAGGCTGGCGGTGTTGACGAACCAGCGGTGGGCGGTGCCGTCGGCCCCGTCGATCCCGACCTCGCCCAGGTCGATCCCGACGGCGTTGCCGACCTCGGTGGCCGCGTCGGCGTCGGGCATCGAGCGGACGCCGACGTCGCGGGCGAAGTGATTGAGGGTGCCGGCCGGGATCAGCGCGAGCGGCAGGTCGCGTTCCGCGGCGACCGACGCGACCGCGGCGACGGTGCCGTCACCACCCGCGACGCCGAGCGCCCGGACCGTGCCGCGGGCGTCGATCTCGGATTCGAGCTGGGTGCGCAGGTCCTGCTCGGGGTCCGGGTAGAGGATCTGGGCCTTGGGCCAGGCGTAGCGGGCTTCCTCGGTCGGGTCCTGGCCGTCCACCCCGGACTTCGGGTTGACCAGCACCAGCATGTCCTCGCCGTCGACCATCTCCGGCGCGTCCGCGTCGTGGGCGGTGCGGGCGGGGACGTCGTCGTGCAGTGGCCACCAGTGCCGCGTCGCCAGGCCCACGCCGACGCCGATGCCCAGGCCGACGCCCACGTCCGAGGGCCAGTGGACTCCCGTGTGGACGCGTGAATAGGCGACGGCCAGCGCCACCGGGGCGACGGCGAGACCGGCGCGCGGCGACTCGAGCGCCACGGCCGTCGCGAAGGCCGCCGCGGAGGCGGAATGGCCGGAGGGGAACGACGACGACGTCGGGCGTTTCCGCAGCCGGCGGTGCTCGGGCACTTCTTCCTCGGCCGGGCGCCGGCGGGGGAAGAGCGGTTTGCCGAGCAGGTTCGCGACGGCGCTGGCCCCGGCGATCGCGACGACCCCGCGCAGGGCGCCGCGGCGGGTGGCGCCCTTGCGCGTGGCCAGCAGCGCCGCGACGGCCCACCAGAGCCGGGACTTGTTGGCCGATCTCGAGAGGGCCATCAGCGCGTCGTCGGCCTTCGTGGCCGGCAGCCGCGCGCTGCGCCGCATCAGGGCGCGATCGGTCCGGCCGACCCGCCGGAAGGCCCGGATGAGCTGGTGTGACAAGAGGTCCGCCTTCCGCGTGCCGTCAAGAGCCGTGCTCCAATCGTGCCTGATTCAGGGTGAATTCACCGTCTGTGGCCTACTGGGCGCGTGTCGACGCCCGAACGGCGCACCGTCGGAGGGGGTGCAGCGCCTACTCTGGTGGGATGCAGCGGCGGATCTTTGGCATCGAGACCGAGTTCGGGGTCACGTGCACCTTCCACGGACAGCGCAGGCTCTCGCCCGACGAGGTGGCGCGGTACCTGTTCCGGCGAGTCGTGTCGTGGGGACGCTCCTCCAACGTGTTCCTGTCGAACGGCTCCCGGCTCTACCTGGACGTCGGCTCGCACCCCGAGTACGCGACGGCCGAGTGCGACGACCTGGTCCAGCTGGTCACGCACGACAAGGCGGGCGAGCGGATCCTCGAGGACCTGCTGGTCGACGCCGAGCGGCGGCTCGCCGACGAGGGCATCGGCGGCGACATCTTCCTGTTCAAGAACAACACCGACTCCGCGGGCAACTCCTACGGCTGCCACGAGAACTACCTGGTGACCCGCGCGGGCGAGTTCTCGAGGATCGCGGACGTCCTGCTGCCGTTCCTGGTGACCCGGCAGCTCATCTGCGGGGCCGGCAAGGTGCTGCAGACGCCGCGCGGCGCGGTCTACTGCCTCTCCCAGCGTGCGGAACACATCTGGGAAGGCGTCTCGAGCGCGACGACCCGCTCGCGGCCGATCATCAACACGCGTGACGAGCCCCACGCCGACGCCGAGCGCTACCGGCGGCTGCACGTCATCGTGGGCGACTCGAACATGGCCGAGCCGACGACCATGCTCAAGGTCGGCACCGCGAACCTGGTGCTCGAGATGATCGAGGCCGGCGTCCAGTTCCGCGACTTCACCCTGGACAACCCGATCCGGGCGATCCGCGAGATCAGCCACGACCTCACCGGCCGCCGTCAGGTGCGGCTGGCCGGCGGGCGCGAGGCGTCGGCGCTGGACATCCAGCGCGAGTACCACGCCCGCGCGGTCCAGCACCTCAAGGACAACGGGACGACCGCGGCGAACGAGCGCGTCGTCGAGCTGTGGGGCCGGGCCCTCGAGGCGGTCGAGCAGCAGGACTTCAGCAAGATCGACACCGAGATCGACTGGGCGATCAAGCACCGGCTGGTCGAGCGCTACCGGCACAAGCACGACCTGGACCTGTCCAGCCCGCGGATCGCGCAGCTCGACCTCGCCTACCACGACATCCGCCGGGGCCGGGGCATCTTCGACCTGCTGCAGCGCAAGGGCCTGGTCCGCCGCGTCACCGACGACGGCGAGATCGAGGCCGCCAAGGACACCCCGCCCCAGACGACCCGGGCGAAGCTGCGCGGCGACTTCATCGCCGCGGCCCAGGCCGCCGGCCGCGACTTCACGGTCGACTGGGTGCACCTGAAGCTGAACGACCAGGCCCAGCGCACGGTCCTGTGCAAGGACCCGTTCCGCTCGGTCGACGAGCGCGTGGAACGCCTGATCAGCTCGCTGTAGCCCGGCTCGCCCGCCCGGTGTTCCCTACGAAAGTCGCCGGGCGGGTGCGGCAGGATCTTCCGCATGCGTGTCGTGCTGCTCGTGTGCGCCCTGCTGGTCTCGCTCGCAGCTCCGGCTTCGGCCGGGGAACACCTGCCGAGCTGGGACGTGAAGCCGACCGGCGTCACCGCCCAGTTCCGCGGCCTTTCGGCCGTCAGCGCCCGCGTCGCGTGGGTGAGCGGCACGCAGGGCACGGTCCTGCGCACCACCGACGGCGGGACGACCTGGAAGGCCGTCGGCCCGCCCGGCACCGGCACGCTCGAGTTCCGTGACATCGAGGCTTTCGACGCCGAGCACGCCGTGATCCTTTCGATCGGCCCCGGCGCCGGCTCGCGCGTCTACCGGACCGACGACGGCGGCGCGCACTGGCGCCAGACCTTCCAGAACACCGACGAAGCCGCGTTCTACGACTGCCTCGCTTTCTTCGACCCCTGGCGCGGCCTGGCGATGAGCGACCCCGTCGACGGGAAGTTCCGGGTGCAGGCCACCTTCGACGGCGGCCGGAGCTGGCGGCAGGTGCCCGAGAGCGGCTTCCCGCCCGCGCTGCCCGGCGAGGCGGGGTTCGCGGCCAGCGGCCAGTGCATCACGACGGCCGGGCCGTTCGACGCCTGGCTCGCGACCGGCGGCGGCGCGACCGCCCGCGTCCTGCACTCCGGCGACGGCGGGCGGCACTGGACGGCCTCGGACACGCCGTTGCCGAGCAGCCCGTCCGCCGGTGTGTTCGCGGTCGCCTTCCGCACGCCGGGCCAGGGGGTCGCGATCGGCGGCGACTACGCGAACCCGGCCGCGCCCGGCCCGGCCGTCGCGCTGAGCCGGGACCTCGGCCGCACCTGGCAGACGCCGGCGCAGTACCCCGCCGGGTACCGCTCGGGGCTGGCCTGGCGCGGCGGGAGCGTCCTCGCGGTCGGCCCGGGCGGCAGCGACCTCAGCCCCGACGGCGGGCGGCACTGGACGTCGTTCGACGCCGGCAGCTTCGACTCCGTGGACTGCGCGGGGGCGAGCTGCTGGGCCAGCGGCGCCCAGGGCCGCGTCGCGCGCCTGAGCCGCTAGAGGACCTGGCCGGTCGGGCGGACCATGATCTCGTTGACGTCCACCGACGGCGGCTGCTGCAGCGCGTAGAGCACCGCACGGCCGATGTCGTCGGGCTCGAGGTGCGGCTTCTTGCGCTGCTCGTCGGTGAGGATGTCGGTGTCGGTGATGCCCGGGTTGATCAGCGTGACCCGCACGCCGGTGCCGACGGCCTCCTCGCGGATCGCGCCGGCCATCCCGGTGACGGCCCACTTCGTGACGGAGTAGAGGCTCGCGTTGCGGATGTAGCGCCCGGCGACCGAGCCGGTGAGGAGCAGGTGCCCGGACGACTCCTTCAGCGCGGGCAGGGCCGCGCGGGCCGTGTAGGCGGCGCCGAGGACGTTGGTGCGCACCATCGGCTCCCACGCCCGTGGATCGGGGTCGTCGTCGCCGAAGAACGACGTCCCGACGCCGATGCCGGCGTTGGCGAAGGCCGCGTCGAGCCGCCCGAAGCGCTTCACGGTCTCGTCGACGGCGCCGGAGATGCTCGGCCAGTCGCCGACGTCGGCGCCGAGCGCGACGGCCCGGTCCTCGCCCAGTTCGGCGGCCAGCGGTGCGACGGACTCGGCCTTGCGGGCCACGAGCGCGACCCGGAACCCGGCGGCGGCGGCCAGCCGCGCGGTCGCGGCGCCGAGGCCGCGCGAGGCCCCGGTGATGAGAAGAACACGATCATCCATACCCGCCAGGCTAGGCACGATTCACGGCGTCAGCACGAGCCGGCCGCGCAGTCCGCCCGCGGCCAGCCGTTCGTGCGCGGCCGCGGCGTCCGACAGCGGCAGCACCCCGGCCACGCGCACCGGCAACGTCCCTTGCTCGACGAGCCGGGACAGCTCGGCCAGCCGGTCACCGTCGGCGCGGATCCAGACAGTGCGCACCCGCACGCCGCGCAGCGGAATCGGCGCCGCCCCGGCGGCGAAGGCGACGAACTCACCTCCGCCGCGGACGGCATCGAGGGCGTCCAGACCGAGCAAGGCCGGATCGAGGGCGGCGTCGGCCCCGCCCGGCACCACGGCCCGCACGCGGTCGCCCAGCGCCGGCCCGCGGGCGACGAACTCCGCCCCGAGCCCGCGGACCATCGCTTCGTCGGCCGGGCCGGCGACCGCGATCACCCGCAGCCCCCGGGCGTGCGCCAGTGCGACGGCGTACCCGCCGACCGCGCCCGCCGCGCCGGTGACCAGCACCGATCCGGTCGCTTCGACCAGGTCGAGGGCCTGTGCGGCAGTGAGCGCGTTGAGCGGGATCGTCGCCGCCGAAACGGGGGAGACGCCGGCCGGGGCGGGCGCGACCGCCGAAGCGTCCAGCACGATCCGCTCGGCGTAGGCACCCAGGGGAGTCGCGATCCGGTCGCGCAGGCCGATCACCGCGTCGCCCGGGCGGAACCCGTCGCCGGCCTCGACCGTGCCGGCGACGTCCCAGCCGAGGCCGAGCACCTCCCGCGGCGGGATCACCCCGGCCGCGGTCAGCAGACCCGCCCGCGTCGCGACGTCGACCGGGTTGACCGCGGCCGCCGCCACCCGGATCCGCACCTGGCCCGGACCCGGCACGGGCACCGGCACCTCGACGGCCTCCAGGACCTCCGGGCCGCCGAACCGGCGGACCACCACCGCACGCATCTCGCTCTCCTTCGCGGAACGACACCTTCCCCGCGAACGTAAGGGGAGCTACTCTCCAACGGGAAGTACGCACCGGCAGGTGCCTACCGCACGAGGAGGTGGCCGGTGCCCACGCGCACGGCGGAACAGCGGCGGCAGGCCGAGAAGGCCGCCTACGACGCCTACCTGGCGGCGTGCCCGACCCGGAAGCTGCTCGACGAGATCGCCGGCAAGTGGGTCAGCCTGATCCTCGTCGCGCTCGGTGACGGCCCGCAGCGCTACAGCGACCTTTCGCGGCGCATCGCCGGCGTCAGCCAGAAGATGCTCACCCAGACCCTGCGGGTGCTCGAACGCGACGGCCTGGTGCGCCGCGAGGTGACCCCCGCGGTCCCCGTCCGCGTCGACTATTCCCTTACCCCGCTGGGAGAAAGCCTGCGTGCGCTGATGGCGGGCTTCAAGGACTGGGCCGAGGCGAACTTCGACGCCGTGAGCACCGCGCGGGCCGATTACGACGCGCGCACACCGGACCTCACGATCGGGCCGGGCGGCGCGAGCTAGGCTCTACCGGGTGTCCACCGCCCGCGCCGAACGGCTGGTCAATCTCGTGCTGGCCCTCCTGTCCACCCGGCAGTACCTCACTGCCGAGCGGATTCGCGGCATCGTGCCCGGATACGGCGACGCGGCCAGTGACGACGCCTACTTCCGGATGTTCGAGCGCGACAAGACCGAGCTGCGCGAGCTCGGCATCCCCCTCGAGACCGGCCGCAACTCCGCGTTCGACGCCATCGAGGGCTACCGGATCGCGCGCCGCGACTACGAACTCGGCGAGATCGACCTCGCCCCCGACGAAGCCGCCGCGGTCGCGCTGGCGTCCCGGCTGTGGGACTCGCCGGAGCTGACCGGACAGGCCCAGGGCGCGCTCGTGAAGCTGCGCGCCGCCGGCCTGGAGGTCGACGACCAGGCACCCACCGTCGTCGAGCCGCGCGTGCGCGCCGAACCGGCGTTCGGCCCCCTGCTGGCCGCGGTGCAGAACGGCCAGGCCGTCCGCTTCGAGTACCGCCGCAGCGGCTCGCCCGAGCGGATCATGCGGACGCTGGAGCCGTGGGGCGTGGTGTCGTGGCGGGCCCGCTGGTACGTCGTCGGGCACGACCGCGACCGCGGCGCCACCCGCTGCTTCCGCCTCTCCCGCGTCACCGGCCAGGTCCGCCCGGTCGGCAAGCCCGGCGCGGTGCAGCGCCCCGAGGGCGTCAACCTGCTCAAGCTGGTGTCGGTGACGGGGGAGTCCGAGCCGGCACCGGTGACGACGGCCCGGCTGTGGGTCGCCGACGGCCGCGCCGCCGGGGTCCGCCGCCGCGGCACCGTCATCGGCCGGACGGTGCTCGACGGCGAAGAGGGCGACCTGGTCGAGATCGGGCTCTACTTCCCGGAGTCGGCGGCCGACTGGATCACCGCGCAGGGCCCGGACGTCGTCGTGCTCGAACCCGACGTGCTGGCGAAGACCGTCCAGGACCGGCTCGAAGCCGTCGTGGCCCGGCAGGGGAGCGGCCGGTGAGCGGATCCACCGACCGGATGCCGAGACTGCTCGCGCTGGTGCCCTACCTGCTCGCGCGCCCGGGCGTCCGCGTGGACGACGCGGCGCAGGACTTCGACGTCACGCCCAAGCAGCTGCGCAAGGACCTCGAGCTGCTCTGGATGTGCGGGCTGCCCGGCTACGGGCCCGGCGACCTGATCGACCTGTCCTTCGAGGGTGACACGATCGTCGTCACGCACGACGCCGGGATGAACCGGCCGCTGCGGCTCACCGGCGGCGAGGCGACCGCGCTGCTGGTCGCGCTGCGGGCGCTCGCCGAGACGCCGGGCGTGCTCGACGGCGACGCCGTCCGCCGGTCGATCGCCAAGATCGAGTCGGCCGCCGGGCAGGCCCAGCCCGCCGGGGTGGTCGTCGGCGGCGGGGTGCGCGAGGGCAAGAAGACGGCCCGCACGCGCGCGGAGGTCGCCCAGGCCCTGCAGGACGGGCGCGCGCTGCGGATCCGCTACTACACGGCGTCGAAGGACGAGATCACCGAGCGCACGGTCGACCCGATGCGGCTGCTGATCGTCCAGGCCGTCGGCTACCTGGAGGCCTGGTGCCGCCGCGCCGAGGGCGTCCGGCTGTTCCGGCTCGACCGGATCGACGAGCTGACCGTCCTCGACGAGCCCTCCCGGCCACCCGCGCACGCCCACCCCACGGACATTTCCGAGGGCGTCTTCCGCGAACGTCCCGACCAACGGGAGGCCGTGCTCGTCCTCGACCCGGACGCACGCTGGGTAGCCGAGTACTACCCGTGCGAGGAGCTGGACGAGCTCGACGGCGGCCGGCTGCGCATCCGGATGCGCTACGCCGACCAGTCCTGGATGGTGCGGCTGGTGCTCGGGCTGGGCGGAGAAGCCCTGGTCGAGAGCCCGGCCGACCTCGCGTCCGACGTCGGACGCCGGGCCGCCGACGCGGTCGCCCGAGCCCGTCACCTTCCGTCAACCTGCGACCACTAGGCTGACCGCGTGCCGTACCTGCCCACCATCGTCCTCGCCGCGGCGGGACTCCTGCTGCTCGTCGTCGTGCTGGTGCGGACCGCCAAGGTCTTGCGTGCGTTCAAGCAGACCGCGAGCATGGTGGCTGCGAACACCCAGGACCGGGCGGGGTTGCTCCGCGCGCGGTCGGCCGCGCTGCGCGTCGCGTTCGCGGAGCGCCGCCGGAAGCCGGAAAACCAGTAACATCCCTACCAGACGCAGATAGGAGGCCATCTTGTTCGCCAACGGTTTGCAAGGATGGCATTTGATCATCCTGGTTCTTCTCGTCGTCCTGCTGTTCGGGGCCAAGCGGCTTCCCGACGCGGCCCGGTCGATCGGCAAGTCCATGAAGATCTTCAAGGCCGAGACCAAGGACCTCGCGGGCGACCACAAGCCCGCCGCGGACGACGCCGTGGAAGCCGACACCAAGCAGCTCCCGGCCAAGCCGGCGCCGGCGACCGACCAGCAGGTCGCCGACCTGCAGCGGCAGCTCGACGAGCTGAAGAAGCAGCAGCAGTCGGCCGACCAGCCGCAGAAGAACGCCAGCTGAGCGGCTGAGACCGCACCCGGTCCCTGGTCCACGGAGCGCGCCGAGCCGGCGCGCTCCGGCGGACACCGACGAGAACGGAACATCCCGTGGCGGAACCCGCCTCCGGTAACGGTGCCAGCCGCCGGTCGAAGCGGCGCAAGCGCAGCCGTCGCACGAACCCCGACGGCACGATGACGCTCATCGAGCACATCTACGAATTCCGCCGCCGGCTCGGTTACGCGCTGCTCGCCATCGTCATCGGCGGCATCTTCGGCTTCTTCTGGTTCGAGACGAAGCTCGGGCCGATCCCGTCGCTCGGTGACATCATGATCGGCCCGTACTGCGAGATCCCCTCGCAGCAGCGGCTCGCCGGGATCGACGGGTGCCGGCTGCTGCAGACGGTGCCGTTCGAGTCGTTCATGATCCGGTTGCAGGTCGGTGTGGCCGCGGGCGCGGTCCTGCTGTCCCCGGCCTGGCTGTACCAGATCTGGGCGTTCATCGCGCCGGGTCTGTATTCGAAGGAGCGCAAGTACGCGCTGACCTTCGTCAGCTTCGCGTCGGTGCTGTTCGCCGCCGGCGCGGTGCTCGCCTACCTGCTCGTCCCGCACGCCCTGGCGCTGCTGACCAGCTTCGGTCAGGACCAGTTCGTCACGGCGCTGACCGCGGACAAGTACATCTCGTTCATCATGTCGCTGCTGGTGATCTTCGGCGTCAGTTTCGAGCTCCCGCTGCTGGTGGTGATGCTCAACCGCGTCGGCGTGGTCAAGTACCGGCAGCTGAAGAAGTGGCGGCGCGGCATCGTGTTCGCGCTGTTCGTGTTCGCCGCGTTCGCGACGCCGGGTTCGGACCCGTTCTCGATGCTGGGACTGGCCGGGGCCTTGACCGTGCTGTTCGAGATCGCCATCCAGCTCGCGCGCCTGCACGACCGCAAGAAGGACCGCCTGCGCGAGGACGAGGGCTGGGACCAGCTGGCCGACGACGAAGCGGCGCCGTTCAACTACACGCCGAGCACGATCGACGACGAACCGTCCACCCCGACCGCCTCCGGTGGCCGGACGAGCACCGACGACGTCACGTAGTGGGGATCCACGCCGCGCTCGCCGTGCACCCGGCTTCGGGGCACGGCGCCGCCGCCCGGATCGCCGACACCGTCGCCGAGCGCCTGCGCACCGCCGTCGACCGCCTCGACGTCCTGGTGGCCAACACGGTCGAGGAGTCCCGCGAGCTGATGCGGACCTCCCACGACGCGGGCCTGGACGTCCTGATCGTCCTCGGCGGCGACGGCGCCGCCCACCAGGGCGTCCAGTTCTGCGCGAACCACGACGTCGCCCTCGGGCTGGTCCCGGCCGGCACGGGCAACGACTTCGCCCGCGCCCTCGGCGTGCCGGGGGAGCCGCTGCCCGCGGTCGACGCGCTGGTGGCGGCCCTGCGTTCCGGGGCCCGGCGGCGCATCGACCTCGGCCGCATCGGCGAGACGTGGTTCGCGACCGTGCTGTGCGCGGGCTTCGACGCGAGCGTCAACGAGCGCGCGAACCGGCTGCGCTGGCCCTCCGGGCCGCGCCGCTACGACGTCGCGATCCTGGCGGAGCTGGCGGCGTTCCGCTCCCGCCCGGTGGTCGTCGACACCGGCACCGAACGCCTGGAGCTCGACGCGACCCTGGTGGCCGTCGGCAACACGCGGTTCTACGGCGGCGGCGTCCCGATCTGCCCGACCGCCGACCCCGAGGACGGCGTCTTCGACGTCACGGTCGTCGGCGACGTGACCCGCCGCGGCCTGATCCGGATGCTGCCGGGCCTGCGCACCGGCAAGCACCTCACCCACCCGGCGGTTCGCACCCTGCGTGCCCGCTCGGTGTCCCTGACCGGCAACAGCTGGCCCGCCTACGCCGACGGCGAGCCGCAGGGGAGCGTGCCGGTCACGGTCAGCTGCGTTTCGGGCGCCCTGACCGTGCTGGCCTAACGGTCGTAGCCACCCGCCCGCGCCACCAGCTGCCGGAAGTGCGAAGGCGTCAGCAGGCGCTCCGCACGCGCGTCCGCGAAGTACACGCCACCGCAGCGGTGGCAGAACCAGCCCTGCTCCCACAGCTGCGTCGCGGCCGGCACCCCGCGCTGCTGCCGCCGGTGCGCCCGCAACCGCCGCACGTAGAGCCACAGCAGCGTCCCGACCGCCACGAACACGCACAGCGAAGGCAACGAGAACACCGCGACCCCGAGCAGCTCCGACGCCGCCCCGCCCGGCGGGGGATCGCCGGCCACGGAGAACGGCAGCAGCAGGAGACAGCCCCCGGCCAGCGCCAGCGCGATCGCCCCCGCGAGCATCCCGCCCCCGCGACGCCGCGGCGGGAACGGGTCCAGCGACCGCGCCACCGCCGTCACCGAGATCCCGCTGACCTGGCTGCGGCCGTACACGACACCGTCCCCGGCCGGAACGGCCACCACGGGCCCCTGACCACGGTAGAAGGAATGCCCGCCGTGGTAGACCGCCGGCACGTGCTGCACCTGGTCCAGCCGGCCGCAGCCTGGGCACACCTCGGTCATCGGGCCTCCTTTCGCCGCTCCGACGCCGAGATCCACCACCCGGTTCCCTCTCCTTCTTGTGTATAACGACCTATACATCAGGCGCAGGTGCGGGCTTCCAGCCGTCACCAGGCTGGAAGCCCACACAAAACGCACGGACGAGGGCACCCTCGATGGTCACGCCGCGTGCGGACTGTCGGGGGGATGTGAAACCCTGACGAGGTGGCCAGTAGCCCTTCTCCCTCCCCGGCCGAGGCCTATGCGGCCTCCGCGCGCCGGGGGCAGTACCCCCAGCTGACCCGCTTCGCCGCGGAAGCGTCCTTCGAGTTCGACGAGTTCCAGATCCGCGGGTGCGAGGCGCTCGAGGGCGGGCACGGCGTGCTGGTCTGCGCGCCGACCGGGGCGGGCAAGACCGTCGTGGGCGAGTTCGCCGTGCACCTGGCGCTGGCCGAGGGGCGCAAGTGCTTCTACACGACGCCGATCAAGGCGTTGTCGAACCAGAAGTACGGCGACCTCGTGGCGCGTTACGGTCCGGACGCGGTCGGGCTGCTGACCGGCGACACGTCGATCAACGGCAACGCGCAGGTGGTCGTGATGACCACCGAGGTGCTGCGGAACATGCTGTACGCGGGGTCGTCGACGATCACCGATCTGGGCTACGTGGTGATGGACGAGGTCCACTACCTGGCCGACCGGTTCCGCGGGGCGGTGTGGGAGGAGGTGATCCTGCACCTGCCCGAGCACGTGCGCGTGGTCGGGTTGTCGGCGACGGTGAGCAATGCCGAGGAGTTCGGCGAGTGGCTGGTCGAGGTCCGCGGGGACACGACGGTCGTGGTCGACGAGCACCGGCCGGTGCCGCTGTGGCAGCACATGCTGGTCGGGAACCGGCTGCTGGACCTGTTCGCGGGCGAGGACGTCCACGCGCCGGGTGCGGAGCTGCGGATCAACCCGACGTTGCTGCGCCGGACCGAGGAGGTCGGGCGCCAGTTCGCGCCGGCGGGGTTCCAGCGGCCGCGGGGGCGCCGGGGTGCGCCGCCGCGGATGCCGCGGTTCCGGCCGCCGTCGCGGGTGGACGTCGTGGAGCAGCTGGACCGGGCGGGGTTGCTGCCGGCGATCGTGTTCATCTTTTCGCGGGCGGGGTGCGATGCCGCGGTGGGTCAGTGCGTGCGGTCCGGGCTGCGGTTGAACGGGCCGGGTGAGGTGGAGGAGATCCGCCGGGTCATCGAGGAGCGCACGGCGGACCTGCCCGAGGGTGACCTGGGTGTGCTCGGCTACTGGGAGTGGCGGGAGGCGCTGGAGCGGGGGATCGCGGGGCACCACGCCGGGTTGCTGCCGGCGTTCAAGGAGACTGTGGAGGAGTTGTTCGTCCGCGGGCTGGTGAAGGTCGTGTTCGCGACGGAGACGCTGGCGCTGGGGATCAACATGCCGGCGCGCACGGTCGTGCTGGAGCGG
This sequence comes from Amycolatopsis sp. NPDC004378, assembly GCF_053602455.1. Taxonomy (NCBI): domain Bacteria; kingdom Bacillati; phylum Actinomycetota; class Actinomycetes; order Pseudonocardiales; family Pseudonocardiaceae; genus Amycolatopsis; species Amycolatopsis sp. NPDC004378. Next base: position 343,429 of record NZ_JBSGDR010000003.1, read on the forward strand.
CTGGTGAAGTACAACGGCGAGGCCCACGTCGACCTGACGCCGGGGGAGTACACGCAGCTGACGGGGCGTGCCGGGCGGCGGGGGATCGACGTCGAGGGGCACGCGGTCGTTTCGTGGCAGCCGGGGGTGGATCCGAAGCAGGTGGCGGGTCTGGCGTCGACGCGGACGTATCCGCTGCGGTCGTCGTTCCGGCCGGGTTACAACATGGCGGTGAACCTGGTGGCGCAGGTCGGCGCGGCGGAGGCGCGTGAGCTGCTGGAGCAGTCGTTCGCGCAGTTCCAGGCGGACCGGTCGGTGGTGGGGACGGCGCGCCGGATCGAGCGGAACAAGGAGGCCTTGAAGGGCTACGCGGCCGCGGTGACGGGCGAGTTCGACGAGATGCTGGAGTACGTCGAGCTGCGGGCGAAGATTTCGGCGCGGGAGAAGGCGTTGTCGCGGCAGAACACCGCGGTGCGGCGGGCCGGGACGGCCGAGTCGCTGGAGAAGCTGCGCAAGGGTGACGTGATCGCGGTGCCGGCCGGGCGGCGGGCGGGGCTGGCGGTGGTGGTCGATCCGGGGCTGGACCCGATCCGGGAGCCGCGGCCGGTGGTGGTGACGGAGGACCGGTGGTCGGGTCCGTTGTCGGTGGCGGACTTCCCGGCGCCGGTGGAGGTGCTGGGTCGGATCAAGCTGCCGAAGCACATCGAGCTGCGGTCGCCGAAGACGCGGCGGGACATCGCTTCGACGTTGCGGAATGCCGGGATTTCGTTGCCGGGGCGGCAGAAGCGGCGGTCGGGGGCGAACGAGGACGGTGAGCTGGCGGCGTTGCGGCGGGCGTTGCGGGCGCATCCGTGTCACGGGCTGGCCGAGCGGGAGGCGAACCTGCGGTGGGTCGAGCGGTATCAGCGGCTGGCGGCGGAGACGCAGCAGCTGGAGCGGAAGGTGGCGGCGACGACGCACTCGCTGGCGCGGGCGTTCGACCGGATCCTGGCGTTGCTCGGTGAGCGCGGTTATCTGGGGCAGGACGGGGAGGACCGGGTCACCGAGCACGGCAGGCGGCTGACCAGGCTGTACAGCGAGTCGGATCTGCTGGCGGCGGAGTGCATCCGGCACGGGGTGTGGCAGGGGCTGGGGCCGGCGGAGCTGGCGGCGGTCGTGTCGACGCTGGTGTTCGAGGCGCGCCGGGACACCGCCGGTGAGCCGCGGTTGCCGGGTGGTGCGGTGCCGGAGGCGTGGCAGGAGACGGTGAAGCTGTGGGTGGATCTCACGGAGGACGAGCGGCGGCACCGGTTGGATCGCACCCGGGAGCCGGACGCGGGGTTCGCGTGGCCGGTCTACCGGTGGGCGCGGGGTGAGTCGCTGGAGAAGGTGCTGACGGCGGCCGAGGCGAACGGCCAGGAGCTGTCGGCGGGTGATTTCGTGCGGTGGTCGCGGCAGGTGATCGACCTGCTCGACCAGGTCCGCGACGTGCTGGGCAAGGCGGATCCGGTGGGTGCGGCGGCGGCCGACGCGGTGAAGGCGCTGCGGCGGGGTGTCGTGGCTGCGGGTGCCGCGTGAGTTCCGTGGTGCTGGTCCGGCCGGAAGCGGGCCGCCCTCGGTGGTGGCCGGATCGGCAACGGACGGCGCAGCGGGCCTGCTCCAAGCGGCGGAGGCGGTGAGCGTGGACACGTGTGCTCGGCTGCGACCTGTGGTTGGATCGCCAGCGATACCGTGCGTACGCGGCTTGACGGCGGTTTCGGGGTGGACAGCTAGATGAGCGAAGCAGGCGGAGGCAGACGATGAGCACGCCGTATGGCGGCAACGACCCACAGCAGCCCCAGTACGGGCAGCAGCCGGGGGGCGCGTACCCGCCGAGCGGGCCGCAGGAGCAACCCCAGTGGGGTCAGCAGCCGCCTCCGTACGACCCGAACCAGCAGCAGCAGTGGGGTCAGCCGCAGCAGCCCCAGCAGCCGCAGCAGTGGGGGCAGCAGCCCGGGGGGTACGCGCCGCAGCAGCAGCCGCAGTGGGGGCAGCAGCCGCCGCCGTACGGCCAGCAGCAGCCCGGGGGCGGGTATCCGCAGAGCGGGCCGCAGGCGCAGCCGGGGTACGGGCAGCAGCCGGGTGGGGCGTACCCGCAGAGTGGTCCGCAGCAGCAGCCGCAGTACGGGCAGCAGCCGCCGGGGCAGTACGACTACGGCCAGCAGCAGTTCCCCGGTCAGGGCGCGCCGGAGGGTGAGAAGCCGGCGAAGTCGAAGAAGGGGCTGCTGATCGGCATCATCGTGCTGGTCGTGGTGGTCGCGGTCGTGGGCATTCTCGGGTTCGTCGCGCCGGGGTTCTTCAAGACGCAGGTGTTCAACAACACGCAGATGCAGACCGATGTGCAGAAGCTGCTGACCGACACCTACAAGATCGAGGGTGTCACCGGGGTGACGTGCCCGGCCGAGGAGAAGGTCCAGGACGGTGCGAAGTTCGAGTGCACCGCGACCATCGCCGGGAAGCCGCAGCAGGTGCCGATCACGGTGAAGGGTGACGGCGGCAACTACGAGGTTTCGCCGCCTGCCACCAAGTAGTCCGGTCCGGGATCCGGTCGCCGCGGTATTGCGGTGGCCGGATCCCGGCGTTTCCGGAGATGATCCGGGGATGAGCGACTTCGAGATCCGGACGCTGCGCGCCGAGGAGCACCGGGCGGCCAGTGAGCTGTTCCGCGCTAGTGTGCACGTTCCGCCGAGTGATGACGCCGATTGGGAGCGCGCGGCCGGCGCGTACCAGGACGGTGGGGCGATCGGTGCGTTCGACCCGGATTTCGTCGGTACCGCGCGGTCTTTCGACGCGGAGCTGACCGTTCCCGGTGGTGCCCGGGTGCCGATGGCCGGGGTGACCGGGGTGGGTGTCCGGGCGGACCGGACGCGGCGGGGTGTGATGCGGGCGTTGGTGACCGCGCAGCTCGAGGACTTCGCCGCGCGTGAGGTGGTGTTCGCGTGCCTGCTGGCTTCGGAGGCGGTGATCTACGGCCGGTTCGGGTACGGCTTGGCGGCGCGGTACCGGACGTACAGCGTGGACCGGCACCGGGCGCGGCTGCGTCCGGACGCTCCGGCGACCGGGGAGATCGAGGTGCTCGGCCTGGACGCGGCCCTGGAGGTCTGTCCCGGGATCTACGAGCGGCTCGCGCGGCGGCCGGGGATGATGTCGCGCCCGGAGGTGATCTGGCGGCTCTACGGGGCTCAGGGCCGCCGCAGTCCTCATCCGGTCAGGGCGGCGGTGCACCACGGTCCCGACGGCCCGGACGGGTTCGCGACCTATTACGTGGACGGTCTGCAGGTGCCGCCGTGGACGAAGCACCTGCAGCTGGTGGACATGTTCCCGGGCACGCCGGCCGCGTTCGCCGGGTTGTGGCGGTTCCTGCTGGGGGTCGACCTGGTCGACCGGATCGTCGCCGACGCGCGTCCGCTGGACGAGCCGATCGAGCTGATCCTGGCCGACCACCGGCAGGTCACGGTCGACCGGATCGGTGACGAGCACTGGCTGCGGCTCGTCGACGTCCCGAAGGCGCTGGCCGCGCGTGAGTACGGTCAGGCCGGGCCGGTCGTGGTCGAGGTCGTCGATCCGGTGCTGCCCGCCAACAGCGGTGCGTACCGGATCTCGGCGGAGGGCGCCGAGCGCACGGACGAGCGCGCGGCGCTGCGGCTCGACGTCGCCACGCTCGGGATGGTCTACCTCGGGACGTGGCGGCCCTCGGCGCTGGCGGGGGCGGGCCGGATCGAGGTGCGGGACCCGGCCGCGGTGGTGGCCGCGGACGTGTTGTTCGGGACGCGCGTGGCGGCGTGGAGCGGTACGCACTTCTGACCGGGCGGAAAACGGGATGCCGAGGGCGGGCCCGGGCGGCAGGATCGGCGGCATGACCGACTTCGACATCCGTCCCGTGACCGAAGACGAGCGCCGTGCCACGTTCGACGTGCTGGGCCGCTCCTTGCACAGCAACCGGGTCGGCGACGAGGCCTGGTCCCGGTTCGGGGACTCGTGGCCGGCGGCGCACAAGGTCGGCGCGTTCGACGGGGCGACGCCGATCGGGGTGGCGAGCTCGATGGAGACGGAGATCGCCGTGCCCGGCGGCGGGGTGGTGCCGCTGGCGGCCGTCGACGGGGTCGGTGTGCGCGCGGACCGGACGCGGCGCGGGGTGCTGACGGCGATGATGGCCGCGCAGCTGGCGGACTTCGCGGCGCGCGGGATCCCGCTGGCGGCGTTGCACGCCAGTGAACCGACGATCTACGGCCGGTTCGGCTACGGCTCGGCCACGCTGGGCAAGACGGTGTGGGTGGAGCGGCCGGCCGCGCGGCTGCACGAGCGGGTGCCGGCGGGCGGGGACGTCCGGATGCTGACGCCGGAGGCGGCGGTGAAGGAGATTCCGGCGCTGTACGAACGGATCGGGCTGCACCGGCCCGGGATGATCGGCCGGCCGGGGTTGTGGTGGCCGACCACGCACGACCGGCACGTGGGCCCGGACGGGGACCACGTCGTCGCGGTCCACAGTGGACCCGATGGGGACGACGGGTTCGTCGTGTACGGCACGGTCGACCGCCGCACGCTGGAGTCGCCTGACGCGGGTGCCGTGCTGCGGGTGCGGGACCTGCAGGCGGCCGGTCCGGTCGCGGCGGCCGGGTTGTGGCGGTTCCTGCTGTCGGTGGACCTGGTGTCGGGGGTGCGGGCCCGCTGGCGTCCGGTGGACGAGCCGCTGGCGGTGATGCTGACCGACCACCGGCACGCGCGCACGACCGACGTCGAGGACGACCTGTGGCTGCGGCCGGTCGACGTCGCGGCCGCGCTGGCGGCCCGCACGTACGGCGGTGCCGGGTCCGTGGTGCTCGCGGTGGCCGACCGGATGCTGCCGGCGAACGCGGGGCACTACGAGGTCGGCCCGGACGGCGCCCAGCGTACGGACGCCGCCGCGGACCTGGCCCTGGACGTCGACACCCTCGGGATGCTCTACCTCGGGCAGTGGAGCGTGTCGGCGCTGGTGGCGGCGGGCCGGGTCGAGGTGCGCGACCCGGCCGCGGTGTCCCGTGCCGACGAGCTGTTCACGACGGTCGTGGCGCCGTGGAACGGGACGTTGTTCTAGGCGCCGGGCAGGGCCTTGAGCAGCCGCTCGACCGACTGGCCGAGGTTCCACCGCTCGGCCAGCTCGGCGACCCGTTCGGGGTCGGCGGGTGTCGCGGGCACGGTGTCGGGGCGGGACTGCTCGACCGGCGCGTCGACGGCGACCCGGACGACGGTCGGGGCGACGGCGAGGTAGTCGGCGGCCTCGGCGAGCCGCAGCCGCGTCTTCAGCGGGACGCGGGCGTCGCCGGCGGCGGAGGCCTCGAGCAGGGCGTCGAGCGAGCCGAACTGCGTGATGAGCTTCGCGGCGGTCTTCTCGCCGATGCCGGCGACGCCGGGCAGTCCGTCGGAGGGGTCGCCGCGCATCATGGACATGTCCGCGTAGGCGGGGCCGGCGGTTTCGCGGGGGAGGCCGTAGCGTTCGGCGATCTCGGCCGGGCCGAGCACCTCGGCCTTGGCCCAGCCCTTGCCGACGTAGATCACCGACGCGGGGGACGGTTCGGCGCGCACCAGCTGGAACAGGTCCCGGTCGCCGGTGATGACCTCGACGGGGATCTTCTTCTCCTTCGTCGCGAGCGCGCCGATGACGTCGTCGGCTTCGTAGCCGGCGGCTTCGGCGGTGGCGAACCCGAAGGCCTCCAGGAGGTCGAGGATGATCGGGACCTGCGGGGTGAGGGTGTCGGGGACCTCTTCGACGTCGGGGCTGTCGCCGCCGGTCTCTTCGGCCACGCGGTGCGCCTTGTAGCTGGGCAGCAGGTCGGTGCGGAACTTCGGCCGCCAGTCGGCGTCGAGGCAGCACACCAGCCGGGACGGCTTGCGGTCGGTGAGGATCCGCGCGATGGTGTCGGCGAACCCCTTCACGGCGTTGACCTGCGTCCCGTCGGCGGCGCGCATCGAGTCGGGCAGGGCGAAGAACGAACGGAAGTACAGGCTCGCGGAGTCGAGCAGGGCAAGTGGTCCGGTCACCCGCACAGCCTGCCACGCACCCGGCCCGGCGCCTATTCGCCAAAGTGCGGCATGTCGCGGGCCCGGGCGAGTGGATCACCCGGGATGCCCGGCTAGGCTCGCCCTCATGTCGCGCCGATCCCTCCACACGCCCGCCCCCGACGCCGCCGCCCTCCGTGCCCGCCTCGACCGGGCCCGCTCCGCCGCGGCCGCCGCGGACACCGACGCCCTGCTGATCGCGCCCGGCTCGGACCTGCGCTACCTGATCGGGCAGGCCGGCGGCTCGTTCGAGCGGCTCACGACCCTCGTCGTCCCGGCCGAGGGCGCGCCCGCGCTGGTCGTGCCGAAGCTGGAGGCGCCCGGTTACGCCGACGTGCCGACCGACGAGCTGGGTGTCGAGCTGCTGACCTGGGTGGACGGCGACGACGCGTACAAGCTGGTGGCGGACCGGCTGGGCAAGCCGGGGCGGGTCGCGGTCAGCGACTTCACCCCGGCCCTGCACGTGCTGGCCCTGCGGGCGGCGCTCGGGGACGCCGAGCAGACGCTGGCCGGCCCGGTCGTGCGGGAGCTGCGGATGCGCAAGGACGCCGCGGAGATCGCGTCGCTGCGGGACGCCGGTGCGGCGATCGACCGTGTGCACGCCCGCGTGCACGAGTGGTTGCGGCCCGGCCGGACCGAGGCGGAGGTCGGGGCCGACATCGCGGCGGCGATCGTCGAGGAGGGGCACGTGCAGGCCGACTTCGTGATCGTCGGGTCCGGTCCGAACGGTGCGAGCCCGCACCACGACGTGTCCGACCGCGTCATCGAGAAGGGTGACGTCGTGGTCGTCGACATCGGCGGCCCGCTGCCGGCGGGCTACAACTCCGACTCCACCCGCACCTACGCGGTCGGCGCGCCGCGCGACGCCGACGTCGCCGAGACGTACGCGGTGCTGCAGCGGGCCCAGGCCGCCGCGGTGGCGGCGGTGAAGCCGGGTGTCACGGCCGAGTCGGTGGACGCCGCCGCGCGCGACGTCATCGCCGAGGCCGGGTTCGGCGAGTACTTCATCCACCGGACCGGCCACGGCATCGGCCTGGACGTGCACGAGGAGCCCTACATCATCGCCGGGAACGCGCTGCCGCTGGAGCCGGGCATGGCCTTCAGCGTCGAGCCGGGCATCTACCAGCCGGACCGCTGGGGCGCCCGGATCGAGGACATCGTGATCGTCACCGAGGACGGCGTCGAGTCCGTCAACAACCAGCCGCACGAGCTCGTCGTGCTGGACGCATGACACCCGGCGGCCTGGAGCCGCTGGACCAGTCGATCGTCCAGGAGCTCGCGGCCGACGGGCGGCGCAGCTTCACCGACCTGGCCGAGCGTGTCGGGTTGTCGGTGTCGGCGGTGCACCAGCGGGTGCGCCGCCTCGAGCAGCGGGGGGTCATCCTCGGGTACACCGCGCGGCTCGACGGCGAGCAGATCGGGCTGCCGCTGACGGCGCTGATCTCGCTGACGCCGAACGACCCGGCGGCGCCGGACGACTACCCGCAGCGGATCCAGCACATCAAGGAGATCGAGTCCTGTTACTCGGTGGCCGGGGACGAGTCCTACATCCTGCTGGTGCGCGTCCAGTCGCCGCTGGCGCTGGAGGACCTGCTGCGCCGGATCCGGGAGGCCGCGAAGGTGTCGACCCGGACGACGGTGGTGCTCTCTACGCCGTTCGAGGGACGTTCGCCCACGTTCTGACCCGGCCGCCCGCCCGGCGGCCGGGTCGCTGGTACGGTAAAAGGTATGGCAACACGTAAGGTCACCCTTTCGCTGGACAGCGGCGCCCTGGAGTTCGCCGAACGTGCCGCGAAAGCACACGGGATCTCGGTCTCGTCCTGGCTGTCGAAGGCGGCCAGGCGCGAGGCGGTTCGCACGGGCTACACCCCGCAGAAGCCGGAACCGGCCGTCGCGGAGTCGGACGAGGCCGAGCGCAGCGCGGCGGAAAAGGATCTGCGTGCGCAGGGGTGAAGTCTGGACGTACCACCCCCCGACCGATCCGGCCCGCCAGCGCACGGTGGTGCTGCTGTCCTCGGACGGGGTGAACGAGTCCGAGCGGCCGTGGCTGCTCGGCACGGAACTGCTCGAGCGCGACCCGATGGACATCCTCGGCGTGGCGATCGACGCCCGCTACTGGGTGTCGACGCTCAACCTGACCCGGCTCTACCGGCCGTGGTTCGACGAGCGCATCGCCGAGATCGACCAGGACGTCCAGGAACGCATCGACATCGCCCTGCGCGCGGCCCTCGACCTCTGACGACGTCCGCGCGTCAGCGGGCCACGACCTCCGGGGCCGAGTGGAGCTTGCCGTCGGCGCCCGCCAGGCACGTCGCGTTGCCTTCGCGTGCCGCGATGAACTCGGTGAGGCAGTTGGCGATCGCGGTGTGGCCGGCGGCGTTGGGGTGGAACGACTCCTGCAGCGCGTGGCCCGCCCGGTCGGCTTGGCCAAGGTCGGCCAGCTGCAGCGTCAGCCGGGTGAACCACTCCGTCGCCGGGTTCGCGCCGCCGCTGCACGCCTCGTGCTTGACGCCCGCCTTCGCCAGATCGAGGAACCGGGCGCCGGTCTGCTGTGCGGCCGCCTTGAGCCCGGTCGAGAGGATGCCGATCCCGGTCTGGGAGATCCAGCGCAGGTCTTCGACGCGGAACGGGCAGCCGTTGAGGCTGCGCAGGTCCTCGGGCAGGTCGGGGCCGATCGGGGCGGCGTAGGACTGCAGGACCAGCTGGTAGTCCGCCGGCACGTAGCCCGCCTGGGCCAGCACCTTCTTGACGTCGGAGACCGCGGTCGCCACCTTCGGGACCATCGCGTCCACTTTGGACTGCCACGTCTGCTTCAGCGCTTCGCTGCACGGCGGGCCACCCGGGTCGAACCACGCCTTGAAGCACTCGGTCACCTGGTTCGAGAACTTCGGCTCGTCGTTCGCGCCGACCGCGATCACCACCACGGCCACCCGGTGGTCCTTCACCAGTGCGGCCAGCTGCTGCGCCTGCGACGGTTCCGTCCACTGCTTGACGTCGCCGAGCGCGACCTGCTCGGCGGGCGCGCCGGAGCAGGCGAGGTTGACGTGCGCGGTGATGCCCGGCACGACGACCTTCTCCACGAAAGCGTTGGGGGAGCGGTGACACCAGTTGCCGCCCTGCCCGTTGGTGGCGGGCGTGTACTGCCCGGCACCTTCCCCCGAGACCGTGCTGTCACCCATCGCGACGACGGTCAGCGGCCCGGTGCCCGGCGGGCCCTGGCGCGGCTGCGGCTGCCCGGGCCTGCTTTCCGAACCGAAGAAGACGAAGAGGCCCACCAGCAGGGCCACGCACGCGAGGACCAGTGCTCCCCAGTACCACCGAAGACGTCGCATCGCCGTCGATTCTACGGATCACGCCGAGCGGGCCACGGCCTGGCGGGGGACGAGTTCGACGGGCAGCTCGCGGACGCCGAAGATCATCGGGGACGGGTAGCCGACCTGGACGCCGTCGCGCACGCGGATCTCGGCGAACCGGTCCAGCAGCAGCTCGAACACGACCCGGCCCTCGAGCCGGGCCAGCGGCGCGCCGAGGCAGAAGTGGACGCCGCCGCCGAAGGCGAGGTTCGCGTCCTTGCGCGGGCGCGGGTCGAACTCGGTGGGCCGGGCGTAGTGGCGCGGGTCGCGGTTCGCGCCGAGCAGCCACGGGGTGACCATCGAGCGGGCCGGAACGGTGACACCGCCGAGCTCGACGTCGGTGGTGCTGATCCGCAGCAGCCGCATGATCGGCGGCCGGTGGCGCAGGACCTCTTCGAGCAGGCCGGGCAACAGCGCCCGGTCGCGGCGGACCGCGGCCGCCGCCTCGGGGAACTCGTGCAGCGACAGCACGGTGTTGCCGAGCATCATCGTGGTGGTGATGTGCCCGGCGGCCAGCAGCAGGGAGGCGAAGTTGAGCACCTCGTGGTCGGCGAGCCGCTCGCCGTCGACTTCGGCGTGGGCGAGCGCGCTGAACAAGTCGTCTTCCGGGTGGCGCCGGCGTTGCGAGAGCAGGTCGCCCAGGTAGGCCTCCATCACCTCGGTCAGCGAGGTGCCGTCCTCCTGGGGGCCGCCGCCGGCCAGCAGCGCGTCGGCCCAGCCGCGGTAGAGCGTCCGGTCCTCCACGGGGATGCCGATCAGGTCCCCGATGACCACGATCGGGAGCGCGTAGGCGAGGTCCCGGATGAGGTCGGGGTCGTCCCGTTCGGCCATCGCGGTGATCAACGCGTCCGCGGCGGCGCCGATCCGCGGTTCCAGATCGGCGACGACTTTCGGCGTGAACGCCTTGCTGACCAGTTTCCGCAGCCGGTGGTGCACCGGCGGGTCGACCGCGGCCATATTGCCGCGAACGGCTTCGGCCGTGTCCGGCAGCAGCAATCCCGGATCGGAGGAGAAGGTCTGGTAATCGGTGAAAATACGGCGGACGTCGGCGTGCCGGAATACGTGCCACGTACCGTTCTCGTCGACGGCGACGGGGTGGTTCTCGCGCATCTCGTCGACCCAGCTGAACAGCGCCGACCCGCCGTCGTCCATGGATGGTGGGCGGACAATGGGCGAGTTCATCCCGCGGCTCCTTCGCTTGAACCGTTGCTGAAACCGTTTACTTGAATGGCAGAAATTGCTCGTCAACATTGAACAGCCTATTGATCTTGCTGGTTGGTTGTCAACAAGAAAGGGGTGGACACATTTGTCAACCAAATGCTCTTGTCAATCAACTTTCGGTGTCAACGGGACGATCAGCCCGCCTCGGTCAGATCGGTGGTCGCGGCCAGTTCCACCGCGACGTCCGTGATCGCGCCCAGCGCCGGGTTGTCGTTGCCCGGCAACCACACCAGCTCGGTCCGGGCGACGTCGTCCTCGAGCGGCACGAACGCCACCCCGGAGCGGCGGAGGCTGTGCGACGAGCGGGTCAGCCGGGTGACGCCGACCCCGGCCGCGACCAGTCCCAGCAGGCCCTGCACGGTGGCGGCCCGCTGCACGACCCGCGGCGCGAAGCCGGCGGCGGCGAAGTCGTCGTCGTAGCTGCGGTGCCACGGTTCCCAGCTGCCGCGCGGGGTCAGCACCCACGGCTCGTCCGCGAGGTCCGCGAGGGTCAGCGACGCGCGCCCGGCGAGCGGGTGGTCCGCGGGGACGACGGCGCAGACCTCCTCGGTCAGCAGTGTCCGCGACGCCAGGCCGGGGACCAGCGGCGGCCGGGTGAAGGCCAGGTCGAACCGGCGCTCGCGCAGGCCGTCGACGAGCTCGGCGATCGACGCCTCCGCCGTCGTCACCGTGAGGTCGGGGAACCGCTCGCGGACGGCGCGGACCATCGGTGGCAGCAGGTAGTTCGCCGTCGTGGCGAGGAACGCGAGCCGCACGCTGCCGATCTCCCCGCGCACCGCCCGCCCGAGCGTCGCGACGGCTTCGTCGGCGCGGGCCAGCACCGCGCGGGCCTCCGGCAGGAACAGCCGCCCGACCGCGGTGAGGCGGGTGCCACGCTCGTCGCGGTCGAACAACCGCGCGCCGAGGGTGCGTTCCAGGACCGTGATCTGCTGCGACAGCGACTGCTGCGCGATGTGCAGCCCGGCCGCGGCGCGCGTGAAGCTGGTCGCGTCCGCGACGGCGACGAAGTAGCGAAGCTGCCGCAGCTCGGGGGTCACAGGCTCAGACTGTAGCCCCGGCAGGACATCGGTGTTGGCGACCGCGCCGTGATCTTCCCCAGGATGGAAGCAGGAAACCCACTGGGAGGAACACGAACATGACGAACACCGACGGCCGCGTCTGGCTGATCACCGGCTGCTCCGCCGGCTTCGGCCGGGAGATCGCGCTGGCCGCGCTCGCCGCGGGCGACCGGGTCGTGGCTACCGCGCGCCGGCCGGAAACCCTGGCCGCGCTGCACGACCGCGGCGGCGACCGGGTCCGGACCGCGGCCCTGGACGTCACCGACCCCGGCCAGGTCGACGCCGCGGTGAAGACCGCGCTCGAGGAGTTCGGCCGGATCGACGTCGTGGTCAACAACGCCGGCAACGGGTCGGTCGGCGCGGTCGAAGAGCTCACCATGGACGAGCTGCGCGACCTGATGGAGGTGATGTTCTTCGGCGCGGTCGCGGTCACCAAGGCGGTCCTGCCGCACCTGCGGGCCCAGGGCCGCGGCACGGTCGTGCAGATCAGCTCGATGGGCGGGCAGCTGTCGATGCCCGGGTTCGGCGCCTACAGCTCCGCGAAGTACGCGCTGGAAGGCCTGTCCGAAGCCCTCGCCGAAGAGGTGAAGCCGTTCGGGGTGCAGGTGCTGATCGTCGAGCCCGGCGCGTTCCGCACCGAGTTCGGCGGCGGCCGCATGCACCGCTCCCGCACGATCGACGCCTACGCCGTGTCGACGGCGGGCACGCGGGACGCGGTCGAGACCATGGACGGCACCCAGCCCGGCGACCCGGCCAAGGCGGCCGCGGCGATCGTGCGCGCGGTGGACCGCGACGACGCGCCCCTGCACCTCGCGCTGGGCGCGGACGCCGTGGAAGCGATCCGCGCCCAGCACCGGGCGCTCGCGGCCGACCTGGCCGCCTGGGAGGACGTCAGCCGGTCGACGGCCCTGGCTTAGGCGGGGTCCTGCAGCAGGCCCAGGACGTTGCCGTCGGCATCGGTGAAGGTCGCCACCAGGCGACCGTTGCCGACGTCTTTCGGGTCCTCGTTCACCTTCGCGCCCGACGCCGTGACCTCGGCGAGCTTGGCGTGGATGTCGGCGACCTCCCAGTAGGCGACCGGGGCGGTCATGCCGCTGTTCGGCACCAGGCCGATGTGCTGGCCACCGGCGTCGTAACCGACGTAGTAGGGCGAGTCGGCCTGGGGCTCGATGCCCAGCAGGGCGGTGTAGACGGCCTTGGCCGCGGCCAGGTCGGTGACGGGGTGCAGGACGGTCTTGATCCCCTGGGTGCTCATCGCGGTGCTCCTGAAGTCGGTGGTGCGGTACGGGAATCACGCTATTCGCGGCCCGTTGACCAGCGCTTCTCGATTCCTGATCGGTTAGTCCAGCAGCGCGGTGAGCACCCCGTCGAGCAGCCGGACGCGGCGGTCGGCGATGCGGTGCACCTCGTCGTCGTGGGTCGCGACGATCACCGCCGCGCCCTCTTCCGCACACCGGCGCAGCAGCCGCAGCACCCGCGGCGTGCTGCCCGCGTCCAGGTGCGCGGTCGGTTCGTCGGTGAGCAGCACCCGCGGCCGGCCGGCGACCGCGCGGGCCAGCGCCACCCGCTGCTGCTGCCCGAACGACACCTCCAGCGGGTAGCGGTCGCCGAGCCCGCCGATGCCGAGCTCGTCCAGCAGCCCGGTGACGCGCTCCTGGATGGCGGCGTGGGACGGGCGCGGCACGTCCGAACGCAGCCGCAGTGGCAGGGCGACGTTCTCGGCGATCGTCAGCTCGTTGGCCAGCCCGAGCGCCTGCGGCAGCACGGCACAGGTGTGCCACGGCGGCGCGCCGCTGATCGGGACGCCGTCGAGCAGCACGCACCCGGAGTCGGGGGAGTCGAACCCGCACAACAGGGCCAGCAGCGCGCTCTTGCCCGACCCGGAGCGGCCTGACACCGTCACGAGCTCTCCGGCGCCGACCCGCAGCTCCAGTCCGCGCAGCACCTCGATGTCGCCGCTGGGGTGGGCGAAGCTGCGGCGCAGGCCGACGGCCTCCACGATCGTCATGGCAGCGGCTCCCGTTCTTCGACGCCTTGGAGCGTGCCCTTGTGCAGCCGGGCCACGCGCGCGCCGAGGTCGATGAGGCGGTCGTCGTGCGAAGCGACCAGCACCGCGAAGTCCTGGTCCACCAGGTACTGCAGGGTGTCCAGCACCAGGTCGGCCGACGCCTCGTCCAGCTGGGACGTCGGCTCGTCGGCGAGGATGACCGTCGAGCGCGCGGCGAGCACGCACCCGAACGCCAGCCGCTGCTGCTGACCGCCCGAGAGCGCGGAGATCTTCCAGCCGCCGGTGCCGTGCAGGCCGAGCCGGCCGAGGATGTCGTCGGGGGTGCACTCGGTCCCGGCGGCCTCGGCGGCGGCACGCAGGTTCTCGGCGACGCTGAGGTAGCCCAGCAGGTTGTCGGCCGGGTTCTGGAACACCAGCCCCAGGTGGTGCCGCCGCAGCGCCCGCCGCTCGCGGTGCTTGAGCTTGCGGACGTCGGCGCCCTGGAACGTCAGGCTGCCGCGCGCGGGCGGTTCGAACAGGCCCAGCACACGCAGCAGCGTCGACTTCCCGGAGCCGGACGGCCCGGCGAGCACGGTCATGCCGCGCGCGGGCACGTCGATGCTGACGTCGTCGACGCCGGTGACGACGCCGGCGGGCGTCGGGTAGTCGACGCCGATGCCGCGCAGGGAGAAGATCGGTTTGTCAGGCACGGATCAGCTCCGCGGTCCGGGCGGTGCGCACCGAGCGCACCGCGATCCAGCCGGCCAGGCCCACCACGAGCACGCCGACGAGCAGCACGGTCAGCACGAACGGCAGCGGGTCGGGCAGCTCCGAGCGCGGCGCGAGGAACGTCGCCGGGTCGAACCGCGGCACCGACAGCCCCGCCACCGACAGCCCGCACACCACGCCCACGACGATGGCCAGCCCGCTGAGCGCACCCAGTTCCATCAGGTGGCTCGCCAGCAGCGTCCGCGGCCGCATGCCCATCCGCAGCACCAAAGCCCCGGCGAGGGCGTTCTGCCGCCGCCGGACCTCGACCGCGACGAGCAGCGCGAGGATCGCCACGACCCCGAGCACCGCGCCGAGCAGCGCCACGAACGAGAACGTCCACGACACGACGAAGAACGGCAGGCCGTCCAGCGCGGTTTCGCGGCTGATCCGGTTGGGGATGAACACGCCGGCGCCGCGCAGCGCGGCCGTCGCGTCCGCCAGCGGCGCGGTCGTGAGCACGCTCCACTTCGGAATCCGGTCCAGCTGCCCGTGGTCGAGCGCGGTGCGGGACACGACATAACCGGGGGAGGTGCCGATCATCGGGAACACCGGCAGGTCGGCGACGGCCACGGCGTCCCGCAGCCCGTCCGGCATCCGCGCGGACTGCTTCGCGGTGTGCCCGACGCGGATCACGGGCGTGCCGCGCGGGTCCGGTTGCGAGATCTGCCGCAGCAGGCCGCCGAGGTCGTCCGCCGGGACGCTGCCGACGGCGGCGCCCCGGGTGAACGTCGCCGGGTCGACCACCAGCACCACACTGCCGGTGCCGGTCAGCTCGCCGACCACGGTGCTCGCCCCGGCCAGCGAGGCCGGCATCGCGACCTCGCCCATCCCGATCGGGCTGTCGGTGTCGAGCCGGGCGTTGCTGCCGACGAAGATCGACGACTTCGTGTCCAGCGCGTCCTCCTGGCCGCGGGCGATGCCGATCCCGGTGGCCAGCGTGCCGATGGCGAGGGTGCCGATCACGAGCACCCCGGTCACCGGGGCCCGCGCGCCGGCCAGCCGCCGGATCGCCAGCTGCAGGGCCGGACGCGACCACAGCCGGGCCCGGTGCGAGACGCGCAGGGCCAGCCACGCCAGCCGCGCGGTCAGCAGGCCCACGGTCAGCACGACGAACACCGGGTACGTCAGGGCCAGCGGGTCCACCTGCGGTAATGGATTTCCGAGGCGTGAACCGGTGCTGTAGTGGGTCAGGCGGGTCCAGCCGAGCCACGCCATGCCCGCCGTCGCGAGCTCCCACGGGAAGTACCCGAGAAGCCGCACCCGGTTGCCCTTGCGGCGCACCCGGCCCAGCTCGAACTCGCGGTGCGCCCGGACGGCGACGACGAACGCGAGCAACGCCAGCGACACCACCAGCACGCCGGCCGCGACGAACCCCGCGCGCAGCTCCGCCTCGGGATCGGGTGCACCCGGTGGGCCGTAGACGCCGAGCAGCAGCCGGGCCGCGACCGCGCCGAGCGCGCCGCCCAGCAGGATCGGCAGGCCCAGTTCCGCGACGGCGAGCCCGCCCAGCGCGCCCGGCCCGCTGCCGCGGGCGGACAGCAGCCGCAGCTGCGCGTGCCGGCGCTGGTACCACTGCAGGGCGACCGTGCCGAGGCCCGCGCAGCCGACCAGGACGCTGATCAGGGCGAGCGGCAGGATCGACACCAGCACGTTGTCCTGGGCCTGGCGGGCGATCTGCACCGAGCGGCCGAACGTCGGGACGTCGGCGGCGACCAGCCGGCCGAGCCCCTGGGCGGTCAGGTCCGCGCGGACGTCGGCGACCAGGTCCTGCGAGCGCTGCAGCAGATCTTCGGCCGCGGCGAGGGTGGCCGGCGCGGGCTCGTAGAACGAGATGTGGAAGTACTGCATGGTCGGCAGGCCGAGCGCCCGGACCGTGTCGTCGAAGGTCCTGCGGTCGGTGGCGAACACGATCGAGTCGATCGGGTCGTTGGCGAGGCGGTCGACGACGGCGCCGGACTGCTGCGAGCACCACCACCGCGGCGGCGGGTCCAGCAGGTCGCCGTAGATCCCGGTGACCGGCGGCAGCGCGACCCCCCGGATGGCGGGCTTCGTGCCGAGGCCGATGTGCTCGGCGTCGGCGACGACGTTGCCCAGCCACAGCCCGGGCGCGCGCGAGCCCTGCCGCAGCGTCAGGTTGTCCAGACCGGCCTGGTCGCGGTAGCCGAGCCGGACCTTGTAGTGCGGGTCGCCGTTGAACTGGGTCCCGACGAGCACGTTCGTGTACTGGCCGACGACGGGCGTGCCGAACCCGTGCGCGGCCGCGTGGCGCTGGACCGCGCCCGTGAGCGCCGGGATGTCCTGCACCGGGATGTTGCCCTTGCCGAACACCGGGCCGAAGCTGTCGGGGCAGGTGATCCCGGTCTGGTAGGTCACGGCCGCGCCGCCGGCGGCGGAAGCCTGCAGGACCGCGGCGGTCCCGAGGAAGCAGGCGAGCAGCGAGGTCACGGCCGCCACGATCAGCGTGAGCGGGCTGGAGAGGGCGGCTTTGGGGGCCGCACGCCACGGTTTGGTCACTCTGCGCTGTCCCATTGTCCCCCATGTCACCCGCATGGACGCGCACGCTACCGGGCGAACCCGGCCGGTTGGAACGTTTTTGTCACGATCGTTAATCACTCGCCGTGGTCGTGGCCCCGGCAGAGCGGCCGGGCGGGGCGTCAAGTCCGACATTCCGGATCGGGGGCGAGCAACACGTGCCGCCATCCGGCCGGTTTAGTGGTCTAGACCTTGACGCCAATATTGGTCTGATCCAATCCTGAAACCGTTCTCGCCGTGCAACGCCGCGGCACGGCCCCCGCCGGCACTGGAGCACCCGAATGCGTCGACGCAGACCTTTCTCCCGATTGTCCGTTTCCCTGGCCCTGGCGGCGTTTTCGGCCGGATCACTGGTCGCCACGGCCGGGTCCGCCCAGGCCGCCACGCCGCTGCCCGCCCACGTCTTCGCGCCCTACTTCGAAGCGTGGACCGGCGAAAGCCCGGCCACGCTGGCCCAGCAGTCGGGCGCCAAGCACCTGACGATGGCGTTCATCCAGGCCGCCACCAAGGGCTCGTGCACCGTCTACTGGAACGGTGACACCGGAATGCCGATCGCCAATTCGACCTTCGGCGCCGACATCAGCACCATCCGCTCCCGCGGCGGGGACGTCATCCCGTCCTTCGGCGGCTACACCGCCGACAACACCGGCACCGAAACAGCCGACAGCTGCACCAGCGTCGACTCGATCGCCGCCGCCTACGAAGGGGTCATCACCACCTACGACGTCCCGCGCCTGGACATGGACATCGAGGACAACTCGCTGACCAACACCGCCGGGATCGACCGCCGCAACAAGGCCATCAAGAAGGTCCAGGACTGGGCCGCGGCCTCCGGGCGCCCGCTGCAGATCTCCTACACCCTGCCCACGACCACGCGCGGTCTCGCCGACAGCGGGCTCGCCGTGCTGCGCAACGCCGTCTCCAACGGCACCCGCGTCGACGTCGTGAACATGATGACCTTCGACTACTACGACAACGCCGCCCACGAGATGGCCACCGACACCCAGACCTCGGCGACCGGCCTGGTGGGCCAGCTCGGCGCGCTGTACCCGGGCAAGACCCAAGCGCAGCTGTGGTCGATGGTCGGGATCACCGAGATGATCGGCGTCGACGACTTCGGCCCGGCCGAAACGTTCACCACCGCCGACGCCGCGACCGTCTACAACTGGGCCGTCTCGAAGGGCATCAACGAGCTGTCGTTCTGGGCCCTGCAACGCGACAACGGCAGCTGCCCCGGCGGCGCCGCCGCGGACAACTGCTCCGGCATCGCCCAGGACCCCTGGTTCTTCAGCCACGCCTTCGGGCCCTTCACCGGCGGCACCACCGTGCCCGGCAACGACTTCTCGGTCGCCGCGAACCCCGCCTCGGCCGCGGTCGACCCGGGTGGCTCGGCGAGCGCGACGGTGAGCACCGCCGTGACGTCCGGCTCCGCCCAGCAGGTGACGCTCTCGGTCACCGGCGCTCCGTCCGGCGTCACCGCGTCGGTCAGCCCGGGCTCCGTGACCGCCGGCGGCAGCGCGACGCTGTCGGTGAGCACCACCGCCGCGGCCGTCCCCGGCAGCTACCCGCTGACGATCACCGGCACCGGCACCTCCGGCAGCCACAGCACCACGTTCACCCTCACCGTGAACGGCACCCCGCCCGCCGGCGGCGTCGTCAACGGCGGGTTCGAGACCGGCGCGCTGAGCCCGTGGAGCGCGCCGGGCGACGCGGTCGTCGCCACCCCGGCCCACTCCGGGACCCACGCGCTGCAGGTGGTGCCCACGGCCTCGGCCACCGGGGAAGCGGCGCAGAACGTCACGCTCGCCCCGAACCACGCCTACACGCTCAAGGCGTGGGTGCAGGGCAGCTACGCCTACGTCGGCGTCCGGGGCGGCGCGAGCGCCAGCACGTGGACCTCGAGCAGCGGCTGGACCCAGCTGTCCGTGCCGTTCACGACCGGCGCATCGGGGGCCGTGACGGTGTACGTCCACGGCTGGTACGGCCAAAGTGCCGTCTACGCCGACGATTTCACCGTCAGCTGAGCCGTTCGGCGGCGGCCCGGTTGCGCAACGCGGAGGTTGGCCGGGCCGCCGTCACCGGAAAGACTCGCGAGGAGATCGTTGACGCCTCGCGAGGAGTAGCCGATGCCGCACATCCCGCTCGACCCGGAGCTGCCCGGGATCCGGTCCCTGATGGCCTACCGCCCGGAAACCGCGGCCCCGCTGAACCACCTGGCGCAGACCCTCCTGCGCGGGCCGAGCACCCTGACCGTCGGCGAACGCGAGCTGATCGCGGCCGTCGTGTCGAACGGCAACGAGTGCCGCTTCTGCCACGGCAGCCACGCGGCCGCGGCGGCCGAGACCCTCGAAGGCGGCCGGGCGGTCGTCGACGCGGCCTGCGCCGGGGTCGACGACGCACCGGTGTCCGGCAAGATCAAGGCCCTGCTGCGGATCGCGCTGGCCGTCCGGCTGACCGGCCGCGCCGTCACCGACGAGCTCGTCGCGGCGGCCCGCGCCGAAGGGGCGACCGACGTCGAACTGCACGACACCGTGCTCATCGCGGCGGCGTTCTGCATGTACAACCGCTACGTCGACGGCCTGGCCACGGTCGCGCCCGAAGACCCCGCGGCCTACGAGATGATGGGGAAGGTGCTGGCCGCCGAGGGCTACGGCCGCTAGGGCACCAGCACGATCCGGCCGGGACGGGTCCAGGCGTCGGCCGCGTCGCCCAGCGGGACGCGCTCGTAGTCGACGGTGAGCTGCCCGGCCATCGCGTGGGCCACGACCGTCAGCAGTGCTTCGCGGCGGTGGCCGGCGTCGAGCTCGTTGTTCGTGTAGCCGTGGATGTGCAGCGACCTGCTGCGCAGCACGGCCGAAGACACGGGGCACTCGTCGCTGGCCGCGCTGCCGAGGTTCACCAGCCGCCCGCCCGGTCGCAGCGCCCGCAGGGCCGCGGCGGCCGGGATCCCGCACACCGGGTCCAGCACCAGGTCCACCGGGACGGCACCGAGCCGCCGCGCCAGCGCATCGACGTCGTCGTCTTCTTCGAGCCGCACGACGCTGTCCGCCCCGAGCCGCCGGGCCCGCTCCAGCGCGGCGTCGGTCCGCGCGCACGCGACGACGTACCCGGCCCCGGCGACGCGGGCCAGCTGCACGGCCGACTGGCCGACCACACCACCGGCGCCGAGCACCAGCACGGTCTCGCCGGGCCGCAGTTCGCCTTTGCCGGTCAACGCCACCCACGCCGCCACCGCCGACAGCCCCAGCGCCGCCACCAGCGCGGGGTCCGCCCCGGCCGGCAGCACCACCAGGTCGGCGGGCGCGACCACGGCGTGTTCGGCCATGCTGCCGTCCCCGGGCCGCATGCCCGCGGTCGTGGCGAACCAGACCGCCGTCCCGGCCGGCTCGGTCGGGGTCGGGCGCGTCAGCACGCCGACACCCTGCACCCCCGGCACGTACGGCAGCTCAGGCGTCCCGAAGTACGACGTGCCGGACGCACACAGCAGGTCGAGCGGGGTGATCGGCGCGGCCGTGACACTCACCGCGACCTCGTCCACTCCCGGCTCCGGCCGCTCCCGCTCGGTCGCCACCGGAGGCCGCCCGGGCTCCCGGATCTCCACCGCGCGCACGGGCGTCAGACGGGCTGGAGGACGAAGTCGTACCGCGCCTCGAGCCACGGCTCCGCCGACTCGCCGCCGTCCGGCGTGGGCCCGGGCTCACGCTCTTCGAAGGTGACCACCAGTTCCGGCTTGGTGCCGAAGACGACGTCGCTGTCGAGGTACTGCGCGCCCTCCTGGAACAGGTGCGTGATCAGCGGTTCGTAGCCGGCGGCGTTGATCAGGAAGTGCACGTGCGCGGGCCGGAAGTGGCTGATGTCGGTGGCGCCGATGAGCTCGCCGACCGGGCCGTCCATCGGGATCGAGTAACCCTTCGGGGCGATGGTGCGCAGGCAGTAGGACCCGTCGGGCCGGGTGGCGTACTTCGCGCGCAGGCGCGCCTCGTCGACGTCCGCGATCTGCGACTCGTAGGCGCCGTCCTCGTCGGCCTGCCAGACGTCGAGGATCGCGCCGCCCACCGGCGCGCCGTCCAGGCCGCGGACCGTGCCGGTGACGTAGAGCGGCGTGCCCGGGAGACCGTCGGACATGTCGCCGCCGAACCCCTTCTCCGGCGAGCCGTCGATGTGGAACGGGCCCAGCACGGTGGCCGGCGTGGCCTTGGCGTCGAAGGCGTGGTTCATCTGCACGACCAGCATGCTCAGGCCCAGCACGTCGGAGGCGAGGATGAACTCCTCGCGCTTCTCGTCGCTGATCTGCCCGGTCGCGGTCAGCCACTTCATCGCGGCCATCCACTCGGGTTCGGTCAGCCGCACCTCGCGGGCGAACGCGTGCAGGTGCCGCACGAGCGCGGTCATCAGCTCCGCCGTCCGCGGGTCGTGCGCGCCCGCCCAGCGCCGCGCGGCGAGCTCGGTGATGGTGTCCTCGGTGACGAGCTGCATCGGCGTTCCTCTCATGCGGGCGGGTCCGGCGGGACCGGCCGGTTGTTCAGGTCGACCGACAGGAAGATGTCGTTCGCGACGGGGTGGCGCAGCTCCTCGGCGAGCTGGCCGATCAGCCCGGCGGTCCGGGCCAGCAGCGCGAACCCGCGCAGCAGCTCCAGCGGCAGCCCGAGGTCGGCGAGCGCGGCGCCGCAGACGCCCGCGCCGTTGAGCGGCAGCGTCTTCCCGAGCACCCGGGGGTGGACCCGTCCGATGGCGGCGAACAGCTCCAGGTGCGGGCCGCGCAGGCCTTCTTCGTCGGCGATGGCGAACAGCCGCCGCGTGCGCGGGTCGCCGTCCTTGTGCACGTGGTGCCCCAGCCCGGGGACGAACTTCTTCGCCGCCTTGGTCTTTTCGACCGTCTCGAGCGCGAGCGCGTCCCAGCCGGCTTCGTCGGCGGGTGTTCCGGCGCGCTCGAGGACGTCGTGCAGGAACCGGCCGCAGTCCTCGGTGACGCCGAGGAAGCGCGACCCGCCGCCGAGCAGCCCGGCCGCGAGCGCTCCCTGCACGGAGTCCGGAGCGGAGAGGTAGGTCAGCCGGGTGACGATGGCGGTCGGGGTGAAGCCGTGGTCGGCCAAGGCGGCCAGCACCGCTTCGAAGACCCGGGATTCGCCTGTGGACGGACGTCGCTGCGTCGCCAGCCAGAAGGCGAGCTCGCCGAAGCCGACGGTGCCCATGACGTCCTCGGCGAGGTCCTGGCCGAGCAGCGTGATCTTGTCCTTCGTGGACGATCCCAGCGCTGTTTCGTAGACGTGCTCAGTCATTCCCGTCCTCCGTCAGCCACGCGCGCAGCTCGGCGCCGTGTTCGTCGAGCTCCGGCGGCGGCAGCCGGTAGGCGGCCGGGGTCGCGGAGAACCGGATCGGGTGCCGGGTGGTCGGGACCGCGCGCTCGCCCTCGCCGACGGCGACGATCGGGTCCAGCCCGAAGCGCTCGGCCATCGCGAAGCCGCCGTCGATCGTGTTGATCGGTCCACACGGGACACCGACCTTCGTCAGCGCGTCGAACCAGTCCACCGCCGTCTTCTTGGCGAGCCGCTCGATCAGCAGGGGCCGCAGCTCCTCGCGGTTCTTCGTGCGGTCGGCGTTGCGGGCGAAGCGCGGGTCGCCGGGGACGTCCGGCAGGTCCAGGACTTCGCAGAGCCGGCGGAACTGGCCGTCGTTGGCGGCGGCGACGATCAGGTCCGCGTCCGCGGTCGGCAGCGGCTCGTAGGGGAAGACGCTGGGGTGCGCGTTGCCCATCCGGTAGGGCACCACGCCTCCCGCGGCGAAGGCCGAGCTGTGGTTGACCAGCCCGGTCAGCGCCGAAGACAGCAGGTTCACTTCGACGTGCTGGCCCTCGCCGGTCGCGTCGCGGTGGCGCAGCGCGGCGAGGATGCCGATCACCGCGTGGTTGCCCGCCATCACGTCGAACACCGAGATCCCGGCCCGGTACGGCGGGCCCTCCGGATCGCCGGTGAGGCTCATCAGGCCCGAGATCGCCTGCACCATCAGGTCGTAACCCGGCACGTGGCTGCCCTCGCCGGAGCCGAAGCCGCTGATGGAGGCGTAGACGCTGCCCGCGTTGACCTCGCGGACGCTGGCGTAGTCCAGGCCGTACTTGGCCAGGCCGCCGGGCTTGAAGTTCTCGATGACGACGTCCGCGCGGGCCGCCAGCTCGCGCGCGACCGCGGCGTCGGCCTCGTCGCGCAGGTCGAGGGCGATCGACCGCTTCCCGCGGTTCACGCCGAGGTAGTAGGTCGAGACGTCCCCGCGCACCGGCGGCATCCACGTGCGCGTCTCGTCACCCTGCGGTCCTTCGACCTTGACGACGTCGGCGCCCATGTCCGCCAGCAGCATCGTGGCGTACGGGCCCGCGAGCACCCGGGAGAAGTCCGCGACCAGCAGCCCGGACAGCGGGCCGGCTGCGCTGTGGTCCACCCGGTTCCCTCACTTCCTGTCCGTCCAACGGACGTGTGTCCGCAGTTTGCCTCCGCGGGAGGCCGCGGTCAAGACACCGCGGGCACCGTGACGTGCGGGACGTCGTCGAGCCGCGCGAAGTCGGCGCTGATCTCCCCGGCCGTCTGCAGCAGCAGCGGCAGGTGGTGCTGCAGCAGGCGTTCGACGGGCGTCTCGGCGGCGTGGCAGTTGACGTTGACGCCGGCGATCACCCGGCCCGAGCCGTCGCGCAGCGGCGCGGCCACCGAGCGGATGCCCAGCGCCAGCTGCTCGTCGGTCAGGGCCCAGCCGCGGGCGCGCACCTCGCGCAGCGCGGCGTCCCGCTCGGCCCGGTCCGGCTGCCACCGCGGGACCAGCCCCGAGCGGGTCGGCTGGGCCAGCACCGCGTCCAGCTCGTCCGGCGGCAGGGCGGCGAGCTGCACCTTGCCCAGCGAGGTCGGCAGGGCGGGGAAGCGGGTCCCGATCTGGACGGCGAGCGCGACGATCTTCGGCACCGCGACCCGGGCGACGTAGACGATGTCGGAGCCGTCGAGCTGGGCGATCGAACACGACTCGTTCGTGCGCGCGACCAGGCGCTCCAGGTGTGGCCGGGCGACGTCCCACAGCCCCATCGACCGGACGTAGGCGACCCCGAGGTCGAGCACGCGCGGGGTCAGGGCGTAGCCGCGCCCGTCGGCGCGGACGTACCCGAGCTCTTCGAGGGTGAGCAGGATCCGGCGGGCGGTCGGGCGGGCCAGGCCGGCCGCGGTCGCGACCTCGGCGAGCGACATCTGCGGCCGCAACGGCCCGAACGCCGTGATCACCTCGAGCCCGCGCGCCAGGGCTTCGATGAAGTCGGGACCCGTTCCCTCGCGTGGCATGCGCGACCTCCTCCTGCAGCGGTCCTCACCGCAGCGTAGCGGCGGGGATTGACACCGGCGCGGCACTGGGTAAAGGTGACTGCGCCCACAGAGTGTCCGGCCAGCGGACGAGTGTACGCAAACGGAGGCAGCGATGGCGGAGTCGATCGTCCTGCGGGGCGGAACGGTGCTGACCCTCGACGACACCCACCGGGTGCTGCCCGGCGAAGACATCCTCGTCACCGGGGACCGGATCGCCGCCATCGGACCGGGGCTGGCGGTGCCGGCCGGCACCGAGGAAATCGACGCCGCGGGCGGGATCGTCCTGCCCGGGATGATCGACACGCACCGCCACCTGTGGCAGACGGCCATGCGCGGGTACGGCGCCGACTGGACGCTGACCCAGTACTTCGTCTGGTACTACCTCGAGTGGGGCAAGGTGTTCCGCCCCGAGGACATCCACGCGGGCAACCTCCTCGGCGCCTGGGAAGCGCTCGAAGCGGGCGTCACGACCACAGTGGACTGGTCCCACGGCCTGCAGACCACCCAGCACGCCGACGCCGCGGCCGACGCGCTCGAAGCCGTGCCCGGCCGGTTCGTCCTGGCCTACGGCAACATCCAGGACGCCCCGGCGAACTGGACCGCCAAGCCCGAGTTCCGGGACTTCGTCTCCCGCCGCACGGGCGGTGACCTGGGCTTCCAGCTCGCCTTCGACGTCACCGGCGACCCGGAGTTCCCCGAGAAGCCGGCGTTCGAAGTGGCGCGCGAGCTCGGCGTGCCGGTGACCACCCACGCGGGCGTGTGGGGCGCGACCGGCGACGACGGCATCCGGCTGATGCACGACCACGGCTTCATGACCCCGGAGACGATCTACGTCCACAGCGCGTCACTGTCGGCGGACTCCTACCACCGGATCGCCGCGACCGGCGGGTCGGCGTCGGTGTCGACCGAAAGCGAGCAGAGCGCGGGCCAGGGCTACCCGTCCACCTGGGCCCTGCGCCAGTACGGCATCCCCGTGTCGCTGTCGATGGACACGTCGGTCTGGTGGAGCGGCGACCTGTTCACCGCGATGCGCACGACCCTCGGCGCGGACCGCTCACGCGAGCACCTGGAGGCGCACGCCAAGGGCGAAACGGTGACGCACGCGGCGCTGCGCGCCGAGCAGGTCGTGGAGTGGGCGACCCGCGGCGGCGCGGCGGCACTGGGCCGCTCCGACATCGGCAGCCTCGCCGTCGGCAAAAAGGCCGACGTCGTGCTGCTGAAGAACGACCACTCGCCGGTGTCGTTCCCCCTGCTCAACCCGTACGGCCACGTCGCGTTCCAGGCCCAGCGCGGCGACGTCCACACGGTGCTGGTCGACGGCCGCGTCGTGAAGCGCGACGGCCGTCTGGTGGGCGTCGACCTCCCGGCGGTCCGCCGGCAGGTGGAGTCGACGGTCGGCTTCCTGCGCGCGCAGCTGGGGGAGGAGGCGTGGCGGCAGGGGATGAACCCGGACATCCCGGAGACGAAGGTCCTGGACAACCCGTACACCTACACGACCTACCAGAGCGACACCACCCACGGCGGCTGAGCCGGCTCAGGCCGGGCGGGCGAAGGGGTACCCGGGCAGCCGGACGCGCCGCGCCCGCCGGTCGGCGAGCTCGACGTCCACCCCGGCGCACCACAGCCCGGCCAGTGCCGTGTGGACGTCCGATGTGGACACCGCCGTGAGCTCCGGGCGCGCCGAAATCGCGTCGGCGAACCCCCCGCCGAAGTCGACGACCACGGCCGCCCGGCCGCCCGTGGCGGCGAGCAGCGACGCGGTCGCGTCCGGGGGCGCGGCGAGGTGCTTGGCCCACAGCCGGGTGTCGATCGGCCGCCCGGCGGGCAGGATGCCGCCCGCGGTGGCGACCGGCACGGCCGGCGGGGCGAAGGTGACGTCGTCGGGTGAGGCCAGGCGCGCGCCGTCGGCGTAGGACAACGCCCCGGCCGCGACCGCGGCGGCGATGTGCCCGGTGCCGTCGCCGGTCACGACGTCCGGGGTCGCGCCCCGGGCGGTCAACGCCTCGAGCAGCGCGTGCTGCTCGGCGAGGGGTGTCCGGTCGAAGGCGAAGACCAGGCGGACCGGCCGGGTCCGGTCGACGACCCCGGCCACCCCGCCGGCTCGCAGCCCGGCCACGGCTTCGGCGACGTCGTCGGCGACGACGGCGAAGCGGTGGGGGAACCGTTCGCGGCCGCGGTCCAGGGTGGCCGCGACGCCCGCGAGGTCGAGCCCCGGAGTGCGCGAGAGGTGCTCGGCCAGTTGGCGACGCGCTTCGGCGAGCACCGGCTCGGCCGCCGCCGACACCGCCAGGACCTGACGGCCACCGAGCGGAAGCGGCGCCGGGGAGACTTCCGGCAGCCGCGAGACGACGGGAGCAGCCGTAACCGGGGCGCTGGGCGAGGCCGCCTCCCGCGGTGCGACGTTCGTCAGCAACGCCACCTGGGCCCGGACCGTCGTGTGCCGCAGGAGATCACCGATCGTCGGGGCCGAGGTGAACCGCGACCGCAGTCCGGCCTGCAGCTTGACCAGGATCAGCGAGTGCCCGCCGACGTCGAAGAAGTTGTCGTCCATCGCGAACGTGTCGTGCTCCAGCAGCTCCGCCCACGCCGCGCGCACCAGGTCCACTGTGGACTCCGCCGTGGCGGCGACCGGAGCGATGACCGGGGCGGCGGGCACCACAGGCGCCGGCTGCGTGGCCGCGTCCACCTCGGGCAGCCGGCGGCGGTCGATCTTGCCGTTCGGTGTCAGCGGCATCCGGTCCAGCGGCACCAGGAACCGCGGCACCGCGAACGCCGGCAGCACCTCCCGCGCGTGCCGGCGCAGCTCTTCCACCGTGCCGCCCGGGCCGAACACGACGTACGCCGCGATCTCCTTCTCACCGCGGCTGTTGAGGCACACCCGGACGAACGCCGCCTCCACCGAGGCGTGCGCCGCCAGGGCCGACTCGACTTCGCCGAGCTCGACGCGCTGGCTGCGGATCTTCACCTGGTTGTCGTTGCGGCCGATGAACTCCAGCCGGCCGTCCGGCAGCCACCGCACCCGGTCACCCGTGCGGTACAGACGCGCGCCCGGCACGCCCGAGTACGGGTCCGGGATGAACCGGCGCGCCGTCTCGCGGGGGTTGCCCAGGTACCCGCGCGTGACGCCGGTGCCGCCCAGCAGCAGCTCACCGGGCACGCCGCGGGGCGCCTGGCGCATCGTGGCGTGGTCGAACACGACGTAGCCGTCGGTCTCCGGGACCACCGAGCCGATCGGCAGCGTGCGCGTGTGCTCCTCGATCTCGGTGACCGGCATCCACGTCGTGGTGAACGAGTTCTCCGTCGGCCCGTAGCTGTGCAGCAGGGTGCCGGGCGCGCACCAGCGCAACGCCTTTTCCATGTGCGGCACCGAGATGATCTCCCCGCCGAAGTACACCCGGCGCAGCCCGGGGAACAGGTCGGGCACGTCCTCGATCAGCCGGTTCAGCAACGGCGTCGACACGATCAGCGTCGTGATCCCGCGTTCGCGGAACGCCGTCCGCAGCTCCGGCGGGCTCAGCGTCAGCTCCTTGTCGAAGATCACCAGCTCGGCGCCGTGCGTGAGCGCGCCCCAGACCTCGTAGGTCGCGCCGTCGAAGTTCAGCGGGGACAGCTGCGAGACGACGTCGGTGTGGTGCAGCGGCACGAAGTCCGGCCGGTCCAGCAGCCGGATGAACCCCGAGTGCGGCCACACGACGCCCTTGGGCCGGCCGGTCGAACCGGACGTGTAGAGGACGTTGAACACCGAAGCCGGGTCGATCTCGACCTCGGGCGGCGTCGCCGGGTGGCGGGCGGCCTCGGCGAGCGCCTCGTCGACGAGGTAGATCGGGCACTTGGGCAACCGCACCCGCTCGACGAACCCGGGCGCGCCGATCACCAGCCGGGGGCGGGCGTCGTCGATCACCATCTGCAACTGCGCGTCGGGGTAGGCCGGGTCCAGCGGCACGTACGCCGCGCCGGCCATCAGCGTGCCCAGCCAGAACACGACCGACGCCGGGCCCGGCGGCAGCAGCAGCGCCACCAGCGACTCCGCGCCCGCCCCTTCGGCCCGCAGCCAGTTCGCCACCGACGCCGCCCGCGCGACGAGCTCGGCGTAGGTGAGCACTTCGTCGTGGTAGCGCACCGCCACCGCGTCCGGGCGCCGCTCCGCGTGCCGGCGCACCATGTCGGGCAGCAGGACGCGGTTGACCGGCTCGCGTTCGGTGGCCGGCCGCGCCGGCACGAACGGGTCGCACGCGGCCACCAGCGCCCCGCAGCTCGCGGCCGGGTCGGCGACGGCGTCGGTGAGAAGCTTGACCAGCTGCGCCAGCAGCAGCTCGGCCGTGCTGTCCCGGTAGACCAGGGTGTCGTGGTCGACGCGCAGCCGGATGTGCGCCTCGCCCTCGAGCGCGGCCAGCGACAGGTCGTACTTCCCGGCCGCCGTCTCGTGTTCGACGACCCGGACCGTCGTGCCGCCGACGGTCCAGGCCTGCTCCTCCTCCGGGAAGTACATGAAGACGCTGTTGTCGATGAGCGCCGCGCCGCCGGCCCGCCGGATCTCGCGCAGGTCCGCCGAGGGCACGTCCGAGTGCTCCAGCGAGTCGAGCATCTGGTCGCGGACGCGGTCGACCAGGGTCGCGAAGGAGTCGCCGAAGTCGAGCTTGCTGCGCACCGGCAGCACCCGGGCCAGCAGGTCGATCCGGTCTTCGTTCTCGGGGGTGCGCGAGGCGAACAGCATGCCCGTGGTGCCGTCGGCGGTGGCGCTCCACGCGTGCAGCAGGGTCAGCCACGCGCTCAGCACGACCACCGCGGGAGAAGCGAGCCGCTCACGGGCCACCGCGCGGACGCGGTCGAGGACCTCGCCGGACAGGACGCTCTCGCGGAACCCGGCCACCCCCGGCACCGAACCGGGACGGTTCAGGTCCGCGATCGGCGCGAGCGACGGCGGCTGGTCGGCCAACAGGCCCGTCCAGTAGGCGGTGACCTCGGCCGGCGGGGCGTCCACAGTGGACGTCTCGGCCGGCAGCGGCGCGGCCCACGGCGGGTTCCCGGCGGCGCGCGAGGCGTAGGCGTGCGCGAGGTCGCGCACCAGGATGCCCTGCGACCAGCCGTCGGACACGATGTGGTGCACGGCCAGCACGAACAGCGCGCCGCCGTCGGCGGTCAGCAGCGTGCCCCGCACGAGCGGCTCGGACGCGAGGTCGAACGGCTGCGTCGCGACCGCCGCGGCCCACTCCAGCGCCGCGGCGCGGTCGTAGCGGCCGGGTCGCCGGTGTTCGACGAACGGCACGGGCGGCCGGGCGTGCACCACCTGCACGAGTTCGCCGTCCTCGGTGCGGAAGGCACTGCGCAGGTTGGGGTGCCGCTCGACGACGTCGGCGAGCGCGGCCCGCAGGACCGCGACGTCGGCGCCGGGGGTGAACTCGAGGTCGAGCGGGATGGTGAACCGGGCGGACTCCGGCTCCCGCTGCATGGCGAGCCACACCTCGGCCTGCTCGGCCGTCGCCGGCCTACGTGCCTCGATCACAGTGATCCTTTCAGTTGCCGGCCTGGCGCCGCACGACGAAGTCGGCGAGGGTGCTGATGGACCGGAAGTTCACCGGCGAGAAGTCGGTGTCGGAGATGGCCACGCCGAACTGCTGCTCGCAGCGGGCGCGCAGCTCGATGAACCCGAGGGAGTCGAGCCCGAGGGTCTCCTGCAGGCTGTCGTCGGCGTGGATGCCGCCGTCGGGGACGTCGACGTACAGGTCGGCGACGAGGATTTCCCGCAGCGTGTTCTCCAGGGCGGTCTTCGGCGACATGGGCGCTTGCCTCACTCTCGGGTTCCGGCGGGCAGGAGCGTGCCCGCCTGGTGCGCGAGCCGGTCGGTGGCCGGGGTCGGGATGCCCCTCCGGCGGCCGGCCGCGTGGATCGGGCCGGCGATCGCGTCGAGTTCGCCGGGCGTGCCGCGTTCGGTGTCGCGCTGCAGCGACGTGCGGGTCCGGCCGGGTGCGCGGGTCAGCGCGCGCAGGACGCGGCCGCGGTCCAGGCGGGCACCTTCGGCCCGTCCCACCGCGCAGGCTTCCTCCGCGCAGGCGACCATCAGCCGGGTCAGCTCGTCGTCGGCCCGGACCCGCTCGAGCGGCCCGGCCGCGCACGACGTCGCGAGGGCCAGGGGGGCCAGCAGGGCGAGCTTGCGCCACAGGACGTCGGCCGCCGAGCCGCCGTCGGCGCAGCCGATCCCGGCCGCCGCCAGCGCCGCCGAGACGACGCCGGGCGGGCCGGCCAGCTCGATCTCGGTGAACAGGGACTCCTGCCGGACCTCGCCGGGCGCGGTGCGGGCGGCCTCGATCCGGATCGCGCCCGCGACCACGCGGCCGCCGAACCGCGCCCGCAGCGGCGGCAGGTGGTCGAGCCCGTTGAGCAGCGGGACGACGACGCCGGGTTCGGCCGCGACGCTCGTCAGCGCGCCGGCCAGGTCGGGGTGCTTGACGCAGATCCACAGCACGTCGACGGGCTCGGCGAGCCGCGCCGCGGCCGGGACCGCGACCGTGAAGCTCTCGCGGGTCCCGTGGTGCACGGTGACGGCGCCGGGGTGGCGGGGGAGCGCGGAGGGCCGCACGAGGAGCGTCACGGTCTCGCCGCCGCGGGCCAGCGCGGCCGCGAGGGCGAGCCCGACCCCGCCGCCGCCGAGCACCGCGTGGCGGCTCATGCGGACCGGCGGACCGAGCGCGGGGCGATGTCGCGCCACGTGCCGGCGACGTGGTCGAGGCAGGCTTCCTCGGTGCCGGCGAACCCGGCCGCGCGCCAGCCCGGCGGCAGCGCGAGCCCGGCGGGCCAGACCGAGTACTGCTCTTCGTCGTTCACCACCGCGACATGCGTCGCGCCGTCGTCTTCCGGCACTCTCGCTCCCCGTCCGCACGCACCCGGCACAGCTGACGAAATCGACTTTAGCCAGCCGCGGACACCCGGCTTCTCCATTTCTGCGCATTCGAAGCGGCACGCCGATAAGACCGGAAGCGTATTCCAGAATGCTGTGATGTGCATCACCAATCGTTTCGGTTGCCCTGATCGACATCAGGCTGACACCTTGTGGAGCACGGGTATTCGCCGTCGGATTTCGCGTGGGGGTATTTCGTGGCAGGGTCGGCAGACGGAGTCGGCGACCGTGAGGTGCGGACGCTCAATCCGTCGCAATCGAATCCGCGGCTTCGTTACGAATTCGACCGCGGCAGCGGTTACGAGACCGAGATCAGGCTGACCGCCGCCCTCTCCGCCCTCATTCCCGAGGACGAGCTGCTGCACTCCGACCACCGGTTCTTCCAGCTCGTGCACCTGCTGACCGAGTACTGCTGGGTCGCCGTGCACCACAGCCTGTGCGACCTGACCGCCGCCCTCGACCGGGGCGACGCGATCGCCGCGGGCCGCCTGCTGGTGCGGTGCGCCGACGTCGCGTCGCTCACCGTCGAGTGCCTGCGCGTCATGGCGAACTCCCTCACCCAGGTCTCGTTCCTGCGCATGCGCGACGACCTCGCCGGCGCGGCCTCCGGGCTCGCCTCGCCCGGCTCGCGCAACGTCCGCCGCGCCGCGCACGCCGTGTGGGCCGCCTTCGAGGCCGCCACCGCCGACGCCGGGGCGACCCCGGCCGACCTGGTCGAAGCGACCCATCCGGACTCCCGCGCCACCGGGCGCGTCGCGCAGCTCGCCGACGTCATGCTCGGCCTGCAGCGGTTCGACACCCAGGTCCTCGAATGGAAGCAGGTCCACCTCAACCTCGTCTGGCAGATGCTCGGGGGCCAGCCCCGCGCCGCCGACGAGCAGGACGAGGACGGCGCCCGCCCCCGCAGCATGCGCGGGAAGTCCATCTCCGACCTGGAGCGGCTGGCCGTGCGGCCGCTGTTCCCCAAGCTGTGGTTGCAGAACACCGCGGTCTACCGCGCCATGAGCGCGACGATCCCCGACGAAGAGGCGGCATGACGCAGAAAACGGAACACCCCACACCCGCCGGCGCGCCGCTCACGGTCCTGGCCACGCCGCGGACCACCCTGCGCGAGGTCGCCTTCGACGAGGTCCGCGCGATCCTGGCCGGCGAGCCCGCCGGGGACCGGTGGGCGTGGGCGCCCGGCTACCCGTTCGACGGCACCGTCGGCGGCGCGAAGCTGGTGCTGCGGATGGTCACCGCGGACGCCTACCGGCCGGGGTTCGGCCTCTACCAGATCGTCGACCGCGAATCCGGGCTCGCGGTCGGCGACATCGGCTTCCACTCGGCGCCCGACGCCGACGGCTCGGTCGAGATCGGCTACGGCCTGATCGAGCCGTTCCAGGGCCGCGGGCTGGCGACCGAAGCCGTCGAAGCGCTGCTGGAGTGGACGTTCGGCCAGCCGGGCGTCACCACCGTGCGCGCCGAAACCGAGGAGGACCACCTGCCCTCGCGGCGCGTGCTGGAGAAGACCGGGTTCACGCTCGTGCGGACGGACGGCGAGACCCGCGAATACACCAGGCGGCGGGAGCCGGCGTCATGATCAAGGTGGCGGTGTTCGAATCGGCCGACGCGTCCGCCCTGCCGGACCTGCTCGACGCGGCGGACGACTGGTGCGAGCTGGTCGTCGTCAACGCGGGCCCGCAGCCGTGGACGGCAGCCGAGCGGGAAGGCGTCGCCGACCTGGCCGAGGTCGTCGACGCGGCCGGGGCCGGCCCGGACGCGATCGCCGCGGAGCTGGCCGCCCTCGGCGTCGACGGCGTGGTGACCGTCGAGGACGAATGGCTCCCGCTGGTCGCCGCGGTCGCCACCCGGCTGGGCCTGCCCGGCCACGACGAAGCGACCGCCGAAGCCGTGACCCGCAAGGACGTCCAGCGCGCGCGGCTGGCCGGCACCGGGCTCGCCGTGCGAGCCGTGCCCTTCGGCGACGAAGCCGGGCTCGTCGCCGCGATCGCCGAAGTCGGCTTCCCCGCGGTGCTCAAACCGGTGCGCGGCAACGGCAGCTTCAACATCTTCCCCGTCGACGACGAGACCGAACTGCGCGCGGCACTGGCCGAGGCGGCGGAGACCGCGGGCCCCCGGACGGCCGCGGCGGGGACGTGGCTGCTGGAGGAACGCCTGATCGGCGTCCCGCACGACCGCGAGGACTGGCTCGGCGACCACTTCTCGGTCGAAATGGCCACCCTCGGCGAAGGCGAGCACTGGCCGTTCTGGTTGTCGGACCGGTTCCCGCTGCTCCCGCCGCTGCGCGACGGCGGGATGACCGGGCCGTCGCTGCTGTCGTGGGAGACCCAGCAGCTCGCGATCGACCGTGCCGCGGACATCCTGACCACGCTGGGCGTCACGAACGGCCTCGCGCACATGGAGTTCAAGCTGACCGCCGGCGGCCCGCGGCTGATCGAGGTCAACGGCAGGCTCGGCGGGTTCCTCTCCTCGATCGTGCCGCGCGTGAGCGACCTGAACCCCGTGCGCCTGGCCCTGGAACTGGCCGCCGGCAAGGCCGAGCGCCGCCCGGTCGTCCCCACCGGCTACGCGGGCTGCGTCTTCACCCAGTTCCCGGCCGAGGCCCGCCGGCTCACCGCGCTCGCCGACCCCGCCGAGCTGCTGCGGGTGCCCGGCGTCTGGCGGGTCGACCCCCGCCGGGTGGTCGGCGACGTGCTCGACTACCGCACCGGCCTGCACGGGCGCCTGCAGAACGTCTGGATCGAAGGCGACACCCCGGCCGCCTTCCGCGCGACCTGGGAGGCCGCGTCCGCGGCCATCGCCGAGGGCAACCGGTTCGAGTGAGGGGACGACGATGACGAACGGCGTGCCCGTCCTGTGCTTCCCGCCCGCGGGCGCGGGGCCGAGCTTCTTCCAGGCATGGCCGGCCGCGTCGGCCGCACTGCGGTTCGCCGCCGTCGAACTGCCGGGCAAGGAACGCCGCTTCGCCGAAGAACCGGCGACCACCATGACGCACCTGCTCGACGCGATCGCCGAGGACGTCCTGCGCGAAGCCGGCGCGGCCGGCCGGGTCGGCGTCTTCGGCCACTCCTTCGGCGCGCGCGTCGCCTACGAAGCGGCCCGCCTGATCGCCCGCGAACAGCCCGGCACGGACCTGACGCTGTTCGTCAGCGGCGCGGCGCCTCCCGCGGTCCGGCGGCCGGCGCCGATCGCCGGACTGCCCGACGACGAGTTCGTCGAGGCGGTCGCCGACCTCGCCGGCTACCGGCATCCCGCGCTGGCCGACCCGGACCTGCGAGAGCTGCTCCTGCCCGCGCTGCGCGGCGACGTCGCGGTCGACGAGACCTACCAGCCGGACCACACGGGGCCCGTCGCGTTCCCGATCGTCTCGATCCGCGGCGCCGACGACGAACTGGTGTCCGCGGCGGCCGCCGCCGGCTGGGCCGAAGCGACGTCGGCGGCCTGGCGGGCCGAGGAGCTTCCCGGCGGCCACATGTACCTGGTCGAGCAGTGGCAGCCGCTGGTGGCGCTGCTGGAAAGCGCACTGGCGGGCGAAGGGGCACGGCCGTGACCGCGGCGGTCCCGGACCCCTTGGCCCACCTGGCGGGTCCGGGCCCGGCGTCCACTGTGGACCTGGGGCCGGCCGACCCCGCCGACGTGCTCGCCGCGCTCGGGCTCGTACTCGGCCGCTACGCCCGCGCGTCGACGCTGGCCTTCGGTGTGCCCGGCGGCGCCACCCTCGTGACCGTCGAGGAAGACCAGCCGGTCGGCGTCTTCCGCAAGCAGACCGCCGCCGCGCCCGCCGGCACCACCCGCGACGTCCCTCGTGTCGGCATCGAGGCGGGCCCGGCACGAGTGTCGCCGTTCCCGCTGACCGTGCACGTCCTCGGCGGCCGCGCCACTTGCCGGTTCGCCGAAGACGCCGTCGCGCCCTGGGCGGCGGCCCAGCTCGGACGGCACCTCCAAGCCGTGCTCGCCGAACTCCGCGACGGCGACCAGGATCGGCCGCTGGCCGACATCGCCCTCGACGCCGGACCCGAACCGGCCCCGCCTGCCGCAGGCGATCCGCGCACCATCACCGAAGTCTTCGCCGAGCAGGCCACCCGGCGTGGGCCGGCGACCGCGGTTTCCGGTGACGACGAGCGCCTCACCTACACCGAACTCGCCGCGCGCGGTGACCGGTTCGCCGCCGGGCTGCGCGCCCGCGGCATCCGGCCCGGCGACCGGGTCGGCATCGTGCACGAACGCGGTGCCGCGCTCGTCGCGCTGCTGCTCGGCGTGCTGCGGGCCGGCGCCGTGTACGTGCCGCTCGATCCCGCCTACCCCGACCAGCGCCTCGCCTACATCGCCGAAGACGCCGGGCTCGCGCTCGTGGTCACCGACCAGGCGTCCGCGGGCCGCCTGCCCGGCGTCCCGTCGGCCGAACTGCCCGCCGACGGCGAGGTGCCGGCCGGGCTCGCCGGTTCCGGCGATCCCGCCTACGTCATCTACACCTCCGGCTCGACCGGCCGCCCCAAGGGCGTCGTCGTCCCGCACCGCAACGTCGTCGACCTCGTCTCCGGCACCGCCGGCGACTTCGGGCTCGGCGACACCGACGTCTGGACGTGGTTCCACTCGGTCGCCTTCGACTTCTCCGTCTGGGAGATCTGGGGCCCGCTGCTCACCGGCGGCCGGGTCGTGGTCGTGCCGGAGTGGACGCGCCGGTCGCCCGACGAGTTCGCCGCCCTGCTGCGCGACGAGCGCGTCACCGTCCTCAACCAGACGCCGTCGAGCTTCGCGCAGGTCATCGAGACGCAGGTGCGGAGGTTCGACGACCTCCCCCTGCGGCTGGTCGTCTTCGGCGGCGAGCCGCTGGACGCCTTCGCGCTGCTGCCGTGGCTGGACCGCTACCCGGAGACGCGCTGCCGGCTCGTGAACATGTTCGGCATCACCGAAACCACGGTCCACGTGACCGCGCAGACGGTCACCCGCGCCGACGCGCTGGCCGGGTCGCGGTCGGTGGGCCGGGCGATCCCCGGCTGGGAGGTCCACGTCGTCGACGCGCGTGGCCGCCGGCTGCCGCCCGGGGTGCCCGGTGAGATCGCCGTCGGCGGGGCCGGGCTCGCGCACGGCTACCTCGGCCGTCCTGAGCTGACGGCGCACCGCTTCGTCACCGGCCCCGGCACGGGACGGCGCCGCTACCTCAGCGGTGACCTCGGCCGGCTGCTGCCCGACGGCCGCCTCGAGCACCTCGGCCGGATCGACAGCCAGGTCAAGCTGCGCGGCTACCGCATCGAGCTCGACGAGATCCGCAAGGTCCTGCTGGCCGAACCCGACGTCGCCGCGGCCGCGGTCGTCCTCGCCGTGCCGGGAACCCCTGAAGCCCGCCTCGACGCCTACGTCGTCACTTCCGGGGCCGACCTGGCGGGCCTGCGCACCCGCGCGGCCGCCGTGCTGCCCGCGTACATGGTCCCCTCGACGTTCACGGCCGTGCCCGCGCTTCCCTTGACGGTCAACGGAAAGCTCGACGAAGCCGCCCTGCCCGAGCCGGTCCTGGGCAGCGCGCCGGTCGACGAGACCGGGGACGGCGACGTCGTGCTGGCCGCGTGGCGCTCGGTGCTGGGCGCCACGGTCGGGCCGGACGACCACTTCTTCGACAGCGGCGGCAACTCGCTGCTGGCCGCCAAGACCCTGGCCGTCCTGCGCGGAGCCGGCCTCACCGTCGGGATCCGCGACCTCTACGGCCACCCCACCCCGCGCCTGCTCGCCGCCCACTTCGCCGCCGCTCCGCCGTCCACACAGAAGGAAGCCCAGCCGTGACCACTCCGCACCCGCAGCCCGACCTCGAAGCCCTGGTCCGCCGGACGTGGGCCCGCGTGCTGGGCCACGACCGGTTCACCGACGAGGACTTCTACTTCTCCGTCGGCGGCAACTCCCTCGGCGCGACCCGGATCATGGCGGCGCTGGGCCGGGAGCTCGGCACGCGGCTGCCGGTCCGGATGGTGTTCGACCACCAGA
The DNA here is from genome assembly GCF_053602455.1 of Amycolatopsis sp. NPDC004378. Taxonomy (NCBI): domain Bacteria; kingdom Bacillati; phylum Actinomycetota; class Actinomycetes; order Pseudonocardiales; family Pseudonocardiaceae; genus Amycolatopsis; species Amycolatopsis sp. NPDC004378. The sequence continues at coordinate 380,589 of NZ_JBSGDR010000003.1, forward strand.
CGGTCACCGCATTGGCCGCCGCCGTGGCCACCCGGCTCGAGGCGAACGCGGCATGAAGGGCCTGAGCCGGATCGCCGCCCTGCCGCGGGCGGCGCGGCTGCTGATCTTCACCAACGGGATCAGCGCGCTCGGCGCGGGCATGGTGATGCCGTTCCTCTGGATCTACCTGACCGAGGTGCGGCACCTGCCCACCTGGGTGCCCGCGGCGACGCTGGCGGTGCAGGCGTTCGCGGCGGTGTTCGGCGGCCTGGCCTACGGCATGCTGCTGGACCGGCTGCCCTACAACGTCGTCGTGCCGGTGGCCAACGTCAACGCCGGGATCGGCACACTGCTGTTCGCCTTCGCCGGGCAGGCCTGGATCGCGGTCGCGGCGGCGATCGTGTTCGGGTTCGGGATCAGCGGGGTCGGCACCGTCGTGCGCGCCGCCTACGGGGCGACCACGGGCCCGGAGCAGCGGGAGACGGCGTACTCGGCGGACTACGGCGTGCTCAACATCGCGATGGGGATCGGCGTGATCCTCGGCGGGGTGTTCGCCGCGCTGGCGTTCCTCAGCCCGGTCGGCCGGTACTTCCTGATGTACTCGATCGACGCGGCGACGTTCTTCGTGATGGCCGTGGCGACCGTGCGGGCGCTGCCCAACCGGGTGCACCACGCCGAAAGCAAGGCCGGCGCCGTCCGCGGCAGCTACCGGGCCGTGCTGCGCTCGCCGAGCCTGCTGGCGCTGCTGGCCGTGCTGCTGCTGTCCGCGCTGGTGTCCTTCGGCCAGTTTCGCGCGGGCCTGCCGGGCTACCTCACCCAGACCGGTGCCATCACCGCGAGCGGGCTGTCGTTCGCCTTCGCCGTCAACATCATCCTCTGCGCCGTGGTGCAGTTCCTGGTGATGCCGCACCTCGAGCGGTTCTCGCGGACGCTGCTGGTCGCGGCCAGCGGCGTGCTGTTCGCGGCGTGCTGGGTGTTCGTGCTGCTGGCCGGCGGCCACACCGGCATGACGGCGCTCGTGCTCGCCACGGTCGCGGTGATCCTGCTGTCGATCGGGGAGTCCCTGGTGGTCCCGCTGCTGACGACGTTGCTCAACAACGCCGTCAGCGAAGAACTGCGCGGCCGGGCCAACGCGCTGTTCTCGATCACGCTGTCCACCAGCGCCGTCATCGGGCCGTCGGTGGCCGGGGCGCTGCTGCCGATCGGGTCCGGTGCCGCGTTCGTCGGCGTGATGATCGTCCTGAGCGTCGTGGCGACGCTGCTGGTGCTGGGCCTGCGCCGGGCGCTGCCCGCCGAGCGGGCCGAGCCGGAGACCATCGACGAAGTGGAGGCGGCGGCATGACCACCGAGGCTGGATCGGGCGCGATCGCGATCGTCGGCATGGGCTGCCGCTACGCCGGCGCCGCGAGCGCGACGCAGTTCTGGGACAACCTGCGGGCCGGGCGCGACCGCTTCACCCGCGGCGGCCCGGTGCCTCCGGGCGACGGGCCGCGCGATATCCCGGCGTGGGGCCTGATCCCCGACCGCAACCGCTACGACGCCGGCCTGGTCGGCTACACGCGGGAGACGGCCGAGCGCGACCCGCAGCACGGCATGCTCTACGAGGCGCTGTGGGCCGCGGCCGAGGACGCCGGAGTGCGGCTCTCGGACATCGGCCCGTCGACCGCGCTCTACGCCGGGGTGGCTCGCACCAAGCACGTCGAACGCGGCACCTTCGAGTCCACAGTGGACAAGGACGCCACGTTCGCCGGGCCGCACTTCTCCTACTTCCACGACCTGCACGCCGAAAGCATCATGGTCGACGCCTCGTGCGCGACCGGGCTGGTCGTGGTGCACCTGGCCTGCCAGAGCCTGCGGCTGGGCGCGTGCGACTACGCGCTCGCCGGCGGGGTCGCGGTGATGGACACGGACGGCAGCTACGAGTACACGCCCAACGGCATCTACTCCAGCGAAGGCGTCTGCCGTCCGTTCGACCGGGCCTCGACCGGCACCGTCCCGGGTGACGGCGTCGGCGCGGTGCTGCTGCGCCGGCTCGAGGACGCGCTCGCCGACGGCGACCCGATCCACGCGGTGATCCGCTCCACCGCCGTCGACAACGACGGGCGGCAGAAGGCCGGGTTCACCATCCCGGGCGTCGAGGGCAAGATCCGGGTCGTCACCAAGGCGCTGGCCGGGGCCGGGCTGACCGGCGCCGACCTCGGGTACGTCGAGGCGCACGGCGTCGGCATCCCGGTCAACGACCAGATCGAGGCCACCGCGCTGACCGAGGCGCTCGGCCCCGAAGGCCAGCCGCTCGCCGTCGGCTCGGTGAAGGCCAGCATCGGGCACACCGACACCGCGGCCGGGCTGGCCGCGCTGATCAAGACGGCGTACGCGGTGGAGCACGGGTTCCTGCCCGCCACCCCGAACACCGGCGACCCGATCGAGGAGCTGACCGCGGGCGGCGACCGGTTCTCGATCGTGCCCGAGGGCCGCGAGTGGACGGCCGGAGTGACGCGCCGGGCCGGGGTCATGTCGGCCGGGATCGGGGGCACCAACGCGTTCGCGGTCCTCGAGCAGGTCCCGTGCTGACCGGAGCCCGGCACCGCGACCAGGTGCTCTGCGTGACGGGCACCGCCTGGCGCACGGCACTGGGCGCCGGCCGCGAGCAAGTCTGGCGGGCCCTGCTCGCCGGGCGCTCCGGCCTGCGCGTGGTGCCCGGGTCGAGCAAGGTCCGCAGCTTCGTCGCCGGCCCGCTGCCCGACGGCCCGGCCGAGGGGACCGCGCGGGAGCGGCACGTCGAACTGGCCGTCCTCACGGCCGAGGCGGCCCTGCGCGACGCCGGGCTCGAGGACACCGATCCGGTGCTGGTGCTCGGCACCAGCCTGGGCCCGCACATCGACGACGCGGACCCGGGGTCGCTGCACGACTGGGCGGCCGAGGCCGCCAAGCGGCTGGGCCTGACGCGGCCGCCGGTGTCGCTGTCGACGGCGTGCTCGTCGGGCTCGGACGCGATCGCCGTCGCCGCCGAGCTGCTGAACGCGGGCTACGCGGACGTCGCCGTCGCGGGCGGCGTCGACCTGCTGACCGAAGGCAAGCGGCTCGGGCATTCGCTGCTGGGCACCCTGTCCTCGTCGACGCACCGCGCGTTCGACGCCGACCGCAGCGGGATGCTGCCCGGCGACGGCGCCGGGTACGTCGTGCTCGAGCGCGCCGGCCCGGCCCGGCGCCGGGGCGCCCGCGTGCACGGGTACCTGCGCGGCTGGGGTTCCACCAACGACGCGGCCGGGATGACCGCGCCGAAACCCGACGGGGAGGCCGCCGCGCGGGCCGTCCGCCGCAGCGTCGAGGTCGCCGGGCTGGACCTGGCCGACGTCGCGGTCGTGAACGCCCACGGCACGGCGACCGTCCTCAACGACCAGGCCGAAGCGACCTGCCTGGCCGGGTTGTTCGGCGACGTGCCGCGCCCGCCGGTGGTGTTCGCGACCAAGGGTGCACTGGGCCATTCGCTCGGCGCGACCGGCGTGGTCGAGGCGATCACGTTGCTGCTGGCGCTGCGGGACCGGCGCGTTCCGCCGGTGCTCGGCCTCACCCAGCCGATGCCGGAGCTGCGGCTGCCGGTGGCGCGCGACGCGTCCCGCGCGTTCGACGGCGGCTTCGGGATCAGCCTGACCCTCGGCTTCGGCGGGTTCAACACCTGCCTGCTGGTCGAACGGGGGGACGATGCCTGAACCGGTCACCGCGACCCGCGCGCCGGACGCCCCCCGCCCGCCCGGCGCGCCGATCCGCTACGCCGACGCGTCCGCCTGGCTCGTGTGCGACCTCGTCGGCCAGGCCCTGCGCGACTGGTCCGGCCCCCGCGACCGGGTCGGCGTCCTCGGCATCAGCGAGTACGCCACGGGCGACACCCTGCGCCAGGTCGCCCTCGATGTCGCGAAGAAGGCGGTCTCGCCGCTGCGGTTCGTCGCCGCGAGCCCCGGGACCCTGGTCGGGCTGAGCTGCCTGCACCACGGCCTGCACGGGCCGAGCCTGCTGCTCACGATGCCGCCGTCCGACGGCCTGCCCGTCGCGCGGGTGCTCGCCGCGCAGTGGCTGGCCGGCGCCGCGCCCGCGGTGCTGCTGGTGACCCACCACGTCGACCGCTCGGGCACCCACCGCGGCACCTGCGAACTCCTGGAGGCGGCGTGAACGACACCGCGGTGACCGTGCGGGAGGTCGAAGACCTGCTCGCCCGGACGACCTGGCCCGGTGCCACCGGCGACTGCCCGGGGGTGGCGGAGCTCGCCCGCCGGTTCGCCGCGGCCGGCCTGCCCCCGGGGTCGGTGGTGCTCGTGGCGCTGCCCAACGGCACCCGGCTGATCCGGGTGTTCTTCGCCCTGGTCCTGGCCGGGCTGGTCCCGACGCTGCTGGCCGCGTCGACCCCGGCGACGCGCCTGCGTGCCACCGCGGCCCGGCTCGGCGCCGCGGCGCTCGTCCGCCCGGCCGGCACGGACGTCGCCGTCACGCACCTGGCCGAGGGACCGCGCCGCACGCACCGGCCGGGGCAGGCCGTCCTGCTCACCTCCGGCACGTCCGGGATGGCCACCGGCTGCCTGCACGACGTCACCGCGTTGCGGCGCAACGCTTCCCGGCACGCCCGGAGCATCGGCCTGCGGCCGGCCGACCGGATGCTGATCACGCTGCCGATGCACTACTCCTACGCGCTGGTCGCCCAGGTGCTGGCCGCGCTGGTCACCGGCGCGTCGCTGGTGGTCACCGGGCCGCCGTTCACCCCGGCCGGCTACCGCGACGTCGTCGCCGCGCACGACGTCACCGTCTCCGCCCTGACCCCGCTGCTCGTCGCCGGCCTGCTCGCCGACGACGGCCGGCTGCCCCGCGGGCTGCGGGCGCTCGGTGTCGGCGGCAACGCGCTCGCCCCGGACCGCACCGCCCGGCTGCTGACCGAGAACCCGGGGCTCGAGCTGTACCTGACCTACGGGCTCACCGAAGCCGGACCGCGGGTGGCGACCCTTGCCGCGCACCGCGAGCCCTCGCGCCGGTTCGCCTCGGCCGGGACACCGCTGCAGGGCGTCCGGCTCGGCGTGCGCGACGCCGGGCGCGGCCCCGCCGAACAGGAGGTGCTCGTCACCGCCGACACCGTGTACCGGGCCAAGGTCGGGGTCGAAGGCGGGGTGTCGCGCGGCAAGCTCGTCGGGCCGGACACCATCGCCACCGGCGACGTCGGCCGCCTCGACGACGACGGCTACCTGTGGCTCAGCGGCCGGATCTCCGACTTCGCGATCGTCCGCGGCGACAAGGTGTCGCTCTCCTCGGTGCGCACGGCGGCCGAGTCGCTCGACGGCGTCCTGCGCGCGGTCGTCACCCCGCCCGGCGACGAGAACGCCGGCGCGCTCGGGCTCGCGGTCTACGTCGACGAGTCCCGGTCCCTGTCCGAAACGGACGTCCGGCGGACGCTGTACCCGTTGCTGACGCCCAACGAGCGCCCCGGCGAACTGACCGTGCACCCGGTCGCCGCCGGGAGCCTGCACAAGTAGGGGAGAACGCCGTGGAACTGCTCTGCGTACCGGGGGCCGGCGGCTCGGCCCGGGCCTACCGCCCGTGGGCCGCGGCACTGGCCCCGGAACTCACCGTCCGCGCGCTCGACCTGCCGGGCCGGGGCAAGGCGGCGCGGGAGACCCCGGCGTCGACGCTGGTGGGCGCGGCCGCGAAGCTCGTCGAACGGATCCCGGACGACGGCCGCTACGCGCTGGCCGGGCACAGCATGGGCGGGCTCGTCGTCTACGAGATGGCGCGCCGGATCTGCGCGTCGGACGCACTGCCGCGGCCGGAGTTCGTCGTCATCGCCGGGGCGCGGCCGCCGCACCTGATCTCGGCCGCCGAGTTCAACCGGCTCACCACCACCGGGGACGACGACTTCGTCAACGGGCTCGTCGCCCTCGGTTTCCTCGACCCGGTCGCCCGGCAGTCGCCGATGCGCGCCCTGTTCGTGCCGACCCTGCGCGCGGACCTGGGGCTGGTGGCGGGGTACGAACCGGGACCCGTCGAGGCGCTGCCGGTCGACCTGTTCGCCTGGTACGGCCGCGCCGACCTCACCGCGCCGGGCAGCGCGGTGGCGGAATGGGCGCGCTACACCGGCGCGCGGTTCGAGGCGGCCGCCTTCCCCGGCGGCCACGACTTCCCGTTCGACCGGCCGCCCGCGGTGGCCGAGCGGCTGCGGGCGCACCTGAGCGTCCACTGAGGACGATCCGACACACGAGGAGGCACCATGTCGGCCACCATCGACCACACCCCGGGCCGGTTCACGGGCTGGACCCCGCCGCGGGAGCTGCCCTTCCACTGGCACATCTACGACGTCGGCAGCGCCCTGCCGGCCGGGTGGGCCGAGGAGCTGCTGGACGTCGCGGCCGGGCAGGCCGCCCGGCGCAGCTTCCGCCCGACTATGACCACCGCGCGCGAGACCCCCGACGCGGTCATCCCGCTGGAGTCGGTCGACGGCGAGGTGCTCGTCGAGCGGGCGCCGTGGGTCGGCGAGCTCTACACGGGCTGGTTCCGGCAGCTGGGCGAGCGGCTGATCGACGAGCCGCTGGAGCTGACCAGCACCGCCAACCGGGCGCTGAGCCTGAACGTGCAGCGCGGCATCACCATGCGCTACCCGTGCCACGTCGACAGCAACCCGATGGAGGGCCTGCTGTACCTGACCGACTGCACCGAGGAGACCGGTGGCGGCCTGGTCGTCTCCCGCAACCGCCACGCCCGTGACGTGTCCGAAGTGGACGAAGACGCGGCCGTCATCTACCCGCGGCGGGGCCAGCTGTTCTTCTTCGACGCCCGCTTCCACCCGCACTACGTCCAGCCGCTGCGCACCGCGGACGCCCTGCGCGCGGTCGTCACGATGAACTACTACACGCGGTCGATCCCGGAAGCGGTGCGCCCGGCCGGGCTCGACGACCAGCTGTTCGGCACGCGATGACGCTGCTGGTGCTCTCCGGCGACGACGTCCGCGCGGCGTTCCCGCCCGGCGAAGGCCTCGCGCCGATGCGCGACGCCCTGATCGCCCTTTCGCGCGGCGAGGCGCATCAGCCGCTGCGGCCGGTCGTCTCCCCGGAGGGCGCGTCGGGGCTGCTGGCGATGATGCCCGCTTACACCGCCGGCGCGGGCTACGGCGTCAAGATCGTCTGCCTGTTCGAGGGCAACACCGCGCTCGGCCTCGACGCCCACCAAGGCGCGATGCTGCTCTTCAGCGGAGACACCGGGGAGGCCCTGGCGCTGCTGAACGCCTCGGTGCTGACCGAGCTGCGGACCCCGGCGGTCACGGCGGTGGCGACCGAGGCGCTGGCCCGTTCGGGCGCCGCGGAGCTGACGGTGTTCGGCATCGGCGTCCAGGGGGCGGCGCACGTCCGGACGCTGGCGGCGGTCCGCCCGCTGAAGCGGGTGCGGGTGGTGGCCGGGGACGCGTCGCGGGCCGGGCGGGCGTGCGCGGCGCTGTCGGCCGAACTGGGGGTGCCGGTGGAGGTGGCGTCGTCGGCGGAGGAGGCCGTGCGCGCGGCCGACATCGTGGTGACGGCGACCACCGCGACGGCCCCGGTCCTGCGGCACGAGTGGCTGCGCCCGGGCACCCACGTCAACGCCGTGGGCTCGTGCGTCCCGCACACCCGCGAGCTGGACACGGCGACGATGGCCGCCGCGCGGGTGTTCGTGGACTCGGTCGAATCGGCGACGCACGAGGCCGGGGACTACTTGTTCGCCGCGCGCGAGGCGGCGATCGACCTCACCCCGCTGGGCGACGTCCTGCTCGGTCGCGCGCCGGGCCGGACGTCGCCGGAGGAGATCACGGTGTTCGAGTCGGTCGGCCTCGCGGTCCAGGACCTGGCGGCGGCCCGGTTCGTGGTGGCGCGCGCGGAGGAGACGGGCGCGGGCACGCGTGTCGCGTACTGACCGCGGTACGTGACAGTTCCCGGTCAGTTCCCGGCCAACCGCCGCCCGGCCGCGGAGATCGCCCCGAAGATGAGCGCGTGGGGCGATGGATCACCAAGGACGGCAAGAAGATCTACATCCGCGACAAGGGGACCGGGGTCGTGGTCGCGGCGGTCGTCGGCCTGGCGGTCGCCGGGGGCGCGGGCGGGGCGGGGGTGTTCGGTGGCGCGGCGGGGACGGCGTCGGACGCGCTCGCCGGGAACGCGGCCGGGGACGTGGCCGACTCGCTGCCCGGCCGGTCGCTGAAGACCCGGCAGGCCGAGGCCCGTGAGTCGGCCAAGCGCGGCAACGCGCGGGAAGCGTGGAGCCGGTTGAAGCTCAAGGAGCTCAAGCGGGCGGTCCGGCGGCTGGAGCGCGAAGGCGACTGCGTCGCGGCCGCTTCGGGCAAGGTGCGGGACTTCCTCGTCCGGACGCCGTGCACGTCGCTGGACCGCATGCTGCTGGCGGTCGGCGACGGCCACGGCAACGCTGCGGTCATCTCCGTGGTGCGAGTCGGATTCCGCACGAAGAAGCAAGCGAGGGACTTCGAGAAGGTCGAGGCCGTGCAAGGCGACGGCGACGTGCGCCCGCTGGAGATCGCGGCGGTCCTCGGGATCGCCGGCGTGCGGATGACCGGGCTGCACTACCGGTCCCGCGCGGACGGCACCGGCATGGTCGTCGCCGAGGCCGACACCGCCGCCGGTCACCTCGACCGCGAGACGCTCGACGCTCTGGCCGACGTGGCCGCCTACCTGCCGATCAGGTGAAGGTGGCCGCCTGTCGTCAAAAATACCGTTCCCGGATTTCGATTCGTGGTCGTCGCTAATGGGAGGAAGATTCGGCGGCCGAACGGTCGTCGAAACGACGTCGTGGAAATGGCTAGACTCCGCTGGTTGTGCCCGGATCCGTCGTCGAACTGGAGGTTTCCCATGCAGACCGTTGACACCACGGCCGTTCTCGAAGGCTGGTTGTCGGGTGCGGAATCGGCGCACGGCCAGGCGAATCCCGCCGGGCCGCTGTACGTCGGCGGGAACGCGGCCGAAGCCGCGCTGGTCGATCCGACCGACATGCTGTACGCGTTCTGTTCCAGCCCGACCGGTTCGCACGGCAGCTGGTGCTGCTGACGATATCGGGTCATCGGTACGCGCCCGCCATTCCCGTTCCCGGGAGTGCGCGGGCGCACTCGGATCGGATGAGGCGGAGGCCGGCGTGCTCGATTCGGCGGACAGCGGCACCCTTGCGTTCAGCGGACCCGTCGAACGGCTCGCGCGGCCGTGGCGGACTGCGCTGGCGGCGGACCTCGACGCGGTTCCCGGCCTGACCCCGGACGAGCGCGCTCTGGTGCTGACGGCCGGGAGCGACGCGCTGGTCCAGTCCCTGCACGCGAAGCTGTCCCGGGTGTTCCTCATCGAACTGCACGCGCGGCGGCTGGCGGGCGGGGACGACGACGAGATCTGGGCGGACTACGTCGAAGAAGCGATGCGCGAGGACTACCTGGCGAGCATCGAAGCGCGGTACCCGGTGCTGCCGGGGCGCGTCGAGCGGGTGGCGCGGGCGTCCGTGGCCGCCGTCGCCGGGTTCGCCGCCCGGCTGGCCGCCGACCGCCCGCGGTTCGCGCAGGTGACGCGCGGGACGCTGCGCGCGGTGACGTTCGGGCGTGGCGACACCCACCGCGGCGGCCTGACGGTCAGCCGCGTCGACGTCGGCGCCGGAACCGTCATGTACAAGCCGCGGAACTCGGCGATCGACGTCGCACTGGCCGCGCTGCTCGACGACGTCTACGCGGAGTTCCCGGACGCGCCGGAGACCGCCGAGCGGATCCGGGTGCCCGCGGTGCTGCTGCGCGAAGGCTACGGCTGGGCCGACTACGTCGAGCCGCGCTACTGCGCCGACGAGCACGAACTCGCCGCCTTCTACCGCAACATCGGGCACTGGCTGGCGATCCTGCGGCTGTGCGGTGGCACCGACATGCACGCGGAGAACATGATCGCGGCGGGCCCGGTGCCGGTCATCGTGGACGCCGAGACGTTGTTCGACGCCCCGGCGGAGTTCCCGGCCAGTGGTCAGGGCGACGCCGTGGACGTCGCGACCGCGGCGATCCGCCGGACGGTCCTGCGCACGGGGCTGCTCCCGGTCCGCGGCACCGGGTACGCGCTGGGCGGGGTCGACATCTCCGGGATCGGCGCGCTGCCCGGGCAGCAGCCGCGCATCCCCGCACCGGTTATCGCGGACGCGGGCACGGCCGCCGCGCGCCTGCGGGTCGACCTGGTGGACGTGCCGGCCGCGGGCAACCACCCCAGCCCGGAACCCGTGCTGCACGCCTACTGGGACCGTGTCCTGGCAGGCTTTCAGGAGATGACCGCGCACCTGCACCGCCTCGACGTGGCGCACCTGCTGCGGCACTTCGAGGGGGCCGAGGCCCGCCGGATCCTGCGGCCGACGCAGGCCTACGTCGACATCGGCCGGATGCTGTGGCACCCGGCTTCCCTGCACGACGAGGCGGCCGCGCTCGAGCGGGGCCGGGACATCCTGCGCCGCAACGCCGAAGTCCTGCACGGCGCGCCGCGGGACCTGCCGACGATCGACGCGGAGATCGCCGACCTGCTGGCCGGCGACGTCCCGTTGTTCGCCTTCACGGTGGACCGGGCGGCGATCGCGGCGTCGGTGGCCGACTGGCGCGGGGCGGACCTGCCGTTCGAGGAGGCGATCATCCAGGACGCGCTCGTCGGCGCCTACCTCAACGAGCGGACGTTGCCGACGCGGCGCCAGTACCCCGCGCACGAGCCGCACTGCCGGGACCGGGAGCACCGCCGTCGCGCGTTGGCCGCGCGGCTGGTCGGGCAGTTGTGCGACGGCGCGGTGCGCGGTGAGGACGGGACGGTCACCTGGGTCAGCCCGGTGTTCACGCCGGCGGGCTGGTCGATCCGGGTCCTGCCGGCCGATCTCTACACCGGCCAGGGCGGCGTGGTCCTCGCCCTGGCCGAGTACCTGGCCGAGGTGCGCGCCGGCCGGGCCGACGAGGTCGACGGCGTCCAGGAGTGCTTCGACGGCGCCTTGCGGGTGCTGACGAGCGTCGAGGAACTCACGGAGACGCCGTCAGCCGGGGCGTTCAGCGGTGCCGCGTCCCAGGTGTGGACGTGGCTCGCGCTGCACCGCGTGCTCGGCGAGGACTGGCTGCTGGAGCGCGCGGCCGGGCGGGCGGCACTGTTCTCCGACGGCCGCCGGATCGCCGAGGACCGCGAGGTGGACCTGCTCAACGGCGTCGCGGGCGCCGGAGTGCCGCTGCTCGGCCTCGCCGGGACCGGCCGGCCGGAGTGGCTGCCGGTGGCCGCGGCGGTCGGCAACCGGCTGGTGGAGCTGGCGGTGCACGAGGACTACGGGGCTCGCTGGCCCACCCGGCTCAACCCCGAGGGCATCGGCGGCTTCGCCCACGGCGCCACGGGCATCGGCTGGACCCTGATGCGGCTGGCCCTCAGCGACGCCGGCACGACAGCGGAACGCACCACCTGGCGGGAGCTGGCCGAGAAGGCGTTCGCCTACCAGGAATGGCTGTACCGCCCGGAGGAAGGCAACTGGTTCGACGCCCGGATCGGCAGCGAAGAGGACTTCTTCACCAGCTGGTGCCACGGCAGCGCGGGCATCGGCCTGGCAGCGCTCGACCTGCACCGGCGCACGGGCGAGCCGCGGTGGCTGGAGATGGCGGGCCGCGCCGCCCGCGCGAGCGCGGCGGAAGGGTTCGGCTGGAGCCACACGCTGTGCCACGGCGACATGGGCCAGTGGGAGGTGCTCGACGCGATCCGCCGGGCCGACCCGTCGTGGACCGGCCCGGGCCGCGACGAGATCGACGCCGAGCTCCTGACCGGCCTGGAGCAGCGTGGCCCGGTCGGCGGCCTGGCCCGCGAGGCGTTCTCGCCGAGCCTGATGTCCGGCTTGGCCGGCGTGGTGCACGGTTTGCTCCGCATGCACCCGGGCCACACCCTGCCCTCGCCGCTGCTGCTGGACTGATCCGGTGGGGCCCCGGTCCGGAGCCCCACCGGCAGGTCAGCCGCGCTGGTTGGCCCACCAGGCCTGCCCGGCCTCGGGCAGCGTCGCGATCGGGTCGTAGTACGGGTAGCGGCGCTGCAGGGCCTCCGGGTCGTCCAGCTCGATGCCCGTCCGGTAGTTCTTCGTCCAGTACGAGATGCCCAGCTCGCGGTCGTAGTCGGCCAGCTGGTGCACCCACCGCTTGCCGACGTAGGGCACGTCGCACACGATGCGCGGCGTCGCGTAGCCCGGCAGGTAGCCCATGATCGCGTGCTGCAGCTCCTGCGCCTCGTGCACCGACACCCGCCAGTGCTCGGCGTTCGGGATCATGTCGCACATGTAGAAGTAGTACGGCAGGATGTTCGCCTCGCCCTGCAGCGCGAAGCACAGGTCCAGCAGCGCCGCCGGGGTGGCGTTGACGCCGCGCATCAGGACGCCCTGGTTGCGGACGTCGCGCACCCCCACGTTCAGTGCCGTCTGGGCGGCCTCGGCCACCAGCGGGGTCACCGACTGGGCGTGGTTGACGTGGGTGTGGATCGCCAGGTTGACGCCGCGGCGCTGGGCGGTCACGGCGACGCGCTCCAGGCCTTCGACGACCTTGGGCTGGATCCAGTGCTGCGGCAGCGCCGCGAGCGCCTTCGTCGCCAGCCGGATGTCGCGGACGGTGTCGATGTCCATCAGGCGCATCAGGAACGACTCCAGCTGCGGCCACGGCACGTTGGCGACGTCGCCGCCCGACACCACGACGTCGCGCACGCCCGGGGTCTTCTTCAGGTAGGCGATCATCGCGTCCTGGCGGTCGACCGGCTTGAGCGCGAGCTTGTGCTTCTCGATCTGCTCGGTCGAGTTGCCGACCAGGTCCATGCGGGTGCAGTGGCCGCAGTACTGCGGGCAGGTCGAGATCATCTCGGCCAGCACCTTGGTCGGGTAGCGGTGGGTCAACCCCTCGACGACCCACATCTCGGCCTCGTGCAGCGAGTCGCGCTCCGAGTGGGGGTGGCTCGCCCAGACCGGGTCGCGGTCGCTGCGAACCGGGAGCATGTACCGGCGGATCGGGTCGGCGTAGAAGGCCTCGGTGACCTTCGCCGGGTCGGTGCCGGCCGTCGGCGCCATCGTGTTGAGCATCTGCGGCGGCAGCAGCATCGACATCGTCGCCATCTCGCGCTGGTCGGCGAGCAGGTCGTCGTAGAAGCGCTCCTCCAGCAGGTCGCCCATCAGCGCGCGCAGCTGCTTGGCGTTGCGGACGCAGTGCACCCGCTGCCACTGCGCGTCACGCCACTCGGCCTCGGTCACGTCGTGCCAGCCCGGGAAGCGGCGCCAGTCGGGTTCCACCAGCTCGGCGCGGGCGTACTCGTAGGGCTGGTCAAAGGCGGCGGCAGGCGTCACAGGTTCCTGGATCGCAGTCACTTGTACTCCTAGTCGTCGGGAACGCGTAAAAATATCCTGTCATAACGCTCTCACAGAGTAAATCTTCCTGCATGCTCGCGGATCTTCCCCCAGGTGGAGGAGGGGGTGACCGGCGAGGCAGACTCAAGGGCGTGACGGACGAACAGACGACGACGCTCCTGCTCGGCGGGCGCATCTACACCCCCGCCGGCCCGGACGCCACGGCGATGGCCGTCACCGGCGGCACCGTGGTCTGGGTCGGGCAGGACGCCCCGGCCCGCGCCCTGCACCCCGGCGCCCGGGTCGTCGACCTCGACGGCGCCTTCGTCGCCCCCGCGTTCGTCGACGCGCACGTCCACGCCACCGCCACCGGCCTGCACCTGACCGGCCTCGACCTCACGGGCGTCAAGAGCGGCGCCGAGTTGCTGGCCCGCGTCCGCGACGCCGTCGTGCCCGGCCGGGTCCTGCTCGCCCACGGCTGGGACGAGAGCGCCTGGACCGACCCGCGGCTGCCCAGCCGCGCCGAACTCGACGACGCCGCCGGCGGCGCCCCGGTCTACCTCAGCCGCGTCGACGTCCACTCCGCGCTGGTCTCCACCGCCCTGGTCGAGCTGGCCCCGGCCGCCCGCGACGCCGACGGCTGGTCGTCCGGCGGGCCGCTGACCCGCGCCGCCCACCACGCCGTCCGCGCGGCCGTGCGCGCCGCCGTCACCCCGGAGCAGCGCGAACACGCTCAGCGCGCGTTCCTCGCCGAGGCGGCCCGGCAGGGGATCGTCAGCGTCCACGAATGCGCGGGCCCCGACATCTCCGGCCGCGACGACCTCGCCGCACTGCTCGCCCTCGCCGGCCCGGGCACGCCGGAGGTCGTCGGCTACTGGGGCGAGCTCGGCGCCGTCGACACCGCCCGCGCACTGGGCGTCCGCGGCCTGGCCGGCGACCTGTTCGCCGACGGCGCGCTCGGCTCCCACACCGCCGCCCTGACAACGCCGTACGCCGACCACGACGGCACCGGTTCGCTCTACCTCGACGCGCGGCGCATCGGCGAGCACCTGGCCGTGTGCACCGAAGCCGGGTTGCAGGCCGGGTTCCACGTCATCGGGGACGCCGCCGTCGCCGAGGTCGTCGAAGGCTTCCGCCTCGCCGAAAAGGAAGTCGGGCAGCGCGCCCTGGCCGCCCGCCACCACCGGCTCGAGCACCTCGAGATGGTCACCGCCGAGCAGGCCGGGCTCCTGGCCGGCTGGGGCGTCGTCGCCTCGATGCAGCCGCTGTTCGACGTGCTGTGGGGTGGCCCGGACGGCATGTACGCCGAACGTCTCGGTGCGGACCGCGCGGCCGGGCTCAACCCGTTCTCGACGCTGGCCGCCGAAGGCGTCCTGCTGGCCTTCGGCTCCGACGCGCCGGTGACGCCGCTCGACCCGTGGGCCGGCGTCCGCGCGGCCGCCTACCACCGGACGCCCGGTGCGGGCCTGTCGCCGCGGGCGGCGTTCACCGCCCACACCCGGGCCGGGCACCGCGCCGCGGGCGTCAACGACGGCGTCACCGGCAGCCTCGTCCCGGGCGCGCCGGCGCACTACGCGATCTGGGACGCCACCGACCTCGTCGTCGCGACCCCGGACAGCCGCGTGCAGCGCTGGTCCACCGACCCGCGCGCCGGGGTTCCGCCGCTGCCGCGCCTCGAGCCGGACGCCGCGCTGCCACGCTGCCTGCGCACTGTCCGCGCGGGTGAAGTCCTCCACGACGCCATCACCTAGAGTTGTCACCCGTGGCAGTCACCGTCGCGGACCCGGAACCGGGCGTCCCGCACCACCCCGCCCGCACCCGGCGGTTCCCGCGAGCGTGGCTGCTGCGCCTGGCCGCCGCGCTGGTGTCCGGGTTCGCCTACTACCTGAGCTTTGCGCCGCGGCCGCTGTGGTGGCTCGCGCCCCTGGCGTTCGCCGGGTTCGCCCTCGTGCTGCGCGGGCGCCGGCGGTTCCGGGGCGCGTTCGGCTACGGCTTCGCGTTCGGGTTCGTGTTCTTCCTGCCGCTGCTGACGTGGCTGCTGGACTTCCTCGGCCCGGACTTCGGGCCGTGGCCGTGGCTGGCCCTGTCGTTCGCGCTGGCGCTCTACTACGGCCTCGCCGGCGGTCTCATGACCCTGGTGTCGCGCCTGCCGGGCGGACCGCTGTGGTCGGCCCTGGTGTTCATCGCCCTCGAGACGCCCCGCGCGTGGTTCCCCTTCGGAGGCTTCCCGTGGGGCCGGGTCGCGTTCAGCCAGCCCGAAGGTGCGTTCCTCCCGCTCGCTTCGATCGGCGGCGCGCCCCTGGTCGGCCTCGCCGTCGTGCTGAGCGGGTTCTGCCTGGCCGCGCTCGCCGGACGGCTCTGGGACGGCCGGAAGGTCCTCACGGCGGCGCTGCGGACGCGTCCGGTGGTCTTCGCGGCCGTCGGAACGGTGGTGCCGGTGGTGGCCGGGCTCGCGCTGTGGCCGACGATCGGCACCGACGCACAGGACGGCGAACGCACCGTCGCGACCGTCCAGGGCAACGCCCCCGACATCGGGCTGGCCCTGCAGGGCGAGCGCGACCTGCTGCGCCGCAACACCATCGCCGAAAGCGAACGGCTGCTGGCCGACATCCGCGCCGGGAAGGTGGCGAAGCCGGACCTGGTGCTCTGGCCGGAGAGCGCCACGACGGTCACCGGGCCGGACCCGCAGGTCGACCGGCTCGTCGCGAACTTCGGGGTACCGGCGCTGATCGGCGCGATCTACGAGCTGCCGGACCGGCACCTGCAGAACTCCGTCATCGCCTGGGACCCGGCCACCGGACCCGGGCAGCGGTACGCGAAGCAGCAGCTGGTCCCGTTCGGCGAGTACGTGCCGGCGCGGAAGGTCGCCGAGCTCGTCACCCCGTTCCTGGACAACGAAACCGTGGACATGGTCCCCGGCGACGGCGCGAACCAGGCGATGGCCGTCGCGGGCACCAAGGTCGGCGTGTTCGTCTGCTACGAGGCCGCGTTCGACTACCCGGCCCGCGACGCCGCCCGCGACGGCGCGGAACTGCTCGTGGTGCCGACCAACAACGCCTGGTACGGCGACAGCGAGATGAGCGTGCAGCAGCTGGCGATGTCGCGGCTGCGGGCGGTCGAGCACGGCCGGGCCGTGGTGGTGTCGGCGGTCTCGGGGGTGAGCGCCATCGTCGCCCCGGACGGCTCGGTGACCAGCTCAACGGGCCTTTTCACGGCGGATTCCCTGGTCGGGCGCGTCCCGCTGCGGACGCAGACTACGCTGTCGGATCGACTCGGTGCGTGGACGGAGTACGGGCTGCTGGCACTGGCGATCGCCGGGGTGGCCGGCGGGCTCGTGCTCCGTTTTCGCACCCGGCGCGTGAGCGCCGGCACGGCAGCAGGGGAAACGGCGGAGTGACCGCCGGGGATATCGGAGGAACACGGATGTCGCAGGCGCCGCGGGGGGCCCAGGGAATCGAGCCGGTGCTGGTGGTGATCCCGACCTACAACGAGCGGGAGAACCTCGGCCCGATCCTGGATCGCCTGCACAAGGTACTCCCGGACGTGCACGTGCTCGTGGTGGACGACGGCAGCCCCGACGGCACCGGCGAGCTCGCCGACGAGCGCGCGGCGGCCAACGACCACGTGCACGTGATGCACCGCACGGAGAAGGCCGGCCTCGGCGCCGCCTACATCGCCGGGTTCCGGTGGGGCCTGGCGCGCGAGTACGCCACGATCGTCGAGATGGACGCCGACGGCTCGCACGCGCCGGAGGACCTGCCGCGCCTGCTGGACGCGGTCGGCGACGCCGACCTGGCGATCGGCTCGCGGTACGTGCCGGGCGGCGCGGTAGTGAACTGGCCGCTCAAGCGGCAGGTCCTCTCGCGCGGCGCCAACATCTACTCGCAGATCGCCCTGGGCATGCGCACCCGCGACATCACGGCGGGCTTCCGCGCCTACCGCCGTCCGGTGCTGGAGAAGCTGGCCCTGGACGAGGTCAACTCCCACGGCTACTGCTTCCAGATCGACCTGACGATCCGCACGGCCGACGCCGGGTTCGAGATCGTCGAGGTGCCGATCACCTTCACCGAGCGCGAGATCGGCGAGTCCAAGATGGACGGCTCGATCATCCGCGAGGCGTTCCTGCGCGTCGCCTCGTGGGGTGCGGAGCGCCGCTGGCACCAACTGCGCCGCCTGCTCAGGCGCCGCTGACCCGCGCGGTCACGAGCCGGCGCCGAGAGCCGGACCCGGTTTCACTCATGCCGATTTCTCCTGTTCTCGGCCATCATGGGGCCGATGACGACCATCGTGGCCTTCCACGCCCACGCCGACGACCCCGTGCTGCTCAGCGGCGGCACCCTGGCCCGCGCCGCGGCGGACGGCCACCGCGTGGTGGTCGTCGTGGCCACCGACGGCATGGACGCAGCGCCGAGCCCGCGGTGGGCCGAGCTGGAGGCGAGCGCGGCCATCCTCGGCGTCCGGCGCGTCGTGCACCTCGGGTACGCCGACAGCGGGCACGGGCCCGAGCTGTACCCGGACCCGCCCGGACGGCAGCGCTTCGCCCGCGCGGAGACCGAGGAGGCCGCGCACCGGCTCGCCGCGGTCCTGCACGAGGAACACGCCGACCTGCTGCTGGGCTACGACGCCAACGGCGGCTACGGGCACCGCGACCACGTGAAGGTGCACGCCGTCGCGCGGCGGGCGGCGCGGCTGACCGGGACGCGGCTGCTGGAGGCCACCATCCCGCGCGACTTCGCGCTGCGGTTCGTCCGGGTGGTGCGGGCGCTGCGGATCCCGTTCGAGTACGACGCCGAAGCGCTCGAGCACGCCTACAGCCCGGCCTCGGCCGTCACGCACCGCTTCACCGTGCGGCGGTTCGCCGGGCGGAAACAAGCGGCGCTCGCCGCGCACGTGTCCGACGTCCGCGGCACCGGACGGCTGGCTGCTGTGCTGCGGCTGCTCGTCTGGCTGCCGGCGCCGCTGTTCGCCGTGGTGGCGGGCCGCGAGTGGTACGTCGAGGTCACGCCCGCAGGATCGGCACGCCCCGCTCTGCAAGTTCCTGCACGTTCTGTTCCTCGGCGTCGGTGATCACGCCCGCGATGTCGGTGAAGGGCAGCACGGAGAACCGCGACGCCGCTCCGAGCTTCTCGGCGCTGGCCAGCACGTAGGTGTCGGCCGCGCGGCGGGCCAGGGTGCGTTTCATGGCGGCCTCGTCGGCGTCGCCGGTGGTGAGCCCGGCGTCGGGGTGGACGCCGGTGACGCCGAGCAGGAAGACGTCGGCGCTGATCCCCTGGGCGGCCTCGGCCGCGGCGGCACCGCAGGTGACGGCGGAGTGCCGGAACAGGCGCCCGCCGAGCAGGAACACCTCGACGTGCCGGTGGTCGAGCAGGGCGACGGCCACCGTCGGGCTGTGCGTGACGACGGTGGCTTCGAGGTCCCTCGGCAGGGCCTTCGCGACGGCGAGGGTCGTGGTGCCGCCGTCGAGGATGACGGTCGAGCCGGGCCGGACCAGGCCGGCGGCCAGGGCGGCGACGCGGTCCTTGCCGTCGACGGCGATCGACGTCCGGCTCGCGTAGTCGGCGACAGCGGGGGAGACGGGCAGCGCGCCGCCGTAGACGCGCTGGCAGAGGCCGGCCGCGGCCAGGTCCCGCAGGTCGCGGCGGATGCTGTCCTCGGAGACGTTCAGCTCGGCCGCCACGTCCTTCGCCAGCACCTTGCCCTCAGCCGCCAGCCGGGTCAGCAACAGATCGCGACGCTCACCGACCAGCATGCACAGTCCTCCTTGTTTCTGCCGAGTCATGCACATTATGGTCGGGGCATGACCTCTTCGACAAGCCTCGACCGCAATCCGCGTGTCCGGATCACGGACGTGGAGCTGCTGGCGTCGGCCTGGCACGTCCTGCGCCGCACGACGTTCGAGTACCAGCACGGCGACGGCCATTGGACGACCGAGCAGCGCGAGACGTACGACCGCGGCAACGGCGCGGCGGTCCTGCTCTACGACCTCGCCGGCGGCACGGTGCTGCTGACCCGCCAGTTCCGCTACCCGGTCTACGTCAACGACCACCCGGACGGGATGTTCATCGAGGCCGCGGCGGGCCTGCTGGACGCCGACGACCCGGAGACGGCGATCCGTCGCGAAGCCCAGGAGGAGACGGGCGTCCGCATCGGCTCGCTGGAGCACGTGTTCGACGTCTACACGAGCCCGGGCTCGGTGACGGAGCGCCTGCACTGCTACGCGGCGCCGTATGACCCGGCGGCCCGGGGCGCGGGCGGCGGCATCGCGGAGGAAGGGGAGGACATCGAGGTGGTCGAGCTGCCGTTCGAGGAGGCCATGAAGATGATCGAGACGGGGGAGATAGCCGACGCGAAGACGATCATGCTGCTGCAGTGGGCCGCCCTGAGCGGCCCGTTCCGCGGTGCACTGGGGTAGGCGGGCCAGTGCGCACAGCCTGGCCGCCGCGCGCCTGAACTGCGCCCTCGGCCGGGCAAGCCGACGGGTGACCACAAGGGCTTTCCGGGTGCGTGCTCGCGTCACCAAGCCGCGGCCTGGCTGTTCCGGGTATGCGAAAGGCCCCCGCGGGGGGAGGTCGCGGGGGCCTTTCCGTTGTGGTGGGAGCGGTTGGCTACGGGCCGACGCTCGGAGGGCTTACGCGGACCGGGAGGTCCGGCGGCCCTTCAGCTCGGCGAGACGTTCGTTCAACAGGTCCTCGAGCTCGGGGATGGTGCGCCGTTCGAGCAGCATGTCCCAGTGCGTGCGCGGCGGCTTGACCTTCTTCTGCTCGGGCTGTCCGCCGTCGACGATCTCCGATTCGCTGCCGTGCAGGCGGCACTCCCAGACCGTGGGGATCTCGGCGTCGTCGGAGAACGGCACCTCGAACTCGTGGTTCTTCGGGCAGGCGTAGCGCACGGTGCGACGTGGGGCGAGGTCGTGGTTGCGGTCGGTCTCGTAGCTGACCGCTCCCAGCCGGCTTCCACGAAGAACACGGTCGGCCATGATGGGGGTCCTTTCAGTCAGCTCCGGGTGGAGCCAGGGTGATGCTCACCCTATGCAACGACTCGGGATCCCCGGGGATTCCCGGGAGACCATGTCGTTGCTCACGATGAGCTGCGTCACCCAACGGCATCAGCTTCCTCTAGTAGGAGGCGTTTCGCGCTCCGGCGTGACGTCAATACGGCCTTCTTAGTGCTGATATCCCCCGGATGGGCTACTGGCACCCGCGTCAGGTCAACCGTAACTGACCGTGACGACCAGTAACGGGCCCCAAGTCACCCGATCGAAAGTGGCGGCGGCACAATACCTGATAACGCAGAGTAGCGTTTTCGGCCTCAAAACCGGCCAAAGCTGAAGATTCAACTACGGATTGTTCGGTATCTGCCACCACAACGGTGTCGCCCTCGCGCACGACCTCGCCGTCGAGCACCCGCGCGTTGAACCTCCCGGGCAGCCCGCACCAGCACAGCACCTCCACCTGAACCTGCTGCAGCTCGTCCGCCAGTTCGAACAGGCGTGCGGCTCCCGGGAACAACCGGCTCCGGAAGTCCGTCGCGATGCCGAAGCAGTACACGTCGATCTCGACCTCGTCGGCCAGCTCGGCCAGCTGGTCGACCTGGCCGGGGGAGAGGAACTGCGCCTCGTCCACCACGACGTAGTCCACGTGCTGCCCGCGCGCCCACTCGCGCCGCACCAGGTCCCGCACGTCGGTGTCCTCGCCGACCTCCACCGCCTGCCGCGTCAGCCCGATCCGGCTCGAGATCTGCGGCGCACCCGACCGGTCGTGGCGCACCAGCACCAGCCCGCGCCGGCCCTGCCGCGCGTGGTTGTGGTCGATCTGCAGCGCCAAGGTCGACTTCCCGCAGTCCATCGGCCCGTAGCAGAACTTCAGCCTGCCCACCGGCGGTGTCCCGCGGCGCGAGCCGGCCGCGGGAACCGACGAAAGGGCATCGGTGGGATCGGGGCCGGCGGCCCGGTCGTTCACGAAGGTCACGACGGCCGACCCTATCGGGGCGTCACAGCACCTCCGGCGGGGTGTTGCCCGACGCCACGATCGCCCGCCGCACCGGCACCAGCCACACCAGCACCAGCCCGGCCGCGAAGAAGATCACCAGCGCCACGATGGCCAGCCGGAACGACCCCGTCGCCTGCCCGACCCCGGCGAACAGCAGCGGCCCCAGCCACGACGTCCCGCGCTCGCCCACGACGTAGAGCGAGTAGTACTGCGCGTCCTTGCCCTTCGGGATCATCTGGCTGAACAACGACCGCGACAACGCGTTCGTCCCGCCCAGCACCAGCCCGATCCCGACCGCCACCGCCAGGAACTGCACCAGCTGCTTCGGCTGCACGAAGTACGCCCCGGCCAGCACCACGATCCACAGCACCAGGCTGCCCAGGATCGTCCGCTTCGCCCCGATCCGGCGCGCCACCAGCCCGTGCAGCGTGCCACCCAGGTACGCCACGAACTGGATCACCAGGATCGTCACGATCAGCACCTCGTCGCCGAAGCGCAGCTCGTCCTTGCCGTACTGCGCCGACACCGTCACCACCGTGTTGATCCCGTCGGTGAAGACCAGGTAGCTGCCCAGGAACGCCAGCGTCAACGGGTACGCCTTCGCCGCCACGATCGTCTGCCGCAGCTCCGCGAACCCCGCCCGCAGCACCGACGACCCCGGCGCGACGTCCACCGGCGTGTGCCGCCGGGGGAGCGCCCGCACCGCCGGGAAGGTGAACACCGCCCACCACAGCCCCGAGGTCAGGAAGCAGATCTGCACCGCCAGGCCCTTGCTCACGCCGAAGGTGTCGTGCCCCAGGTAGAACCCGAGCTGCAGCGCCAGCGCCAGCCCGCCGCCCAGGTAGCCGAACGCCCAGCCCTTCGCCGAGATGTCGTCCCGCTCGTCCGGCCCGCCGATGTCGACCAGGAACGAGTAGTAGATCACCAGCGAACCGCCGTAGCCGATGTTCGCGATGATGAACAGCACCACGCCCAGCTGCCAGTCCGAACCGGCCAAGAAGAACATCGCCGCCGCCGCGGCCGCGCCCAGGAACGCGAACCCGCCCAGGATCCGCCGCTTGTTGTGGCTCCGGTCGGCCACCGCGCCCGCGATCGGCAGCACCAGCACCTGCACCACCGTCGCCACCGACAGCAGGTATCCCCACACCGAGCCGGCCGGGAAGTGCAGCCCGAACAACGTCACGTCGCAGTTGTGGAGCGTGTCGGTCTCGCCCGCCGCGTTCAGGCACGCACGGTCCCCGTTAAGGGTGAAGTTCGTCTTCGCGTCCGCGGCCGCGATCGTGCTCATCGACAGGGCGCCGAACACCGTCGTCGTCGACGAATAGAACGGCGAATTCGCCCAGTCGTAGAAATACCAGCCCCAGCGCTCGCGCTTGGTCGAGCGCGTCCCGGCCAGCGTCATCCACGGCTCCTCAACTCCGAAAAACAGCAGGTCAGCGCGGAGACTACTGGTGCGCCGAGGAGCGCGTGCCCGGACCACCCGAACCGTGTCCGCTTTGTCGCTTCGTGCTCATCCGCCACTTCCGGGGCGAATCACGGTCCGCCCCGCGCGGCGTGTCGCGCACAGAAGTGAACGGTGTTTCGTGTGAGACTGAGGTGCGCAGTGTGTCTCTTGTGGTCAAAGGGACACGCTCCTACTGTGCTCCCATGATCCAAAACCGGAGACGCACCGCGGCGAGACTCCTGCTGCTCGCCATCGCCGCCTTGGGTCTGCAGCTCACCGTCCCCGCCGTGGCCTCCGCGGATCCCGCGTCGAGCACCTGGGCCAAACTCCGCATGTGCGAGTCGAGCGGCCGCTACGCCACCAACACCGGCAACGGCTACTACGGCGCCTACCAGTTCGACCTGCCCACCTGGCGCAGCGTCGGCGGCGCCGGCCGCCCCGACCAGGCCGCGCCCGCCGAACAGGACTACCGAGCCCTCTACCTCTACCGCATGCGCGGCTGGCAGCCCTGGCAGTGCGCCGGCATGCTCAAGCTCACCGGCGACGCCGACGCCCGCAGCAAGCGCGTCCCCACCTACGCCGAAGCCGCCTACATCGGCGGCGGACCGGCCCCCGCACCCACCCCCGCCCCACCCGGCGGCCCGATGCCCGCCTGGCCCGGCGTCGTCTACTCCTACGGCGACTGCGCCGCCCCGCTCAAGGCGTTCCAGCTCCGCATGAACGCCTACGGCTACGGCTTCACCGGCACCGGCTGCTACTACGACAAGACCCGCACCGCCGTGCTCGACCTCCAGCGCGCCAACGGCATCAAGGACAGCGGCCTCCTCGGCCCGAAAACCTGGACCGCCGCCTGGCAGGGCAAAGCACCCCGCTGACCACTCACGACGGATCTTGGGACTGCTGCCACGCACCCCGCTCGATGAGCACCTCGCGCAGCAGGTCCGGCCGGTCTGTCACGATCCCGTGCACCCCCAGGTCCAGCAGCATCCGCATCTCCGCCGGGTCGTCGATCGTCCAGGTGTGCACCTCGATGCCGCAGCGCCCCGCCATCTTCAGGAACGCCTTGTCCACCACCCGCAACGCACCCTGGCGCACCGGCACCTGCGCCATCGCCCCCAGCACCTGCCGCCGCAACGGCAGCAGCGGGAACCGCCCGCAGCTCCACAGCACGAACGCCGACCGCGGCCCCATCGCCGTCACCAGCTTCGGCCCCGCCAGCTTCCGCAACCGCGCCAGCCGGCCGTCCGAAAAGGACGCCGCCGCCACCCGGTCGTGCGCCCCCGTCCGCTCCAGCACCGCCACGAACGGCTTCACCGCCTGCTCGGCCTTCACGTCCACGTTGAACCGCGCTTCGGGCAGTTCCTCCAGCACGTCCTCCAACCGCGACAGCGGAGCCTTCCCACCCACCTTGACGTGCTTCAGCTGCGCCCACGTCTGCGTCGCGATCGGCCCCGACCCGTCCGTCGTCCGGTCCAGGTTCGCGTCGTGGTGCACCACCACCACACCGTCCGCCGTCGCGTGCACGTCCGTCTCCAGGTAGCGGTACCCCTCGGCACACGCCCGCCGGAACGCCGGCAACGAGTTCTCGAGCCCCTCGAGCTCGTCGAGGTGCCACCCCCGGTGCGCGAACGCACGGGGGAGCGGATCGGCCAGGTACGGAAACGACGCCTGCATCCCCCCAGTGTGCCCTTCCGCCATGACCCCGGCGTGAGCAACCGGTGGCCAGCTAGGGTCTCCCGGGTGAGGGAAGCCGCCGAACTGACCCAGCCCGCCGCCCCGACCGTCGACGTCATGCCGGGTCGGCGTGGCGCGCCCCGGCACTGCGGCTGGTGCGGACGGCGCCTCCCCGAAGGCGGCAACGTCGGCCGCCGCCGGCGCTACTGCGGCCAGTCCTGCCGCCAGCGCGCCTACGAACGCCGGACCGTGCTGCAGCGCAGCGGCCTCCCCGAAGACGCCGTCGTGCTCTCCGAAACCGAGGTCGCCGCCCTCCAGGACCGCCTGTTCCAGCTCCGGTGCGCGGCCGAAGACATCGTCACCGCCGCCGACGACGGCGCCGGAGCCGGCGAACTCCGCGGCCTCGCCGACGAAATCGCCCGCGCCGCGAAAGACCTCGAACAGCTCCGCTGACCGGCACCCCCGAGCACATTCGTGCACATCTCGATCACCCGGTCACCCCACTTGCCCGCCAAGGATCGCCGCCGCCGACCCCGGCCTGAAACCCTGACGCTCAGTGGCCGACCGGTGAGCCGAGCGTGGGGGAGACATGCGGATGACAGGGCGGGCCCGGGCCTGGGCGAGCGTCGACAGCCAGGACACCCCCACCTACCGGGACGTCGTCACGGCCCACCTCGCCGTGTCGTCCCTGGCCCTCGGCCTCGAACACGCAGCCGTCGCGCGGCACGTCGAACTCGCCGGCTCCCTGATGGGCGACTGGGCCGACCAGCCCGTCACCCGGCTGGACAACCACCACTCCTTCGCCGCCAACGACGGCTCACCGGTCGAGTTCTCCTTCGCGATGACCCGATCCGGCGCCGAAGCACGCATGGGCTTCGAATCGCTCGACACCCCCGCGCGCCTGACGAACCACCACTTCGTCCGCTGGCTGCACGACGTGCTCGCCGTCGACGTCACCCGGCTGCACCTCGTCGAAGACCTCTTCACCCCCAAGCCGTCAGACCTCTTCTCGATGTTCTGCGCCACCGCGTTCCGGCCCGGCGAACCCCTCTTCAAGGTCTACCTGAACCCGGGCGCGGCACCGCACCGAACCATCGGCGAAGCCCTGCACCGCCTCGGGCTGAGCGAACCCTGGGCCCTGCTCGACGACCACCTCGGCCCCGGCTGGGCCGACTCGCCCCAGCACGAGATCGCCGTGTTCGCCCTCGACCTCGGCGCCACACCCGAAGCCAGGGTGAAGCTCTACTTCCGCCACACCGGCGCCGAACCCGAAGCCGTCGAACGGATCGCAAGCCTCGCCGACGACCACCAACCGGACCTCTTCACCAAGATCCTCACGCGCATCCACGGCTCGACAGCCGACCTCACCAAGGCACCCATGACCTGCCTGGCCTTCCGGGAAAGCCGGCCCCGGCCCGCCTCCGCCACCCTCTACTGCCCGCTCGACCCGAACCTCCGCGACGACGCCGAAGCCGCCACCCGGGTGCGCGACCTCCTCGAGATGTCCGGCATCGCCCCCGAAGACTTCGACGCCATCGCCACCGCCGTCTCCGGACCCGACCTCACCACCGGACGCCGGCTCAGCTGGCTCAGCTACAAACAACCGGCCGACCCCGTCGTGACGGTCTACGCCGGACTCGACGGACACCCACCTGACCCCAGACCGTCCAACGCCCGGTAAGTCCGGTTGCTCGCGGCCGCCGCACGCTGCTCCCGGCCCGTCGCCTCGATGTAGTTCTGGCTCGTCGCCAAGCTCGCGTGCCCCAGCAACGCCATGATCTCCGACGCCGTCGCCCCGTCCTCCGCCAGCCGCGTCGCGAACGTGTGCCGCAACGCGTGCAGATTCGCCCCCGCCGGCACCCGGTCGTGCAACCCCGCACCCCGGTAACACGACTTCACCAGGTACTCCAGCGCACCCCGCCCGATCGGCTCACCCGCGCGATCCAGCAACAACGGCGAACCAGGGGAGAAGCGCACGTGCGGGAACCGCACCCGGCACGACGCCCGGTACCGCTCGATCAGCTCCGCCAGCACCGGCTGCACCGGGATCGACCGGTCCCGGCTGCCCTTCCCCTTCACGTGCAACCTCGGCTCACCGGCCCGACCCACCAGCGACCGCCCGGTCAACGCCCGCATCTCCGCCGCCCGCAACCCCGCCACCAGCCCCAGCGCGATCACCAGCACGTCCCGCTCCGGCCACGGATCCCGCGCGCGCCGCGAACCCGCGGCCGCCGCCGACAGCAGCTGCTCCGGGGTTTCCTCACCCCGCAACGGCTTCGGCGTCAACGCCGGCGTCCGCGGCCGCGCCACCGCACCCATCGGATTGCCCTCCAAGAGCCCGTCCGCCACGCAGAACGTCAGGAACTGGTTCCACGTCGACCAGGCCCGCAGCACCGAGCTCTTCGCGTGCCCGTCCGCGAACGCGCCGAACACCGAACGCAGCGCCGGCCCGGTCAGATCGGCGACGTCCAGGTCCTCGGCGGGGCGGCCGAGCTCGGAAACCAGGAGAGTGGTGATCCCGGCGAGGTCGCGGCGGTAGGCGTCGGTGGTGTGCGGAGAGTCCTTGCGGGGACGGCGAGCGGCGAAGAAGGCTTGCTGCGCCTCGGAAACCTTCATGTGGATCTTGTACCGCACACCACCGACAATTCCGGCCCCTGGGTCCTCCTCGACATTTCATGCATAATGTTGATTATGCATGAAATGTCGGTTTAGCCGGGATTCGTCCCCTGGGGGATCCGAGGCTCTCTCGGGCCGGATCCGAGCCTTCCGCAGCCCGCCGAGTGCCCTTGACGGGGATACGCACAGGTGTTCGATCAGCCAGTTCGGGCTGCGGCGGCCGCTCGCAGGGGTCGACTGGGCGGTGAGCCGTTCACCCTCGTCGGCTGTCATTTCTGCACTGAATCGCCTGACCGAGTTTTGTCACCGTGACGTTTTACGGTCGGGTGGCAGCGTATCGTTCCGCCGCTCCAGGGGACGCCACTGCGGCGTCCAGGGGCTTCTTCAGGCGGGAAGTTCCTCCATGGCCGATGCGGGAGGGTGCGCTTCGTCAGGACAAGCCGTCCTGACGAAGCGCGAGCCCTCACGCGATCAGGGCGGTTCTTCCGCCCCTCTCGGCACTCCGCCGCAGCTGGCCCCAAGTGCCGATAATGTACATTATGTCAAGTAACGTCAGTGCCAGTCGCTGATCGCCACGTCGTTCGGGTCCGGGGCGCCCTCCCCGGTCTCCAGGAGCTGTTTGAGGCTCATCAGGAAGATCGCCCACTTGGTGCTGCAGTGGTGCATGAACTCGACGGCCTCGCGCCAGCCTTCGTGCTTGAACAGGACGATCGTGTAGTCGCCGCGCTGCTCGACGTCCCAGCGGATCGTCGTGCCGACCCATTCCGGCGGGCCGTCGACGACCTCCCAGCGGACGAGCTTGCCCGGGTCGAGTTCGGTGACCTTCATGTCGAACCCGCCGGCTCTGAACCGGAAGGCGATGACGCCGCCGAGCTCGGTGTCCCCCACGGTCTTGCGGGCCCACCACGCGGACAGGCCGTCGAGAGTGGTGAGCGCGTCGTAGACCTGGTCCGGTGAGGACTTCTCGATGCCGATGCGGTGCAGGATGTCCATGGCTACTTCTTCTTCCGTTCGATGGTTTCGGCGATGCGCTTGATGCGGCCGAGCCGGGCATCCCAGGCGGTGCCGACGGTGGTGAGCTGGGCGACGGCGCGGGCCAGTTGGGCTTCGTCTACGCGGTACTGCTTTTCGCGCCCCGCGGCGGTGGCGTGGACGAGGCCGACGCGGTCGAGGACGGCGAGGTGCTTGGCGACGGCCTGCCGGGTGACCGGGAGGTGTTCGCTGAGGCTGGTGGCGGTTCCGCTGCCGTCGTCGAGGAGCAGGTCGAGCATCCGCCGGCGGGTGGGGTCGCCGATGGCGGACCAGAGGTCGTCGTCCACGGCGGTGCTCACGGTGCGACGATCTTTTCGGCGTACGGCGGCAGGCGGGGCAGGAAGTGGTCCCAGCCGGTGACGTGGTCGGCGTACTCGGCGGCGATCTTCGCTTCCTCCCAGCCCTGTTCGCGGAAGCCGGTTTCGGTCATCCGCAGGCGGGTTCCGGTGCCGTGGGGTTCGAGTTCGAAGACGACGAGGAACGAGTTGCCGGGTGCGGCGGTCTCCCCTTCGGCGTGGGCCCACCGGAAGGAGAAGTGTTTCGGGGGCTGGGCGTCGACGACGGTGAACTGGACCCAGTTCCCGCCGAAGCCGATGCGGCCCGCTCCCCCGGGTTCGACCGGGTATTCGGCCTCGTCGGGCCACCATTCGCGGAGGTGTTCGGGGCTGCTTACGACGTCGAAGACGACTTCGGGGGTGGCGTCGATGTGGATCTCTCGTTCGATCGTCCCGTGGTCCATGTCCGCTCCTTGTGCAACGTTTGGTTGCGTGTCACGTTAGCGGGACCGGCGGCGTTGTGCAACCTTCGGTTGCGTTGAGGTCCTTCTGGACCCAGGCGACGTCGTGCCACGCGCCGTGCTTCCAGCCGACGCGGCGGTAGACGCCCGCGGGTGCGAAGCCGAGTGCGCGGTGGAGGCCGGCGCTGGCGTCGTTCGGGAGCGTCATGCCGGCGAAGGCGCGGCAGAACCCGTTGTCCCGCAAGCGTTCGAACAGCTTCTCGTACAGCGCGCGGCCGGCGCCGGTGCGGCGGCGGCCGCGTTCGAGGTAGATGCTCGTCTCGCACGACCACTGGTAGGCGGCGCGCTCGGCGAAGCGGTGGGCGTAGGCGAATCCGGCGACGCGGCTGTCGTCTTCGAGGACGAACCAGGCGTGGGCGTCGGTCATGCGCCGGGCGATTTCGGTGGCGTCGGGCGGTTCGGTCTCGAAGGAGATGGCGGTGTCGGTGACGTAGGGCGCGTAGAGAGTGGCGCACGCTTCGGCGTCGGAGGAGGTGGCGTCTCGAATCAACATGGCTCACATGGTAGCCATAGTGGTTCCTATAGTATCCAATTTTATGACGGACCTTCTCACCACTCGGCTGGCCGCGACCGTGCACGCCGCCCGGACTTCCCGTGGTCTTTCGGCCGTGGCCCTGGCGGAGCATTCCGGCGTCTCACGGGCGATGATCGGCAAGATCGAGCGGGGTGACGTGCAGCCGACGGCCGCGTTGCTGGCGAAGCTGTCCGCCGCGCTGGGCATGACGTTGTCGGAGCTGATCGCGCGGGCCGAGGGTGACGAGCGGCGGCTGGTGCGCGCGGCGGAGCAGCCGGTGTGGGTGGACCCGGACACGGGGTACCGGCGGCGGTCGGTCTCCCCCGCGGGTGGCCGTCCGCTGGAGCTGGTGGAGGTCGAGCTGCCGGCGGGTGCGGAGGTGGCGCTCGCCGCGGGGACCTACACGTTCCTGCACCAGCAGATCTGGGTGCTGGACGGGCACCTGCGGTTCCACGAGGGCACGCAGGTGCACGAGCTGGACGCCGGGGACTGCCTGCAGCTGGGGCCGGCGGCGGACTGCGTGTTCGCGAACCCGGGGCCGCTCCCCTGCCGGTACCTGGTGGCGCTGGTGAAGCGGGCCACCTGAGCGGGTGATCCGGGGTGCCGTCGCACGCGGCGGCCGCTAGCTTCGCGCCGTGCGTCGACTGCGGAGTTTCTGGTACCAGGGTGCGGAGTTCCTGCTGGTCCTGCTGGGCTTGGGGTGGCTGGTCGGGCCGAACACCGGGCTGGACGTGGTCTTCCTGCTCGCGTGGGACCTGCTGGCGGTGGCGGTGATCGCGACGCGGTTCCTGCGCATCCGCCGGTACCGGCTGGTGGCCGACGGTGAGCCGACGTGGTTGCACAGCCTGCTGGGCCGGCGGATCAGCCTTGCGGCGACGGTCCTGGTGAGCATCGTGGGCATGACCGCGGGCGGGCTGATCCTGACGGCGAACGACATCGCCGAGCAGGACGACGAGTTCGCGCTGGCGCTGCAGATCTGCGCCGTGCCGGCGGTGCTGGCGGCGTGGATCCTGCTGCACTTCGGGTACGCGGACCGGTACGCGCACCTGCACTACCGGGCCGCGCCGGAGCCGGGGCTGTGGTTCCCGGCGACGGAACGGCCGAACCTGCTGGACTTCGCGTACTTCGCCTTCACGGTGGGGACGTCGTTCGCGACGTCCGATGTGGAGGTGCGGGCGCGGCCGATCCGGTACACGGTGCTGACGCACAGCGTGGTGGCGTTCGTCTACAACACCGCGATCCTGGGCATCGCGGTCGGGGTGATCACCGGGAAATAGCGTCGACGCCGGAGTGACGTTGACTGAAGCAATGAATCAGTGCTTCACTTCTTGACGTGCCCTACCGCCGCACTCCGAAGGTGCAGGAACGCCTCGACGCCCAGCGCGCGACGATCGTCGCCGCCGCCACGGAACAGCTGGCCGGTTACGGTTACAGCGGCTGTTCGGTCGCCGCCGTCGCCGAGCGTGCCGGGGTGGCCGTGGGCAGCGTTTACCAGCACTTCCCCACCAAGGCCGACCTGGTCGTGCACGTGTTCCGGCAGGTCGTGACGCGGGAGGTCGAGGCCGTCCGGGCCGTGTCCGCGCAGCCGGGTGAGCCCGCCGAGCGGGTCGTCGCCGTGTTCGAGACCTTCGCCCAGCGCGCCCTCAAGGCGCCACGGCAGGCGTACGCCCTGCTCGCCGAGCCCGTCGACCCGCAGATCGACGCCGAACGCCTCGAGTTCCGGCGGGCGTTCACCGACGTCGTCGCCGAGCACGTCGCGGCCGGCGTCAAGGACGGCACCCTGCCGCCGCAGGACGGGCGGCTGACCGCCGCGGCGTTGGTGGGGGCCGCCGCCGAAGTCCTCATCGGTCCGTTGACCAGCGGAAACGCCGGTGACGTCGCCGAGCTCCGCACCTTCGTCGTCCGCGCTCTAGGAGGTTCCGATGCCCGCCACGCATGAGGTCACCAACCAGGTCCCGCCGTTCGCCGGCCACGACGTCGCGGACGACCCGGCCCTGCTGGCCGGGCTCGAGCGCGCCGGCGCCGGCTGGGCGGCCGACGAGGTGCACGAGCTGGGCAAGCTCGCCGGCGGTGAGCAGGCCCAGGAGTGGGGCCGGCTGGTCAACGAGAACGAGCCGGTGCTGCGCACCCACGACCGGTACGGGCACCGGATCGACGAGGTCGAGTTCCACCCGTACTGGCACGAGCTGATGACCGTCGCGGTGTCGCACGGCCTGCACGGCACGCCGTGGCAGGACCCGCGCGACGGAGCGCACGCGGCCCGGGCGGCGAAGTTCTACGTCTGGGGCCAGGTCGAGGCTGGGCACAGCTGCCCGATCTCGATGACGTACGCGGCGATCCCCGCCCTGCGCGCGAACCCGGAGCTGGCCGCGCGGTACGAGCCGCTGCTGGCCTCGACCGAGTACGACTTCGGGCTGCGCGAGCCGGGCGGCAAGCGCGGGCTGATCGCGGGCATGTCGATGACCGAGAAGCAGGGCGGCTCCGACGTCCGCGCCAACACGACCACGGCGACCCCGAGCGCCGACGGCAGCTACACCCTCGTCGGGCACAAGTGGTTCACCTCGGCGCCGATGTCGGACATGTTCCTGACCCTGGCCCAGTCGCCGGGCGGGCTTTCGTGCTTCCTGCTCCCCCGCGTCCTGCCCGACGGCTCGCGCAACCCGATCCGGCTGCAGCGGCTGAAGGACAAGCTGGGCAACCGGTCCAACGCGTCGTCGGAGATCGAGTACGACAACGCCGTGGGCTGGCTCGTCGGCGAGGAGGGCCGTGGGGTCCGCACGATCATCGAGATGGTCAACAACACCCGGCTGGACTGCACGCTCGGCAGCGCGTCGGGGATGCGGCTGGGGGCGGTCCGGGCGATCCACCACGCGACCCACCGGCACGCGTTCGGCAAGGCGCTGGTCGACCAGCCGCTGATGGCGAACGTGCTCGCCGACCTGGTGGTCGAGTCCGAAGCCGCGACGACGGTCGCGATGCGGCTGGCCGCGGCGGGCGACCGGCGCGACGACGCGCAGGAGCAGGCGTTCCGGCGGCTGGGGCTCGCGGTGTCGAAGTACTGGGTGTGCAAGCGCGCCCCGGCGCACGCGGCCGAGGCGCTGGAATGCTTCGGCGGCAACGGGTACGTCGAGGAGTCGGGCATGCCGCGGCTCTACCGCGAGGCGCCGCTGTCCTCGATCTGGGAAGGCTCGGGCAACGTCGCCGCGCTGGACGCGTTGCGGGCCATGGGCAAGCAGCCGGAGTCGGTCGCGGCGTTCTTCGCCGAGGTCGAGCAGGCGGCCGGCGGGGACGCGCGGCTCGACGACGCCGTCGACCGGATCCGCAAGGAGCTGACCGACCTCGACGGCATCGAGTACCGCGCGCGGCGGGTGGTGGAGTCGATGGCGCTGGTGCTGCAGGGCTCGCTGCTGGTGCGCCACGGTCACCCGGCGGTCGCGGACGCCTACTGCGCGTCGCGCTTCGGCGGTGACTGGGGCATCGCGTTCGGCACGCTGCCGTCCGGGGTGGACACGGGCGCGATCATCGAGCGCGCGACGGTTCGCTGAGCCAGGGAGTCGCGGACTACGCGGTCACGCCCGTGGGGTGAGCCCGTCGGCGAGGATCGCGACCATCCGCTGGTTGTACTCCAGGTCCTCGCCACGTACCGGCTGGCAGAGCAGGGCCACGGCGTGCAGGAGGTCCTTCGCGCTCACGTCGGCGCGGACCTCCCCCGCCGCGGCCGCCGCGTCCAGCAGCTCGGCCAGGGCGGGCTCCATGCGCTGCATGAAGTACCCGGGCAGGGCGTCGAAGGCGGGATCGCCCGAATGCAGCGCCGTGGCCAGCCCGCGTTTGGTGCCGACGAGCTCGGTGTAGCGGTGCAGCCACTTGCGCAGCGCGTCCCCCGGCGCGTGGTCGGCGCTCAGTGGCGGTCCCGCGTCGGCCAGGGCGTCGATCTCGCGCTGCAGCACGGCCGCGACCAGGTCGGCGCGCTGCGGAAAGTGCCGGTAGAGCGTGCCGACGCCGACCCCGGCCAGGTCGGTGATCTCCTTCGCCGGAGCGTCCACCCCCGAGGTGGCGAACACGCTCTTCGCCGCCTCCAGCAGGGCGTCGATGTTGCGCTGGGCGTCGGCGCGCCGGCGTCGCGGCTCTGCGGTCACGGTCCTCCTCGTGGCTAACCGGAAAGTCTTTCCGTATAGTTGTGGAAAAGCTTTCCGGTTGAGGTTACCCGAGGAGTCCCGATGCAGTACCGCACGCTGGGCCGGACCGGCATCAAGGTCAGTCCCTACGCCCTGGGCACGCTGATGTTCGCCACCTCGATCGGCAACGCCGACCCCGAGGACTCCGCCCGGGTCCTCCACAAGGCCCTCGACGCCGGCATCAACTTCGTCGACACCGCCGACGCCTACGGCGACTCCGAGGAGGTCGTCGGCAAAGCCCTCGAAGGCCGCCGCGACGACGTCGTGCTCGCCACCAAGTTCGGCCGCCCCACCGGCCAGGACCCCAACCACCAGGGCGCCTCCCGCCGCTGGATCGTCACCGCGGTCGAGAACTCCCTGCGGCGCCTGCGCACCGACCACATCGACCTCTACCAGCTGCACCGGCCCGACCCCGGCACCGACATCGAGGAGACCCTCGCCGCCCTCACCGACCTGCTGCGCAGCGGCAAGGTCCGCGCGATCGGCGCGTCCGGGACCCCGGCGTCCGGCATCGTCGACGCCCAGTGGGCCGCCGAGCGCCGCGGCCTCACCGGGTTCCACACCGAGCAGCCGGTCTACTCCCTGCTCAACCGCGGCATCGAACGCGAGCTCCTGCCCACCACCCAGCGCTTCGGCATGGGCACCCTGGTCTGGGGCCCGCTCGGCCAAGGCCTGCTGACCGGCCGCCCGCACGGCGAACTGCGCCGCGCGGGCCTGGTCCGCCACCTCACCGACGAAACCCGGCTCGACGTCGTCGAGAAGTTCGCCGCCCTCGCCGCCGAAGCCGGCCTGCCCCTGACGCACCTGGCGATGGCCTTCACGATCGCCCATCCCGGCGTGACGAGCGCACTGCTGGGTGCCCGCACGATGGCCCACCTCGACGACCTGCTGGCCGGCCTGGACGTCACCCTCTCCGACGACCTCCTCGACCGCATCGACGAGATCGTCGCGCCCGGCACCGACGTCGGCACCCTCGACCAGACCTACCAGCCACCCGCCCTGCAGCAGCCGGGACTGCGCCGCCGTCCGCTCGCCGAACGCGCCGCGGCCTAGACTCGCCCGATCCGGACCCGCGACAGAAGACCGGGCGGGCGCGCGGAGAGCAGCACCCGCGCGCCCGCACCCCCAGTCGCCAGGCGGAACCCGCCTTCGGGGGACAGGAGACACCGGCCCGGACGCTGGATACGTCGAATTCCCACGAAAATCCTTGACGTGGCAACCCTTTTCCGCGTGAAGAAGCCTCAGCCGAGCAGCAGGCCGGGGTCGGTCTCCGGCGGGCCCGCGGGCCACCACGTCCCGCCCTCGCGCCGGTACGGGTGCCACCGGCCCCGGCGATCCAGTCGCAGCTGCACGTCCCCGGCCGTGCAGTGGTTGCGGTCGAACACCGGCTCCACGTCGGCGAGTGCGGCCCGCGCCGCGGCCAGCACGGGCTTCGGCGGCGTCCACGACGAGTCCAGCACCTCGAGGCCGTCACGCCCGCCGTACGTCCACGCCGCGACGGCTTGCTCGAAGCCGGTGCCTTCGCCCAGCCGCGACGCCACCGGCGGGAACTCCGCGGCCAGCCGGACCGCGTCGGCCCGCCGTCCCGGCCACGGCTCCCCCGCCAGCACCGCCCGGGCCCGCGCCGCCGCGTTGGCCGACAGCAGCGCGAACGCCTCCGCGGGCACGCCGGGCGCGGCCGGAACCGACGGCGCTCCCGACGGCCGGAACTCCGCCAGGTCCGGCAGTTCGCCGGGCGTGCGGTCGGTGACCTCGAGCTCGGCCCGCGGCGCGGTCCGGCTCTCCAGCTCCTCGCGGATCTCCCGTTCGCCCCTGCCCCGCATCAGCAACAGCACGAACGGGTCGGCGTCCAGCAGCCACGACGCCTGGAACGACAACGCGGCCGCGTGCTTGCACGGCAGCTCCCAGCCCGGGCAGTCGCACTCCGGATCGAGATCGCCGATCCCCGGCAGCAGGTGGACGCCGGCGTCGCCGGCCGCGGCCACCAGGTCGTGCGGCATGTCCCGGTCCAGCAGCGCCGCCAGGTGCCCGGCCCGCGACGCGACCCGGTCGAAGAACCGCGTCCAGTCCACTTCGGACAGCTCCGCCAGGCGCAGCTCGGTCCGGTACGGGCCGCCGTCGGCGTCGTCGACCACCGCCGCGATCCGGCCCGGGCTCACCGTGATCGGCCCGACCAGCCCCGCCGCCGC
This sequence comes from Amycolatopsis sp. NPDC004378, assembly GCF_053602455.1. NCBI lineage: Bacteria > Bacillati > Actinomycetota > Actinomycetes > Pseudonocardiales > Pseudonocardiaceae > Amycolatopsis > Amycolatopsis sp. NPDC004378. The sequence continues at coordinate 416,337 of NZ_JBSGDR010000003.1, forward strand.
GTACCGGCGCCCGGCCTTGAGCTGACGCAGGTCCAGCGCGGTGTCCTCCATCGCGCTCAGCCACGCCCGGCCCCACCACGACGTCGCGAACCGCCCGCGGACGCCGCTGGGCCCGAACGCCGGGAACCCTCGCACGTCGCTCATCAGCGGCTCCTCAGCTCGACGAGCTCCGCGAGCTCGGTGTCCGACAGTTCCGTCAACGCCGCCTCGCCCCCGGCCAGGACCGCCTCGGCCAGAGCTCGCTTCTCCCGCAGCATCGCCGCGATCCGGTCCTCGACCGTTCCTTCGGCGACCAGCCGGTGCACCTGGACCGGTCGGGTCTGCCCGATCCGGTAGGCCCGGTCGGTCGCCTGGTCTTCGACCGCCGGGTTCCACCAGCGGTCGAAGTGCACGACGTGGTCCGCGCGCGTGAGGTTCAGTCCGGTGCCCGCCGCCTTGAGCGACAACAGGAACACCGGGACCTCGCCGTCCTGGAACCGCTGCACGAGGTCTTCGCGCCGGGCCACCGGGGTGCCGCCGTGCAGCAGCTGGGTGGGGATCCCGCGCGCGGCCAGGTGCTTCTCCAGCAGCCGGGCCATGGCGACGTACTGGGTGAACACCAGCACCGCGCCGTCTTCGGCGAGGATCGTGTCCAGCAGCTCGTCGAGCAGTTCGAGCTTGCCAGAGCGGCCGCCTGGTTCCTTGAGGTACTGCGCCGGGTGGTTGCAGATCTGCTTGAGCGCGGTCAGCAGCTTGACGATCCGGCCGCGCCGCGCCATCCCGTCGCTCGCGGCGATGTCGGCCATCATCTCGCGCACCACGGCCTCGTACAGCACCACCTGATCCGGGCTCAGCGCCACCGGCCGGTCCGTCTCCGTCTTCGCCGGCAGCTCCGGCGCGATCCCGGGGTCGGACTTGCGCCGCCGCAGCAGGAACGGCCGCAGCAACCGGGACAGCCGCTCGGCCGCGGCCGGATCGCCGGCCTCGATCGGCTTCGCCCACCGCGTCCGGAACTCGCTCAGCGAACCCAGCAGCCCCGGCGCCGACCAGTCGAGGATCGCCCACAGCTCCGAGAGCGTGTTCTCCACGGGCGTGCCGGTCAGCGCGACCCGCGCGGCCGCGGGCACCAGCCGCACCGCCTTCGCCGTGCCCGACCGGTGGTTCTTGACGTGCTGGGCCTCGTCGGCCACCAGCAGCCCCCACCGCACCTGCGCCAGCGGCGCGGGATCGGCGCGCAGCGTGCCGTAGGTGGTGAGCACGAACCCGTCGAGGTCCGCCAGCGACCGCGCACCGCCGTGGAAGCGCCGCACCGGCACACCCGGAGCGAACCGGCGGATCTCGCGTTCCCAGTTGCCCAGCAACGACGCCGGGCACACCACCAGCGTCGGCCCGGACGCGCGATGCAGGTGCAGCGCGATCAGCGTGACCGTCTTGCCCAGCCCCATGTCGTCGGCGAGACAGCCACCGAGCCCGAGGCCGGTCACGGTGGCCAGCCACTGCAATCCGCGCAGCTGGTAGTCCCGCAGCGTCGCGGCCAGCCCGGCGGGCGGCGCCTGGGGTTCGGGCGGCGCGGACAGCCGTTCCCGCAGCCGCGCCAGCCAGCCCTCCGTGACGACCTCGACCGGCTCGCCGTCGACCTCGGTGGTCCCGGTCAGCACCGCGCCCAGCGCGTCGACCGGGGTCAACGGCTTCAACGTCCGCTCGCGTGCCTTCGCCGCCAATGCGGGGTCGACGAGCACCCAGCGGTCGCGCAGCCGCACCACCGGACGACGGGCCTCGGCGAGCGCGTCCAGCTCCGCCTCGGTCAGCACCTCGCCGCCCAGGGCGAGCTGCCAGTCGAACGCCAGGGCCCGCCCACCGCCGAAGAACGACGGCAGGTCACCCGGTGCGTCCCCGGCGTTCACGACCGCTCGCGCGGTCAGCGACCCGGCGAGCTCCGCCGGCCAGTGCACGTCGATCCCCACCGCCGCCAGCCGCGGCGCCGCGGCCGCGACCAGCTCGGTGACGTCGTCCTCGCCCAGCGCCAGCTCGTCCGGCACGGCCGAGGTGAGCAGCGGGCCCAACGCCGGCCACACCTGCGCACCGCGGCGCAGCGCCAGCACGACGTCGATGCGGGCCCGCGGCCCGAACCGGCCCGTCTCCCACAGCTCGGCCGCGTCGGCGATCCCGGCATCACCGTGCACCTGCACCACGGCGTGGAACCGGCCCGCGTCGAAGCCGTCCGGCGCCTCGATCCGCAGCGACACCCGGATCCCCGAGTCGAGCCCGGCCGCCAGTTCGTCGGCCCAGTCGCGCAGGGACTCCGCGCGCTGGGGTGCGACGGCGGCGAACAACCGCGTCCGGGCCGCCTTCGCCGCGGCGGGTGTGCGGGGCAGCGTGTCGGCGACGGCGTCGAGGAACGCCCGCAGCAACGGCCCCGGCGCGCGCACGTCCGCCGGCATCGCCGCCGCGAGGTCCCGCAGCCACGCGGCTTCGGCCGGGGCCAGCGGCCCGACTCGCCAGGCGTCGTAACCGCCCTCGGTGACCCCGGGCAGCAGCCGTCCCGCGGCGACGAGCTTCAACGCGGCCTGTGCCGCGGTCGCCCAGAACGCGTCGGCGCCGCCGAGCAGTTCCGGCAGTCCGTCCACAAGGGACAGCTCACGGCCGTCGATGACCAGGCGTCCCGCCCGCGGCGGCTCACCCGGGTGGAAGTCGACGTTCAGTTCCCCAGCCTCCCGTATCGGCGCACGGACAACGGCACGAACACCGCGAGCAGCACCAGCGGCCACACCACCGCCATGAGCACCGGGTGCGCGCTCACCCAGGACTCCCCGCCCGCGCCCGGGTTGCCGAACAGCACCCGCGTCGCTGTCACCGTGGAGGACAACGGGTTCCACTCCGCCACGGTTCCCAGCCACGCCGGCATGGTCGCGGTCGCCACGAACGCGCTGGAGAGGAACCCGAACGGGAACTCCAGCGTCTGCGCGAGCGTCACCATCGACGGATCGGTGGTCAGCAGGCCCAGGTAGATCCCCGCCCACACCAGGGCCGTGCGCAGCAGGAGCAGCAACCCGAACGCCGCGAGCGTCTCGGCCAGGCTGCCGTGCGGGCGCCAGCCGACGGCGAACCCGCAGCCCAGCAGCACCGCCAGCGCGAGCACCGCGTTGAGCAGGTCCGCGGCCACCCGGCCGGTCAGCACCGCCGAGGGCGCCATCGGCAAGGAGCGGAACCGGTCGGTGACGCCCTTGGCCGCGTCGTCCAGCACCGCGATCATCGTGCCCGACAACCCGAACGCCATGGTCATCGCGAACATCCCGGGCATCAGGAACTCGCGGTAGGACCCGCCGCCCGGCACGGTCATCCCGCCGCCGAGCAGGTAGGCGAAGATCAGCACCATCAGGATCGGGAACGCCACCACCGTGGCCAGCCGCACCGGGCGCCGCGCCAGCTGCGCGAGGTAGCGCTGGGTCAGCGTCCAGCTGTCCTCGAGGGCCCACCTCATCGCGGCACCCCCGTCAGCTCCAGGAACACCTCGTCGAGCGTCGGGTGCCGCAACGCCACGTCGGCGAACGACAGCCCGGTCGCCGCCAGCTCGCGCACCACGTCCGCCAGCATCGGCGGCTCGGCCGGCGCGCTGACCCGCAGCTCCTCGCGGACCGGCTCGCCCCCGGTGACCCGGGCCAGCAACGCCGTCGCCGCGGGGACGACGTCGGGGTCGGTCAGCACCAGCTCGATCCGGGTCGCCCCGAGTGAGCCCTTCAGCTCGGCCGGGGTGCCTTCGGCGATCACGCGGCCGTGTTCCACCAGGGAGATGCGGTCGGCCAGCCGGTCGGCCTCCTCCAAGTACTGCGTCGTGAGCAGCACGGTCGTGCCGTCGGCGACCAGGGACCGCACCGCCTTCCAGACCTCGGTGCGGCTGCGCGGATCGAGGCCGGTGGTCGGCTCGTCGAGGAACAGCACCCGCGGCGCGGCCAGCAGCGACGCGGCCAAGTCGAGCCGCCGACGCATCCCGCCCGAGTACGCCGAAACCGGCTTCGACCCGGTGTCCACGAGCCCGAACCGCTCGAGCAGGTCGTCGGCGCGGCGCACGGCTTCACGCCGGCCCAGGTGGTGCAGCCGGCCGAACAACACCAGGTTCTGCCGCCCGGACAACAGCTCGTCGACGGCGGCCTGCTGCCCGACCAGCCCGATCGAGGACCGCACTTTCGCTGGTTCAGCGGCGACGTCGAAGCCGGCCACCCGCACGACACCCCCGTCGTGACGCAGCAGGGTGGAGAGCACACGGACCGCCGTCGTCTTGCCCGCGCCGTTGGGTCCCAGCAGGCCGTGCAGCGACCCGGCCGGGACGGAGAGATCGAACCCATCGAGGGCGTACGCGTCGCCGTAGCGCTTGCGAAGTCCCTCGGCGTGGATCTGCGGAGTCATCAAGCCCCTTAACTCTGTACTGTGTACGAAGAAGAGGTTAGCACAACTCTGTACGACGTACGAGAATCGAGTGGGCAGAATGAGCGGCGTGCGCACGGAGGACAACGACAACGGCGACCCGAAGCGGACGATCGAGCTGCTCTGGGGCGTCTCCGGCCCCCCGAAACGCGGCCCGAAACCGAAGCTGACCACGGCCGACGTCGTCCGCGCCGCCGTGGCGCTCGCCGACGCCGACACCATCGAGGCCGTCACCATCCGCGGTGTCGCCGACCAGCTCGGCGTCTCCCCCATGTCGCTCTACACCTACGTGCCCGGCCGCGCCGAACTGCTGGACCTGATGATCGACCACGTCCACGGCGAGCTGCCGGCCCCCGAGCCCGGCCTCGGCTGGCGCGCCGCGCTCACCGCGATCGCCGACGAGCTGTGGGCCCTGTTCCACCGCCACCCGTGGCTGCTGCAGGTCACCACCAGCCGGTCGGCGCTCGGCCCGCACAGCTTCGCCAAGTACGAGCACGAGCTGCGCGCGGTCGACGGCATCGGGCTCGACGACGTCGAGATGGACGCCGCCGTCGGCCTCGTCACCGGCCTGGTCCGGACCACCGCGCGCAGCTCGATCGACGCCGCCCGCCTGGTCCGCGCCAGCGGCATGACCGACGCGCAGTGGTGGGAACGCGCCGCGCCGGTCCTGGCCGGCATCCCGGCCGCCGACGCGGCGCACTACCCGATCGCCTCGCGCGTCGGCCAGGCCGCGGGTGAGGCCCACAACGCCGCGGAAGACCCCGCCTACACCTTCCGCTTCGGCCTCGCCCGCGTCCTCGACGGCATCGAGGCGCTCGTGTCAGAGCGTCAGAAGTAGCCGCGCCGGACGCCACGTCCCGCCGTCGGGTGCCCGCGGCACGTCACCCGCGAGCGCCAGGTCCGGGAACCGGGCGAACAACGCCGACAGGGCGACCTCCGTCTCCACCCGCGCGATCGACGCGCCCAGGCAGAAGTGCGGGCCGTGCGAGAACCCCAGCTGGGCCGGTCCCGAGCGCGTCACGTCCAGGCGGCCGGCGTCGGGGAACACGCGCGGATCGCGATCGGCGGCCACCATCGCCGCCGTCACCCGCTCGCCTTCGCGAATCAGCTCACCGTCGATCTTGACGTCCTCCCGCGCGAACCGCGGCGTGGTCAGCAGCTGCGGGCTGCAGAAGCGCATCAGCTCCTCGACCGCCCCCGGCCACCACCCGGGGTCCGCCCGCAGCAGCTCGAGCTGGTCCGGGTGCCGCAGCAGGGCTTCGACGGCGTTGGCGATGAGGTTCACCGGCGTCTGCCCGGCCAGCACGAGGTGCCAGACCAGGGTGACCAGCTCGGTGTCGGTGAGCCGGTCACCGTCCTGGGCGTGCACGAGGTCGCCGATCAGGTCGTCGCCCGGGTCGGCCCGGCTGCGCGCGACCGCCGCCTTCGCGCCCTCGATGATCGCCGGGATCGCCGCCGCGAAGTCCGGACCGGCGCCGCCCGCGACCGCGGCGCCGTACTCACGCCACTGGGGCCGGCCGGCCTCGGGAATGCCCGCCAGCTCGCAGATGACGTCCATCGGCAGCGGCCGCGCGAAGTGCGGGACGAGGTCCACGACGCCGTCTTCGGCGTGCGCGGGCAGCTCGTCGAGCAGCCGTTCGGTGAGCGCGACCAGCCGCGGCCGCAGCTGTGCGGCGCGCTTCGGGGTGAACGCCGGGGCCACCAGGCGGCGCAGCCGCAGGTGCTCGGGCCCGTCGCGCTCGGCCATCGTGCGCAGGTACTCCAGGCAGTGCTCGGGGATGCCCGGCGGCCTCAGGAAGCTTTCCGCGCGGACCTCGAACCGCGGGTCGGCCAGCATCGCGCGGGCCTCGGCGTAGCGGGTCAGCGCCCAGAACGGGCCGAAGCCGGGGATCACCAGCTTGGCCACCGCGCTCTCCTCGCGGGCGCGGTCGTAGGCGGTGAACGGGTCGGTCAGGACCGCGAAGTCGGTCAGGTCGATCTCGGGGGTCATGGGCCACTCCAGATGTTCACATCAGATGTTCTAATCATCTCAGTGGTCACGATATCTTGGCTCGCGACGCCACGGCAAGGAGGACGATGGTCAGGCTCAGCAGGGCGGAGACCCAGGAACGCAACCGCGCGAAGGTCCTCGCCGCCGCCCGCGACGAGTTCGCCGGACGGGGGTTCCGCGAGGCCAAGATCGACGTCATCGCCGAACGCGCCGAGCTCACCCGCGGCGCGGTCTACTCCAACTTCCCCGGCAAACGAGCCCTCTACTTCGCGGTCCTGGCCGACCTCGCCGAACGCGCGCCCCGGCCCGCCACCCCGCCGCCGGACCCGGCCGCGGCCGATGTCCTGGCCGCATTCGCCCGCGCCTGGGTCGCCCGGCTGCCGCTCTCCACCGACAGCGACAGCCCCGAAGCCCGCCTCGGCCGCGACCTGCTGCCCGAGATCCTCGCCGACGAGCACACCCGCCGCCCGTACGCGCAGCTCATGCGCGTCAACGCGATCCTGCTCGGGCTCGCCCTCGAACGCCGCCGCCCCGGCCGGCGCCTGGTCCGCGTCGCCGAAGCCGCCCTCACGACACTCTCGGGCGCGAGCCAGCTCGCCGCGGCCGCGCCCGGCTTCGGCGAGCCGTTCCACGTCGTCACCGCCTGCGCGGCCCTGCTCGACCTGGACCTGAGCGACGACTGGCCCGGCGTCCCGCCGATCACCTCGCAGGCCCGGCCCGTCGACGAGCCGTGGACCCCGCCGCCCGCGACCGACCTGCTCACCGGCGGCGCCGTGCGTCCCGGCGACGGCGTCGTCACCGTCCTGGGCCTGCACCGCGCCTCCGCCTTCGAAGAAGCCGTCCGCGCCGGCGCCGACGTCACCGCCGTGCTCGTCACCAGCGACCCCGGCGAGCTCGCCCCGCTGGCGAGGCTCGCCGTCGCCGACCTGCGCGGCTGCCTCGACCAGGCCATCGCCCCACCGGTCCGGCCGCGGCTGCGGATCGTCTGCGACGCCACCGGAGCACTCGCCGCGGCCGCCGGCGTCACCGCGGTCAGCGACGCCACCGAGACCGCCATCCGCGTCGAAGGCGGCCGGATCGTCGCGCGTGCCGAGGGGTTCGGGGCCTGCCACGCCGCGGCTGTCGGTTTCGGCCACGGCCGTTCGTCGGGCGGGTGAACCGGCGGGAGGAGGAGCGGGTGGTGGACGTCGAGACCGTGGTCGCGGAGGCGTTCCGGGAGGAGTGGGGCCAGGTCGTGGCCACGCTCATCCGGATCACCGGCGACTGGGACCTCGCCGAAGAGTGCGCGCAGGAGGCGTTCGCGCTGGCCCTGCGCACCTGGCCCCGCGACGGCGTTCCGGCGCGGCCCGGCGCCTGGCTCACCACCACCGCCCGCAACCGCGCCACCGACCGGCTCCGCCGCGACGCCCTCGGCGCCGCCAAGCTGCAGGAGGCCGGCCGCATGCACGTCCCCGAAGAACCACCCGACGACGACAGCGGTGTCACCGACGACCGGCTGCGGCTCATCTTCACCTGCTGCCACCCGGCACTGGCCACCGAAGCCCAGGTCGCGCTCGCCCTGCGCACGTTGTCCGGGCTGTCCACCGCCGAGATCGCCCGCGCCTTCCTCGTCCCGGAAGCCACGATGTCCCAACGGCTCGTGCGGGTGAAACGCAAGATCCGCAACGCCGGCATCCCCTACCGCGTCCCGCCCGCGCACCTGCTGCCCGAACGCACCGCCGCCGTCCTCGGCGTGCTCTACCTGACCTTCAACGAGGGCTACTCCGCCAGCGCCGGCCCCGGCCTGCTGCGCCCCGACCTCGCCGCCGAAGCCGTCCGGCTCGCCCGCGTCCTGGCCCACCTGATGCCCGACGAGCCCGAAGTCCTCGGCCTGCTCGCCCTCATGCTCCTGCAGCACGCCCGCCGCGAGACCCGCACCGACGACGGACAGCTCGTCCCGCTCGAGGAACAGGACCGCACCCGCTGGGATGCCGCCGAGATCGCCGAAGGCACCCAGGTGCTGGAGACCGCGCTGCGGCGGCGCAGTCCCGGGCCGTACCAGATCCAGGCCGCCATCGCCGCCTGCCACGCGACCGCCGCCCGGGCCGCCGACACCGACTGGGCCCAGATCGCCGGCCTCTACGGCGAACTGCGCAAGTACGTGCCCAGCGCGGTCGTCGAGCTCAACCGGGCCGTCGCGGTCGGCATGGCCGACGGGCCGCTCGCCGGGCTCGCCCTGCTCGACGAGCTGACCATGGACGGCTACCACCTGCTCCCGGCCACCCGCGCCGACTTCCTCCGCCGGCTCGGCCGCCACGCCGAAGCCGCCGAGTGGTACGCGAAAGCCCGCGACCTCGCGCCCACCGAAGCCGAGCGCGCCTACCTCACGCGAAGAATTTCCGAAGGGGTGTCGGTCCCGGGCGAACCCGTTCGTCGGTCGGTCGAACCACGATCACCGGAGGAGCACCCATGACCACCCTCGCCGTACCCGGCGCCCGGCTCACCTACGACGTCACCGGCAGCGGTCCCGTCCTGCTGCTGGTCCCCGGCGGCCCCGCCGACGCCGCCGTCTTCACCCACATCCGGCCCGTCCTGGCCGAAGACCACACCGTCGTCACCTACGACCCGCGCGGCCTCGGCCGCAGCCCCCTCGACGGCGAACCGGGCGACGACGTCGTGCGCGAGCACGCCGACGACGTGCACCGCCTGCTCACCGAGGTCGGCCCCGCCGACGTCTTCGCCAACAGTGGCGGCGCCATCACGATGCTCGACCTCGTCCCGCGCCACCCCGGCGACGTCCGCACGGTCGTGCTGCACGAGCCGCCGGTCACCCGCTACCTGCCCGCCGGCGCCCTCGACGGCCCGGACATCCCGGCGCTCTTCCGCGACCAGGGCATCGACGCCGCCTTCGCCGCGTTCATGGCCCTCGTGGGTGTCGACCCCGCGCCCCCGCTCGACCCCCGTGGCCACGGCAACTTCACCTACTTCTTCCGCCACCTGATGGCCGCCACCGGCGCCTACGAACCCGATCTCGACGCGCTCAAGGCGACCTCGGCGCGGCTCGTCGTCGCCGTCGGCGAGAAGTCCGCCGGGTCCACGGCCCACGAAACCGCCCTCGGGCTCGCCGGCGGCCTCGGCCTCACCCCGGTGGAGTTCCCGGGCGACCACGGCGGGTTCGCCACCGAGCCCGAACCCTTCGCCGCGCGCCTGCGCGAAGTCCTGGAAGGACACTGACGTGCGCTACCTCCTGCTCATCGCCGGCGACGAGACCGCCGAAGACCACCAGTACGACGGCTGCGACGGCTGGGGCGAAGACCTGGCCCGCCGCGGCAAGATCCACGGCGGAGGCGGCCTGCGCCCGCCGTCGGAAGCCACCACGATCCGCGTCCGCGACGGCGAAGTCCTGCTCACCGACGGGCCGTTCACCGAAGCCAAGGAACAGGTCGGCGGCTACGTCCTCATCGAGTGCGACGACCTCGACGAAGCCGTGGAGATCGCGGCCCAGCACCCCGCCGCGACCTACGGCAGTATCGAAGTCCGCCCCGTCTTCGTCCCGGAGGAACCCTGATGCCGTCCATCGTGGACCGACCCGCCCAGCGGTACGTCGCCGAGCGCGCCACCCTCGGCATCGAGGAGTTCCCCCGAATCGCCGACCGGCTGCCCCCGCTCATCGGCACCCTCGCCGGCCACGGGATCGTCCCGGCCGGCGCGCCGTTCTTCCGCTACCGCGTGCTGCACCCCGGCATGCGCTTCACCGTCGAAGCCGGCGTCCCGATCGACGCCGCCTTCACCCCGGACGAACCGGCCTTCCCCGGCGAAGTCCCGGCCGGCAAGTACGTCCTCGAGACCTACGTCGGCGCCCCCGACGGCCTGGCCGCCGCGACCGAAGCGGTTCTGGCCTGGGGCGCCGCCGAGGGCGTCACGTGGGACGTCACCGAAGGCCCCGACGGCGAGGAGTGGGGCGGGCGCCTGGAAGTGCTGCGCACCAACCCCCTCGACGTCCCGGACCCCGCCCAGTGGGTCACCGACCTGCTCTTCCGCGTCGCCGGCTGACTCAGTTCCGGGTGAGCACGGCCGCCACCAGACAGCCGAACCCGGCCGTGCTCACCACGGCACGCACGACGTTCCAGCGCACCCACACCGCCTCGAACGCCGCCCGCACCGCCGCGTAGTCGTCGCCGCCCCTGTCCAGCGCGTTGTTCAGCGGGATGTTGACCACCCCGGTGATCACGACCATCGCCAGCAGGAACACGAACCCCGCGATCACCCACGGCAGCGACCGCGACCCCAGGTGGAAGAACACCGCGACGGCCGCCAGCAGCGGCGCGCCCAGGAACGTCAGCATGAAGACCGGGTTCACGATCGCGACGTTGATCCCGCGCATCGCCTCCACGAACGTCTTGTCGTCGCCCCGCCCGATCCCCGGCATCACCGAGCACGCGTAGGCGTAGAACAACCCCGCGACCAACCCGGCCGCGACCAGCGCGGCCACCAGCACCACCGTCGACATCGGTCTCTCCCTCCTCGTCACCGGGCCCAGACCCCGGTCGCCGCCGCGTCCCGCGCGAAGGCGGCGAAGTCCGTCGCCGGGCGCCCCAGCACCCGCGCCACGTCGCCGGTCACCGACTCGTTGCGCCCGTCGAGCACCCGCGCGAACAGCTCCGTCAGCGCCCCGACCTCTTCCGCGGGCACGCCGTACGCCACCGCCGCGGCCGCGTACTCCGCCCCGGAAACTGGAACATAGCGAACATTTCGTCCCGATGCGGCCGAGATCTCCGCGGCAGCGTCGGCGAAACTCAGCAGCCGCGGACCGGTCAGCTCGTACAACTCACCGGCGTGACCGGGCTCGGTGAGCACCTTCACCGCGACGTCGGCGATGTCGCGGACGTCGATGAACGGCTCGGTCACGGTGCCCGCCGGCAGCGCGATCTCCCCGCCGAGCACGGCTTCCAGGAGGAAGTGCTCGCTGAAGTTCTGGGCGAACCAGCTGCAGCGCAGGACCGTCCAGCCGGTGCCGGCGTCCCGGACGATCCGCTCGCACGCCCCGGCGTCCTCCTCACCGCGCCCGGACAGCAGCACGAGATGCCGAACTCCCTGCGCCACCGCGAGTTCGGCGAACGCGCGGATGTCGGCCGCCGCCTCGGGCACCACCAGATCGGGGTAGTAGGTCAGGTACACGGCGTCGACGCCCTTCAGCACCGGCGCCCAGGTCTCGCGATCGGCCCAGTCGAACGGCGGTACCCCGCGCCGGGACGTCGTCCGCACCGGCAGGTCCCGCTCCCGCAGCCGGTCCGCCACGCGCCGCCCGGTCTTGCCCGTGCCGCCCACCACCAAGAAGTTCGTTGTCATGGCACTGAGTCAACCGGCACCCGGTAAGACTCTCCATAGTTCAAAGCCTCGATCGCATGTTTCAGCGTCTACACTCAGGGGCATGGACCCGCTCGCCGCGCTGCTCGACGGACCCCGCGCCCACGGCGCGTTCCTGCTGCGCTCGGTCATGACCCCGCCGTGGTCGTTGCGCATCGAGGACCACGCGCCGCTGACCGTCGTGTCGGTGGTGCGCGGCGAAGCGTGGATCGTGCCCGACGCGGGCGAAGCGGTGCTGCTGAGCGAAGGAGACGTCGCGATCGCTCGCGGCCCGGCCCCGTACCTGGTCGCGGACCACCCGTCGACGCCACCACAAGCCGTCATCCTGCCCGGTCAGGAATGCCGGACACCCGAGGGCGGCCACCTCACCGCGTACGCCGATCTCGGCGTGCGGACCTGGGGCACGGGTGGCCCGGTCGACCTGCTGACCGGCACCTACGGCATGGAAGGCGAGATCAGCAAGAAGCTCCTGGCCGCGCTGCCGACGCTGATCGTCCTGCGCGCGGCCGACTGGCCGACGCCGCTGGTCGGGCTGCTGGCCGCCGAGATCAACCGGGACGTCCCCGGCCAGGAAGCGGTCCTCGACCGGCTGCTGGACCTGCTGCTGATCGCCGCGCTGCGCGCGTGGTTCGACCGGCCCGGCACCAGCGCGCCCGCCTGGTACCGCGCCCACGACGACCCGGTCGTCGGGCAGGCGCTGCGGCTGCTGCAGCACCAGCCCGCCGAGCCGTGGACGGTCGCCAAGCTCGCCGCGAACACCGGTGTCTCGCGGGCGGCTTTGGCCCGGCGGTTCGCGGTCACGGTCGGCGAGACCCCGATGGCCTACCTCGCCGGCTGGCGCCTCGCCCTCGCCGCGGACCTGCTGCGCCAGCAGCCGGACGCCACCATCGCCGCGGTCGCCCGCCAGGTCGGCTACGGCAGCGCGTTCGCGCTCAGCGCGGCCTTCAAACGCGAGTTCGGCGTCAGCCCCCAGCAGTACCGGACGGCGTGAGCGTGGTCGTCACTTCAGCTCTGCGCCGAGCTTGTCCAGCCAGTCACCGGTGCCCTGCTCGCGCCACTCCGGTTTCTCGGCGCCGTCGAGGAACGTGTCCTGCTCGGTGAGGACCAGCCGGGTGCCGTCGCCCTCCGGCACCAGTTCCACCGTGGTGATGGAGACGGTCGCGAGCGCACCACGACCGGTGAGCGTGGAGGAGTAGACGATCCGCTGCTCCGGCACGATCTCGTGGTAGGTCGACACGAGGTTCAGGGCACCGCCGTCGGGGGTGAGGCCGTCGAGGGTTTCCCGGCCGCCGACGCGGAAGTCCAGCTCGTGCGACCCCTCGGACACAAACCACCGGTCCTTCGCGACCGGGTTCGCCCAGGCGGCGAACACGCGCGCGGCCGGGACGGGATAGGTCCGTTCCAGCGTGAAAGTCGAGTGCTTGACGGTCATTCCGTGCTCCCTTCCGAGGTGCCGGGCCCGGCGAGGAAGTCGCCGAGCCGGTCGAGCCTGCCCTCCCACGTGGTGCGCTGCCGTCCCAGCCAGTGTTCGCCGGCGCGCAGCACGTCCGGCTCGATCCGGCAGGTGCGGACGCGGCCGGCCTTCTCCGACCGCACGATCCCGGCGGACTCCAGCACCTGCAGGTGCTGGACGACCGCGGCGAGCGACATGGTCAGCGGTTCGGCCAGCTCGCTGACCGACGCGGGCCCGCGCACAAGCCGTTCCACCAGTGCCCGCCGCGTCCGGTCCCCGAGGGCCCGGAACACCAGGTCCAGCTCATGGTCAAGCATGTACTTAAGTTATGTCGGACCGTCATGATAGTCAAGTAACTACTTAAGCATTGCCGCGACATCCTCGGGCACACTCGTGTCGGCCTCCCGCAGGACGGCCAAGACCCTGGTCAGCGCGCGTTCGGCGTTGTCGGCACGCCCGGCGGACGCGCGGAGCTCGGCGCCGAGGTGCGTGGCGGTCTCGTGCATCGACCGGACGGTCTGCTCGTGACCCGCCTGCAGCTCGGCCAGGCGCCGGTCCGCGTCCGCCCGGGCTTGACCGAGGGCGGACTGGTGAGCAGCAGCTGCCTTGGTCAGCTCTTCGCGGGCTACTTCGAGGCGCGCGTCGAGCGCCTGCGCACGTGCTTCGGCCGCGTCGAGGCGGCCCGACATCACCTCGGCCTGGGCCTCTGCCGCCTCAGTCCGCGCGGCGGCTTGGCGGCGCTCGTCCTCGAGGGCCGTTCGCGCGGCTGCGAGTTCGGCGGTCAGGGTGGCGATCGTCGCGGCGCGTTCACCGGCGAGCGCGGCCGCGGCGTCGGCCCGTTCGGCCACGCGGACCAGCTCGTCCCCGACTGCCGCCAGCTGCCCTTCGGCGCGTTGCTGCTCCTGCTGGGCAGCCCGGCGGGCGGCGCGATCCTCGTCCCGCTCACGCAGTGCCGCGGCTTTCTCCTGCTCGGCGGCTTTGGCCGCGCGGACCGCCTCATCGGCGTCCTCGCGGGCCTGGGTTGCGACGGCCTCGGCACGGCCGCGCTGCCGGCGGTGCTCATCGGCCTCGGCGAGGGCCGCGTCCCGTTCGGCCAGTGCGGTGGCCGTGGTGGCTTCGAGCTGGTGGCGCAGGGTCGTGAGCGTCTCGACGAGCCCGCGGGCGGGGTCGAGCACCCGGTCGACCTGGCCGGCGAGCGCGGTGACGGCCGTGTCGTCCAGCTCGGTGTCGCTCTCCCGCAGCGACTCGGCGTCCGAAAGGACGGCTTCGGCGTCGCGACAGGAGAGGTTCCGGCGGCCCCAGGTCTTCCCGTCCTGGCAGAACCGCGCCCGGCTCCCCCGGCCCACAGCGGGTGGCAGCGGCGCCCCGCAGCGCCGGTACTCGCAAATCCGGGCCTGACCAGCGTCTTCCGTCATGATCAGGACCCTAACACAGCTTCTAATTAGAACTAGGTGGAGCTGTTCAAAATCAAAAGAAACCGGATAGGCCTCTTGGGTTTGGATAAGGTCACATATCCCAACTTAGAACGACGTAGGTGAGGCTGACGCGGATTTGGGGCCTGCGAAAACTGGGTACCCCTCAGAACGTCAACCCGGGATTGACAGATCAGGGACCCCGACTGATCAGCTGAGTGCCTGACTCTCCTGGCCCGCCGCCCACGAGGCCAACAGGGCCAGACCGTCCGCCGACGGCGTGTCGGCCGGCGCCGTGTAGACGTTCAGGAGCAGGCCGGGATCGGCGGGCAGGTCCATCGACTCGACGTCCAGGTCGAGCCGCCCCACCACCGGGTGGTGCAGCCGCTTGCGACCGGACCGGTGGAGCCGGACGTCCTGGGACGCCCACCGCTTCCGGAACAGCTCACTGCGCGTCGACAGTTCGCCGACCAGGGCGAACAGCGCCTCGTCGTGCGGAGTGCGGCCGGCTTCCATGCGGAGTTTCGCGGCCACGTCGCCCACGATGCGGTCGTAGTCGACGAAGAACGACCGTGCCGCCTCGGGATTCAGGTACACGAACCGCGCGGTGTTCGCCGGCCCTCGTGCGTCGGCCAGCATCGGTGAGTACAGCGCGCGGGCGAGGTGGTTGGTGGCCAGCACGTCATAGCGGCCGTTGCAGATCCACGCCGGTGCATCGGTGATGGCGTCAAGCACCTGCCGAAGCGCCGGACGCACCGTCACGGCGGTCCGGCGGCGTGGGCCGCCGGACCGCCGCGCGAGGTGGAAGAGGTGGTCGCGTTCGGCCTCGTCCAGGTGCAAGGCCGAAGCCACCGCGTCCAGGACCCCGTCGGAGGCGCCGGCGAGGCCGCCGCGCTCCATGCGCACGTAGTAGTTGACCGAGATCCCGGCCAGGAGAGCGACCTCTTCCCGACGCAGACCTTTGACCCGGCGGTTGCCGCCGTACGCGGGCAGCCCGGCCCGCTCGGGCGCGATCCGCGCGCGGCGCGAGCTCAGGAACTCCTTGATCTCGGTGCGCAGGTCGATCTTGGTCACCTCCCCACCCTAGGTCCGGTCCGCGGGCGCAGGGAGGTTCTGCCGGTACCCCTATGTCCCGGTCGCGGTCGTGGCGATGCCGCCGTCGACTGGGATGATCGTGCCCGTGAGGTACGCCCCGGCCCGGGCGGCGAGGAACACGGCGATCCCCGCCATGTCGTCGTCGCGGCCGAGCCGGCGCAGCGGGGCCTTCGCCGCGATCGTGTCGCCGATGGCGTCGAGCGTGGCCGCCATCATCTGCGACGGGAACGGCCCGGGGGCCACCGCGTTCACCGTGACGTGCTGGGGGCCCAGTTCCCTGGCGAGCACCCTGGTGAGCTGGTGCAGCGCCGCTTTGCTGGCGGCGTAGGAGTAGTTGGGTGACTCGGCGACGTGGATGGCGGCGATGCTGCCGATGTTGATGATCCGTGCGGGATCGTCGGCCGTGCCCGCCCTGCGCAGCGCGGGGAGCAGCGCCTGGACCAGCCAGAACGGCGACTTGAGGTTGAGGTCGACCACCGCGTCCCAGGCCTCGGCCGGGAACGTCTCCAGCGGCTCGCGCCACATCGCTCCCGCGTTGTTGACGAGGATGTCCAGGCGGTCCGACTCGGCCTTGACGAGATCGGCGAGACGCCGGCACTCGTCGTGGTCGGACAGGTCGGCGGGGATCGCCTGGACGTCGCCGAATTCGGAGAGGTGTTCCTGGGCTTCCGCGCACGCGTCCGCCTTGCGTGAGCAGACGATGACGCGGGCACCCGCCTGCAGCAGGCCGCGCGCGATCATCACTCCGATGCCCCTGGTGCCGCCGGTGACCAGGGCGCGCTTCCCGCGCAGATCGAAGAGGTCCGCGTGGGTGGTGAACGGGTTTTCCGCCATGGGTTTTCGTTCTTTCTGCCGGGGAATTCCCCACCACGCTGGCAGCCGTTCCGGACGTCCGGGAGACCCTGGTGATCCAGGTACCGTGGGAGCCCCCACGAACGTCAGCGCCGGGCGAGCTTCCGCTCCAGAAAGGCCTTCTCGGCGGCATTGTGGGTCAGCTCGATCGCCGCGGTGTACGCAGCCACGGCGTCCTCGGCCCGGCCGAGCCGGCCCAGGAGGTCCGCGCGGATCGCGTGGAAGAGCGGGAAACGCGGCAGATCCAGGGCCTCCACCAGGGCCAGCGCGGGAGCGGGACCGTCGACTTCGGCGACCGCGACAGCGCGGTTGAGCGCCACCACCGGCGTCGGCGCCACGGCCAGGAGCTGGTCGTAGAGCGCTTTGACCTGGGACCAGTCCGTGGGCGCGTCGCTGTGGACGGCCTGGATCGCCGCCTGGATCTGGTACGGGCCCGGCTGGTTGCGGCGCAGGCACCCGCGGACGATCTCCTGGCCTTCGGCGACCAGGTCCGCGTCCCACCCGGCCGGGTTCTGGTCGGCCAGCAAGACCAGGTCGCCGGACGCGGTGGTGCGGGTCGCGCGGCGGGCGTCGATCAGCAGCATCAGGGCCAGCAGGCCCCGCACCTCCGGCTCGTCGGGCATCAGCCCGGCCAGCGCGCGGGTCAGCCGGATCGCCTCGCGGCACAGGTCGTCGCGGACCAGGTCCTCCCCCGCGCTCGCCGCGTAGCCCTCGTTGAAGATCAGGTACAGCACGCCGAGCGCTGCCGACAGCCGCGCCGGCAGGTCGGCGTCCTGCGGGACGCGGTACGGGATGCCCGCGTCGCGGATCTTGTTCTTCGCCCGGACGATCCGCTGGGCCATCGTCGGTTCGGCGACCAGGAACGCGCCGGCGATCTCCGCGGTCGTCAGGCCGCCGAGCAGCCGCAGGGTCAGTGCGACCTGGCCGGCCCGTGCGAGGGCGGGGTGGCAGCAGGTGAAGATCAGCCGGAGCCGTTCGTCGGGCACGGCGCCCTCCTCGACGGGCTCGACCGCGTCGTTCACCGAAGTGGCCTGGAGCAACGCCGCCTGGGCGTGCTTGTCCTCGCGCGCGGCCTCACGGCGGAGACGGTCGATGGCGCGGTTGCGCGCGGTGGTGATGATCCAGCCGGCCGGGCTCGGCGGCTGCCCGGCTCCCGGCCACCGCCGGACCGCCTCGGCGAACGCGTCCTGCACGGCTTCCTCGGCGACGTCGATGCTGCCGAAGACCCGCACGAGCACCGACACGGCACGGCCGTACTCCGCGGTGAAGACCTCTTCGACGCTCATCCGGCGAACGGCCGCACCTCGACCGGCAGCGGTGCGACGGCGTCGGCGAGGCGGCTGCCCCACGCGATCGCCGCGTCGAGATCGGGCGCGGTGATGATGGTGAACCCGCCGAGGTGTTCCTTGCCTTCGGCGAAGGGCCCGTCGGTGACGAGGGTGTCGCCGTTGTCGGCCCGCAGCACGGTGGCGGTGGCCGGCGGGTGCAGCCCACCGG
Organism: Amycolatopsis sp. NPDC004378; assembly: GCF_053602455.1. Taxonomy (NCBI): domain Bacteria; kingdom Bacillati; phylum Actinomycetota; class Actinomycetes; order Pseudonocardiales; family Pseudonocardiaceae; genus Amycolatopsis; species Amycolatopsis sp. NPDC004378. Next base: position 434,383 of record NZ_JBSGDR010000003.1, read on the forward strand.
CGAACACCCAGGCCCCGGCGGCCTTCAGGTCGGCGTTGAGGGCGTCGAGCTTCTTCACCACGCCGTCGAGCACTTCGGGCGGCGGGGTCGGGCCGTCGGGCTGGTAGATGCTGAGCAGGTACTGCTTCACAGCGGCTCCTTTCGCGGGTTCACCCTTCATACGAACGGCTCCCGGCCGGATCGACAGCATCATCCCGTAACCTCGGCGCGTGCCCGAGCTCGAACCGGTGATCGACACCGCCCTCAGCCCGGCGGACCGGCTCGCCCTGCTCGACCAGGCCGCCGCGCGGCACGTCGAGGGGCAACGGCCGCCCAACACCCTCAAGGCCTACGCCCAGGACTGGCAGGTGTGGCAGGACTACACCGCCGAGGCCGGGATCCCGCCGCTGTCGGCGTCCGTCGGGGCGCTGACCGGGTTCGTCGTGTGGCTCGAGCGCGGCCGGACCCTGCGTCCGGACGAGCGCGCGGTGCCCGAGGTGCCGGAACGGGCCGCGCCGGCGGCGCCGTCGACGATCGAGCGGCGGCTCACCGGTGCCCTCGCCGGGCTGCGGCACCACAAGGTCGTCGTCGATCCCGAAGCGAGCCGTGCCGCGTGGCGGGCCCTCAAGGGCTACCGGCAACGGCTGGCGCGCGAGGGGATCCAGCGCGGCCGGGGCAAGGCCACCATGGTCACCCTCGCCGACCTGCGCGCGATGTCGCGGGCCTGCCCGGACACCCTGTCCGGTGCCCGCGACCGGGCGATGCTGCTCATCGGGTTCCCGATCGCCGCCCGGTGCTCCGACCTGGCGAACCTGCTGGTCACCGACGTCGAGCCGGTCGACGATCGCGGGCTCCGCGTGACGGTCCGGCACGGCAAGAGCACCGGCGACATGGTCGTCCCGCGGCGCGAGAACGCCGACACCGACCCGGTGCGGGCCTGGCACGCGTGGCGCTCGGGGGCGGGGATCGCCGAGGGGCCCGCGTTCCGGCGGGTCGACCGGCACGGCAACGTCGGCGCGCCCGCGCTGACCACGACCGGCGTCAACCAGATCCTTACCCGCGCCGGGACACGGGCGGGCCTGCCGTACCCGGTGACCGGCCACTCGCTGCGGTCCGGGTTCGCCACCGAAGCCCGTCGCGCCGGCGCGGACGACGTCGCCATCGCCGACCAGGGGCGCTGGGTGCGCGGCAGCCGGGCGCTCTACGAGTACATCCGCCGGGTCGACCAGTGGGACGACAACGCGGCGGGCGTGCTCGACCTCTGAGTCACCGGCTCAGCCGAGCCTTCGTGGCGCCGACGACCTCGCCGTCGAGCCGGGCGAGCCAGCTGCCGCAGACGCAGCGCACGTAGTCGAGCCGGTGGGTGACGGGCTGGGCCGCGCTCGCCGGCAGTTCGGCGAGCGGCCAGCCGCAGCGGGGGCAACGGTTCCGGTCCATGCCCCGATCGTGGTGTAATGACTTAGTGCACTTCAACCCTTACGGCGGTCCGGCCGCGCTCGTGGCCGCCGACCTGGTGAACGCGGGCTCGGCGAGCGAGCTGCTCGACGGGATGGTCCGCAACGGCATGTCCATCGCGGCGCTCACCGACGACGAAGCCACCCGCATCGGCGAGTGGGCCCGGCGGCTCGAGCCGGTGTTCGCGGCCGGCGCCGACGCGCGCCCGGCCCTGGTCAACGACCTGCTGGCCGAAGCGGCGTGCCGGCCGTACATCGCCACCCACGACGGCAAGCCGCCCCACCTGCACTACTCGGCCGAAGACGCCGGGCCGGTCGGCCGCGTCCGCGCCTTCACCGCGGGCGGGCTCGCCCACCTGGTGTGCGAAGCACCGGACCGCCTGGGGATCTGCGGCCGCGAAGGCTGCGAGACCGCGTACGTCGACACATCTCGCAACGGCCGCCGCCGGTTCTGCTCGACACGCTGCGCGACCCGGGTCCACGTCGCCGACCACCGGGCCCGGCAGGTCACCGCCTAAAGCAGGGCGCGTACCGCGTCCGCGAACTCCGCGGGCGCCTCCTGCGGCACGTTGTGCCCGGCGTCCGGCACGACGCGGTGCTCGTACGGGCCGGTGAAGTACTCCCGGTCGCCGGCCGCACTCGGCCCGGCGATGCCGTCGGCACCGCTCTCCAGGACCACGGTCGGCACGGTGATCTCCGGCTCCGCCGCGATCAGCTCCTCCAGCCGGTCGTAACGCGGATCGCCCGCGGCCAGGCCGAAGCGGTGGCGGTAGGAGTGGATCACGACGTCGACGAAGTCCGGGTTGTGCAAGCTCGGCGCGCTGGCCGGGAACGCCTCGGCCGCGCCGGCCCACGTCGGGGACCACGTGCGCCACAGCAGCTCGCACAGCTCGTCGCGGTGGCGTTCCAGGCCCCGGCGGCCGCGTTCGGAGTGGAAGTAGAACTGGTACCAGTAGGTCCGCTCCCACTCCGGCGGTGCCGGCTCGCCGGAGTAGGCGAGGTTCTGGACGTTGTAGCCGTCGACCGACACCAGCCCGCGCACCCGCTCCGGCCACAGCGCCGCGGCGATGCAGGCCGCGCGGCCGCCCCAGTCGAAGCCCGCGACGATGGCCTGCGGGATGTCGAGGGCGTCCAGGAAGTCGAGCAGGTCCTGGGCCAGCGCCGCCTGCTGGCCGGAGCGCGTCGTGTCCGCCGAGCGGAACCGCGTCCCGCCGAACCCGCGCAGGTACGGCACCAGTACGCGGGCCTCGGGCAGGCGTGCGGCGACGTCGTCGTAGCACCGGACGTCGTACGGGAACCCGTGCAGCAGGACCACCGGTACCCCGTCCGGTGCACCCGCCTCTTCGCCGGCGATGTCGAGCAGTGGCGTGGTCGTGGTGAAGCGCATGGGCGTGATCCTTCCACCCGGCGGCCCGCTTAGACTGCAGACATGAGCAAGCGCTTAGTGGTCATGGGGGACTCGTTCACCGAAGGCGTCGGGGACGACGACCCGGCCGCCCCGAACGGCGTCCGGGGCTGGGCCGACCGCGTCGCCGAACAGCTCGCGGCGCACGAGCCGCAGTTCCGCTACGCCAACCTCGCCATCCGCGGCAAGCTGCTGCCGCAGGTGCTGGCCGAGCAGCTCGAGCCGGGACTCGCCCTGGGCCCGGACCTGGTGTCCCTCTACGCCGGCGGCAACGACCTCATGCGGCCCAAGGTCGACATCGACGCGCTGCTCGCCGACTACGAGACCGCCGTCGCCCGCGTCCGCGAGACCGGAGCCCGCCTGATCCTGTTCACCGGGGTCGACGGGGTCGAAGACCCGCTGTTCCGCGCGATCCGCGGCCGGGTGGCGATCTACAACGAACTGGTGCGCGGCATCGCCGCCCGCCACGGCGCGCTGCTGGTGGACCTGTGGTCGATGCGGCAGCTGTGCGACCGCCGGTTCTGGGCGGCCGACCGCCTGCACCTCAACTCGCTCGGGCACACCGAGGTCGCCATCGAGGTGCTGCGCGTCCTCGGCGTCGAGCACAGGCTGACGAACCCCGTGCCGGCGCCGCGCGAGGTGCTCAGCCCGGCCGAGCGCCGCAGCCAGAACCTGCAGTGGGCGCGGGAGCACGCGCTGCCGTGGGTGCGGCGGCGCGTCAGGGGCGAGTCGTCCGGGGACACGCTGGCCCCGAAGCGCCCGACGCTGGAGCCGGTGGCCTCAGCGCCGCTCCCCCGCTGACGGGCGGAGGCCGTCGAAGAGGATCGACACCGCCCGGTCGCGCAGCCGTGCGTCCGGACCGGCGTATTCGGCGGCCTTGGCCACGCCGATGATGATCGTGATCAGCTCGCCGGGCACGAGGTCCTCGCGGACCGCGCCCGCGGCCTGGGCCCGCGACAACAGGACACCGAGCGCCCGGAGCAGCCGGGCGCCGATGTCGGACTTCTCCTTCGGCATGGTGATCCCGGCGGCGGTCAGCGCCTCGAAGTAGGCGTTCTTCGCACTGGACATCTCGATCCAGCTGGTGAGGAACGTGAAGAACGCGGCACCCGGGTCGGCGGACTCGGCCGCGGCGACCGACTCGGCTTCGTCGGCGAACCGGTGCAGCCGGGCAACCAGTACGGCTTCGAGCAGGGCTTCCTTCGTCGGGAAGTGCCGGAACACGGTGCCGATGCCGACGCCGGCGGCGCGGGCCACCTCCTCGGTGGGCGCTCCGGTGCCCTTGGCGGCGAACACGCTCTCGGCCGCGTCCAGCACGCGCGCCCGGTTGCGCCGGGCGTCCGCGCGCAGGGGTTTCGGATCGGTGCGATCAGGGGCGGCGGGGGTCACCTTCCGATCGTAACCGGGCCGGGTCGTCGAGGGTGTCCAGCAACCGGGCCAGTGCGCGCGGCACGTGGGAGCGCCAGCCGCCGCCCATGATCCGCCGTGAGACGCGCTGGAACTCGTCGTCCGGGTCGAACCCTTCGTGGCTGAGGAAGAGCCGGGTGCCGGTGCCCTCCGGCACCAGCCGCCAGGTGACCGTCCACTGCGGACCCCAGCGGATGCTCAGCTTGCGCTCGGGCTCGACCTCGAGGACCTCGCAGTCGACCGGGCCGCCGGCGAACCCGGCCGCCGGAACCGGCTCGGCCAAGAGGCGGAACCGGTGTCCCACCACGGGTTTGATGTCGTTGGGCATGCTGATCCAGCGCTCGAGCAGATCGGGCTCGGTCAGCGCGCGCCACACCTTGCGGGCCGGGTGGGCGAGGAACTGGTCGACGTGGATCGCCGTCGGGTCGTCGTCGGTCATCGGTCGTCCTCTTCGTCGAGCAGGTCACGCAGGTTGGCCAGCTTGCTCCGCCAGAACCGCTCGTACGGCGTGAGCCAGTCGGCGACTTCTTCGAGCGGGGCCGCGTCGAGCCGGTAGACGCGGTGGCGGCCCTGCCGCCGTTCGGCGACCAGGCCGGCCTCTCGGAGCACCCGCAGGTGTTCCGAGAGGCTGGGCCGGGCCATCTCGAACCGCTCGGCGATCGCGCCGGCGGCCATCGGGCCGTCCAGCAGCAGCCGCAGGACCTCCCGCCGGGCCGGGCTGGCCAGCGCGGCGAACACGTCGTCGTTGACCGGCATCAGCGGGGCACGTTCCCGAAGTCCGTGGTGTGCCGCTGGTCGGTGAGGACCACGCCGGGCTGCGCGCCTTTCGGGGCGGCGTCGGGCAGGGTGAGGAACTGGACGTGGGTGATCGTCATGCCGCGACAATACGTAGGCGATCTCCTACATGTCAACGGGGCTGCCGAACCACCGTTCGAGCGCGGTCCGCAGCGCCTTCCGCTCGGTGTCGTCGGGCTCCTTCGCGTCGGACGCCCAGGCGACGTAGCCGTCCGGGCGGATCAGCAGCGCGGTCGCCTCCCCCGAGGCCTCGCCGCACACGAGGTCGACGCGGTCGGTCCAGCCGCGCAGCTCGGCGCCGAGCGCGCCGGTGAAGTCCAGCAGCAGCGGCCGGGCCGTCCTGGTCAGCTCGGCCAGGCGGGTACCGTCGGCCAGCACCAGGTCCGGGGCCCACCGGCCGTCGAGCGGGTGGCCGGTGCCCGGCTCGTACCGGACGTCGGCGCCGGACATGAGGTCGGCGATGTGCCCGACGACGTCCGGTTGCCGGAGCAGCTCGCCGAACAGCGTGCGCAGCGCCGTGACGTCCCGGCCCGGCGCGACCAGCGCGGACTGCGCCTGGGTGTGCATGACGACGCGCTCGGCGACCGGGCGGCGTTCGCTCTCGTAGGTGTCGAGCAGGCCGGCCGGGGCCCAGCCGTGCACCTCGGCGGCGAGCTTCCAGCCGAGGCCGACCGCGTCCTGCAGGCCGAGGTTCAGCCCGGGCCCGCCGATCGCGGAGTGGACGTGCGCCGCGTCGCCGACCAGCAGCACCCGGCCTTCGCGGAACCTGTCGGCCAGGCGGGTGTTGCGGCCGCGCAGCCGGCGCAGCAGGTGCGGCCCGTCGCCTTCCGGCGGCCCGATCGGCAGGTCGAAACCGAGCACGCGCTCGATACTGGCGCGCTGGTCGTCGAGCGTCATCGGGGGCTCGTCCACGGGCTCCTCGCCCTCGACCCATTCCGTGGTGGTGACGAGCGCCCCGGTCGGGAACGGTGCGTGGACGAACAACCCGGTTTCGGTGCGGTAGTGGAAGAACGGCGGGATGACGCCGTGGCCGGGCACGTTCAGTCCCCCGGACTGGGGGTCGACGAACTCAGCGGGGACGGTCGCGTGCGACGTGCGGGAAAGTGTCCGGTCCTCCGTGACGCCGGGGAAGCCGATCCCGGCGAGCTTGCGCGTGACGCTGCGGCCGCCGTCGGCGCCGACGAGGTAGCGGGTGGTGAGCCGGCCCGGGCCGGCCGGGCCGGTGAAGTCGACGGTGACGGCGTCGGCGTCCTGGGTGAGGCCGGTGAGCTCGTGGCCGTGGCGGACTTCGACGCCGAGTTCGGCGGCGCGTTCGGCGAGCATCGCCGCGACACGCCGTTGCGGCACGCCGAGGATGGTGAGGGAGTTGTGCTCGGGCAGCGTCAGGTCGAGGCGCATGCCCCCGAAGACGAACGCGGGCACGGGCGGGCCGATCGGGCCCGCGAGGCGGTCGTGCAGGCCGCGGCGGTCGAGCAGCCGGACAACCTGGCCGACCAGGCCGTTGGCGCGGTTTTCCGCGGTCGGCTCGGGCAGTCGTTCGAGCACCAGCGGGCGGATGCCGGCCAGTGCGAGCTCGCACGCGAGCATCAGGCCGTTGGGCCCGGCACCCGCGATGACGACGTCTTCCATGGCGGAACTCCTTGCGGTGGCAGGAAAAGGGCACGACGAACCAGCCCGGCGGGTGCCGGGCGCCCCAGGGTTCGGTGAAGGTCAGCGCGGTTCGGGCAAGCCGGCGGCGAGCCGGGCGAACACGTCCCGCAGGAGGGTGCCGAGCGGCAGCGGCGGTTCGGTGCTGAGCCACTGCTGCGTGACGACGTTGAGCGCGGCCGCGACGACGCCGGCGACGAGCCGCGGGTAGATGTCCTTTTCGACGTCGGTGCCGGTGCGTTCGGCGACGACGCGGGCGATCTCGGCTTGGCCCGCGGCCCCGGCCTTGTGGAACTCGCCCTGCAGTGCGGGTTCCGCGACGAGGAGCCGGACACCGGCGAGCCACGCCCGGTCGGGGACGTGCCCCTCGGTGACCGGTTCACCGAGCGCGAACCCGGTCACCGAGGCTTCGGTGACGGCGTCCCAGATCGGCTCACCGGCCGGACGTTCCCGCAACGCCGCGGCGATCGCCCGGGCCCGGTCGTGGTGGCGGGCGACGATGGCCTCGCCCTTGCTGCCGAAGTAGTTGCTGAAGGTCCGGGTGGACACCCCGGCTTCGGCGGCGATGTCCTCGACCCGGATGTTCTGGTAGCCGCGCTCGACGGTCAGCCGGATCGCGGCCCAGCTCAGCGCGGTCCGCGTCTCGTGCTTCTTGCGCTCCCGGAGTCCGGCGCCGTCGGTGTCCACGACCCCACCGTACCGAAACTTGCCGAATCTGCAAAGTTGCTGAATCTGCAGTCTTTACGGGCGCGTGCAGCCGGGCACGGAGGCGGTCTTCCGGGCGAGAGTTCACGCCTCGGTAGCGATCCGCGTCAGAAATCGCCGAATTCGTCGACGAGCGTCACACTGTTGTGTGACATCAGTCACCGGAGGTGTTGCGAGATGGTCCTGGGCGACAACAACGTCACTCACAAGGTCGAACCGGACAGTAAGTCCGGGCGAGTGCAGGTCCGGCGAGCCGCGCTGGCCAGCGCTATCGGTACCACCATCGAGTGGTACGACTTCTTCCTCTACAACACCGCGGCGGCGTTGGTCTTCCCGCACCTGTTCTTCCCCGCGTCGAGTGCCTACGCCGGGGCCATGCAGTCCTTCGCGACCTACGCGGTCGGGTTCGCCGCGCGGCCGGTCGGCGCCGCGATCTTCGGGCACTGGGGTGACCGGATCGGCCGGAAGGCGACGCTGATCGTCACGCTGCTGCTGATGGGTATCTCCTCCGGCGTCGTCGGGGTGCTGCCCGGGACGTCGGCCATCGGGTTCGCCGCCCCGCTGATCCTGGTGCTGCTGCGGCTGGTCCAGGGCATCGCGATCGGTGGCGAGTGGAGCGGCTCGGTGCTGCTCGCGATGGAGTGGGGTGACCAGCGCAAACGTGGCCTGCTCGGCAGTTTCGCGCAGATCGGCGTGCCGGTCGGGCTCGTGCTCGGCACCGGCGGGATGACCCTGCTGTCGGCGACCCTCTCCCCCGACGCGTTCGACTCCTGGGGCTGGCGGCTGCCGTTCCTGGTCAGCCTCGTGCTCGTCGCCGTCGGCCTGGTGATCCGGCTGAAGATCCTCGAGACGCCGATGTTCGCGAAGCTGATCAAGAACCAGCAGACCGCGCGGACGCCGGTGCTCGACGCGATCAAGCACCACTGGCGCGAAATCCTGCTCTCGGCGGGCGTGCGCTTCAGCGAGCAGATGCCGTTCTACCTGTTCACCAGCTACGTGCTGATCTACGTCGTGGCGCGGCACGAGTTCAGCAAGACGTTCGTGCTCAACGCGGTCCTCGTCGGCGCCGCGCTCGAGCTGGCGATGATCCCGTTCTTCTCGATGCTCTCGGACCGCATCGGCCGGAAGAAGGTGTACCTCGCCGGGGCGGTGTTCACCGGCGTGATCGCGTTCCCGTACTTCACGATCCTGGCGCACGGCGACCACGCACTGGTGTTCGTCGCGGTCGTGGTGTCGTTCATCCCGCACGCGCTGCAGTACGGCCCGCAGGCGGCGTTGATCGGCGAGAGCTTCCCGACGCACTTGAGGTACGGCGGCGCGGGGCTGGGCTACCAGCTGGCCTCGGTGTTCGCGGGCGGGCCGGCGCCGCTGCTGGCGACGTGGCTGCTGCACGCGACCGGGACGCCGTACTCGATCTCCGGCTACATCGTCCTGTCCGCGGTGGTCACGATCCTGTGCGTGATCTTCCTGAAGGACCGGTCGAAGGCCGACATCGACGACGTCACCGTGTACCAGCGCGCCTGAACGCCGTGAAGGCCGCCTTGATCCTCAAGGCGGCCCTCACGGACGGACGCGTCAGCGGCGCGGGCCGCCGAACGGGGGTTGCTGCGGGAACGGGCCGCTGCCCGGGTTCTGCTGCGGGCCGCCGAACTGGCCCGGCGGCGGGGACTGCGGCGGCGGGCCCTGGTACTGGCCGCCCGGGGGCGGGCCGGCCGGCGGCTGCTGCGGCTGGGGCAGGGGCTGGCCGCTCTGCGGGGTCGGCGGCTGCTGCGGCGACGGCGTGACCTCGGTGCCGCGTTCCTCGTCCGCTTCCGGCTCGGGCTGCTGCTGCACCGGACGCGGGATCGACGGCCGAGACGGCGTCGACGACGCACCGATCGCCGGGACCTCCTTGCGCGCGACGGCTTCCGCGGCCGCGACCGCCTCGGCGACCTTGGGGTCGCTCTTCGTCTCGAACCAGCTGGAGACCTCTTCGTCCTCGAGGTCGGGCTTCTCCGGGACGTCGTCGTCCTTCGGCGGCTCGTAGCGGAACACGCCGTCGTCGCCGGGGGCCCCGAGCGCACGGGCGAAGCCTTCGAGGGCCTTGCCGTAGTCGCTGGGGATCATCCAGACCTTGTTCGCGTCGCCCTGCGCCATCTGCGGCAGCGTCTGCAGGTACTGGTAGGCCAGCACCTCCGGGGTCGGGCGGCCGGCCTTGATCGCGGCGAACACCTTCTCGATCGCCTTCGCCTGGCCCTGTGCCTGCAGGTACCGCGCGGCCCGCTCACCCTGCGCCCGCAGGATCCGGGACTGCCGCTCGGCCTCGGCGGCGAGAATGGTCGCCTGGCGGGCACCTTCGGCGGCGAGGATCTGGCTCTGCTTCTGGCCTTCCGCCGTCTTGATCGCGGACTCCCGCTGACCTTCCGCGGTGAGGATCATGGCGCGCTTCTCACGGTCGGCGCGCATCTGCTTTTCCATCGAGTCCTGGATGGACGGCGGCGGGTCGATCGCCTTCAGCTCGACGCGCGCGACGCGGATGCCCCACCGGCCGGTGGCCTCGTCGAGCACGCCGCGCAGCTGGCTGTTGATCGAGTCGCGCGAGGTCAGCGTCTGCTCGAGGCTCATGCCACCGACCACGTTCCGCAGCGTGGTGGTGGTCAGCTGCTCGACACCGACGATGTAGTTGGAGATCTCGTACACCGCGGCACGCGAGTCGGTGACCTGGAAGTACACGACGGTGTCGATCGACACGGTCAGGTTGTCTTCGGTGATCACGGGTTGCGGCGGGAACGAGACGACCTGCTCGCGCAGGTCGATCCGGGCCCGCACCTTGTCGAGGAACGGCACCAGGAAGGTGAGGCCCGGCGACGCCACCGTGCGGAACCGGCCCAGCCGTTCGATCACCGCCGACTGCGCCTGCGGCACGACCATGATCGCCTTGGCTACCGTGATGATCACGAAGAGAGCCAGTAAGACGACCACGACGATCGCTACTGTGGTGGTCAAGAGATCTTCCCCTTACCTAGTACCATTCTTGCGCGGTTGACGGTGTTCCGGGCGCCGCCGGCGGGCTCACCGAGAGCTTCAGCTCCTTCGTGGTGATCCCCCAGCGGCCGGTGGTGTCGTGCAGGACCGTCCACACTGTACGGTGCAGGTCCTCCGGCGCGGTCACGGCGCGCTCGGCGGTCGTGAGGCTCCCCTCCTGCCGCAGCGCGGTGGTGGTCAGCTGGTCGATCGCGATCGCCGGGTTGGCGATTTCGTAGGTCGCCAACCGTGGATCGGTGACCGCGAAGACGACTTCGAACTCCGCGAAGACCTCTTTGCCGTCGCCGGTTTCGATCGGTCGCGGCGGCGCGGACAGGATCTGGTCGCCGAGGTCGACACGGGCGCGGACGCGGTCGGCGAACGGCACCACGAAGTGCCGGCCGGGGCCGAGCACCGCGCGGAAGCGCCCGAGCCGTTCGATCACCGCGGCCCGGCCTTCGGGGACGGCAACGAGGCCGAGGCTCACGGTTCGGCCGACACGACGGCGGTGGCCCCGGAGATCTCGACGACGGTGACCGAGGTTCCGGGCTGGATCGGCGGGTGGTTCTCGGAGAGGCTGCGGGCCGACCAGACGTCGCCCGCCAGCTTCACCTGCCCGGCCTCGAAGTCCACTGTGGACAGAACAACGGCTCTGGCGCCGATCAGCGCGTCGATGCCGGTGTGGTGGGTCGGCCCGGCGAGGAAGCGCCGCTTGAGCGCGGGCCGGACCAGCACGAGCATGCCGACGGAGGCGACGGCGAACACGGCGACGTCGACGAAGACGTTCCCGGTCAGCACGTCGGCCCCGGCGCCGAACAGGGCGCCGACGCCGAGCATGATCAGCACGAAGTCCCCGGAGAGGACCTCCGCGATCATCAGGGCGATGCCGACGATCAACCAGACCAGTGCCCAAGCCATGGCTTCATGCTCTCAGATCGCGCCGGTTCGCACCGGCGCCGTGACGGGACGTGACCTTCGCGTGACCTTGGACAATTCGGACATTCAGCCCTCTTCCGTCGGCTCGGTGACGAAGTCGATGAGCCGCTCCACGGCCCCGATGAGCGGGGTCTCGAGGTCGCGGAAGCTGCTCACTCCGCTCAGGACACGTTGCCAGCCTTCGAAAGGTTGCCCCCAGCCGAGCGCGTCGCAGATCCCCTGCTTCCACTCGGTGCCGCGCGGGATCTTCGGCCACGCCTCGATGCCGACCGCTTCCGGCCGCACCGCTTCCCAGACGTCGATGTAGGGGTGGCCGGTGACCAGCACGTTCTCGTCGCGGATCGCGTCGACGAGCCGGGACTCCTTGCTGCCGGGCACGAGGTGGTCGACCAGCACGCCGAGCCGGCGGCCGGGGCCCGTGCCGAACTCGGCGATCCGGTCGGCGAGCACGTCGACGCCGTCCAGGGGCTCCACGACGACGCCTTCGACGCGCAGGTCGTGCCCCCAGACGCGTTCGACGAGCTCGGCGTCGTGCTTGCCCTCCACCCAGATGCGCGAGTCGCGGGCGACGCGGGCCTGCAGTCCCTGGACCTTCACCGAACCGGACGCCGAGACCTGCCGGACCGGGGCCCGCACCGTCTTCACCGGCACCAGCGTGACGGGCTTGCCTTCGAGCAGGAACCCGGCCGGGGCGAGCGGGAACACGCGGTGGCGGCCCTTGGCGTCCTCGAGCACGACGTTGCCGTACTCGATCTTCACCACCGCGCCGCAGTAGCCGCTGGCCGGGTCCTCGACCACGAGACCGGGTTCGGCGGGGACCTCCGGCACCTTCTTGCGGCGGGGGCCGGCGAGCACGTCGTCATACGAGTGGGAGCGCACGACCAAGAAAGTAGCAGCGAAGCGCAGCTTCTCCGTTGAGGGCGGCGGTGGGGCATGGATGGATCAGTGGGGGTCGGCACCCGGGCGGGTGGTGCCACGCCGGTCAGCGGGCCAGTTCGAGGACCGCGTCGGTGAACGGTGACGGCTCGCCGCGGCGCAGCGGCGCGAGCGCGATCAGCGGAGCCATCGCGACGCACCACGCGCGGACGCGGTCGGCGTCGAAGTCCGTCACGTGCGGGGCGAGCGCGGCGATGCCGTCGTCGATCGTGCCGCCGGCGGCCACCGGCACGAACATCCAGTCCAGCGCGTCCAGCGACGGGTCGCCGAGGCCGGGACGCGGGTCGATGGCGACGGCGCCGCGGCCGGGTCCGGCGTCGAGGACGTTCGCGGGGTGCAGGTCGCCGTGGATCAGCGTGACCGGTCCGCTGGTGGCGAGTTCGAGGGCCCGCTGACGGCCCCTCTCAAGGACTTCGGCGCTCAGGTACTCCGCGGCCGCCGTTTCGCGGCGACGGCGTTCGGAGAGGGTGAAGATGAACTCGATGCCTTCGGCCAGCCGCCGGACCTCCCCGCGGGGTTCGGCGCCGTGCAACTGGTCGAGCATCTCGCCGATTTCGGGCCACGGGACGTCGGCGTCCACCTGGGTGCCGGGGACCAGACCCTCGAGGAGGATCGCGTTGACGTCGAGGTCGGCGTCGAGGACCTGGACGACGCGGGAGCAGCCGGCCCAGGCGCTGAGCCCGGTGAACTCCAGCCGGGCGACTTCGGGGTCCGGCGTGAGCTTCAGGACGCGCAGGTCACCGCCGGGGCCGGTGCAGAGGAGCGTGCGGCCGGTGTTGCCGGGGCGGGCCTCGCGGACTTCGAGGTGCCAGCGAGCGGTCAGCCGGCCGACCAGGTCCGGGAGCGCGTCGCACCAGGGTTCGGCCAGTTCCGCGCCGAAGCGGTCGACCAGGCGGGCCCGGGCCGCGGCGTCGATCAGAACAGCGGCCACGGGATCGCGCGCCAGTCGTCGCCCGGCTCGGGGAAGATGCCCTCGGTCAGCAGCAGGTCGGTGCGCTCGGCCAGGGCCCGGATCTCGAACTTGGTGATGTGCTCGGACAGCGTCTTGCCGAGGCCGCCGTCGATCTCCGACCGCAGCTTGCGCAGCTTCTCGACGGTGTCCGGCGGCACCGGCTCGCCGATCCAGCCCCAGAGCACGGTCCGCAGCTTCGGGTCGGTGTGCAGGCAGATGCCGTGGTCGCAGCCGTAGACGCGGCCGTCGGGGCCGGGCAGCAGGTGCCCGCCCTTGCGGTCGGTGTTGTTGACGACGATGTCGAGCACCGCGAGGTCGCGCAGGCCCGGGTGGTCGGCGTGGGCCAGCACCGCGGGCTCGCCGAGGCGGTCGTGGGCGTGCAGCACCGGCCGCCAGCCTTCGGGGACCTCGTCGGGCGGGAGGACGTCGACGAGGTCGTCGTCGGTGGTCTCGACCCACAGCTGGACCATGCCGGGCCCGAACGGGCCGTCGCGCAGCACGGTCGGCGGGATCGCGCCGATGCCGGCGGCTTCGCTGACGATCGCGGTGGCGACTTCGCGGCCGGCCAGGGTGCCGTCGGGGAAGTCCCACAGCGGCCGCTCCCCCGACACCGGCTTGTACACGACGCGGCCGGTGACGCCGTCGAGCTCGATCGCGCAGAACAGCGTGACGTTGGAGGCGTCGACGAGCCGGCCTTCGACGTCGATGCGGCCGTGGGTGACGAGTTCGCGGGACGCCGGGTCCGCCGGGTCGGGCTGGCTGGCGGGGGTGCTCGCCATGGTCAGTCTTCGTCCGCGTCGGTTTCGCGCCGGTAGCCGTTCTGCCGGGGGCAGATGTGCCCGTTCGGGTCGAGCGGCTCCCCGCACAGCGGGCACGGCTTGCGGCCGGCGTTGACGACGCGGTCGGCGCGTTCGGCGAAGGCGCGGGCGGCGGCCGGGCTGAGGAACACGCGGACGGCGTCCGGGCCCTCCTCGGTGTCGTCGAGCACGACCGTCTCGTCTACCTCGCCTTCGGTGATGGCGAGCAGCTCGATGACGACGGCGCTGCTGTCGGCGTCCCAGCCCAGGCCCATCGTGCCGACGCGGAACTCCTCCTCGACCGGCACGGTGAGGGGGTCGACGTCGACGAGGTCGTCGGGGACGTCGTCGGGCACGTCGGCACCGAAGCGGCTGGCGACTTCCTCGAGCAGTGAGCTGAGGCGCTCGGCGAGGACGACGACCTGCTGCTTTTCGATGGTGACGCTGATGGTGCGCACGTCCTCGGACGCCTGGAGGTAGAACGTGCGATCGCCGGGCTCGCCGACGGTGCCGGCGACGAACCGATCCGGCTGGCGGAAGACGTGGATTACGCGAGACATAGCACTGTCGACCCTAGGCCACGGGCGCATGATCGGCATCCGCCGCCCCACCTTCACAGGCCGCTAGCCTCTGGGGGTGTCTCGGATCTCCCCGTACGGAACCTGGTCCTCGCCCATCACCGCCGCCGAGGTGGCCGCCGCCGGCGGCGGCCCGCAGTGGCTCGACGTCGTCGGGGACGAGGTGTGGTGGGCCGAGGCGCGGCCGGGTGAGCAGGGCCGGGTCGCGCTGGTGAAGGCCGTTCCCGGCGGGACCGAGGACGTGCTGCCGCCGCCGTGGAACGTCCGCAACCGGCTGCACGAGTACGGCGGCCGGCCGTGGGCGGTGGCCGGCGGTGTGGTGGTGTTCACGCACTGGGCGGACCAGCGCGTGTACGCGCTGAGCGAAACCGGAGTCGTGCCGCTCACACCGGAGCCCGCCGAGGCCCAGAGCGTCCGCTACGGCGACCTCCGGGCCGGGCGGCCGGGCGAGGTGTGGGCCGTGCGGGAGCGCGGTGTCGGACCGCGGCCGACCGACGTCGAGCGGGAGCTGGTGGCGATCGCCCTCGACGGTGGCGGCGAGCGGGTGCTCGCGGCGAGCCACCGGTTCCTGACCGTGCCGAAGCCGTCCCCGGACGGGCGGCACGCGGCGTGGTTCGGCTGGGACCACCCGGCGATGCCGTGGGACGGCACCGAACTGTGCGTCGCTCCCGTCGGCGAGGACGGCTCGTTCGGGCCGCACCGGGTGCTCGCCGGCGGCCCCGACGTCTCGGTGTGCCAGGTCGAATGGGAGACGCCCACGGCACTGCTGGCGCTGCTGGACCCGGACGGCTGGTGGAACCTGCACCGGATCGGCCTGGACGGGACGGTGGCGAACCTCGCGCCGGTCGAGCAGGAGCTGGGCGGTCCGCTGTGGAAGACCGGTTCGCGGTGGTTCGTCCCGCTCGGGGGCGGGCGGCACGCGGTCCTGGCGTCCGGACGGCTGGCCGTCCTGGACGAGGCCGACGGCTCGGTGACGCCCGTGGCCGGCGAGCTGGCGGCGTGGTCGAGCACCGGGTTCGCGGCGCACGGCGGCGGCGTCGTGGGGGTCGCGGGTGGCCCCCTGCGCGAAGCCGCGGTCGTGCACGTCGGGCTCGACGGCGCGGTAACGGACCTGACGCCGCAGCCGGAGCTGCCCGCCGCGTACCTGCCGGTGCCGGAGGAGCGGATGTTCACGACGGCCGATGGAGACGTCGTGCCGGTGGTCTTCTACCCGCCGTCGAACCCGGACTTCGCGGCGCCCGAAGGCGAGCGTCCGCCGCTGCTGGTGCACGTCCACGGCGGGCCGACCGGCCAGTACCTGCCGGTGCTGGACCTGGAGCTGGCCTACTTCGCCAGCCGCGGCATCGCGGTGGCGGCGGTCAACTACGGCGGGTCGACGGGGTTCGGGCGGGCCTACCGCGAGCGGCTGCGGGAGCAGTGGGGCGTGGTGGACGTCGCGGACTGCGTCGCGGTGGCCGAGGCGCTGGTGGCGGCGGGGCTGGCCGACGGCGAGCGGCTGGCGGTCCGGGGTGGCAGCGCGGGCGGGTTCACCGCCGCGGCGTTGCTGACCACGACGAAGACCTACCGGGCCGGGACGGTGATGTACCCGGTGCTGGACCTGGCCGGCTGGACCGGCGCCGAGGGCGACACGCACGACTTCGAGTCGCGGTACCTGGACGGACTGGTCGGGCCGCTGCCGGCGGCGAAGCAGCGGTACGTGGAGCGGTCGCCGCTGGCGAACGCCGGGGCGCTGGCCGGGCCGGTGCTGTTCCAGCAGGGCCTGGAGGACCGGATCTGCCCGCCCGAGCAGGCCGACCGGTTCGTGGCCGGGCTCGCCGGACGCGGGATCCCGCACGCCTACCAGCGGTTCGCCGGTGAGCAGCACGGGTTCCGGCAAGCTACGACGGTCGTGGCGACCTTGGAGGCGGAACTGTCGTTCTACGGGCAAGTGCTGGGGTTCGAGACGCCGGGCGTGGCGCGGCTGGAGCTGTCCCGGTGAGGCCGCCGCGGCTGCGGGCCGGGGACACGGTGGCGCTGGTGGCGCCGGCCGGGCCGGTGCCGGCGGACCTGCTGGAGAAGGCGCTACCGGTGCTGCGCGGCTGGGGCGTCGAGCTGCGGATCGGGCCGTGCGTGCGTGCGGAGGCGGGTGCGCCGCCGTACCTGTCCGGTTCGGACGCGGCGCGGGCGGCGGAGTTCACCGAGGCGTGGCTGGATCCGGGCGTGCGGTGCGTGCTGGCGGCCCGCGGCGGCTACGGCGTGCAGCGGATGCTGGACCTGGTGGACTGGGCGGCGCTGCGCGAGGCGGGCCCGAAGGTGCTGGCCGGGTCGTCGGACATCACGGCGTTGCACCGGGCGGTGGATGTCCACTTGGGACTGTCCAGTTTGTTCTCCCCGATGCCGGCGAGCGTGCTGTTCGACGACTTCGCGGTGGAGCACCTGCGGCGGGCGTTGTTCGAGCCCGAGCGGAACGTGGTGGTGCGGGGCGGCGGGCCGCTGGTGCCGGGCCGCGCGTCGGGGACGTTGACCGGCGGGAACCTGTCGCTGCTGGCGGGCGGGATCGGAACGCCGGAGCACGGTTCGGCGCGGGACGCGGTGGTGCTGCTGGAGGACGTCACCGAGAGCGTGTACCGGCTGGACCGGATGGTGACACAGTTGCTGCGCAGCGGCTGGTTCGACGGGGTCCGCGGGATCGTGCTGGGCTCGTGGGCGGCGTGCGGCGACCCGGCGGACGTGCGCGCGCTGATGGTGGAACGGCTGGGACCGTTGGGGGTGCCGGTGGTGGAGGACTTCGGCTTCGGGCACGTGGCGTCGTCGCCGACGTTGCCGCTGGGGGTGCCGGTGACCCTGGACGCGGACCTGGGGACGCTGAACTTCGACTCCCCCGCGCTGACGTGAAGCTGTCGTCTTCGGAGGCGCGTTCGCGCTTCGCGGCTTCGCGAGTGGCGCGGCTGGCGACGGTGTCGGCGGCCGGGGTGCCCCACCTGGTGCCGGTGACGTTCGCGGTGCGCGGCGACCGGGTCGTGTTCGCGGTGGACCACAAGCCGAAGTCGTCGACGTCGTTGCGGCGGCTGCGCAACATCGCGGAGAACCCGGCGGTGTGCTTCCTGGCGGACGAGTACGCCGAAGACTGGTCGCAGCTGTGGTGGGCCCGCGCGGACGGTTCGGCCCGGGTGCTTTCGCCGGGCGCGGAGCCGGTTTCGTGGCTGGTCGACAAGTACGCGCAGTACCGGTCACGGCCGCCGGAGCACGCGGTGGTCGTGACGGAGGTCCACACGTGGAGCGGCTGGGCCGGGAGCTGAGGTTCAGTCGCGGAGGAACTTCTCCGGGCGGCGCCAGGCGTCGATCAGGCCCAGCGGGTCCGGGCGCAGGAGGGACGCCGCCGAGTACAGGCTGGCCACCACGACCAGGGCGATGAACCACCAGTCGTAGAGGGCCTGCTCGCCCGTCGGGTAGTACACCAGCGTCACGAACACCGAGACCGCCACCACGAGGGCGAGGTGGCGGGGCTGCCACTTGAACGCCGACAGGAGCACGAAACCCCAGGTCAGGTACCACGGCAGGGTCGGCGGCATGAGGATCGCGACCGCGAGCAGCGAGATCCCCGCGCGGTACACCGCCTCGGTGCCGCCGTCGCGGGCCAGCCACCACTGGCGGATGCCGAAACCGATCAGCAGCAGCATGCCCGCCGCGCGGGCGACCGTGACGAACGGCGAGACCTGGACGTCGACCACCAGGTGCACCAGGTTGTAGAACACCTCGCCGATGCCGGTGGGGATGTTGAGCCAGTTCGCGATGAGCTGCGGGGCCTTGAGCCCGGACCACCAGCCGAGGTTGAGCGAACCCAGCGAGATCCACGTGCCCGCGACGAACACCGGCAGGAACAGGCCCACCGAGGCCGCGCCGGCGCGCAGGAAGTTGCGGACCTTCGACTCGCCTTCGAGGTGGTTGGCCCAGATCCAGACCAGGAACGGCAGCGCGATCGCCGCCGTCGGCTTGATCAGCATGCCGATCGTCACCAGGACCACCGCGACGACGTGCTTGCGTTCCAGGGCGGCCAGGACGCCGATGGTGAGGAACGCGAGCATCATCAGGTCGTTGTGCGGGCCGCCGAAGAGGTGGATGACCATCATCGGGCTGGCCACCGCGAGCCACAGCGCGACCGGGAGCTTGCCGCCGAGGTGCTTGACCAGCCGCGGGAGCGCCCAGAGCGTCCCGGCGAGGCCGGCCAGCAGCACGACGCGCATGAGGATGACGCCGAGGATCATGTTGTCGCCGGTGGTGGCGACGACGCCCTTGGAGATGAGCAGGAACAGCGGCCCGTACGGCGCCGGGGTGGTCTGCCAGAGCGGGTGGACGTTCTGCACGACGTTCGGCAGCACGCCGAGCTCGGCGGGGCCGTTGGCGTACGGGTCGAGCCCGTAGAGCAGCTGGGCGCCCTGGCCGAGGTAGGAAAAGACGTCGCGGGTGAACAGCGGCGGCGAAACGATCAGCGGCGCCATCCAGCAGCCGGCGGCGATCAGGATCGGGCGGCTGCCGATGCGGCCGGCCAGCACGTAGCGGCCGAGCCGGACCCAGGCCCAGACGACGAGGCCGAAGCCGGTGTAGAGGACGGCGTTGGCGAGCATGCGCCCGTGGCCGTAGCGGACCCAGGACAGCGGCCCGTGGCCGAGGACCGGGTCCTTGATCAAGATGCCGCCGGCGCCGAGCGCCGCGATCATCAGCAGGGTGCTCCCGACCGTGCCCATCGCGATCGTGCGATACGGGAACCGCGAGGGCGTGAGGAGCCGCTCGGCCAGCCTGGTCGAGGGCGTCTGCGTGGGGTCGGTGGTGGTCGCCATTTCCGTTCGGAGGTTACACACCGCGCCTGAGTGAGCTTCCCGCAGTGCCGGGTTTCCGGCCCGTACCGCGTCAGCTCCCGACGGTGCGGCGCTGGGCGGTGCCGCCGGGCAGGGCGGCCAGCAGGGACTTCGTGTACTCGTGCTGCGGGTCGAGCAGGACCTGTTCCACCGTCCCGGTTTCGACGAGCTCGCCGCGGTACATCACGGCGACGCGGTCGGCGATGTTCCACGCCAGGCCCAGGTCGTGGGTGATCACCAGGCCGGCGAGGCCCAGCTCACGCCGCAACCGCAGCAGCAGGCCGAGGATCTCACCGCGCACGGACGCGTCCAGGGAGGCGACCGGCTCGTCGGCCACCACGACCGACGGTTCGAGGGCCAGCGCCCCGGCGATCACGACGCGCTGGCGCTGGCCGCCGGAGAGCTCGTGCGGGAGCCGGTCGGCGTACTTCTCGGCGGGCCGCAGCTCGGCGGCCTCCAGGGCCCGGTGGACGACCGCGCGTTCGTCGGGCAGGCCGTGGATCCGGGGGCCCTCGGCGACGGCCTCGTAGACCGTGTGGGCCGGGTTGAGCGCGCTGGTCGGGTCCTGCAGGACGAGCTGCACCTGACGGCGGTAGGCCTTGAGCCCGGCGCCGCCCGCCGGGACCGGTTTCCCGGCGTAGCGGACCACGCCGGAGTCGGGTTTCTGCAGGCCGAGCAGGGTGCGGGCGAGCGTCGTCTTGCCGGAGCCGGACTGGCCGACCAGCGCGACGATCTCGTCGCGGGACACCGTCAGGTCGACCCCGGCGACGGCGTCGATGCGCTTGCCGGTGCGGTCGCGGAAGGAGACGCGGAGGTTCTCCGCGGCCAGCAGGGGCTCGCCGGCGGCCCGTGCTTCCGGTTCCGGCGGCAGCGGGGTGCTGGTGGCCGGGGCGAACCGGGACACCGGGTCGCCGACGGTCGGGAACGCCGCGGCGAGCGCACGCGTGTGCTCGTGCTGGGGCGAGCCCATCACGTCGGTGCTGGGGCCTTCTTCGACGATCTCGCCGTCGTACATCACGGCGATGCGCCGGCAGGTGGCGGCGAGCACGGACAGGTCGTGGCTGATCATGATCAGGCCGATGTCCTGCTCGGCGACCAGCCGCGAGAGCAGGGCGAGGACCTGGGCCTGGACGATGACATCGAGGGCGGTGGTCGGCTCGTCGGCGATGATCAGCCGGGGCGAGCAGGCCAGGGCCATGGCGATCATGACGCGCTGCTTCTGCCCGCCCGAGAGCTCGTGCGGGTAGGCACCGGCCCGGCTCGGGGGCAGGTCGACCTGGGTGAGCAGCTCGGCGACGCGCGCGTCGACCTCGGCGTCGGTGAGGGCCTTGCCGCCTTCGGGCGGGTGCAGCCGCAGCGGCTCGGCGATCTGCTCGCCGATCTTGCGGACCGGGTTGAGCGCGTGCATGGCGCCCTGGAACACCACGGACGCCTCGGCCCAGCGGACCGCGCGCAGGCGGCCCCACTTCATCGCGGTGACGTCCTCGCCCTCGAGCAGGATCTCGCCGCTGATCTTCGCCGATCGCGGCAGGAGCCGCAGCACGCTCATCGCGACGGTCGACTTGCCCGACCCCGACTCCCCCGCGACGCCGAGGGTGTCGCCGGGGTCGAGGGTGAGGTCGACCCCGCGCACGGCGGGGACGTCGCCGCCCGCCGTGGTGTAGGTGACGGTGAGGTCCTTCAGCTGCAGCAGCGGGGTCACTTCTTCAACCTCGGGTTGAGCACGGTCTCCAGTCCCCGGCCGACCAGGGTGAAGCAGAGGACGACGAGCACGATGGCGATGCCCGGCGGGAGCAGGTTCCACCACGCGCCGCGGGTGACGGCGCCGTTGTTGAGCGCGGTCTCGAGCATCGCGCCCCAGGAGACCGCGTTCGGGTCGCCGACGCCGAGGAAGGCCAGCGTGGCGTCGGCGATGACGGCGTTGCCGACGACGAGCGTGGTGTTGGCCAGCACGAGCGGCAGCACGCCGGGCAGGACGTGCTTGCCGACGACGTGCGCGTGTCCCCCGCCGAGGGCCCGGGCGCGCTCGATGTACGGGCGGCTTTCGATGGTGAGGGTCTGGGCGCGGACCAGCCGCGCGGTGCTGGGCCAGGCGGTGAGGCCGATGGCGACGATGACGGTGAAGACGCCGTGGGGCAGCACGGCCGAGAGCGCGATCGCGAGCACCAGTGACGGCAGCACCAGGAAGAAGTCGGTGAAGCGCATCAGGATCGTCGACGTCCAGCCGCCGAAGTGCGCGGCGGTGATGCCGATCAGCGTGCCGATGAGCACCGAGAGGATGGTGGCGGAGAAGCCGACGAGCAGGGAGATCCGGGCACCCCAGAGCGTCATCAGCAGCACCGACCGGCCGTCGATGTCGGTGCCGAGCCAGTACTTGCCGCTGGGCGGGCTCAGCGCGCCGCCGTCGGCCTTGGTGACGTCCAGGCCGCCTTCGTCGCTGACGAACGGCAGCAGCAGCGCCAGCACGACGGTGACGGCGAGCAGGATCAGCCCGGTCAGCGCGCCCTTCTGGGCGGCGAACTCGTGCCAGGTCTTCGCCACGGCCTGACGGCGCCGCCGCCAGGCGATCGCGCGCGGCGATTCGATGGTCTCGGCGGTGGTCATGAGGTCCGCACCCTGGGGTCGAGCACGCGGTAGAGCAGTTCCGCGAGCAGGTTCATCAGCACGACGGCGCCGGCGAGGACGACGAAGACCCCCTGCAGCACCGGCAGGTCCGGGCCGTGCAGGGACTGGTAGGTCAGCTGCCCGAGGCCGGGCCAGCTGAACACGGCCTCGACCGAGACGGCGCCGGAGACGACCATGCCGAACTGCATGAACACCAGCGTCGTGGTGGGCAGCAGCGCGTTGGGCACGGCGTGGCGGCGCCGGACGAGGTCGTCGCGCAGGCCCTTGGCGCGGGCGGTGGTGAGGTAGTCGGCGTTCATCTCCCCCAGCAGCGACGACCGCATGATCAGCATGTACTGGGCGTAGAACACCGCCAGCAGCGTCACGCACGGCAGCACGAGGTGGTGCAGCACGTCGAGGGTCTGGGGGAAGAAGCCGGGCGCGGCGTCCGGGGAGTGCATGCCGCGGCTGGGGAACAGCCCGTTGGTCGCGACGAGCAGGATCAGGCCGAGCCAGAACTGCGGCACCGACCACAGGGTCAGCGCGATGCCGGTCTGGGTGCGGTCGAACGCGCTGTCGCGGCGCCACGCGGCCCGGGTGCCGAGCCAGAGACCGAGGACGACGGCGAGCACGGTGGCGCTGCCGACGAGCAGGACGGTCGGCCAGAGCCGTTCGGCGATCATGTCGCCGACCGGGCGGTTCTCCAGGTAGGACGTGCCGAAGTCGCCGTGCAGCAGCTTCCCGACGTAGTCGCCGAACTGCTGCAGCACGGGCTTGTCGACGCCGAGGCGTTCGCGCAGCTCGGCGACCTGCTGCGGGTCGGTGGGCCGTTCGCGGACCATGGTCGCGACCGGGTCGCCGGGCAGCATCCGGAAGAGGAAGAAGAACAGCACGATCACCAGCGCGATGCTGACGACGGCTTCGACGAGCTTCTTGAGGACGAACCGGGCGGTGCCGGTCCCGCCGCGGTGCTCGTCGGGGTCGACGAGCACCGCGGCCTGGTCGGGCGTGGTCATCGTTACTCGCGGTCTTCCGAGGTCTTGTTCCGCCGGCTGATGATGATGCCGCCGCCGACGAGGATCACGACGACGATGGCGCCGACGACGATCCACACGACGGTGCCGCTGCTGCCGGAGTCGGCCGTGGCCTCGCTGCCGGCCGGGGTGGCGCCGTAGACGCCCCAGTAGCCGGACTGCTCGAGGATCGCGCCCTCGGGCTGGGGCTGCTTGGTGAAGCCGGAGAACTTGTCGGAGCGGTAGGCCTCGAGCGAGTTCTGGTAGTCGAGCACGACGTTCACGGCCTGGCTCGCGAGCCGGGCCTGGGCCTGCTTCACCGTCTCGGCGCGCTGGGTGTCGTCGGTCTGGGTGAGCTGCTTGGCGCGCAGGGCGTCGAACGCGGGGTCGCAGAAGAACGTGTCCGTCGTGGCGCCCTTGCCCTGGGCGTTCGGCCGGGCCGCGCAGGTGTGCAGCTGCAGTGCGGAGTCCGGGTCCGGGTTGGTGGCGTAGCCGGAGACGGCGAGGTCGTAGTTGCCCGCGTTGGTGCGGTCGTTGAGCTCGTCATCGGAGACGAGCTCCTGCTTGACCGTGATGCCGATGTCCTTGAGCCAGCCGGAGACGTACTGCGCGAGCCGCTGGTCGTAGGGGCGGTTGGCGTGCCCGGTCAGCCGCAGCTCGAGCTTCGCGCCACCCGGGGCGACGCGGACGCCGTCGGCGCCCTTGGCGTAGCCGGCCTGGTCGAGCGCGGTGTTGGCGGCGGCGATGTCGAACTTGACCTGGTCGGCCCCGGTGGGCTCCCAGTGGTAGGTCTTGTAGATCGGCGGGACGATGCCGGTGCCGGGCTGGGCGTGCCCGCCCGCGACGCGGTCGACGATCGTCTGGCGGTCGATGGCCTGCACGATCGCCTTGCGCAGCCGGATGTCCTTGAGCACGGGGTTGCCGTTGCCGATCGGCTGGTTTTCGCTGTTCTGGACGCCGAAGTTGAGGTTGATCTCGTCGTAGCGGCGGCCGGGCGCGGCGTTGGTGGCGATGTTCGGCTGGCCCTGCAGGGAGTCGAACTGGGTCGGGGTGAGCCGGTTGATGACGTCGACCTCGCCCTGGCGCAGGGCGTTCACCGCGGCCTCGGCGTCCTTGAACACCAGCAGCTGCAGCTCGTCGACCTGCGGGGCGCCGCGCCAGTAGTTCTTGTTGGCCTTGAACTTGACGTACTCGTTCTGCTTGTACTCGGTGAGCTGGTACGGGCCGTCCCCGACGCCGACGACCGAGATGTCGTCGGTCTTGGGGTCGTTGAGGTCCTTGATCGGCGCCCAGACGTGCTCGGGGACGATCGGGACGTCGAGGAGGTTCATGTCCGATTGCACGGTCTTGGTCTTGATGACCAGGGTGGTGTCGTCGGGCGCGGTGACCGTGTCGAAGTTGGTGACGTAGCTGCCGTTGGCGGTGCGGGCGTTCTCGTCGGTGAGCATCCGGTTGAACGTGAACGCGGCGTCCTTGGCGGTGACCGGCTGCCCGTCGCTCCACTTGGCGCCGGAGCGGATCTTGAACGTCCAGGTCAGCTTGTCCGCCGAGGGCGTCCACGACTCGGCGAGCGCGGGCGAGGCCTGCGCGGTCTCGGCCGAGGGGATGGTGAGGAACTCGTAGACGAACCGGCCGACCTGCGTGGACGCGGCGAGCGACGCGGTGAACGGGTTGAGGTGGTCGATGCCGGTGGTGAGCGCGACCCGCAGCACCTTGCCCTGCTGGGCCTGGGCCGGGACGGCGAGCGGGATCGCCGCCAGCGTCGCGGCCGCCACGACCGCGCCCACGCGGCCGAACCGCCCGACTCTGCGTTGGAAATGCACCGGAAACCACCCCATCGTTCGCACTGTGAGCCTCCCCAAGGACGAGAAGTAACCACATATCGGGACAACCGCGCAATATGTTGCCGCCCTGGCAGGTGTCCGATCGTTATCGATCAGGTTTGGTCACGCGGTGTGACCGGGGAGCGTGCGGCCGGGCGGGGCGCGGGCTGGTTAGAGTGCCGGGCATGCGCATCATGATCTCGGCGGACATGGAAGGCGCCACGGGCGTCACGTGGACCGACGACGTCGTGCCCGGATCGCCGCAGTGGGACCGCTTCCGGCGGCTGTTCACCGGCGACGTCAACGCGGTGCTGGCGGGGCTGTTCGACGGCGGGGCGAGCGACGTGCTGGTCAACGAAGCGCATTCCTCGCAACGGAATCTGCTGCTGGAAGACCTCGACCCGCGGGCGCGGATGCTCACCGGGCGGCACAAGCCGCTGTCGATGATGCAGGGCATCGACTCCGGTGTGGACGGTGTGGTGTTCCTCGGCTACCACGCGGGCGCCGGGTTCGACGGGGTGCTTTCCCACACCTATCTGGAGAACCAGATCACCGGGGTGTGGCTGGACGACGTCCCGGCGAGCGAGGGCCGGCTGAACGCGGCGGTGGCCGCCGAGTACGGCGTCCCTGTCCTGCTCGTTTCGGGTGACGACAAAACATGCGACGACGCCCGTGACTACGCTCCGGAGTCGGAGCTGGTGCCGGTGAAGGAGTGCGTGAGCCGGTACGCGGCGATCTGCCTGCCGCCGGCGCGCACGGCGGAGCTGCTGACGGGCGCGGCGGCCGACGCGATCGCGCGGGCCGGACGTGAGGAGCGGCAGGTCGGCGGCCACCGGATCGAGGTGGAGTTCGACGCGAGCCACCTGGCCCAGGCGACAGCGGTGATCCCGACGGTCGAGCAGATCGGCACCCGGCGGGTCGGGTTCGACGCGCCGAACATGACCGAGGCGATGAAGGCGTTCAAGGTGGTCACGGCGATCGCGGGCGGGGCGGTGCAGGGCATCTATGGCTGACGTCGTCGAGCTGTGCGCGGACCTGATCCGGTTCGACACGACCAACCGCGGGAACAACGACGCCCGGCCGGAGCGCCCGGCGGCGGAGTACGTGGCGGCGTTCCTCGACGGCCTCGGTATCCCGTCGCGGATCCTGGAGGCCGCGCCCGGGCGGGCCAGCGTGCTCGCGCGCGTGCCGGGGACGGACCCGTCGCTGCCGGCGCTGCTGGTGCAGGGGCACCTGGACGTCGTCCCGGCGGACGCGGCGGACTGGTCGGTACCGCCGTTCGCCGGCGAGGTCCGCGACGGGTACCTGTGGGGCCGCGGCGCGACCGACATGAAGGACTTCGTCGCGATGGTCCTGGCCGCGCTGGCCGGCGGGGTGCGGCCGCGGCGTGAGCTGGTGCTGGCGTTCGTCGCCGACGAGGAGGACCGCGGCGAGTGGGGCGCGCACTGGCTGGTCGCGACGCATCCCGAGCTGTTCGAAGGCTGCGAAGCGGCGATCAGCGAGTCGGGCGGCTACACCTACCACGTGCCGGCGGCGGACGGCCG
Source organism: Amycolatopsis sp. NPDC004378 (assembly GCF_053602455.1). NCBI lineage: Bacteria > Bacillati > Actinomycetota > Actinomycetes > Pseudonocardiales > Pseudonocardiaceae > Amycolatopsis > Amycolatopsis sp. NPDC004378. The sequence continues at coordinate 460,796 of NZ_JBSGDR010000003.1, forward strand.
CGACGTGCACCTGTACCCGGTCGGGACGGCGGAGCGCGGGACGGCGCACCTGCGGCTGACCGCCCGCGGCCGCGCCGGGCACGGGTCGCGTCCGAACGACGAGAACGCGGTCACCCGGCTGGCCGGCGCCCTGCACCGGATCGCGTCGCATCGCTGGCCGGTTTCGCTGACGCCGGCCGTGCGGGCGTTCCTGGACCGGACCGGCGCCGCGCTGGGGGTTCCGGTGGATCTGTCCTCTTCGGACGGCGTGGACGCGGCGGTGGCGGCCCTGGGCCCGGCGGGCGGTCTGGTGCTGCCGACGATCCGGAACAGCACCACGCCGACGATGCTGGACGCGGGCTACAAGGTGAACGTGATCCCGTCGACGGCGACGGCCCAGGTGGACGTGCGGGTGCTGCCCGGGACCGAAGACGCGTTGTTCGCGGTGCTGGACGAGCTGCTCGGCGAGAGCGTGACGCGGGAGTTCGTCGCGCACCAGCCGCCGGTGCAGGCGCCGGTGGACTCGCCGTGGTTCTCGTCGATGGCCGCCGCTCTGCGGGCCGAGGACCCCGAAGCCGTGGTGGTGCCGTACTGCCTGGGTGGCGGGACGGACGCGAAGGCGTTCGCGCAGCTGGGAATCGCGAACTACGGGTTCGCGCCGCTGTGGCTGCCGAAGGGCTTCCCGTACCGCGCGATGGCGCACGGGGTGGACGAGCGGGTGCCGGTGGAAGGTCTGCACTTCGGGACGCGCGTGCTGTCGCGGTTCCTCGCTAGCGCGTGAACTCCGCCCAGTAGCGCAGGCCTTCGCGGACCGTCTCCAGGCTGACCAGCTTGACGCCGTCCTGGGCGACCGACTCGATCTCCGCGCGGCTGAACGGCCACGGCGGGCCCGCCTCGAGCTCGGTGTTCTCCTCCGCGACCTCGGAGACCACCAGGGTGCCGCCGGGGGCGAGGAAACCGGCCAGTGAGGCAATCGCCGTGGGCCGGAAGTCGCGGGGCATCGACTGGATGTTGATGATTTCCACGACCAGGTCGAACGCGTGGCGCCACTCCCCCGGCGGGCTGAGCAGGTCCGCCACCACGTAGTCCACTGTGGACTCCGGGAACCGCGCGCGGGCTGCTTCGACCGCCGCCGGGGCGACGTCGAAGCCCGTGACCGTCCAGCCCGCCGAAGCCAGCAGCTCCGAGTCGTCGCCCAGGGCGCTGCCGACGACCAGTGCCCGGCGGCTGTCGCCGGGGGTGATCCAGGCGGCCAGGTCCGGGTTGGGGGTGCCGCGGGTCCACGGCACCTCGGCTTCGCCCCGGGCGGCCGCGGTGTACAGCTCGTCGAACCAGCGGGTCGGGCTGCCCTCGGCGAGGGAAGCGCGGGACAGGACGCGGTCGGCGGGCTCCGGTGTCGTCATGATCGTGACCTTAGCGACGACGCCGGAGCCGCGTGACGCCTTTTACCAGGCGACCGGGCCCGGCAGGAAGTACAGGCCGTCGCCGGCCCAGCCGACGACGTCCCGGACCGGTGACGCGGGCGGGGCCGGGCGGAAGTTCGCCGCGTCGTCGACGCTGCCGGTGCCGTCGTAGACCGCGCGCTGCGGGTAGGTGAACACCGGCCGGGTCCGGGTGACCGTCCCGGCCGCGTCGCGACCGGTGGCCGTCACGACCGTGGGTGTGGTGCCGCGTTCGACCCAGGCGACCAGCTGCTTGAGCGGGTCGAACTCGGTGAGCGTGGTGCCGCCGCCGCAGTGGTAGAGCGACGGGACCATGAACAGCCGGACCCAGTCCTGGGCCTGGCCGCGGGTGAGCCGCTGGTAGTAGTCCAGCGTGCCGGCCGGCGGGATGGCTTCGTCGGCCCAGCCGTGCCAGAGCACGAGCTTGCCGCCGCGCCGCTGGAACGCCGAGAGGTCGAGGCTCATCGCGTTGTAGCGGACGCCGACCGGGGTGAGCCGGTCGAACTCGCGCCGGGTGAAGGCGAAGGTGTCGACGGTCGAGGCCGGTGCGCCGATCGGGTAACCGAGGTAGCGCAGGTAGTTGTCGGCGAGGCTGCGGGCGAACGAGACGCCGCCGGTCTCCGGGGTGGGGATGATCCAACCGGCCCAGGACAGCTCGGACCCGGGCAGCTCGCCGCCGGGGTAGAGCAGGGTGCCGTGGGGGTCGGTGGGCGGCGAGTAGATCCTGCGGGTCGCGGCGACCTGCGCCGGGGTGAGGCACGACGGGGTGTCGGCGCCGTGGCAGGTGAGCTTCGCCGGGTCGAAGCGGCACGCGCGGGGGTCGTCGAGCTGGCTGTCGGCGAGCCCGTCGAGGCGGTCACAGGCGGCGAGCACGGCGGCGTGGAGCGCGGGCAGCTTGGCGGCGGTGAGGATCGGGCTGCCGTCGGCGGCGGTGTTGCCCCGGGCGAGCCAGGCCTGGAACGCCAGCAGGGGCGACCAGTGGTTTGCGGGCGCGCCGGCGACGATGCCGTCGAAGTCGGCCGGGTAGCGCTGGGCCAGCTGGAGGCCTTCGCGGCCGCCGTCGGAGCAGCCGGTGAAGTAGGACTTGCGCGGCGGGGAGCCGTAGAAGGCCTGGATGATCGCCTTCGAGGCGCGCGAGACGACGTGGGGTGCGCGGAATTCGAAGTCGTTGCGCGCGGCCTGGTCGTTCGCACCCCAGCTGCCGTCGTCGACGACCGCGGGGGTCTTGCCGACGTGGCCGTCGTCGGTGGCGGCGACCGCGACGTCGCCACCGTGGGGCAGGCCGCAGTCGGCGAACTCGGGCGGGTTGACGATCCCGCAGAAGCCGCCGCAGCCGTACTGCAGGTAGCGGCCGGCGTAGGTCCTGGTGGGCAGCCGCAGTTCGAACCGGACGGCGGGCTCGACGTAACCCTTGACGCCGCAGTATTCGGGGTCGGTGCCGGTCGCGGCGACGACGGCCGCGGCGGTGACGTGCGTGGTGGCGCCCGGCAGGGCGTACCCGCGGACGAGGTCGCCGCAGGTGGTGGTCGGCCGGACGGGGGATTCCGTGTCGGCCGCGGCGGCCACCGGAACCGATCCGGTGGTCACGAGCAGGAGTGCGGTCAGGGCGGTGAAGATCCGGACTGGTCTCATCGGGTTCCCGTTCCCTCGGTTGTCCAGTTCTGGCCAGGTTTGCCGACCGGTCTTGACATCGATGTCACCCGCGCGTTTCGCTCTCTGGGCGCCGCCGGTCCCCCGTCCGTCGGTCCCCAGTTCACCCTCCAGAGCTTGGAGCAATGATGCCCCGAAGCGCCAGACCGCCGGTCGCTTTCCTGGTGACCGCCGCCGTGGTCGCCGCCGGCCTGGTCGCCCTCCCCGCCGCGGCCACCGCCGCCGACGAAGCCCTGCCCGCCGACTTCTCGTCCTCCTTCGAGCCCGGTGACGTCCAGCCGACGTGGACCGACACCGTCGACACCGACGCGGCCGGCAAGCCGCGCGCGTACGGCGTGAACGGCGCGAACGGCACCGCCATCCCCGGCGACATCCGGGGCAAGGTCACCGAGAGCAGCGCCAGCAGCGAGAACACCGACGGCGGCGAGGTGGTGTCGAACCTGTTCGACGGCACCACCGACACGAAGTGGCTGTCGTGGGACCCGACGGCGTGGGCGCAGGTCACGCTGTCGGAGGGCACCTCGATCACGCACTACGCGATCTCCTCGGCCAACGACTTCGACAACCGCGACCCGAAGGACTGGACGCTGCAGGGCTCGAACGACGCGAGCGCCTGGACCGACCTGGACAAGCAGACCGACCAGGCGTTCACCGCCCGGTTCCAGCAGAAGGACTACAAGCTCGCCGCGCCGAGCGCCGCGTTCAAGTACTACCGGCTGAACGTCACGCGCAACAACGGCGGCCCGATCCTGCAGATGTCGGAGCTGCTGCTGGCCAACGACGACCCGGCGCCGCCGCCGCTGCCGAACATGCGCAGCTTCGTCGACTCCGGCCCGACCAGCGGGTACACGAACAAGAACCGCGTCGGCTTCACCGGGCTCAAGGCGTTCCGCTACTCGGGCAGCCAGACCGCGACCGGGCACGGCTGGTCGTACAACAAGATCTTCGACGTGAACATCCCGGTCGTCGACTCGACCGAGCTGTCGTACAAGGTGCAGCCGCAGTTCATCACCGGCGACCTGAAGTACCCCAGCACGAACGTCGCGATCGATCTGGCCTTCACCGACGGCACCTACCTGCGCAACCTCGGCGCGACCGACCAGTACGGCTTCCCGCTGACGCCGGAAGGCCAGGGCGCCTCGAAGGTGCTCTACGCCAACCAGTGGAACCTGGTGCGCTCGGCGATCGGGCAGGTGGCCAAGGGCAAGACGGTCGACCGGATCCTGGTCGGCTACGACAACCCGAACGGCCCGGGCTCGCTGCAGGGCTGGCTGGACGACGTGAAGATCTCGGCGACGCCGACCCCGCCGTCGAGCACCCGCCCGAGTGACAACGTGGTCACCACGCGGGGCACGATGGCCAACGGCACGTTCTCGCGGGGCAACAACTTCCCGGCCACGGCGGTGCCGCACGGGTTCAACTTCTGGACCCCGGTCACCGACGCCGGCTCCAGCAGCTGGCTGTACAACTACAGCACGCAGAACAACGCGCAGAACCTGCCGCAGCTGCAGGCCTTCGCGGTGAGCCACGAGCCCAGCCCGTGGATGGGTGACCGGCAGAGCTTCCAGGTGATGCCGTCCGCGGCCGCCGGGGTGCCGGACGCCAACCGCGACGCGCGGGCGCTGGCCTTCAAGCACAGCGACGAGACGGCTCGGGCGCTCTACTACGGCGTCCAGTTCCAGAACGGGATCAAGACCGAGATCGCGCCGACCGACCACGCGGCGATGTTCCGGTTCTCCTTCCCGGGCACCGACTCGAGCCTGATCTTCGACAGCGTGAACAACTCGGCCGGGCTCACGCTCGACCAGGCCACCGGCACGCTCTCGGGCTACACCGAGACCAACGTGTACGCCGGTGCCGGCCGGATGTTCGTCTACGCGCAGTTCGACAAGCCGGTCACCGCGGGCGGCAAGCTCACCGGGCAGGGCCGCGACAACGTCACCGGCTACCTGCGGTTCGACGCGGGCGCCGACAAGACGGTGAACATGCGGATCGCGACGTCGCTGATCAGCGTGGACCAGGCGAAGAAGAACCTGGCCCAGGAGATCGCCCCCGCGGCGACCTTCGACTCGGTGCGCGACGCCGCGCAGAAGGCGTGGGACGACCAGCTGAAGGTGATCGAGGTCGAGGGCGCGTCGAAGGACCAGCTCACGACGCTCTACTCGAACCTGTACCGGCTGTTCCTCTACCCGAACTCGCAGTCGGAGAACACCGGCACCGCCGACAAGCCCGCGTACAAGTACGCGAGCCCCGTCTCGCCGAAGACCGGGACGGACACCGCGACCCAGACCGGGTCGAAGGTGGTCGACGGCCAGATGTACGTCAACAACGGGTTCTGGGACACCTACCGCACGACATGGCCGGCGTACTCGCTGCTGACCCCGGACATGGCCGGGAAGATGGTCGACGGGTTCGTGCAGCAGTACCGCGACGGCGGCTGGATCGCGCGCTGGTCCTCCCCCGGCTACGCCGACCTGATGACCGGCACGAGCTCCGACGTCGCGTTCGCCGACGCCTACCTCAAGGGCGTCAAGAACTTCGACGTCAAGTCCGCCTACGACGCGGCGCTGAAGAACGCCACGGTGACTCCGCCGAACTCGGCGGTCGGCCGCAAGGGCCTGGACCAGGGCATCTTCCTCGGCTACACGCCCAACACCGCCAGCGAGGGCTTCTCGTGGGCGATCGAGGGCTACGTCAACGACTTCGGCATCGCGAACCTGTCGAAGAAGCTGGCCGACGAAGCCGCGCCGAACGACCCGCGCAAGGCGGAGTACCAGGAGAACTACGAGTACTTCACCAGCCGTGCCCAGCAGTACGTGAACCTGTTCGACCCGAGCGTCGGGTTCTTCCAGGGCAAGGACGCGAACGGCAAGTTCACCAAGACCAAGGACCAGTACGACCCGCGCTCGTGGGGCGGGGACTACACCGAGACCGACGGCTGGGGCATGGCGTTCACCGTGCCGCAGGACGGTCAGGGCCTGGCGAACCTCTACGGCGGCAAGGCCGGGCTGGCGACCAAGCTGGACCAGTTCTTCGCCGACCAGGAGACCGCCACCTTCCCCGGCTCCTACGGCGGGGTGATCCACGAGATGCGGGAGGCGCGGGACGTGCGGATGGGCCAGTACGGCCACTCCAACCAGCCGGCGCACCACCTGCTCTACATGTACGACTACGCGGGTCAGCCCGCGAAGACGCAGGCGAAGGTCCGTGAAGCGCTGTCGCGGCTCTACAACGGCAGCGAGATCGGCCAGGGCTACGCGGGCGACGAGGACAACGGCGAGATGTCCGCGTGGTACATCTTCAGCTCGCTGGGCTTCTACCCGCTGCAGATGGGCAGCCCGAACTACGCGATCGGGTCGCCGCTGTTCAAGAAGGCCACGATCCACCTGGCCGGCGGCAAGGACCTGGTGATCAACGCGCCGAAGAACACCGCGAAGAACGTCTACGTCCAGGGTGTGAAGGTCAACGGCAAGGCGTACTCCTCGACGTCGCTGCCGCAGGACCTGATCGCGAAGGGCGGCACGATCGACTTCGACATGGGCCCGAACCCCTCGAACTGGGGCACCGGCCCGAACGACGCGCCGACGTCGATCACCAAGGGCGACGCGGTCGCGACGCCGCTGCACGACGAGACCGGCGCGGGCAAGGGCACGCTGTCCACTTCGGACGGTTCCGACGCCGCCGCGCTGATCGACAACACGTCGCGCACCCAGGCCGCCGTCACCGGCGCCCTGCAGTACCAGCTGAACAACACCGACGAGGCCGTCACGCACTACACGCTGACGTCCCAGACCGGTGCGGGCGACCCGAAGAGCTGGACGCTGAAGGGCTCCTACGACGGCAAGACCTGGGCGGTGGCCGACCAGCAGACGAACCAGGCGTTCAGCTGGCGGCAGCAGACCCGCGCGTTCAAGGTGGCCAACCCGGCGCACTACGCCTACTACAAGCTCGAAGTCACCGCGACCAGCACCGGCACCCCGGCGCAGCTGGCCGAGTTCGAGCTGCTGGGCAAGCCGGACGCCTCCTGCACCAAGACGATCACCGGTGCCTCCAACGGGCCGCTGTCGGTCTCCTCGGGCACGGTGTGCCTGCAGGACGCGACGGTGTCCGGCCCGGTGACCGTGTCGAACGGCGCGTCGCTGGTCGTCCGCGGCGGTTCGGTCAACGGGCCGCTCTCGGCGACCGGTGCCGGCCAGGTCGTGCTCAACCGCACCAAGGTGGGCGGCCCGGTGGCGATCACCGGGACGACCGGGACGGTCTCGATCGAGCTGACCCAGATCGGCGGGCCGGTCGCGCTGACCGGCAACCACGGGCCGGTGCTGACGTCGAGCACGGTCGGCGGCCCGCTGGCCTGCGCGGCGAACTCGCCGGTCCCGACGGACTACGACCTGCCGAACACCGTCCGCGGCCCGGCCGCCGGGCAGTGCGCGACGATCTAGTCCCGCGGTAGGCAGGTCCTGGTGAAGGCCTCCTCGCCGGCTCTTGCAGCCGGTGAGGAGGCCTTCCCTGTTACAACCCTGATCACCGGCGCCGCAACGCCGCCAGCGTCGTGGACAGGGCCGGGGCGAAGGCGTCCACGTCGGACTCGAAGCCGCGGTGGCCGCCCGGGAAGCGGGTGTAGCGGCAGGCCAGGTGCTCGGCCTGGACGCGCGCCGACCGTTCGAGGCAGGTGTCGCGGCTGACCTCGCCGGCGGCCGTGACGACCGGGATCCCGGTCCGGCGGACCGCGTCGAGGTCCGGGGTGTGCAGGACGACCGCCGGGAACTCGCGGGCGAGGAAGAGCTCAGCGGCCGCCGGGTCCGGGAAGTCCGCCGGGGCGAGGCCGGCGAGGGCGAGGGCCGCGTCGAGGCCGTCGCGTTCGTGGGTGGCGCGGACCTCGCGGGCGAGCGCCAGCCACTTCGGGGCGTCCGGCAGCAGCGTGATCGCCGGGGCTTCGTGGACGACCAGCTCGGTGACGGTGTCGGGCAACTGCGCGGCCAGTTCGAACGCGACCGAACCGCCGCCGCCCTGGCCGAAGACCGCGGCCCGGGGTGCGGCCGGGCGGGCGGCCGCGATCACGGCGGCGGCGTCGCGGGCCTGCTGTGCGAGGTCGAAGTCGGGGTCGGGGCCCCGCCGGTCGTAGGTGAGCACAGTGTGGTGGCCGGACAGCCGCTCCGCGAGCCGGGCGTACTGGGCGCCGTCGCCGCCACGGCCGGCGATCAGCAGCAGCAACGGGCCCTCGCCACGCTGTTCGAAGCGCAGTTCGGCACCCTCGTGCCGGACGGTGTGCGTGCTCACCCGAGACCTCCCCTCCCCCGCGTCGAGCACACGCTACGCCGTTCGGCCGATACGGTGGGCGCATGTCCGACGCCGTGTTCTCCTCTTCGTTCGAAACCGGTGACCCGCAGCCGGTGGACCCCGCCCTGCGGGTCGACAGCGGCCCGGACCGGTCCCCCACGGCGAAGACCGGCGTCGGCTTCACCGGGGCCAAGGCCCTGCGCTACACGGCGCGCCCGCGCAGCGTCCTGTTCGAACTCGACGTCCCGGTCAGCGGGAGCACCGAGCTGTCCTATGTGGTCTTCCCGAAGTCCGACGGCGAGATCCCCGCCTACCACGCCACCTGGGTCAGCCTCGACGTCGAGTTCGCCGACGGCACGACGGCCGGGTTCGACCCCGTGGACGACAAGACGCTCTGGGTGGACCAGTGGAACCCGGTCCGCCGCCCGCTCGGGGCGTTCGCCGGGCGCCGGATCAGCCGGATCGTGCTGCGCACGGCGTCCCCCGACGGCGAGATCACCGGCTGGATCGACGACGTCCGCGTGACCGAACGCCCCCGGGAGCGCCGGGACCCGGTCGACTGGGTCCGGACGACCCGCGGCACGCACTCCAGCGGCGAGTTCTCCCGCGGCAACAACTTCCCGGCCACGGCGGTGCCGCACGGGTTCAACTTCTGGACCCCGGTCACCGACGCCGGCGTCACCAACTGGATCTACTCCTACCACCGCCACAACGACGAGCGGAACCGCCCGGCGCTGCAGGCACTGGCGCTGAGCCACCAGCCGAGCCCGTGGATGGGCGACCGGCACACCTTCCACGTCATGCCCGGCACCGGCCCGGTCGAACGCGACCGCCGCAAGCGCGCCCTGGCGTTCTCCCACGACGACGAGACCGACTCGCCGCACCACTACGGCGTCCGGTTCGCCAACGGCATGACCGCCGACCTCGCGCCGACGTCCCACGCGGCGATCATGCGGTTCACCTTCCCGGACAAGCACGGCTGGCTGCTGTTCGACAACGTCCGCAACCGCGGCCGCCTGCGGCTCGACGCCGACACCGGGGTGATCTCGGGGTACACGACGGTCCGCAGCCGCCTCTCCGCCGGCGCCCGCCGGATGTTCGTCTACGGCGTCACCGATGCTCCGGCGACGCGGGGGGCCAAGGTCCACTGGCCGCCGTGGCGGCGCGTCACGGGCTACTTCGAGTTCGACGGCCCCGACGCGACGCTGCGGATCGCGACGTCGCTGATCAGCCTGGCGCAGGCCAAGCGGAACCTCGAGCTGGAGATCCCCGCGGGGACGACGGTCGAGCAGGTCCGGGCCCGGGCTCGGGAGCTGTGGCAGGAGCAGCTCGGCCGCGTCGAGGTCGAGGGCGCCACCGAAGACCAGCTGACGACGTTGTACTCCAACCTCTACCGGCTGTTCCTGTACCCGAACGTCGCGCACGAGAACACGCCCGAGGGCATCCGGCACGCGAGCCCGGTCCGGCCCCGGCGGTGGCCGAGCACCCGGCGGCGCACCGGCGCGAAGGTCGTCGACGGCGAGATGTACGTCAACAACGGCTTCTGGGACACCTACCGCACCACCTGGCCCGCGTACGCCCTGCTGACGCCCGCGCACTGCGGGCGGATGGTCGACGGGTTCGTCCAGCAGTACCGCGAAGGCGGCTGGATCTCGCGGTGGTCGTCGCCGGGTTACGCGGACCTGATGACGGGCACGAGTTCGGACGTCGCGTTCGCCGACGCCTACCTCAAGGGCGTCCGCACCTTCGACGTCGAGGCCGCCTTCGACGCCGCGCTGAAGAACGCGACCGTCACCCCGCCGCACCGCGCGGTCGGCCGCAAGGGCCTGGACCAGTCGATCTTCCTCGGCTACACCCCGACGTCCGTTCACGAAGGACTGTCCTGGGCCCTGGAAGGCTGCATCAACGACTTCGGCCTGGCCAACCTGGCCGACGCCCTGTCCCGGGAAAGCGACGGTGAGCGGGCCCGGATGTACGCCGACTACGCCGCCTACTTCCGCGAGCGCGCGAAGCACTACGTCCACCACTTCGACCCGGAGATCGGGTTCTTCCAGGGCCGCAACCGCGACGGCAGCCGCAAGTTCGGGCCCGCCGGCTACGACCCGGCCGCGTGGGGCGGCGACTTCGTCGAGACGAACGCGTGGAACACCGCCTTCACCGCACCCCACGACGGCCCCGGCCTCGCCGCGCTGCACGGCGGCAACGAAGGCCTCGAAGCGAAGCTCGACGAATTCTTCGCCACCCCGGAGACCGGCCGCCGGCCGGGCGCGTACGGCGGCCTGATCCACGAGATGACCGAGGCCCGCGACGTCCGCATGGGCCAGTACGGCCACTCGAACCAGCCCTCGCATCACATCCCGTACATCTACAACCTCGCCGGCGCGCCCGCGAAGGCCCAGCGCGTCGTGCGGGAAGTGCTGCGGCGGCTCTACCTCGGCAGCGAGCTCGGCCAGGGCTACCCCGGCGACGAGGACAACGGCGAGATGTCCGCCTGGTGGGTGTTCGGCGCCCTGGGCTTCTACCCGCTGCAGATGGGCAGCCCGCGCTACGCGATCGGCTCACCGCTGTTCGAGAAGGCGACGGTCGACCTCGGCGACGGCAAGAAGCTCGTCATCCGCGCGCCCGGCAACACCGAGGAGACCGTCTACGTCCGCGGGCTCACCGTCGACGGCGAACCGCACGACGCGACGTCCATCGCCCACGCCACGCTCGCCGGCGGCGCCGAGCTGGTCTTCGACCTCACCACCGAACCGACCGGGTGGGGCGCCCCGCCACCGCCGGCCGAGCGCCCGGCCCCGGTCTCCGACCTGACCGGCACCGCGACCGCGTCCGACGGCACCGCGGTGGCCGCGCTCTTCGACGACACCACCCGCACCCAGGTCACCTTCCGCGACGCCACCCCGGCGATCGGGTTCGCCGTCACCGGCGAACCCCGCGAAGTCACCATGTACACGCTCACCTCCGGCGCCCGCCGCGGCGACCCGAGCGCGTGGGTCCTCGAAGGGTCCGGCGACGGCACGACGTGGACCACACTGGACGAACGGCGGGACGTCCTGTTCCGCTGGCGCCGCCAGACCCGCCCCTTCGTGCTCGCGACGCCGGCGGCGCACCCGCACTACCGGCTGCGGATCACCGCCACCCGCGGTCGCCGCACCACCCTCGCCCAGTGGGAGCTGCTCGCCCGATGAACCAGTTCCGCACCGCCGCCCTCGACCGGCTGGCGGCGGCCGACCCCGGGCTGGTCCGGCTGCGCCTGGCCGGATCGGCCGTGCTCGGCATCGTCCTCGCCGTGGCCGCGCTGCTGCCGGCGCACCTGCCGCTGACCGTGATGCTCGTCGGCGCCATCGCCGCGATGATGACGGCCTTCACGGTCAACGACCCGACGCCCGGCGGTCAGGCCGTGACCCTCGTGCTGGCGTTCCTCACCGGGGGCGCGTCGATCACCGTCGCCAGCCTCGGCTCGGCCCTGCCGCCGCTGGACAGCGTCGTGTTCGTGCTGCTCATCTTCGTCGCAGTCTACGCCCAGCGCTTCGGCCCCCGCGGCACCGCGCTCGGCTCGATCGGCTTCTTCCTGTTCTTCTTCCCGATGTTCCTGCAGGCCCACTTGGCGCAGGTGCCGCAGCTGCTGATGGCGCTCGGCGTCGGCGTCCTCGCCAACGCCGTCGTCCGGTTCGTCCTGCTGCGCCACAAGCCCGAAGCCGAGTTCCTCCGGGTCCGCCGCGCCTTCCGCGCCCGCCTCGGCGCCGTCGTCCGCGCCACCGAGGCGTACCTGGCCGTGGGCGGCAGCGAGCGCACCCGCAAGCAGCTGCGCAGCGCGCTGGCCCGGCTGCACGAATGCGTCCTGCTCATCGAGGACGCCGCCCCCGACGTCGTCGACGCCCGCGCCGCCGATCGCCTGCGCCGCCGCGCCATCGAGGTCGAGCTGGCCGTCCAGTGGCTCGCGATCACCGTGCAGCGCACCTGTTCCGACCAGCTGACGACCGAGGTCCGCGACGACCTCATCGCCCGGCTCGCCCGCTTCCGCGCCCTGATGGAACGCGACCCGCGCGAGCTGCCGCTGATCAGCCAGACCGGCGAATACAGCCGGCTGCTCGTGGAGGGCAGCCGGATCGACTCCCACGCCGCCCCCGGCGACGGCGTCCGCAAGGCCCTCGCCGAGCTCGCGCTGGCCGACGACCGCGCTCAGCGCGCCGCCACCCCCGAGTCCACAGTGGATCCGCTCGACGACGATGACGAAGACGACGACGAGCCGATCCCGGCGTTCGCCTACGACAACCGGACCCGCAGCGCCATCCAGGCCGTCGTCGGCGGCGGCCTCGCCGTGCTCGGCGGCGAACTGGTCTCCCACCAGCGCTGGTACTGGGCCGTGCTCACGGTGTTCGTCGTGTTCATCGGCGCCTCCAGCGCCGGCGCCACGTTCGTCAAGGGCGTCCGGCGCCTCGGCGGCACCCTCATCGGCATCGTCAGCGGCGTCCTGCTCGCCTCGCTGGTCGCCGGCAACACGCCGGCCACGCTCGCGCTGATCCTGGTGTGCGTGTTCGGCATGGTCTACACCGCCCGCGTCTCCCAGGTGACGATGGCCTTCTTCATCACCAGCATGCTGGGCCTGCTCTACAGCATGCTCGGCACCTTCAGCGTCGAGGTGCTCTGGATCCGCGTCGCCGAGACCGCGGTCGGTGCCGCCGCCGGCATCCTCGCCGCGGTCGTCATCGTCCCGGTGCGCACCCGCTCGGTCATGCTGGACGACATCTCCGCCGTGCTCGACGAGCTGGAGGAGTTCCTCGAGCACGCGGGCGGCCTGCTCGCCGGCGAGGAGAACGTCAACATCATCGAGCTCTCCCGCGACCTCGACCGCGCCGTCGAACAGGTCCGGACCACCATCGAGCCGTTGACGCACCCGGTCAACCTCCGCACGGCCCGCCGCGACTACGGCTGGCACGTGCTCACCACGCTCGAAACCATCGCGTTCCGGGCCCGCCACGTCGCCGCCCGCGCCCAGCCCGGGATGCTCGCCGGCCCCGACGCCGACCGGCTCCGCCTGTTCACCGGCCGGCTGCTGGCCAACATCGACGTCCTCCGCAAAGCGCTCGACGCGCCGGGTGGCCCCACACCCGGCACGCTCGTGCGCGACGACGGCACCCCGGTCGCCGACCGCGTCGAGCAGGCCGAGACCCGTGCCGTCCTCTCCAGCCTCAGCCACCTGGACGAGGCCCTCGTCTCCCTCGGCCGCGTCTTCGACGTCCAGGCCACCGACCCGCGGAGCCCGGCGAAGAAATGAGCGGCCGGGGCGGCGCGCGCCCGGGCCGCGCCGCCCCGTTTTCCCGGTGCTCAGCTCACGGACAGGACAACCACGCGAAGTGGTACACCGTGGTGATGCTGCCGTCTGTCGAGTCCATCGTGACGAAGCTCGTCGTCTTCTTCGGATCCGACGTGCCGGCCGCGGCCCGCAATTCCGTGTTGATGTTCAGATTGCGTTCCTCGCCACACGGCTTGAACACGATCGCACCGACGTCGGTCGAATCCGTGAAATGCCAGTCGTCTTCGAACGGCCCGGCGAGCGGATGCTGCACGTAAGCAGTCGGAGAATTTCCCTGGAAATAGTAGTTCGCTCTTTCCAGTCCGGTCGCGCCGCGTTCCAGGTGCGCGAAACCGCGGTAGTCGGCCTGCGCGATCCCGTAGGTGAAGCCCTGTGGTACGTGCACGCGCAGGCCGATTTGGCAGTTCTTGCGGCCGTCCAGCGGGCCGGCGCCCACGCCGACCAGCGCCGTGTAGGTGCTGTAGGTCACGGTGAACGCGGTGTTGTCCTGGGAAACCGCCACCGCGGCCGTACCCGGCGGGCACCCCGTTCCGTTGGCGTTGACGACGTCGATGACGATTTTGTCGGGTGGCGGCGGAGTGTTCCACGAATGCGGGGTGACCACAGAGGACAGCGCCATCACGGCAGCAACGACCGCAGAAAGCATTGGAATCCTTCCCAATACATTCGAATTGGGTACGGGGGCGCCGACCATGGTAGCGAAAGGATCATGGTCCGAAACCCCGCTGAACGGAGCAACACGCAGTAGCCGTCCCACCACGCGGTATACGGATAATTCCGCGTATTCATTCGCGACGATCACGAAGAAATGGTGCAGGAAAACGATTTCGCGCCCCCGGTCCGCCGCCCGGCGCCGACGATCACCGCGCGACGTCCGGGCTTGATCGTTTCACCCCGCGCCCCCGGCGGCTCCGGTTAGGACCGTGCCGCGCCTGACCACGGCCACGCGGTGATGACGACCGCGTGGCCGATCCCCACGCCGCGAAGTCCAGCGTCACGCCGTTCGCCGGCCCGTCGGCGGGTTCGGCGCACGGGCCCAGGATCCCGGTCGGTGACGCACACGATCGGGGTGGTTCAGTTCCACGCTCATCGCCCGGTCGCCTCGGAGGCGAACGGCGGTGGACCGCCGATCGGGCTCAGGTGGATGCCGGCCAGGCGCCAGCGGTCGTCGTCGCGGACCAGGACGTGCGTGGCGCGGAACCGGCCGTTCGCCGGGGTGCCCTGGTGCCGGGCGGCCTGTGCGTGGATGCCGATCGCGATGGCGGTCGCGCCGAAGTCGCGGACCTCGACCTCGGTCCAGTCCAGCTTCTCGGTGACCAGGGCGCCGCTGCCGTAGCGCGCCAGCCACTGGTCGCGGTCCAGGACGAAGCCCAGGGGGCCGACCAGGCGGAAGCCGTCGACCGTCAGGCCGGCCAGGGTGTCGGTGTCGCCGCGTTCCTCGGCCGCGGCCCAGACCCGGCCGAACTCGCGGACCTGCTCTTCGGTGCTCATCGGGTTCCCCTTCCGTTCGATGCACGTAACGTTAGATATCTAATCATTAGATGTCAAACGCTTAGATCCCTCTGCTTCTGCGGTACGGTGACCCCGTGCCCGCACCAGCAACCACACCCATCGGGGTCGTCCTCGCCCGCACCGCCAAGACCGCCGGCCGCGCCTTCGACCACGCGCTCGCCGCCGCGGGCGGCTCCCAGCCCGTCTGGCAGATCCTCATCTCGCTCAAGACCAAACCCGTCGCCAACCAGCGCGAACTCGCCGACGCCGTCGGCATCCAGGGCGCGACCCTCACCCACCACCTCAACGGCATGGAAGCCGCCGGCCTCGTCACCCGCCGCCGCGACCCGGACAACCGCCGCGTCCACCTCGTCACCCTCACCCCCGACGGCGAACAGCTCTTCCTCCGCCTCGCCTCCGCCGCCATCGCCCACGACGAGCGCATGCGAAAAGGCCTCACCGACGCCGAGGTCGCCCAGCTGGCCGACCTCCTGCACCGCCTCGCGGGCAACGTCACCGACGACCCGGGCACCCGATAGAACCCCCTGTGGCGCACCGGAAGACCGGCCTTCGGGCAACCGCTTGACGATCATCACCACCGCCCCCGATGGTCGGCACATGACCGCACAGACCGCCACCTGGGCACCCACCGGCGACCTCCCCTGGCCCCGCGCGTGGGACCACCCCTACGAAGGACCGGTCCTCCTCCACGACGGCCGCGTCCTCGCCGCGGGCGGAGGCGACGCCCGCGGCGCCAAGACCTACGCCGACACCGCCCTCCACGACCCCGCCACCGGCCAGTGGACCGTCACCGGCGCACTCGCCACCAGCCGCCGCGCCCACACCCTGACCACACTCCAGGACGGCCGCGTCCTCGCCGTCGGCGGCGGCCACGGCCACCCGTCGATCACCCCGTGGGCCCTGGCCACGGCCGAGCTCTACGACCCGGCCACCGGCAGCTGGACGCCCACCGGCTCGCTCGGCCAGAGCCGCCACGGCCACTCCGCCACCCTCCTGCCCGACGGCCGGGTCCTCGTCGCCGGCGGCGCGACCGACCAGCCACCCCTGCCCACCCAGGTGATCACGAACACCGCCGAGCTCTACGACCCCGCCACCGGCACCTGGACCACCACCGCCCCGATGCTCCACGCACGGGCGTCCTTCCCCGCCGTCCCGCTGCCCGGCGGCCACGTCATGGCCGTCTCCGGCGTCGTCGAAACCGGCGCCGACCTCACCGGCCTCACCTTCTGCGAAACCTACGACCCCGCCACGGGCACCTGGACACCCGCCGACCCGATCGGCACCCCGGTACCCGGCGAGACCGGCCTGCCGCGGGTCTTCGCCCAGGCGGTCGCCCTCGACGACGGCTCGATCCTGCTCACCGGCGGCCACCAGGGCGGCCCGCTCCAGTGGAGCTACTCACCCTTCAGCCTCGCCGACGCCGAACGGTACGACCCCGTCACCCGACGCTGGGCGCCGGTCGCCCCGATGGGCATCGGCCGCGACGAACACCGCCTGATCAAGCTCGACTCCGGCCAGGTCATCGCCATCGGCGGCCTCGAATACGGCGGCTACGACACCGGGTACCAGCACTCCGAAACCTACGACCCCGCCACCGGCCGGTGGGGCCCGAGGACCGGCCTCTCCGCACCCCGCGCCAAGTTCGGCGCCGTCAAGCTCGCCGACGGCCGGGTCCTCATCGCCGGCGGTGCCGCCCAGCTCGGCGGCGCCAGCCCCACCGGCGACCACGTCCTGATCACCGGCACCGACCTGTACACCCCGTAATCGAT
This sequence comes from Amycolatopsis sp. NPDC004378, assembly GCF_053602455.1. NCBI lineage: Bacteria > Bacillati > Actinomycetota > Actinomycetes > Pseudonocardiales > Pseudonocardiaceae > Amycolatopsis > Amycolatopsis sp. NPDC004378. The sequence continues at coordinate 477,742 of NZ_JBSGDR010000003.1, forward strand.
CCAGCGAGAGTGACTGGACGCACCCGAACGGCGACCACGAGGAGGGATAGGCTCCAAGGCACTAGCCAAAGTCGTCTCAAGCTGGAGAACCGCAATGACCCAAGCCCCTGTCAACGTGACCGTCACCGGCGCCGCCGGCCAGATCGGCTACGCGCTGCTCTTCCGCATCGCGTCCGGTCAGCTGCTCGGCAGCGACGTCCCGGTGAAGCTGCGGCTCCTCGAGATCCCGCAGGCGGTCAAGGCGGCCGAGGGCACCGCCATGGAGCTCGACGACGGCGCGTTCCCGCTCCTGGCCGGCATCGACATCTTCGACGACCCGAAGCAGGCCTTCAGCGGCACCAACATCGCCCTCCTGGTCGGCGCCCGCCCCCGCAGCAAGGGCATGGAGCGCGGCGACCTCCTCGAGGCCAACGGCGGCATCTTCAAGCCCCAGGGCGAAGCCATCAACGCCGGCGCCGCCGACGACGTCAAGGTCCTCGTGGTCGGCAACCCGGCCAACACCAACGCCCTCATTGCCCGCTCGCACGCCCCCGACGTGCCCGCCGACCGCTTCACCGCGATGACCCGCCTCGACCACAACCGCGCCCTCGCCCAGCTGTCCAAGAAGCTCGGCGTACCCGTCACCGAGATCAAGAAGCTCGCCATCTGGGGCAACCACTCGGCCACCCAGTACCCCTCGGTCCAGCACGCCGAGGTCGCCGGCAAGGCCGTCGACGTCGACCAGGCCTGGCTCGAGAGCGACTTCATCCCGACCGTCGCCAAGCGCGGCGCCGCGATCATCGAGGCCCGCGGCCTCTCCTCCGCCGCTTCGGCCGCCTCCGCCGCCATCGACCACGTCTACACCTGGGTCAACGGCACCCCGGCCGGCGACTGGACCTCCGCCGCGGTCGTCTCCGACGGCTCCTACGGCGTCCCCGAGGGCCTCATCTCGTCCTTCCCCGTCACCGCCAAGGACGGCAAGTACGAGATCGTCCAGGGCCTGGAGATCGACGACTTCTCCCGCACCCGCATCGACGCCTCCGTCGCGGAGCTCGTCGAGGAGCGCGACACCGTGCAGAAGCTCGGCCTCATCTGAGCCTGACCCACGCGAAAGGGGCCACCGTCCACGCAGGACGGTGGCCCCTTCTTGCTGTCAACCGGTCTTCAACGGCCCGGCGACCTCGTACGTGCTGAGCAGGACGCCCGACGGCGTCGGCGTCGTCCCGGCGAAGTCGAACGTCTGCCCCGGAGAGCCCTCCGCGAACAGCCGCTTGCCCGTACCCACCAGCACCGGGTAGACGACCAGCACCACCTCGTCCGCGAGCCCGTGCTCCAGCAGCACCGACGTCAGCGTGGAACTGCCCGTCAGCACCAGCCCCGGACCGTCCTGCGCCTTGAGCCGCTGCACGCCCGCCACGGGATCCGGCCCGACCCCCTCGGCCGGCCCCCAGCCGAGATCGTCCGGACGGTGCGTGACGACGTACTTCGTCGCCGCGTTCAGGCGATCCGCCATCGGCAGGCCCGTCACCGTCGGCCAGAAGCCCGAGAAGATGTCGTAGGTGCGCCGGCCGAGGAGCAGGTCGAACCGATCGCCATGAGCGGACAACATCGCCCCCGCACCGGCCGGAGTCCGGTACGGCCCGGTCCAATCGGGGTACGGGAAGCCGTCCCCGTCGGCCGAGTTCTGGATCACGCCGTCCAGCGACACGTGCTCGATGATCTTCAGCGTCCTCATCCGGCCAGCACCTCGTCGAGCTGGGGCATCGCGGCGCGCAGGCCGGCTTCCATGCCCGGGGTCGTCCGTTCCATCGCCGCCAACCCGGAAAACCGGGTGACGCACGTCATGCGCGACCCCGACGGCGTCGTCTCGAACGCGAACGTCATCGACGCCGGCATGTCCTCGTCCTCGGCGTTGTCCTCACCGTCGTCCGCCGCGAACGAGTCGATCGGGTTCACCGCCGTGAACCTCCACGCACCACTCCACTTCTCCCCGTCCGCCCCGGTCAGGAAGTACTCCGCGCGGCCCCCGACCCGGAAGTCGTGGTGGGTGAACGTCGCGGGCGCGGCCGGCGGCCCCCAGAACCGCTCCAGCTGCCGCGGATCGGCCCAGGCCTCCCACAGCCGCCGCTGCGAGACCGGGAAATCGGCCACCAGCGTCAACGTGAGCGCCTCGGGATCTTTCGTCACCGACGTGACAGGCATAGTCAGTCTTCCTTCCCCAGCAGCACCTCATCGAGCTGCGCCACCCGCTGACGCCACACCGCCTCGAAGGAGTCGAGCAGCTCACCGGCCCGCCGCAGCCGCTCCCGGCTCGCCGAGACCCGCTGCTCCCGCCCGTTCGCCCGCTTGCGCACCAGACCCGCCCGCTCGAGCACGGCCACGTGCTTCTGCACGGCCGCGAAGCTCATCTCGTAGTGCGCGGCGAGCTCGGACACCGACGGCGTCTCCGTGATCGAGCGCGCCAGGATGTCGCGGCGCGTGCCGTCGGCCAGCGCCCGGAAGAGCTGGTTGAGCGACTCCTCGGTCTCTCCCTCAAGTACAACCATGTCGTTGTACGTTAGCCGGGGCCGGCCCCGGTGACAAGACTCCGCTCCCAGCGAACTCCGCACGCTCACAGCGAAACCACACCCCGGCCCGCGATCTTCCGCCCTACCTTCGGGCCATGACACTCTCCGCCGTGCCCGCGATGCAGGCCCCGAACCAGTCCCCCGACGACTCGGTCTACCAGCAGCTCCTGCGCGACCGCATCGTCTTCCTCGGCTCCGAAGTCACCGACGAGGTGGCCAACCGGATCATCGCCCAGCTCCTCCTGCTCGCCGCCGACGACCCGGCGAAGGACATCACCTTCTACATCAACTCACCCGGCGGCTCCGTCACCGCCGGCATGGCCATCTACGACACCATGCAGCTCGTCAAACCCGACGTCTCGACGTACGGGCTCGGCTTCGTCGCCTCCATGGGCCAGTTCCTGCTCTCCTCCGGCACCCCCGGAAAGCGCTACCTGCTGCCCAACACGCGGATCGTCATGCACCAGCCCTCGGCCGGCATCAGCGGCGCCGCCACCGACATCGCCATCCAGGCCGAGGTCTTCGGCCGGATGAAGCGCCGCATCGCCGAGATCACCGCACGCCAGACCGGCCAGACGGTCGAGCGCATCACCGCCGACGCCGACCGCGACCGCTGGTTCGACGCCGACGAAGCTCTGACTTACGGCTTCGTCGACCACATCGTCGCGGGCGAGCAGAGCGCCACGGCCTGAGCGGCCTCCCGTGTCTTGGCTTGTCTTTGTTCCCCGAACATGACTGTGGGCCCGGTATTTTCAACACCGGGCCCACAGTATAGGTCGTTATACAGTTGAAGACTCAGACTCCGTCGAGCCCTCGGCGGGCCAGCAACGGCTCGATCTCCGGGTCGCGGCCGCGGAACGCGCGGAAGGCGTCCATCGGGTCGATGCTGCCTCCCCGGCCCAGCAGGGTGCGGCGGAAGTGGTCGCCGTTCTCGCGGGTCAGTCCCCCGCTCTCCCGGAACCACTGGACGGTGTCGGCGTCGAGCACCTCGCTCCAGATGTAGGAGTAGTACCCGGCGCTGTAGCCGCCGCTGAAGATGTGGGCGAAGTACGTGGTGCGGTAGCGCGGCGGGATGGCTTCGACGGCCACGCCGGCCTTCACCAGGGCGTCCGTCTCGAACCGCTGCACCTCCCCCACCCGGTCGTCGACGCCGAGGCCGTGCCAGGCCTGGTCGAGCAGTGACGCGGCCAGGTACTCGGTGGTGGAGAAGCCTTCGCCGTACTGCTGGCTGGCGAGGAGCTTGTCGACCTGCTCCTGGGGCAGCGCCTCGCCCGTCTCGTGGTGCTTGGCGTAGTTGGCCAGCACCTCCGGCCACAGCATCCACATCTCGTTGACCTGCGAGGGGTATTCGACGAAGTCGCGGGGCACGTTGGTGCCCGAGAACGTCGGGTAGCGGACCGCCGAGAGCAGGGCGTGCAACGCGTGCCCGAACTCGTGGAACGCGGTGACGACCTCGTCGAAGGTCAGCAGGGTCGGCTCACCGGCCGGCGGCTTGCCGACGTTGAGCACGTTGACCACGACCGTCTTGCGGTCCAGCAGCTGCGACTGGTCGACGAAGGTGTTCATCCACGCGCCGCCGCGCTTGGCGTCACGGGCGTAGAGGTCGAGCAGGTACAGCCCGAGCGGCGTGCCGTCGGCGTCGAACACCTCGAAGGTCCGGACCTCCGGGTGGTACTTCGGGAGGTCGGTCCGCTCGGTGAAGGTGAGCCCGTACAGCTTGGTGGCGGCGAAGAAGACGCCGTCGGCGTACACGCGGTCCGCCTCGAAGTACGGGCGCAGGGCCTCGGTGTCGACGTCGAAGCGTTCCCGGCGGACCTGCGTGGCGTAGTACGGCCAGTCCGACGGCCGCAGCGTCGCGCCCGGAACGTCGGCTTCGAGCAGTTGCTGGAGCTCCGCCGCCTCGGTGCGGGCGTTCGCCACCGCCGCCGGGGCGAGGCGTTCCAGGAGCCCGGCGGCGGCTTCGGCCGTCTTCGCCGTCTCGTCCGCGATGACGTACGCGGCGTGGTTCGGGTAGCCGAGCAACGCGGCCCGCTCGGCGCGCAGCCGCACGATGTCCGCGACGACGCCGTTGTTGTCGTAATCGTTGCCGCGGTTGCCCCGCGCCATCGACGCCGTGTGGATCCGCGCGCGGACTTCGCGGTCGCGCAGGGTCTCCAGCGGGGACGCCTGGCTCGTCGGCAGGGTCAGCGGGATGACGTACTTGCCGTCCTCGCCGCGGGCCGACGCCGCTTCGGCGGCCGTGGCGATCGCGCCGTCGCCGAAGCCCGCCAGTTCCGCGCGGTCTTCGATGACGACCGCGAGCTCGTTGGTGTCCTTGAGCAGGTTCTGCTGGAACTTCGTCTGCAGCGTGGACAGCTCACCGTTCAATTCCCGCAGGCGAGCCTGCTCGGCCTCGCCGAGCCCGGCACCCGCGCGGCTGAAGTCGAGGTGCTGGCGTTCCAGCAGGCGCCGCGACTCCTCGTCCAGGCCAAACTCGTCACGCTTCGCGTGGAGGGCGTCGATCCGGGCGAACAGCTTCGGGTTCAGGTGGATCGCGTCGTGGTGCGCGGCCAGCTTCGGCGCGAACTCCGCCTGGATGGCCTGGATCTCGTCGGTGCTGTTGGAGCCGGACAGGTTGTAGAACACGCTCGCGACCCGGCCCAGCAGCTCACCCGAACGCTCGAGGGCGACGACGGTGTTCTCGAAGGTCGGCTCGGCGTCCTGCGCCGCGATCCGCTCGATCTCCGCCGAGTGCTCGGCCAGGCCCGCCTCGAACGCGGGCCGGTAGTGCTCGTCGCCGATCCGGTCGAACGGCGGCAGGGCGTAGGGCAGTTCGCTGGGTGCGGCGAACGGGTTGTCCGGCGAAATCATCGGCGCAGGCTCCTGGTCGGGGTGCAACTCGTGCAACTCTCGGTCCCGCCACCCTACGGGTTCCGCAGGGGCGGATGTCAGCGCTTTCCGGAGGTGGCCAACCTCACCGGCCGGTGGTACCGCCCACGACGGCGTCGCTGCTCGACGCGGCCTTCTTGCCGCGCTTCGGCTTGGGCGCCGGCGGCACGATCCCGCGCAGGTCGCCGCCGTGGTCGTTGACGCGCATGACGAAAGGCCGCGTCTCGGTGTAGCGCACCACCGAGATCGACGCCGGGTCGACGACGATCCGCTGGAAGGCGTCGAGGTGCTGGCCGAGGGCGTCGGCGAGGATGGACTTGATCACGTCCCCGTGGCTGCACAGCAGCCAGACGGCGTGGTCGCCGTGCTCGGCGGCGATCCGCCGGTCGTGCGCGCGGACGGCCGCCACCGAGCGCGCCTGCATCTGGGCGAGCCCTTCGCCGCCCGGGAACACCGCCGCCGAGGCGTGCGCCTGCACGACCCGCCAGAGCGGCTCCTTCGCGAGGTGCTTGAGCTCCTTGCCGGTCCAGTCGCCGTAGTCCACTTCGGACAACCCGGGCTCGACGAGCTTCTCCAGACCGCGCGCGGCGGCCAGCGGCCCGACGGTCTGCTTGCACCGCAGCATGGGTGAGACGACGAGCCCCGAAAGGGGCACGCCGTCCAGCCGCTCGACCAGCTTCTCCGCCTGGGCGCGGCCCGTGTCGTCGAGGTTGACCTTCGGGGACCGCCCGGCCAGGACACCGGAGCCGTTGGCCGTCGACTTGCCGTGCCTGAGCAGAATGACCGTACTCACGAAGCCCACCCTACGTGGACGCGATCAGTGGCTCACGGGGCCCGCGTTCGGGTCCAGCACGCCGGTGAAGATCAGCACGAACAGCAGCACGCCGAGCGCGAGCCGGTACACCACGAACGGGACGAAGCTGCGCTTCTTGATGTAGGCCATCAGCCAGGCGATCACGGCGTAGCCGACGCCGAAGGCGACCAGGGTGGCCAGGATCGTCGGGCCCCACTGGGCCGGCACGCCGCCCGAGCCGATGTCCTTGAGCTTGTACACGCCCGAGCCGAACACGGCCGGCAGCGCCAGCAGGAACGAGTACTCCGCCGCCTCGGCGCGCGTGTAGCCCAGCAGCAGGCCCGCGCTGGTCGTGCCGCCCGAGCGGGACACCCCCGGGATGAGCGCCAGCGCCTGGGCGAAGCCGAACCCGAGCCCGTGCGGCACGGTCAGGTGGTCCAGGGTCCGCTCCTGCTTCCCGACGCGGTCGGCGTACAGCAGGATCAGGCCGAACACGATGAGCACGGTCGCGGTGATCCGCAGGTCGCGGAACGCGCTGTCGATCTGGTCCTGCAGCAGCAGGCCGAGCACCACGATCGGCAGCGAGCCGACGATGATCAGCCAGCCCAGCCGCGCGTCCGGGTCCTGGCGCCAGTCCTTCTTGTACAGCGAGAAGAACCAGGCCTGCAGGATCCGGCCGATCTTCTTGCCGAAGTAGATGATCACCGCGAGCTCGGTGCCGATCTGGGTCACCGCGGTGAACGCCGCGCCCGGGTCGTCCCAGCCGACGAGCGCCGCGACGATCCGCAGATGCGCGCTCGAGGAGACCGGCAGGAACTCCGTCAGGCCCTGGACCAGGCCCAGCACGAGTGCTTCGAACCACCCCACGTCAGGCCACCCCCGCCGTCTCGAGGGCTTCGACGGCGGTGCGCAGCGCGCCCGCCGCGTCCTCGGTGTACGGCGACACCGACAGGGTCGTCACGCCGGCCTCGGCGTATTCGGTCATCTTCTCCGCGATCCGTTCTTTCGGGCCCAGCAGCGACGTCGCGTCGAGGAACGCCGGCGGCACCGCCGCCATCGCCCCCGCCCGGTCGCCGGCCAGGTACTTCTCCTGTACTTCCGCGGCTTCGGCTTCGAAGCCCATCCGGCAGGCGAGCCGGTTGTAGAAGTTCTTCTCCCGGCTGCCCATGCCGCCGAGGTAGAGCGCCGCGTAGCCGCGGACGGCGTCCGCGCAGGCCGTCCAGTCGTCGCCGGGCACCAGGGGCACGCTCGGGGCGACGTCGAAGCCGTCCAGCGTGCGGCCGGCCCGCCCGGCGCCGGTCCGCAGCTGCGCGAGCTGCTCCCCCGCGTGCGCCGGCGAGAAGAACACCGGCAGCCAGCCGTCGGCGAGCTCGCCGGTCAGCTCCAGGTTCTTCGGGCCGATCGCGGCCAGGTAGAGCGGGATGTGCTTGCGGGCCGGGCGGACGGTCAGCCGCAGTGCCTTGCCCGGGCCGTCCGGCAGCGGCAACGTGAAGTGCTCGCCGTCGAACCTCAGCCGTTCGCGCCGCAGGGCCGACCGCACGATCGTGGCGTACTCGCGGGTGCGGCCCAGCGGCGAGGCGAAGCGGACGCCGTGCCAGCCCTCCGACACCTGCGGCCCGGAGACGCCCAGCCCGAGCCGGAACCGGCCGCCCGAGAGCGTGTCCAGGGTCGCGGCGGTCATCGCGGTCATCGCCGGCGTCCGGGCCGGGATCTGCAGCACGGCGGCGCCGACGTCGATCCGCTTCGTGTGCGCGGCGATCCACGTCAGCACGGTGACGGCGTCCGAGCCGTAGGCCTCCGCGGCCCACACGACGGCGAAGCCGAGCTCCTCCGCCCGGGTCGCCAAGGCCAGGTTCGCGGGGTCGTTCCCCGCGCCCCAGTAGCCGAGATTCAGTCCGAGTCGCACGGGGCCAGACCCTAACGGGGGCCCTTGGGGGCGACACGACTCACCTTGGTCAGGTCCGGACGGGTGAGCCCACTAGGCTCGGCGGTCGTGGAAAAGCGACTGCTCGGCCGCTCGGGACTGCGCGTCTCGCGGATGGCGCTCGGCACCATGACCTGGGGTGGCGACACCGACGCGGAGGAGGCGGCCAGCCAGCTGGTGGCCTTCGTCGACGCCGGCGGCACCCTGGTGGACACGGCCGACATCTACGGGGAAGGCGAGAGCGAGCGGGTGCTCGGCTCGCTGCTGGGCGACCTCGTCCCCCGCGACGACGTGGTGCTCGCGACCAAGGCCGTCGCCAAGCGCACCGACGGCCCGTTCGGCGGCGGCGCCTCCCGCGGCGCGCTCCTCACCGCGCTCGACGGCTCGCTGAAGCGGCTCGGCACCGACCACATCGACCTCTGGCAGCTGCACGCGTGGGACAGCTGCGTGCCGATCGCCGAGACCCTCGCCGCCCTCGAGTACGCCGTGACCAGCGGCAAGGTCCGGTACGTCGGCGTCTCGAACTACGCGGGCTGGCAGCTGGCGACCGCCGCCGCCGGGGCCGCGGCCGTCGCACCGATCGTCTCCACCCAGGTCGAATACTCGCTGCTGGAGCGCGGCGTCGACCGCGAGGTCGTCCCGGCGGCCGAACACCACGGCATCGGGCTGCTGCCCTGGGCGCCGCTCGGCCGCGGCGTGCTGACCGGCAAGTACCGCTCCGGCACGCCCGCCGACTCGCGCGGCGCGAACAGCGCGTACGCCGGCTACGTCGAGCACCACCGCACCGACCGGGCCGCCCGGATCGTGCAGGCGGTCGCCACCGCCGCCGACGGGCTCGGCACGTCGCCGCTGGCCGTGGCCCTGGCGTGGGTCCGCGACCGGCCCGGCGTGGTCGCCCCGGTCGTCGGGGCCCGCGACACCGGCCAGCTCACCGGTTCGCTGACGGCGGAGGAGATCACCCTGCCGCCGGCGATCCGCTCGGCACTGGACGACGTCAGCGCGATCGAGGCCGGTTACCCCGAACGCTGGCCGCGGTAGGTGTCTGTTGGGTGACACGTACGTGACGGCAAAGGGATCGAGGAGCATGCTGGTGAAGACCATCCGCCGAGGGACACCAGGAGGCACGAACGTGCGTCGGCTCGCCGCCGTGGCGTGGATCGCGGTCCCGCTCGCCGGTGCTCTGGTGCTCTCGGGCTGCTCTTCGGCCAAGTCCACCGGCGACGACCTGCAGATCGTCGCGAACCCGGTCGCCGCGCGCCCCGCCGTCTCCCCCGCGGTGACCGCGAAACCCGCTGGTCAGACCCTCACGACCGGGTCGGTGTCGGCTTTGGCCGTCGATCCGAAGACCTCGACGCTCGTCGTCGCGGTTTCCGAGCCGCCGTCGTTGCGGCTGTACGACCTGAACGCGCTCGCGTCCGCCCCGGTGAATATGCCGTTATACGGCAAGGCCGGGAAGCTGACCGTGACGCCGGGGCGGGTCGAGATCGCGGAGCCGGCGCAGGGTGTGGTGCAGCAGCTGACGTTGCCGGACCGGAAGCTGACCGAGACTAAGACGGGCGGGCAGCCGGCGTCGAGCATCGCCTACGGCGCCGACCGGCTGGTCGCGATGGGGGCGGCGAAGGACATCCAGGTGCTGCCGGCGGCGGGTCCGGCGCGGACGATCGGCGGGCAGCTCTACAGCGCCGACGACGTCGTGGACACCGGGAAGGGTGTCGTGGTGCTGGACCGGCTGCGGACGGCGGTGTTCTCGGTCGACGTCGCGGCCGGGAAGGTCAACGAGGGCCTGCGGGCCGGGGACGGCGCGGCCAACGCCGTGGCGGACTCCTACGGGCGGGTGCTGGTGACGGACGCGCGGGCGGGGGCCCTGCTGGCGTTCTCGGCGGGCCCGCTGATCCTGCGGCAGCGCTACCCGGTGCCGGGCGGCGTGTACGGGATCGCCTACGACGCGCGGCGGAGCCTGGCTTGGGTGACGCTCACCGAGCGGAACGAGGTGGTCGGGTTCGACGTCCGCGGCGGCGAGCCCGTCGAGAAGTACCGGTTCCCCACCGTGCGCCAGCCGGACTCGGTCGGGGTCGACGAGAAGAGCGGCCGGGTGTTCGTCGGCTCGGCCGCCGGAGAAGGGACCCAGGTGATCCAGCCATGACAGCGGTCAGCGAGGCGGTGGTCGAAGGGGATTGGGAGTACCGCCGTCTGCACCTCCCCCCGGGTGTGTCCCGGCGTGCGGCGGCGATCCAGCTCTCCATCCACGCGGAGTTCGCGGGCTGGGAACTGCGTACCGTGCGGCTCTACGCCGACGGCACGCGGCGGGTGTGGCTGCGCCGCAAGAAGACCTCGGCGAGCCTGCCCGGCGCGCTACCGACCTAGCCGCCTGATCTCGTACTCGACTTCGGTCTGCCCGTCGCCGCCGGAGGCGAACTCCCGCACGAACGACATCCCCGCGGCGGTCGCGGTCGCGCGCGAGGCGGCGTTCGCCGCCGCGGTCTGGGCGAAGACGCGGTCGAGCCCCAGTTCGGTGAAGCCGTACCGGATCAGCTCCCGCGCCCCCTCGGCGGCGTAACCGCGACGCCACCGGCTGCGCCGCAGCCGGAACCCGAGATCGGCCTCGCCTTCGACGGGCGGCTGGTCCGGCCCGTGCGGCGGCCGCAGCAGCCACCAGCCGACGAACTCGTCGCCGGCGAACCCGGCCCAGTACCCGAATCCCTCCCCCGCGGCGGCCAGCCGGCGTTCGTGCGCGGCTTCCGCCTCCGCCCGGGTCAGCGCGCGGCCACCCAGGTACCGCATCACCGCCGGGTCGGCGTCGAGCTCGACTTCCAGCTGCCGGTGCTCGTCGGCGAGCGGCACCAGGGTGAGCCGCTCGCTGCGCAACGTCGGTTGGCCCATGACTCCGATCATCGCAGCGGCGGCAACCGGTTTGGCCGACGCCGTCCAGCCGCTCGGCGGTCAACCGAGCACACGGTCCAGCCAGTCGCCCCAGGCCTTCTCCGCGACCTCGGCGTCCGCTCCCGGGCCGAAGAGGTGGTGGGACGCGACCATCGGGCCGTGGAAGCCGCGCAGGAACCGGATCATCGCGTCCGGTGTCCGGATCCCGGCGTTCTGGTCGTTCACCGCGTAGACGACGCCCTCCCGCGTGACGCCGTCCTCGAGCGTGAACCGGACGCGGTCGCCCTGGGCCGGGCGCGCGGGAAGACCGAGGGCCGCCCCCAGCCGCGTCCACGCCCCGGGCCAGTCCCCCACCGGTGGTCCGAACGCCGTCACCGGCACCGCGGTGCGGCCGGCGAAGTGTGTGACGTACTCGACGAGCGTGCGGAAGAACATCGCGCCGCCCGCGGTCATCGCCTCGAACTCGTCCTCCCAGTCGTCGCCGGGCAGGAAGCCGCTGGTCACGCAGCGGACGACCGAGCTGCCGGCGTCGCGGCCCTCGACGAGGAACTCGTAGGCGATCGTCCGGCCGTCCGGCGCGGGTTCGCTGCCGTAGACCAGCTTCTCGAGCGGGTCCCACTCCCGGATGCGGTACTCCGGCCGGTAGCCGCCGAACGCGCCGCGGACCACGCCGCCGGTGCCGCCCTCGACCTCGGTGCGCCCCATGAACCAGGAGTCGATGCCCGGGCCGGTGGCGATGGCTTCCCACACCTGTTCCGGCGTGGCGTCGACCTCGGCGGTCTCGGTCAGTTCGAACTCATGCCCCACTGGCGGTCTCCTCGGGAACGCTGGGGTGGACGGCGACGACCACCCGGTGCGGGCGGCCCTTCTCGGCCGTCTCGTCGTGGTACTTGCCGACCAGGGCCGTGACGGCCGCGGTCAGCTCTTCGGCGAACGCGGCCCGGTCGGCGGCCGAGGCGAAGCGGATCTCGCCGTCGAGCGCGAAGGTCGCGACGCGCTGCTTCGCCTTGGCCGAGCCGGTGATCAGCAGGCCGACGTCCCGCACCAGGCGACCGGCGACGGCGAGCAGCCACCGGGCCGAAAGCCGATCGGGTGACTGCGCGGGATCCGGCTGGACGGCGGCCAGCGCCGTCGGCGAAATGACGTACGAGGACGCCGTCGCCCGCATCATCCGCTCGGTGACGTTGCCCTTGCGGCGCTCCTCGACCAGCTCCACCAGGCCGTGCTGCTCCAGCGTCCGCAGGTGGTAGTTGACCTTCTGGCGCGGCAGGTCGACGCGCGCCGCCAGCATCGTCGCCGACGCGGGCTCGGCCAGCTCGGCGAGCAGCCGGGCGCGGACCGGGTCCAGGGAGACCTCGGCCGCGGCCGGGTCTTCGATCACCGCCACGGGGAACATGCGCCCAGCATCATGCCGAACAGAGAAGTTGTCAAGAACTCTCGTCTTGTCGGTAACTGGCGTTGACCAGGGCGACGACGCGCGGCAGCACCTGCGCCGCGGCTTCCAGGGGGACGACGTGCCCGACGCCGGGCAGCACCACGGCCGTCCCGTTGTCGAGGCCACCGACCCACTGCTCGACGTCGGACGCGCGGACGATCCGGTCGCGCTCCCCCACGATCGCCGTCACGGGCAGGCCGCCGACCTGCGTCAACGCCGCCTCTCGCGCGTAGGCGTCGAGCGCCGGGCGGAACAGCGACACGGTGTGCGGCCAGTTGCCGCGGATCATCTTCACCGTCAGCTCGACTATTTCCGGGTCCGGGTCGTCGCCGAAGAGCCACCACCGCAGGCCCGCGCTCACCGCCCGGCTGGTGTGCTCGCGGACGACGCCGAAGAGCTTCGAGCCGAGCACGGCTTCGAGGTCGCGGGCGAGCTTGCCCAGCGCGTTCGGCCACGCCGCCGACACCTCCGTGGCCAGCGTGCCCGACGACGTCGCGAGCAGCACCAGCCCGGACACGCGCGCGGCGAACAGGTCCGCGTGCCGCTGGGACAGCGACATGATCGCCAGGCCGCCCATGTCGTGCCCGACCAGGACCACGCGGCCGTCCGGGACCTCGCGCTCGACGAGCTCGGCGAGGTCGTCCCCGAGCTGGGTCATGGTCGCGGTGCCGCGCCGCGCCCGCCCGGACCCGCCGTGGCCGCGCTGGTCATAGGTCAGCACGGCCACCGCCCCCTCGGCCGCGTCCGGCACCAGTGGCGCGATCCGGCCCCAGCTGCGCTGGTTGAGCGCGTAGCCGTGGACGAACACCACGGTGACCGGCGCGGCCGGGTCGCCCCTGCGCACCACCTGCAGGGACGTACCGTCGGCGAGCGCGAACGCGGTCATCAGGACGTGCGCAGGAACCGGTCCAGCACGCGGGTGCCGAACTTCAGCGCCTCGACCGGGACGCGCTCGTCGACGCCGTGGAACAGCGCCGAGAAGTCGAGGTCCGCCGGCAGCTTGAGCGGGGCGAAGCCGAAGTTGCGGATGCCGAGGTCCTGGAACGACTTCGCGTCGGTGCCGCCGGAAAGCATGTACGGCAACGTCTTCGCGCCGGGGTCTTCGGCCAGCACGGCGGCGGTCATCGCGTCGACGAGCGCGCCGTCGAAGGTCGTCTCGACCGGCGGGAGCTCCATCCACTCCTTCTCGATGTCCGGGCCGAGCAGCTCGTCGAGCTCGCGGTCGAACGCCTCGAGCCGGCCTGGCAGGATCCGGCAGTCCACAGCGGCTTCGGCGACCGACGGGATGACGTTCGACTTGTAGCCGGCGGTCAGCATGGTCGGGTTGGCGGTGTCGCGCAGGGTCGCGCCGATCATCCGGGAGATGTTGCCCAGCTTGGCGACCGAGCCTTCGAGGTCGTCTTCGGGGAAGTCCCAGCCGGTGATCTCGGTGACGCCCGCGAGGAACTCCTTCACCGAGTCCGTGAGGACGAGCGGGAAGCGGTGGTTGCCGAGCTTCGCGACGGCTTCGGAGAGCTTCGTGACCGCGTTGTCGCGGTGGATCATCGAGCCGTGGCCCGCGGTGCCACGCACGCGCAGCTTCATCCAGCGGATGCCCTTTTCGGCGGTCTCGATGAGGTACGCGCGGACGTCGTCCTTGAGCGTGATCGAGAAGCCGCCGACCTCGCTGATCGCCTCGGTGACGCCCTCGAAGAGGTCGGGGCGGTTCTCGACGAGCCACTGGGCACCGAACTTGCCGCCGGCCTCTTCGTCGGCGAGGAAGGCGAACACGAGGTCGCGCGGGGGCACGACGTTGTTCATCTTGTAGTGCCGGGCCAGCGCGAGCGCCATCCCGCACATGTCCTTCATGTCAACCGCGCCGCGGCCCCAGACGTAGTCGTCCTGGACGGCGCCGGAGAAGGGGTGGACCGACCACTCGGACGGATCGGCGGGCACGGCGTCGAGGTGACCGTGGATGAGCAGCCCGCCCCGGGACCGGTCGGCGCCTTCGAGCCGCACGATGACGTTGTGCCGGTTCTTCCCGCCGGACTCGACGTAGGTGATCTCGTAGCCGGCGTCGGTCAGCTTCTCCGCGACGTACTCGGCCGCCGCCCGCTCGCCGACCAGCGTGTCGGGGTCGCCGGTGTTGGTCGTGTCGATGCGGATGAGCTCACTGGTCAGCGTGACGGCCTCGGCCGCGGCGGCTTCGATCAGGTTCGGTTCGGTCACCGGCCATTCCTATCATTCGCCAGGCCGGGTGCGCTGGCCACGGACCCGCGGTGGGACGCGGACCCGCCGCCGGCCCGGGCCCACGCCGGATCAGCCGCGGTCCAGGGCCGACACCACCTCGGACACCGGGCGCAGGTGCTGGTTCAGGATCCGCAGCGCCTCCTCGGCGTCGTGGGCGTCCAAAGCCGCCACCAGGGCGCGGTGCTCGGCGTCGATCACCGGCAGCCGCTCGGGGCGGGCCTCCAGGGCCCGCACCGCCACCCGCTGCTGGCGCGACCGCAGCGTGTCGTACAGCTCCGTCAGCACCGAGTTGCCCGCCGCGTTGACGATCGCCCGGTGGAACGACCGGTCCAGGCCCGACACCGCGAACCAGTCGCGCGCCTTGCCCGCGCGGTCCATCTCCTCGATCAACCCGGCCATCTCCGCCGGTGCGCCCGCCCGGGCCGTGCAGACCTCCGTGATCGCGTGGCCCTCGATCAGGCGACGGCTCTGGTAGACCTCCTCCAGCTCGCGCGCGGTGACCGTGCGGACCTGGGCGCCCTTGCGCGGCAGCAGGCTGATGAAGCGCTCGGCCTCCAGGCGGTGGAACGCCTCGCGGACCGGCGTGCGGGACACCCCGACCACGCCCGAGACCCACTGCTCGTCCAGGAACCGGCCCCCCTCGAGCTCGCCCGCGATGATCCCGTCGCGCAGCCAGGCGTACACGCGGTCCCGCGCCGGGCCGGCCGGTGCGCTGGTGGTCATGCCTCTCCCCTCGCTCTTCGAGCCGTCAGCTTAGCGTCTGGACCGACAGATATCCATCGTGTATACACGGTGCACACAACGACCGGAGCTACCGTCGTGAGTGCGCAGGAGGTTCCCCGATGTCCCCAGTCCCCGCCGACCGGCGCTACGCCGTCTGGCTCTCCGACCCGAGCTTCGCCGCGGCCGAAATCGCCCGCGGGATCGGCTACGGCGCCGCCGTCCTCGACATCGAGCACGGCGCGTTCGACCTGGCCGACCTCGAGCGGTTCGTCCCGTTCCTGCGCTCGCTCGGCCTGGAGGTGCTCGCGAAGGTCCTGGGCCCCGAGCGCGGCCCGATCCAGCAGGCCCTCGACTTCGGCGCCGACGCGGTCGTCATCCCGCACGTCGAGAACGCGGCGCACGCCGAGGCCGTCACGGCGTTCGCGAAGTTCCCGCCGCTGGGCGACCGCAGCTTCGCGGGCGGCCGCACGACCGGCTACCGCGGCTTCAGCGACGACTGGGTCGCCGAGCAGGACCGCGGCACGCGCTGCCTGCCGATGATCGAGGACGCGGGCGCGCTCGAGGACATCGCCGAAATCCTGGCACTGGACACAGTGGACGGTGTGTTCGTCGGCCCGTCGGACCTGTCCCTGCGCCGTGAGCGGGGCGCGTACACGCGTGAAGAAGGCGACTTCGCCGACCTCAAGCGCGTCGCCGACGCCGCCCGGGCCGCCGGGAAGCCGTGGGTGCTGCCCGCCTGGAGCCGCAAGGAGAAGGAGTTCGCCCTCGCCCACGGCGCCGGGCAGCTCGCGCTCACGATGCAGCACGGCGCCCTCATGGCCGGCCTCACGGCGGCCTTCGAGGAGACCACCTCTCTCGCGAAGCAGGCCCGATGACCACCGCGGTCCGCACGACGACGCGGGCGAAGACCCGCTGGACGATCGCGGGCGTGCTCGGCGTCGGCTCGTTCGTCAACTACGTCGACCGCGTCAACCTGTCCATCGCCGGGCCCGAGATGATGCGCGAGTTCCACCTCAGCGCGGCCCAGCTCGGCATCGTCGCCTCGGCGTTCCTGTGGACGTACGCCGTGCTGCAACTGCCGATCGGCGCGATCATCGACCGGATCGGCGTCCGCTGGGTCAACCGCGTGGCCGCCCTGCTGTGGGCGATCGCGTCGTTCCTGACGGCGTCGGCGGGCGGGCTCGGCCTGCTGATGGCGTCGCGGCTCGTGCTCGGCTTCGGCGAAGCGCCGACCATCCCGGCGGGCTGGAAGGCGATCGGCCAGTGGTTCCCGCGGTCGGAACGCGGCCGGGCCACCGCGATCTTCGACGGCTGCGCCAAGATCTCCAACGTCCTCGGCATCCCGGTGATGGCGTTCCTGGTGACGGCGTTCGGCTGGCACGCGGCGTTCGTCTTCACCGGCCTGCTCAGCATCGTCTACCTCCTCGTGTGGTGGCTGCTGTACCTGACGCCGAAGCAGGCCCTCGAACGTGGCCGCCTGTCGCCCGAGGAGTTCGCGTACCTGCGCGAAGGCGGCGCTGACGACGAAGACGCGCCCACACCCAGCTCGCTCACCGGGCTCGGGAACCTGCTGCGCCGCCGCAAGACCTGGGGCCTCGCGCTCGGGTACGCGTCCTACACCTACGCGTACTACGTCCTGCTGACCTGGCTCCCGGGCTACCTCGAGAAGCAGTTCGGCGTGAAGCTCCTGGCCGGCGGCTTCTACACGATGATCCCGTGGCTGGTCGCGGTGCTCGCGCAGTTCCTCGTCGGTGGCATCGTGCTCGACCGGCTCATCGCCCGCAGCGGCGACGAGACCAAGGCGCGCCGGATCGTGCTCGTCGCCAGCATGCTCGTCTCGCTGTCGGTCGCCGGTGCCGCCTACGCCGGGTCGGTCGCCGTCGCGCTGGTGTTCCTGTCGGTCGGGGCCGCCGGGCTGGCCGTCTCGGTGCCCGCCGGGTCCAGCATCGTCGCGGTCATCGCGCCGGAAGGCTGCTCGGGCACACTCGGCGGGCTGGTCAACTTCGTCGCCAACCTGATCGGCATCGCCGCGCCGATCGTGACCGGCGCCGTCGTGGACGTGACCGGCTCGTTCGCCGGCGCGTTCCTCGTCACCGGCGTGGTGCTGCTCGCCGGGATCTTCTGCTACACGGTCGTGCTCGGCAAACTCGACCGCATGCCCGCCGCTCCCCGGAAGGGAACCGCATGACGCACGTGGCTCTCGCGCAGTACGCGCCCGGCGACGACAAGGCCGCCAACCTCGCGCTCGTGACCAAGCTCGCCGGCGACGCGGCGGACCGCGGCGCCCGGGTGGTCCTGCTGCCCGAGTACGCGATGTTCACCGTCCCCGCGATGGACCACCGGTTCGTCGACTCCGCCGAGAACCTCGACGGCGAGTTCGTCACGGGCCTGCTCGCGCTCGCCGCGCAGCGGGGCCTCACGATCGTGGGCGGCATGAACGAACGCCTCGACGGCTCGCGGATCTCCAACACCCTGGTCGCGGTCGGCCCCGACGGCGTGAAGGCGCTCTACCGCAAGATCCACCTCTACGACGCGTTCGGCTTCCGCGAGTCCGACGTCGTCCGCGCCGGCGAGATCACCGAGCCGGAGACGTTCGAGGTCGACGGCGTCCGCTTCGGCCTCCAGACCTGCTACGACCTGCGCTTCCCGGAGGTGACGCGGCGGCTGGCCGACGCGGGTGCCGACGTCGTCCTGCTCCCGGCGGAGTGGGTGCCCGGGCCGCTGAAGGAGTACCACTGGAGCACGCTCGTCCGGGCCCGCGCGATCGAGAACACGCTCTACGTCGCCGCGGCGGGCCAGGCGGCGCCGACCGGCTCGGGCACGAGCATGCTCGTCGACCCGATGGGCGTGGTCGTCACGTCGCTCGGTGAGCAGACGGGGGTGGTCGTCGGCGAGGTGGCCGCGGAACGGATCGCCGAGGTGCGGCAGAAGAACCCGGCGCTGGAGCTGCGGCGGTTCTCGGTCGTCCCGCGCTGACGTCCCGTCCACTGTGGAGGACGGCGTCCGGCGAAGGCCCGCCCGATCCCCCTATTGCGCCCGACTGACTCATCAGTCAGGTCTTGCGATTACCGCAACGCGGGGTTACCGTCTCCTGGCATGGACGAAACCGCGGAGCTGCGGGACCGCATCCGCGGCCTGGTCAAGGCCATGCCGGGAGCCCAGCGGGAGTTCGCCGCCGCCATCGGGCTCGACGAAACGAAACTGTCCAAGGCGCTGAACGGCACCCGCCGGTTCTCGCCGCACGAACTGGTCCGCGTCGCCGAGCACTGCGGCGTCACGGTCAACTGGCTGCTCAACGGCAGCGACGACGCGGTCACCGTCACGGCGGTCCCCGCGCCGGCCGCCCGCCTGGCGAGCGACGACCCCGACCACCTCGCCCAGTCCGAACCGCGCCGCCGCATCCTGGAGACGGCGTGGACGCTGATCGCCGAACGCGGCTACCACAAGGTGCGCATCGCCGACATCGCCGAGGCGTGCGGCGTGAGCACCGCGACCATCCACTACCACTTCCCGGGCAAGACCGACGTCCTCAACGAAGCCCTGCGGCGCAACGTGAAACTGGCGTTCGACCGCCAGGTCGCCGAGCTGCACTCGGTCTCCGACGCGCAGGAGCGCCTGCACCGCCTGGTCGAGCTGCAGCTGCCGACCGACGGCGTCCTGCGCGCGGAATGGTCGGTGTGGCTGCAGGTGTGGAACGAAGTCGCGCTCGACCCGGCGTTCCGTTCGCTCTACACGGATTCGATCGACCGCTGGTACCGCACGATCGCCATGACGATCCGGACGGGCTGCGAGCAGGGCGTGTTCGGGGTGACCGACCCCGACGCGGCGACCACCCTGCTGACGGCGTTGATCGACGGCCTCGGCATCCAGGTACTGACCGGACGCCCGGGCAGCTCGGTCGAGAGCATGCGAGACCACCTGCACGACTTCATCGAAAGCTCGATCGTCAAGGGAGCCTGATGAACCACGAGGTCATCGTCACCTGCGCCCTCACCGGCGCCGGCGACACCGTCGGCCGGAGCCCGCACGTGCCCGTCACGCCCGCGCAGATCGCCGCGAGCGCCGTCGAAGCCGCGAACGCCGGGGCCGCCGTCGTCCACATCCACGTCCGGGACCCCGAGACCGGCTCGCCGTCGCGGGACGTCGCGCTCTACCGCGAAGTCGTGCGGCTGGTGAGGGAGTCCGATGTGGACGTCGTCGTCAACCTGACCGCCGGCATGGGCGGTGACCTCGTCATCGACCAGGAGGACCCGCTCAAGCCCGTCGACGGCACCGACCTCGTCAACGCGATGGACCGGCTGCCGCACGTCGAGGAGCTGCTGCCGGACATCTGCACGCTCGACTGCGGCTCGCTCAACTTCGGCGAGGGCAGCCAGCTGTACGTGTCCACTCCGGACATGCTGCGCGCCGGCGCCAAGCGGATCCAGGAGCTGGGCGTCAAGCCCGAGCTGGAAATCTTCGACACCGGGCACCTGTGGTTCGCGTCCAAAATGGTCGAAGAGGGCCTGATCGACGCGCCCCCGCTCTTCCAGCTCTGCATGGGGATCCCCTACGGCGCGCCCGTCGACCCGGGACTGCTGCAGGCCATGGTCAACCTGCTGCCGGACGGCGCGCAGTGGGCGTCGTTCGCGATCGGGCGGGACCAGATGCCGTGGGTCGCGCAGTCGGTGCTGCTCGGCGGGCACGTGCGGGTCGGGCTGGAGGACAACCTGTACCTGAGCAAAGGCGTGAAGGCGACCAACGGCCAGCTCGTGGACCGCGCCGTCGGGATCGTCCAGGACCTCGGCGCGACCGTGGTAAGCGCTTCCCGTGCCCGCGAGATCCTCGGCCTGAAGGAGCGCGTCCATGCCTGAAACGGTGGCGTGCGTCGGCGCCGGGGTGATCGGCGGCGGCTGGGTCGCGCACTTCCTCGCCCAGGGCTTCCACGTCCGGGCCTGGGACCCGGCCCCCGACGCCGAGGCGAAGCTGAAAAGGCTGGTTGACGCCGCCTGGCCGGCGCTGACCTCCCTCGGCCTGAAGGACGGCGCGAGCCGGGACAACCTCGTCGTCACGACCACGCTCGCCGAGGCGGTCGCCGACGCCGTGTTCGTCCAGGAAAGCGCGCCCGAGGACCTGCCGCTCAAGCAGAAGCTCCTCGCCGAGATCGACGCCGTCACCCCGGCCGGGATCGTCGTCGCGTCTTCGACGTCCGGTTACGGCATGACCGAGATGCAGGCCGACGCGGTCACGCCGGAACGGCTCGTGGTCGGGCACCCGTTCAACCCGCCCTACCTGATCCCGCTGGTCGAGGTCGTCGGCGGCGAACGCACCGAAGACCGGGCGGTCGCGCACGCCGCGAACTTCTACCGGCGCGTCGGCAAGACCGTGATCACCATGGACCGCGAGGTCCCCGGCTTCATCGCCAACCGCCTGCAGGAAGCCCTCTGGCGCGAGGCACTGCACATGGTCGCGAACGGTGAGGCGACGGTCGAGCAGATCGACACCGCCATCACCGACGGCCCCGGTCTGCGCTGGCCGGTGCAGGGCCCCATGCTCACCTTCCACCTCGCCGGCGGTGAAGGCGGGATGGCGCACATGCTCGACCACTTCGGGCCGTCGCTGAAGTCCCCGTGGACCCGCCTCGAAGCCCCCGAGCTGACCACCGAACTGCGCGATGCGGTCGTCGAGGGCTGCGAAGACGAGGCCGGGGAGCGCACGATCGCGGACCTGGTCGCCGAGCGCGACCGGGCGATCATCGCCATCCAGCGCGCCGTCGAGGAGGCCCGTGATGGCTGAACTGTCCTACCGCGACCGCGTCCGTCCGGAGTGGATCGACTACAACGGCCACCTCTCCGAGCCGTACTACGTCCTGGTCTTCGGCGACGCGACGACGTTCCTGATGGACACCGTCGGCCTCGGCCCGGAGCTCAGCGGTTCGTCCCTGTACACCGTGGAGGCCCACGTCCGGTACCTGCGCGAGGTCGGGCCGGACGCCGAGCTCGACGTCACCACGTCCGTGGTGGGCATCGGCGCCAAGAAGGTCCGGCTGTGCCACAAGCTGCGCGTCGCCGGGGACCTCGTCGCCACCGAAGAGATCCTGGCGATCCACGTGACGGATTCGAGAGCCTCGCCGCTCCCGGCCGAGGCCGTCGAGCGGCTGAAGCAGTACGTCAACCCGGTCCCGGACTACGCGGGGCGCGCCATCGCCTGACCGAACACCCGCTCCCACCGGAAGTCCCCACCATGGAAGAGCGATGTAGTCCTTTCACCCGCCGCAGGTTCCTCGCCGCGACCGGCGTCGCGCTGCTGGCCGCCGGCTGCGGTGCCACCTACGCCGCGCCGGTGCCGGCCGGCCCGCCCCGCTCCGGCGGCCGGCTGCGCGTCGGCGTCACCGGCGGCGGCGCGTCCGACACCCTCGACCCGCACACCCCGGCGACCAACCCGGACATCGCGCGGGTGATCAACCTCTACGAGCCACTCCTGGTCCGCGACCACGACTACAAGCTGGAGTTCCTGGTCGCGCGGTCGCTGACGGCGTCGCCGGACGCCCGGACGTGGACCGCCGTCCTCCGCGACGGCGTCAAGTTCCACGACGGGCGCCCGGTGACGGCGAACGACGTCGTCGCCACCTTCAAGCGGATCACGGACCCCAAGGACCCGAAGAGCGGCGCGGCCGGGCTGACCGTGCTGGCCGAGGTCGTGCCGAGCGGCGACCGGGCCGTCGAGTTCCGGCTGAACACGCCGAACGCCGGCTTCGACGACCTGCTCGGCCAGTACTCGCTCGGGATCGTCCCGGCCGACTTCGACGTGAAGCGCCCGATCGGCACCGGCCCGTTCAAGGCGGGCTCGTTCACCGCCGGGCTGCAGAGCACCTTCAGCCGCAACGAGCACTACTGGCGGCCGGGCCAGCCCTACCTCGACGAACTGGTGCTGATCAACTTCGCCGACGACGACGCCCGCATCAACGCGCTGCTCTCGTCCCAGGTGGACGCCATCGACCAGGTGCCGGTGGCCCTGGTCGACGTGCTGAACAGCGACCCGCGGATCCAGGTGCTCGCCGCGGAGACCGGCACCTGGCTGCCGTTCACCATGCGCGTCGACCGGCCGCCGTTCGACGACGTCCGGGTGCGCCAGGCCATGCGGTTGGTGGTCGACCGGGAGCAGATGATCAACCAGGTCCTCAGTGGACAGGGCCGCCTCGGCAACGACCTCTACGCCCCCTTCGACCCCGCCTATGCCAAGGAACTCCCCCAGCGCAAGCAGGACATCGACGCGGCGAAACGGCTCCTCGCCGAGGCCGGGCACGCCACTTTGGACGTCGAGCTGGTGACCGCGCCCATCCAGGCGGGGGCGGTCGAGGCGGCGCAGGTGTTCCAGCAGCAGGCCAAGGCGGCGGGCATCAACGTCAAGATCCGCAAGCTCGACACCACGACGTTCTACGGCGAGAACTACCTGTCCTGGGACTTCGCCCAGGACTTCTGGTACACCCGCAACTACCTGCCGCAGGTCGCCGTCGGGTCGCTGCCGAAGGCGCCCTACAACGAGACGCACTGGCACGACCCGGAGTTCGTCGACCTGGTCACCCGCGCCGGGGCGACGACCGACGCCGCCGAGCGGACCAACCTGCTCAAACGGGCGCAGAAGATCGAATACGACCGCGGCGGCCTGATCGTCTGGGGTTTCGTCAACCAGGTCGACGCGTACCAGAAGTACGTCGCCGGGCTCGTCCCGGACCGGACCGGGATCTCGCTGAGCGGCTACCAGTTCCGCACCGCGTGGCTCGGCACGAGCGGGGAGGCGTGAGATGACACGGCTGATCCTGCGCCGGCTGCTCGTCAGCGTCCTCGTGCTGTGGGTGGTGTCCCTGCTGGTCTTCCTCGCGACGTTGCTGCTGCCGGGCGACCCCGCGCGGGCCATCCTCGGCCAGCAGGCCACCCCCGAGCGCGTCGCCGCGCTGCAGCACCAGCTGCACCTCGACCTGCCGGTCTGGCAGCGCTACCTCGACTGGCTCGGCGGGCTGTTCACAGGCGACCTCGGCACGTCGACGTCCACCCAGGGCCCGGTCACGGCGTTGCTGGGCGACCGGATCTCGGCGTCGCTCGTGCTGCTCGTCGTCGCGGCGGTGCTCGCCACCCCGGTCGGGCTCGGGCTCGGCACGTGGAGCGCGATCCGCCGCGGCCGCGCGACCGACCACGTGGTGTCCGGGATCAGCCTGGTGATCGCCGCGCTGCCCGAGTTCGTCATCGGCGTCGCGCTGGTCGTGCTGCTCTCGACGACGGTGTTCAAGGCCTTCCCGTCGGTGACGATCACCCCGCCCGGCGACGCCGTGTGGCACCAGCCGGCCCAGCTCGTGCTGCCGGTGCTCACGCTCGTCCTGGTCGTGACGCCGTACATCACCCGGATGATGCGGGCGACGATGAACGAGGTCCTAGACAGCGGGTACGTCGAGATGGCCCGGCTCAAGGGCGTGCGCGAACGGACCGTGCTCGTGCGCCACGCGCTGCCGCACGCGATCGGCCCGGTCGCGCAGGTGGTCGCGCTGCAGCTGGCGTGGCTCGCCGGGGGTGTCGTGGTCGTCGAGTTCCTGTTCCGCTACCCCGGCGTGGGCCAGGCGCTCATCGACGCCGTGGCCAAGCGGGACGTCGCGGTCGTCCAGGCGATCACGCTCCTCATCGCCGCGGTGTACATCGTGGTGAACCTGCTCGCCGACGTCGTCGGCATCCTCGCCACCCCGAAACTCAGGACGGAGGCGGGCCGATGACCGCCGTCGAACTCCCCCGCACCGTCACCCCCGACGCGCCCCCGGCCCGCCCGGGCGGGCTCTTCCGCACCGCGTGGACGTTCCCGCAGGCCAGGATCGGCACCGCGCTCACCCTGGTCGTGGTGCTGATCGCCCTGCTCGGACCGTGGCTCGGCCCGGTGCTGACCGGCCACACGACCACGGACTTCGCCGGGAAGCCGTTCAAGCCGGACGGGATCGCCGGCACCGACGGCCTCGGCCGCGACGTGCTGACCCGGTTCCTCGCGGGCGGGACGACGTTGCTGCTCTACGCGGTGCTGGCCACCGCGCTCGGGATCGTGCTGGGCGCGCTGCTCGGCATGGTCGCCGGGTACGGCGGCGGCCGGCTCGACAGCTTCCTGATGCGCGGCAACGACGTCCTGCTGTCCTTCCCGCAGCTCGTCATCGCGCTGCTGGCGATCGCGGTGATCGGGCCGGAGGGCTGGCTGCTGGTGCTGGTCATCGGCCTGACGCACGCGCCGCGCACGGCCCGCGTCGCCCGGCAGGCGACCGTCGCCGTCGCGGGCAACGACTACATCCGCGCGGCCGAGATGTACGCCGTACCCCGGTCGCGGATCCTGCTGCGCGAGATCCTGCCGAACATCACCGGCCCGCTCATGGTCGAGATCGGCCTGCGGCTGACCTACTCGATCGGGTACATCGCGTCGCTGTCGTTCCTCGGGCTGGGCATCCAGCCGCCGTCGGCCGACTGGGGCCTGATGATCAACGAGAACCGGATCGCGCTGGTCGTCCAGCCCTGGGGTGTGCTGCTCCCGGTGCTGGCGATCGCCGCGCTGACCGTGGGAACCAACCTCGTCGCCGACGCGCTGGCCTCGGCCGCCGCCGGCCGGAAGCGGGAGGTCCGCGCATGAACGCCTTGGCGGTCACCGGGCTCGCGGTGCGCACCACGGCCGGCGAGTCCGTGTTGGACGACGTGTCGTTCGCGGTGGCGCCCGGCGAAGTCCTGGCGCTGGTCGGCGAGTCCGGCTCCGGCAAGACGACCGCCGGGCTGGCCGCGCTCGGGCACTTCCGCCGCGGGCTCGCGGTCGCCGGTGGGCGGGTGACCGTGGGCGACGTCGACGTGCTGTCGCTCGGCACCGAGGGCCGGCGGCGGCTGCGAGGCAGCACCGTTGCCTACATCCCGCAGGACCCGGCCCTGTCGCTCAACCCTGCGTTGCGCATCGGGCTGCAGATCGCGGAGGTTCTCGAGACCCACGGTTTCGACGGCCCGGTCGGCGACCGCGTCGGTTCCGTCCTGGCGGAGGTCGGGTTGCCGGCGGACCCGGCGTACCGGCGCCGGTACCCGCACCAGCTCTCCGGCGGGCAGCAGCAGCGCGTCGGCATCGCGATGGCGTTCGCGTGCCGGCCCGCGGTGGTCGTGCTGGACGAGCCGACCACCGGGTTGGACGTCGTCACGCAGTCGCTGGTCCTGAAGACGGTCCGCTCGCTGACGGCGGAGCACGGCGTCGCCGCGCTGTACATCACCCACGACCTGGCGGTGGTCGCCGAGATCGCCGACCGCGTCGCGGTGATGTACCACGGCTCGATCGTCGAATGCGGGCCCGCGTCTTCGGTGCTGCGGACGCCGTCGCACGCCTACACGCGGCGGCTGCTGGACGCGGTGCCCGACCCGGACGCCACCTCGGAGCCACCGCCGCCCTCGGAACCCGTGCTGGCGACCCGGGAGGTGTCCGTCGCGTATGGACAGCACGTGGTCCTGCGCGGGGTCGACGTCTCGGTCGAACGCGGCGAGTGCCTGATGCTGCTCGGCGAGTCCGGCTCCGGCAAGACGACGCTGTCGCAGTGCATCGCGGGTCTCACCGGCTCGTACACCGGGACGGTGTCCCTGGCGGGCACCGGGCTGGCGGTCTCGACCCGGCAGCGCTCCGACGAGCAGCGACGGCGGATCCAGTACGTGTTCCAGAGCCCGTTCTCCTCGCTCAACCCGCGCAAGACCGTGGCGCAGTCGATCGAAGTCCCGCTGACCCGGCTGACGTCGATGTCCCGTGCGGAACGCCGGGCGCGGGTCGACGAGGTGCTCGACCGCGTCCGCCTCGGGCGGGCCCTGGCCGACCGGCTGCCCGACCAGCTCAGCGGCGGCGAACGCCAGCGCGCCGCGATCGCGCGGGCCCTGGTGACCACACCGGACGTCCTGGTGTGCGACGAGGTGACGTCCGCGCTGGACGTCTCGGTGCAGGCGACGATCGTCGAGCTGCTCGGCGAGCTGCGCCGCGAACTCGGGATGGGGATGCTGTTCGTGACGCACAACATCGCGCTGGCCGGCGAGGTCGCGGACCGGATCGCCGTGCTGCAGGGCGGTTCGATCGTCGAGGAGGGTCCCGTTCGGACGGTCCTGGACCATCCCGAGCACCCCTACACGCGGGAGCTGCTGGCCGCGACGCCGCGCCTGTGAAGGGGACGGTGGCACCGGGGTTCGAGCCGGTGCGGGACGCGTTCGCGGACGTGCTGGCCCGGACGTCCGGCGGTGCGGCGTTCAGCGTCGTGCGGCGGGGCGAGGTGCTCGCCGAGTTGTGGGGTGGTCCCGGCTGGACGCGCGACACGCTGGTGGTCCTGTTCTCCGGGACCAAGGGCATCGTGGCGACGATGATGGCCCTGCTGCCGATCGACCCGGGCGCGCGGATGACCGCGTACTGGCCGGAGTTCTCGGCGGCCGGCGCCCGGGTGGCGCACGTGCTGTCCCACACGATCGGGCTGCCGTACGTCGAGGCTGAAGTGTCCTTTCTGGACAACCACGCCAACGCCGCCGCCCTCGCCTCGCAGACTCCCTTGTGGACGCCGGGGTCCCGGGTCGCCTACCACGCGGCGACCTACGGGTACCTCTGCACCGAACTGATCCGCCGCGTGACGGGCCGCCCGGCTGGCGAGGTCCTGCGCACCCTGCTGGGCGACGTCGACCTCCACCTGGGCACGCCCGCGTCCGAGGACCACCGCGTCGCGCGGCTGACGCGGTCGCCGGACTACCGGATCAGCACGTTCCTGCACGACCCGGCCCGGCGGCGGATCGTCGACAAGATGTACCGCGGGCTCCTGGAACCCGGCGCGATCAACTCCGCCGCGTACCGCCGTGCGCAGCTCGCGGCGGGCGGCGCGACCGGCACGGCGGCGGCGATGGCCCGGCTCTACGACCGGATCTGTTCGGGTCTGGTCCCGCCGCCGGTGCTGGCGGAGGCGACCCGCACGTGGTCGTCCGGCATCGACGCGATCAACGACCGCCCGGTCCACTTCGGCCTGGGCTACGAACTGCCGGACCCGATCGGCACGTACGGCCCGGCGGCGGTGGCGTTCGGCCACTCGGGCGCGGGCGGCGGCCGCCACGGCGCCTGGCCGGAGGAGGGACTGGGGTTCTCGTTCACGACGAGCGAGCTGCAGCCCGAGGACACCGACGACCGCGGCGCACTGCTGCTCAAGGCCCTGTCCGGCTGTTTGTGACAGGCCACACTCGGATGACACGAACGGATAACTGCCGTAACACCGCTCCGGGGCGAAAACGACTAATGCCTTGTCTGTCGTGAAAGGAACATTCGTGACCGCCCAGCAGCCCTACCCGCCGGCTCCGATGCCGGCCGTCGTCCAGCCCCGCAACGGCCTCGGCACCGCCGGATTCGTCCTCGGTCTCCTCGGCCTGCTCTTCTCGCCGATCCCGCTGATCGGCGTGATCGCGTGGCCACTGGTCATCCTCGGCCTGATCCTCTCGTTCGTCGGGCTCAGCCGCGCGAACAAGGGCGTGGCCAGCAACAAAGGCCTTTCGATCGCCGGTGTCGTGCTCTCGGCGATCGGGCTCCTCGTCTGCATCATCTGGGTCGCCGTGGTCGGCAAGGCCGTCTCCGACGCCGCGAACTCGCTGCCGACCGCGCCGCCGGTCGCGAGCCTCCCCGCCGTCGCGGCCGGAGACGCGCCGGCCACGGCGAAGCACACCGTCGTGTACAAGGTGACCGGAACCGGCAAGGCCGGCAACATCACCTACACCACCGACGGCATGACGACGACCAGCCAGGAGTCCCACGTCAAGCTCCCGTGGGAGAAGACGATCGAGCTCCCCGGCGACCAGGCGCTGCAGTTCGTCAGCATCCTGGCGCAGGGCAGCGGCTCGGGCAGCATCAAGGTGACCATCGAGGTCGACGGCAAGGTCTTCAAGGAGGCCACCGCCCAGGGCTACGGCGTCGCCAACGCCAACGGGAACATCGGCACGCTCGGCAACGGCTGACGGCGGACGCCCCGAGGTGGCCGGCACCTCGGGGCACTCAGGCGACCGTCGCGATCGTCTCCCCCGCCACCGGCGGGCAGGTCAGCAGCCGGTGCAGCACAGGCTCGCTCTTCCCCGGTTCCACCAGGGAAGCCAGCAACCGCACCGCTGCCCGGCCGAGGGCTCGCCGCGGGACTTCGAACCCGCTGATCTCGGGGGCGGCCGTCGCGGCCGGGGGCCGGCCCAGGACCGCCAGGGACAGCTCGCCCGGCACCGAAACCCCCGCCGCGCGCAGGGCGTGCCAGGTCGCGTGGAACACCGCGCCCGTGTCGGTCTCCTCGACCACCAGCGCCGTCACGTCGTCGGCGAGCCAGCGGCGGACCGAAGCCGCGCCGAGGTCCGTGCCGTCGGTGCGGGTCACCGCCACCGACAGGCCCGCGTCGGCCGCCGCCGCGCGCACGCCGCGTTCGCGGTCACCCGACGCCGGGGCGTCGTCCGGCTCGCGCAGGTACCGCAGGCGACGGTGCCCGGCCCGCGCGAGCCGCGTGATCACCTCCGCCGAAGCGGACACGTAGTCCGCGCCCACGTGCGGGATGCGGCCGTCGAGCTCGGGGCGGCGTCCGATGTAGACGATCGGGAACCCCGCCGCGAGCAGGTCGGCGAGCGCGTCCACCGGAACGTGCCGGCCGAGGAACAGGCAGCCGTCGGCGAGCCGGGTGCGGCGGATCCGGCCGGGTTCCGCGCTCGAGGCGGTGAACATGATCAGGTCCTTGCCGAGCGCGGCCGCCTCGGCCTCGACGCCGGCGAGGATCGGGTAGTACGCGTCGGCGAAGTCCGGGAACGCCGGCGTGAACGTGTAGAGGCCGAGCAGGTTGTTGCGTGCGGACGAAAACCGTTTCGCCACCGGGTCGGGCACGTAGCCCAGGCGCTCGGCGGCCGCCAGCACGCGCAGCCGCGTCCCTTCCGAAAGCCGGACCCCGGTGCGGTTGCCGCCCAGCACCACCGACACCGTCGCCTGCGAGACCCCGGCGACGCGCGCGATGTCGGCCTGCCGGGGCATCCGCCGCACCCTGCCCATCACCTACCTCGCTCCGGGTCGCCGGGCTCAGCTGATCCGATTCAGCCTGCAAGCCCGCCGAAACCGCGTCAACCGTCTTGCCCGAAACTCCAGCAAACCTGTCCCGACCGTACTAATACGTATTACTCTCTTGACCCGCCCGCGTGAGCGTGTCATTTTCGCCGGACACGAGACCTCGAAGGAGCGGTCATGACCCTCACCCGACGCGGCCTGCTGGCCGGCGCCGCCGCCCTCAGCGCGGGCGCCGTGCTCCCGGCGACCGCCGCGGCCGCGCCCGCCGGCTTCCCCGACTACCGGTACCAGCGGCTGGCGCTCGTCAAGAGCAAGCTCCGCTACAACCCGACCGGCGAGCTGATCTTCCCCTGCGTCCGCGGCACCAAGGGCCGCATCCCGGACGCGCTCGGCGCGTACTACCTCTACTACGCCCCGCACGACGCGCCGGGCGGGATCTGCCTGGCGTACGCGAACTCCCTCGACGAGGAGTTCACCGAGTACGCGGGCAACCCGATCATCAAGAACTCGTGGCCCGGCGAGTACTCCGTCAGCCACGTCTCGTCACCGCACGCCCTGTGGAACGACGACGTCAACCGGATCTACCTCTACTTCCACGGCGAAAACACCGTCACCCGCCTGGCCAGCTCCGCCGACGGCATCCACTTCACCTACGAGAAGGAGGTCCTGTCCACGCGGCTGCAGCCCGCCGGGACCACCGAGACCTCCTACGCGCGCGTCTTCCGCCAGGACCTGCCCGCGAAGAACGCCCGCTACGTCATGGTGTTCATGCTGAACAACACCTCCAACCACCGCGACATCGGCTGGGGCTGGTCGCCGGACGCGCTGAACTGGACGTTCTCGCAGACGCCGCTGGTGCGCCACACCGACGTCGGGGCGAACGACATCGGCGGCCCGCACCTGCTGCAGCGCAACAACAGCACGTACGTCGTGTACAACACGGACATCGCGCACGGCGGCCGGCTGATGATCACCGAGGTCGGCAACGACTTCTCGAAGCGCAACCACCTGGGCGTGTTCCACACGCCGCTCGCGGGGGCGCCGGACAACGGCCGGTCCGCGGCGCCGAGCTTCGGCACCTACCAGGGCCGCGAGTACCTGATCTACGAGGCCGGCGAGCGGCTGGCCGGGAACATCGCCATCGCCCGCGCGGTCTGACCCCGGGTGGCAGGATGCGGCCATGCCCTCCTTGCCCCTCGACGGCGTCACGGTCGTGTCCTGCGAGCAGGCGGTCGCCGCGCCGCTGGCCACCCGGCACCTGGCCGACCTCGGCGCCCGCGTGCTCAAGATCGAACGGCCCGGCAGCGGCGACTTCGCCCGCGCCTACGACGAAACCGTGCACGGCCAGTCGAGCCACTTCGTCTGGCTGAACCGGTCGAAGGAGAGCGTCACGCTCGACCTCAAGAGCGAGGCCGCGGCGCCGGTGATGGCGGCCCTGCTCGACCGGGCCGACGTGTTCGTGCAGAACTTCGCACCCGGCGTCGCCGAACGCCTCGGCCTCGGCGCGGCCGGCCTGCGCGCCACGCGGCCGCGGCTGATCACGTGCTCGGTGTCCGGCTACGGGTCCAGTGGGCCGTACCGCGACGCGAAGGCGTACGACCTGCTCATCCAGTCCGAAGCCGGGCTGGTCTCGGTGACCGGGTCGGAGTCCGAGCCGGCCAAGAGCGGCATCCCGGCCGCGGACATCGGCGCCGGGATGTACGCCTTCTCCGGCATCCTCTCCGCGCTCTACGACCGGGAGCGCACCGGGCTCGGCACCGAGCTCGAGGTCAGCCTGTTCGACTCGCTGGTCGAGTGGATGGGGTTCCCGCTCTACTACGCCGGCTACGGCGGCACTCCCCCGCCGCGGACCGGTACGAGCCACCCGGCGATCGCGCCGTACGGCACGTTCACCGCGGGCGACGGCACCGAGGTCGTGCTGGCAGTGCAGAACAACCGCGAGTGGGCGACGTTCTGCGAGCACGCCGTCGAGCGGCCGGAGTGGGTCACCGACGACCGGTTCGCCACCGGCAGCGCCCGGGTCGCGAACCGGCCCGCGCTGGAGCGCGAGATCGACGCGGTCTTCGCCCGGCTGACCGGCGAGGAGCTGGAGGCCCGTCTTCGCCGGGGCCGGATCGCGCACGCGCGGCGTCGCGAACTGCCCGACGTCCTGGCGCACCCGCAGCTCACGGCGCGCGACCGCTTCGCGGACGTCTCGACACCGGGCGGGCCGGTCCGCGCGACGCTGCCGCCGATCACGGTCCCCGGCCGCTCGCCGCGGATGGACCCGGTGCCGGCGGTGGGCGAGCACACGGACGCCGTGCTGACGGAGTTCGGCTTCGACGCGGAAGCCTTGCGGCGTCAGGGCGCCGTGTAGCGCGTCACTCGGCCAGGATCCGCCGCGCGCGGGCGAGCACCGGCCGGTCGACCATCTTGCCGTCCACAGTGGACGCCGATTCGCCCGCGGTGAGGACCTTGCGGGCCCACTCGCGCTCGGCCTCGGTCGCGGCGAACCCGGCGCGGACCGGCTCGACCTGGCTCGGGTGGATGCAGAGCTTGCCGCCGAAGCCCATCCGGCGGGCGTACCGGACGTCGGCCTCGAGGCGCCGGTCGTCACGCAGGTCCGTGGTGACACCGTCGATCGGCGGCGCGAGCCCGGCGGCCGCCGACGAGACCACGAGCCGCGAGCGCGCGTAGGCGAAGGGCTCTGGGTCGTCCGGGTCGACACCCAGTTCCACGGCCAGGTCGATGCTGCCGAACGCCAGCCGCGTCACGGACGCGACGGCGGCCACTTCACCGGCCCGCTCAACCCCTTTCGCGGTCTCGACGAGGGCCACGACTTCACGGAATCCGGCGAGCACACCGGGTGTCTCCGCCTTCGGCACGACGACCGGGACCCCGCGCGCGGTCACCAGGGCGGCGTCGGCGTCGAACCAGGGCGTCCCCGGGGCGTTGATCCGGACCATGGCGTCGTGGTCCGCGAGCCAGGCCGCCACAGCGGCCCGCGCGGCGTCCTTGTCCGCCGGGGCGACCGCGTCCTCCAGGTCCAGGAGCACGACGTCGGCACCGCTCGCCGCGGCCTTGCCGAAGCGGTCGGGGCGGTCACCGGGGACGAAGAGGTACGTCGTGGCGGTCACCCTGGTCAGGGTATTGCCCTGCGGATGACGACCCGAAAGGCCCCATAAGGGAATTGCGGCCGTAAGGGGTCCCGGAGTGCGTGTTCACCCGATGCGGCGGCGCGCCCCTCAGGACGATCGTGGAGTTCCTCGGAAACAGAGGTGAGGGACGATGCGAGGCGACTGGATCTACGACTGGGTGCGGGTGGAGATGGAGTACCGGGCCGGGCCGGCACCGGTGGTGCGCCGCCCCCGGCCGGACCGCTCGGCGTCACGCCACTGGGCGGCACTGTGGGCGGGGTTGTTCACCCCGCACCGGGTGAGCCCGGCTCGCGGCGGCTCCGCCTGCTGACGCTGTCGTGGCAAGCCGGTAAGGGCTCAGGGGGTCAGCAAGCCGTCGCGGGCGCGGGTCAGGTGGTCGGTCATCTCCGCCTCCGCGCTCGCGCGGTTCCCCGACGCGATCGCCTCCAGCAGCCGGCGGTGCTCCACCGCCAGTTCGCCCGGATCCGGGTACGCGCCCCGCAACCGGGCCAGGCAGAGGCGCATCTCCTCCTGCATCGGCGGGTAGATCCGGCTCAGCCGCACACTGCCCGCCGCGTCGACCAGGGCCAGGTGGAACGCCGTGTGCGCCTCCACCCGCTCACTCCAGCCCGCGTCCGGCGGCAACGCTTCCAGCACCGCCAAGGCCGCCGACGCGCCGGCCAGCGAACGCCCCTCCGCCACGATCAGCCGCGCCGCCAGCAACTCCAGCGGCAGCCGGACCGTGAACAGGTCCCGGACGTCGTCGTCGGTCAGCACCGGGACACGCAGCGAACGGCCGTCCGAACGCTCCACCAGGTGCCGGGCCACCAGCTCCTGCAACGCCGAGCGCACCGTCGGGCGCGCCACGCCGAACGTCGTGGCCAGGCCCTGTTCCGTCAGCGGCGTGCCCGGTTCGAGCTCGCCGCTCAGGATGCGCCGGCGCACCTCGGCGACCAGCGCGTCCCGCGTGTTCGTCGTCTGCAGGACCATCAGGACGCGTGCACCCGTTCCACGGTCGCGACGAGGTCGTCGAGACCCGGCAGCACGGCGTCCGCGACCGACGGGTCGCTCGGGTCCGCGTGCCGGTTGATCCACACCCGCCGGATGCCCAGCTCCTGCGCCGGCACCATGTCGTGGAAGTGGCTCTGCGCGACGTGCACCCAGTTGTCCCGCGTGGCCCCGAAAGAGTCCGCGAACCGCGTGAAGTGGGCGTGGCCGGGCTTGTACGAGCCGACGTCTTCCGCCGTGACGACCGCGTCGACCGGCACCTCGAGACGGCGCTGGGTCTCGCCGATGAGGTCGCGGTCGCAGTTGGTCAGCAGGGCGATCCGCCAGCCCGCGTCGCGCAACGCGGCGAGCGCCGCCCGGGTGTCGGGGAACACCGGCCAGTACGGCAGCCCGGTCCCGAGCACCGACGCGTCGTCGGGCACCAGCTCCAGGCCGGCTTCGGCCGCGGTCCGCCGCAGCGACTCCGCGAGCACCTCCCGGTACCGCCGCACCGGGGTCTCGGCCTGCACCCGCGGTTCGTGCCGGTTGTACACCTCGAGCAGCTCGGCGCCCCGGCCCGGGAACAGCAGCTCGAGGCCGGTCCCGATGCCGTGCCGCCAGTCCACCAGCGTGCCGAAGCAGTCGAACGTCGCCCACCGGATCGTGTCGGTCATACAGCCATACTGATATACGGTTATACCGAACGCAAGTGACCTTCAGGTCTACGCGTGCGCGGTGAGGAACTTCCCCAGCGCGGGGTTCACCTCGTCCGGGTGGGTGTAGCTGAGGAAGTGGGCGCCACCGTCGACGACGACCAGCGGTTCGGCCGCCGGGAGCGCCGCGGCCAGCTCGGCCGCCCGCTCGACGGGGTAGGCGAGGTCCGCCGAGCCGTGCAGCACCAAGGCCGGGCAGGAGATCTCGCCGACCCGCTCGAGCACCGAGTCACGCTCGACGAGCGCCGTCATGGCCGGCGTCAGCTGCGCCGGCGACACCGACTTCCACCGCTCCTTCCACTCGTCGACGGGGAAGTCGCCGAAGCAGATCCGCGCGACGCCGTCGAGGACCTCCGGCGGCGCGCCGCCGCTCACCCAGGCGT
This sequence comes from Amycolatopsis sp. NPDC004378, assembly GCF_053602455.1. Taxonomy (NCBI): domain Bacteria; kingdom Bacillati; phylum Actinomycetota; class Actinomycetes; order Pseudonocardiales; family Pseudonocardiaceae; genus Amycolatopsis; species Amycolatopsis sp. NPDC004378. The sequence continues at coordinate 512,391 of NZ_JBSGDR010000003.1, forward strand.
CCAGCACCGCCCGGTACCCGGCCGCGACCGCCGGATCCTCCGCGGCCGCCGATGTGCCGAGCACCGCGAGCGCCGTGACGCGCGAAGGCGCGAGCAGCGCCATCCGCAGCGCGACGAACCCGCCCTGACTGGTCCCGACGACCGCCGCGCGCGGGACGCCGAGGTGGTCCAGCACGGCCAGGACGTCCCGGGCGACGTCCCAGTAGTCGAACGGCCCTTCGGCAGGCGTTCGGCCGTGCCCGCGCTCATCGACCGTGACGCACCGGAAGCCGTCCAGCGCCGCGAGCTGCGGGGCGAACATCCGGCCGTCCATCAGGAAGCTGTGCAGCAGCACGACCACCGGGCCGTCGCCACCGTGGTCGGTGTGACCGGGAAGCGTCATCGATCCTCCGAAGCGTCAGCCGGCGAACCGGCCCACCGCCACGAACGCCGCCAGCACCAGCAGCACGACGTTCATCGGCAGCGCCTTGGTCTCCTTGCGGCGTGCGTGCACGATGATCGCACCGATCTGGATCACCGCCAGTCCGGTGGCAGCCAGCGGTGTCAGGACGCGCGCGAGGTCGAGCGCCCACGGCAGGATCAGCCCGAGCGCGCCGAGGATCTCGACCGCGCCGATGCCCTTCACCGCCGCGTCGGAGAACTCCGCCGCCCAGCCCATGTTCGGGTTGTCCAGCAGTTTCTTCCGCGGTGTCGCGAGCTTCATGCCGCCGGCGCCGAGGTACAGCGCGGCGAGCACACCCGACACGACCCACAGGACGACGTTCACGGCCACCTCCGGTCCAGAGAAAGTGATTGAACACTACACCTCTTTCCGGAGGTCGCACCTCAACTTGGCTGGACCGTGACCGACTGGCCCGGCCGCAGCCCGATCGTCCGGCGCCAGCCGCCCGCGCGGACCTCCGTCCGGGTCCCGCCGACGCTTTTGACCACGGCTCGCGTCACCTTCCCGTCGCGCCAGGAGACGTCGACCTCGAAGCCGCCGCGCACGCCGATCCCCGTCACCCGGCCCGAGCGGGCCCACGCCGAAGGCAGGGCCGGCAGCAGTTCGAGCACCCCGGGGCGTGAATAGACGAGCATCTCCGCCATGGCCGTCGGTGCGCCGAGGTTGGCGTCGATCTGGAAGATCGTGTAGCTGCCCTGGCTGTACATGTCGAAGAAGTTCGGCGCGGTCCCGTTGCCGTTCGCGACCGACGGCCGCATGACGGTGAGCAGCAGCTGGTACGCACGATCTGCGTCCTTGAGCCGCGCCCAGCACGCCGACCGCCACGCGCACGCCCAGCCGAAGCTGTCCATGCCCCGGGCGACCAGCAACGCGCGGATGCCGTCGAGCAGCTCCCGCGGCGCGGTGTCGTGCGCGATGCGGTCACCCGGGAAGAAGCCGATCAGCGGGGAGAGGTGCCGGTGCGTGGTCTCGCCGAGGTTGTCCGGCGACATCCACTCCTCGAGCCAGCCGGTCGTCGGGCTCACCTTCGGCAGGTACAGCTTCTTCTGCAGCCCGGCGATCCGGTCGCCGTACGCGCGGTCGCGGCCCAGCACCGCGACCGCTTCGCGGTAGTGCTCGAACAGGTCCCAGACGATTTCCTGGGAATAGGTGTTCCCGCGGGTGTCCTGCGGGCCGTGTTCGGGCGACCAGTCGTGGTCGTCGACGAGCACCTCGCGGCCGTCGACCGTCATCGGGACCAGCCGCGACTCCCAGAACTCGGCCGCGCCCCTGAGCAGCGGGTAGATCCGCGCGAGGTAGGCCTTGTCCTGGGTGAACGCGTAGTGGTCCCAGAGCGAGTTGCACAGCCACGCGTTGCCGCCGGGGTGCCACCACCAGCCGGACCCGCCGTAGATGTTCGTCGAGAACGCGATCGCCCAGCCGGCGATCTTGCCGCTGGTGTTCCGGAACCGGTTGCGCGGGTCGTTGAACAGGCGTTTCGTGCTGTCCGTCCACACGGGAAGCTGCGCGAGGCAGTAGTCGGCCAGGGCAGTGAAGCTCCCGGGCAGCGCCGCGCGGTCGGCGAGCCAGTAGTTCATCTGCAGGTTGATGTCGGTGTGGTAGTCGCTCATCCAGTCGGGCGTGTTGTTGTTCTGCCACAGGCCCTGCAGGCCCATCGGCAGCCCGTTCCGCGAGCCGGTGATCGTCAGGTACCGCCCGAACTGCAGGTAGCTCGCCTCGAACTCCGGGTCGGCCGTGGCCGGATCGTCGTGGCGGGCCAGCAGCCGCGACCACGTGTCCAGCGCGCGCTTCGCCGGCGGCGACTGTCCCAGGTCGACGGTCATCCGGTCGTAGAGGCGCCGGTAGTCGGCGACGTGCGTGGCCAGCAGCGCACCTCCCCCGGCTCGCAGGGCCCGCGACGCCTTCTCCTTCGCGAGCGCCAAGGGGTCCAGCGACGCGTCGAGGTACTTCCGGGCCGCGTCGGGCACGTAGTTCGTCCCGCCGCTGATCACGACGACGACGTCGCTCCCGGTGAAGGTCGCGCCACCGGCCGCCGTGCACGCGTACTTCAGGCCGTTGTCGAACGTGCCCCTGAACGCCGTCGCACTGTCCGCCTTCTCCCCGCGCGTGGGCTCGAGCGAGACCGAACCGGTGACGGGCCCGCCGCTGAGCCGGACGACCACGACATCGTCGGGGTGGCTGACGAAGTACTCGCGGCGGTACTGGACCCCGGCGTGCCGGTAGGTGATCACGACGAGCCCGTTGCTCAGGTCGAGCGTGCGGCGGTAGTCGCTGACACCGGTGTGCGCCGGCACCGAGATGCGCACCTTCGCCAGGAGGCCGAGGGTGCCGAACTTCTCGCGTTCGTAGGGGAACTGGCCGTCGTCTTCGAGGACGTCGTTGGCGCCACCGGTCCACAGGGACGCGTCGGCCAGGTAGAGGAAGTCGGCGGCCGGGTCACCCCCGACGAGCGCACCGATCCGACCATTGCCGATCGGCAGGCCCTGTTCGATGATCTTGCCCTCGGCCGCGGGCGCGGGGTACCAGAGCGTCGTCGCCCCGCTGGCGGGCACCAGGTCGGCATCGACGGGACGGACGACGTCTGCGCTGGCAGTGAACGGGCGAATGCCACTGAGGGCAACTCCGGCGCCGACCGCGCCACCGAGCTTGAGGAAGGTACGGCGAGAGGGAGGGTTCGACATGTCGGATCCGTTCGGCGTTGAAGGCGGGACCGGCGTGCAGCCCGCCAAACATATGACCTATCGGGATCCGAGGTCAAGATTCTTCGTAATTAATCCGATAACATACGAGCGCGGTACCGTTGTGCCTCATGACCGACGCCCACCGCCTCCTCGCGTTCCTGCGCGAGCACCCCGCGGCCACGGTCACCGAGCGGGCCGGCTCCTGCACCAAGTGGCAGCTCACCGGCTCGACGTGGCGGGCAACCGTGGTCGTCGAACCGGGTCGATGGCTCGGACTGGAGTTCGAGGCGCGGGAGCCGGCAACCGGCAAGCGCGCCACCTACGCCATCGACACCGATCTCTACGACATCTCCCGCGAAGATCAACGGGAGTTCGCCGACGAGATCGAACGCGACATCGTCGAGTTCCTCGGCAACCTGGGCAAGGGCGCCTTGCTGCGCGGGAACACCGGGACCAGGTTCGTCCTCGTCTTCCCCTTGGCGGGCGCCTACGTCCGCGTCGTGCAGGGGCGCTTCATGACCAGCGCCTCCACCCACCCCGTCCTGCCGGACGGCGACTACGTCCCGGTGGACTGACGCGTCCGCGTCCGGTAGCGCAGCACGCCCGCGTCGGGCTGATCGGCGAGGTACTGGCCGAACGTGATCGTGCCGTCGCGGTGGTCCGGCACCAGGTGACCGCCGCCCGCGTACGCGCGGAACGCCGCCCCCGGCACGCTGACCGGCACGAGCTTCCGGCGGCGGCCGCTCGCGTCCAGGACCGCCTGGGTCAGCTCCGACGCCGACAGGACTTCCGGGCCGCCGAAGTCGTCGGCGCGGCCGACGGGATCGCCGAGTGCCAGGTCCGCCAGGCGCTCCGCGACGTCGCGGACGTCCACCGGCTGGAACGAGACCTTCGGCACCGGCACCACCGGCAGCCGGGTCGCGCCCGCGAGCAACGTCCGGACCAGCGCGTGGAACTGCGTCGCCCGCTGGATCGTGTACGGCAGGCCCGAGGACGCGACGACCCCTTCGGTCTCGTGCTTGGTCTGGTAGTAGCCGAGCGGGACGCGGTCGACGCCGACGATCGAGACGTACACCAGGTGCGGGCCGCCCGCCCAGCGCGCCGCTTCGATCAGCGTGCGGGCCAGCTGCGTCTCGCGGCCGAGGAAGTCGGTGGCGCAGTGGACGACCACGTCGACGCCGGCCACCGCACTGTCGACGCCGCGGCCGGTCCGCAGGTCACCGGGCACGAGGTCCGGCCCGGTCCGCCGGCTCAGCACGCGGACCTCCTCCCCCGCCGCCCGCAGCCGCGCCACCACCGCACTGCCGAGCTGTCCGGTGCCACCGGTGACCAGGATCCGCACGACCCCATCCTCGCACGGCGGTGCCCGCCGGGAAACGGTTTCCCGGCGGGCACGCGCGGCCTTTCAGGTGCGGTTGATGGTGAAGGTGGACGTCGTGTTGCGGATGTCCTGGTCGTTGTCGCTCAGCGTGAGCCCGGTGAAGGTCGCCGAGCCGACGGCCGGGCCCTGGCCCGGTTCCGGCAGCTCGTTGGCCCAGATCCCGATCCCCGACTTGGCGTCGAAGGCGTCACCGCTGCGGTGGGCGCCGGTGATCGACACGTTCGTCAGCACCGTGTCCTGGACGGAGTTCTGCGGCTGCCCGCCGACGTAGTTCGTCTGGAACATGATGCCGCTGTAGGTCGGGCTCTGGATGTCCACGTCGGACACCCGGATCCCGCGGAACTCCTTGGACGCGGAGAACATCCAGATCGCCGGGAAGGTCTGCTGGCCCCAGAAGTGGCCGCCGTCCCGGACGAGCGAGGCGTTCTGGACCGTCGTCGGCTGCGGCCCGAACCCGAGGAACGGGTAGCCGAAGTCGAGCGAGCTGACCGTGATCGCCGAGTACGTCAGCGTGTCCGCGATGTAGAGGTTCCGGAAGGTGTTGTTGTACCCGCCGTAGACCGCCAGCCCGGCCGCGCGCCACGGGGTGAGCGCGGTCAGGTTCTCGAACACGTTGTCGTACTGGTTGCCCTGGTTGATGTCCGTGGCGGCGAACAGCGCGAAGCTGTCGTCGCCGGTGGACCGGGCTTCGTTGTTGGTGACGTGGTTGCCGGTGCTCCCGTTCGTGAGGTTGATGCCGTCGGCGAAAGTGTCGCGGATCCGGGAGTTCTTGATCGTGGTGTTGTCCACATTGGTGCCCCAGACCATCACGACCTGGTGCTCCACCCAGATGTTGTCGATCGTCAGGTTCGCGACGTTCGTCAGGTTGAACACCTTGCCGGGGCCGTCGATGCGGGAGGTGTAGTTCCCGAACACGGCGAACCCGCTGATCGTCGACCCGTTCGCCGTCGACTGGACGTCGATGCCGATGTCCGTGTTCTCCTGGCCGGAAGGCGCGGAGAACTTCGTGAACCACGGCCCGGCGCCGGTGACCGTGACGGCCTTGCCGTAGACGTTCAGCTTGCTCGACAGGGAGTAGTTTCCGGCCGGCAGGTAGACGCCGGTGAGCGTCGAGTCCTGGCGGACCTTGTCGAGCGCGGCCTGCACGTCCTGCTGCGTGAAGCCGGCCGGCGTCGCGAAGTGCGCCGGGTCCGGGTTGGCGACGGCGGTGGCCTGCTCGAAGTTCACGAAGTCGATCGCGTAGTTCGTGCTGTTGGCCGCGTCCTTCTGCAGCTTGATCTTGTGCCCGGCGGGCACCGTCGTGCCGAGCATCGTGCTGGCCTCGTCGTAGATGTGGCGCGGCCCGGTACCCGGCGAGTTGCCCGGGCCGGTTTCGGCGCCGTAGAGCCACGCGTAGTGCGAGGTCAGGTCGATCGCCTTGAGGAAGGTGCCGTCGACGTAGATGTTGAGCGTCGAGTTGATGCCGCCGCCGCCCGCGGAGTCCGGGATGGAGAACCGCGTGACGAGGGTGTTGGTCGACGCGCGGGTGGTGAACTCCACCGACGAGCCGGTCGAGTTCAGCGTCACGGCCTTGCGGCCCGACGCCTCGCCCGCGAGATCGCCGATGGTGCGGTTCGGCCCGATCACGGACGCGCCGCCCGCGACCACGCCGTCCTCGGCTTCGTACATGTCGTAGGGCATGTTGGCACCCCGGCCGACGAACAGCGCCTGCGTGCTCGTGTTGTTCGCCTGCTTCACCGGCAACTCGTTGGCGTCGGTGTCGACGACCGTCTTCACGGTGTACTTGCCGTTGGCCGCGGTCCAGGTGCCGACGGTCACCGGTGCCGCGGTGGCCCCGGCGGCGATGGCTCCCGAGTAGCTGCCGGTCAGCGTCTTGACGACGGTGCCGTTCTGGTCGGCGATCGTCACCGTGATGCCGTGGGCACCGCTCGCGCTCGCCACGGTGCCCTGGTTGCGCAGGGTCGTGGTGAACGTGGTCGTGTTGCCCGCGGACGGGTTGTTCGGCGACCACGCCGTGGCCGCGACGAGGTCGGAGCTCTGCACCGGGCTGACGACCAGGGGCGTCGAGCTGGTGTAGGAGTTGTTGGCCTCGTTCTGCTCGATGACGGAGTTGGCCTCGTCGACCTTCGCCGTCACCTGGTAGCTGCCCGCGTCGCGGGTGCCGATGTTCGCCGACACGGTCGTCGACGCCCCGGCGGCCAGCGCGCCGACGTTGGCGGTGCCGACCTTGGTGGTGCCCAGGTAGAGGTTGACGTTCGTCGCGCCCGAAGCGGCCGTCCCGGCGTTGCGGACGGTCGCCGACGCCGTGATCGCGTCGGTCTCGACGGGGTTCTGCGGCGACCAGGACACGCCCGAGACCGTCAGGTCCGGGTTGGGCGCGGGGACGCCGAAGACCTGGAACTCCGCGGCCTGCCCGCCGCCGGCACCGGAGTTGGCGGTGACGCGCAGGCGGACGTCGGCGGCCCGGCCGGCGACCGGGATGGTCACCGAGTTCCCGGACGAGGGGGTGAAGCTGTAGGTCTGCGCGGCCACCAGCGTGGTGAACGTGCTGGACGACTGCTCACGGCCTTCGACGGCGATCGTCTGCGTGCGCGGGCCCCAGGCCGGGTCGGGGTTGAGCTTGACGACGACCTGGTTGAGGTCGGCGTTCGAGCCGAGCGCGACGGTCAGCAGGTTCGGGTAGGTCCCGCCGCCGCCCTCCCAGTACGTGGTCAGGGAGTCGTCGTTGGCGTTCGCCGCGACGAAGGTGAACTCCGTCGAGGACGCCGTGATCGGCTTGCCCAGGGCGAGGTTGGTGCCGGCCTGGGTGCCGGTGCGGGTCACGGTGTTGCTGTTCGCCGACTGGTTCCCGGCGGCGTCTTTCGCCCGGACGAAGTAGGCGACCGTGGTGCCGTCGGGCTGGTTGTCGGTGTAGGTCAGGACGTTCCCGGCGACGCTGCCGCGGAGCTGGCCGTTGGCGTAGACGTCGTAGCCGGTGACGCCGGTGTTGTCGGTCGAGGCCGACCAGGTCAGCCGGATCTGGCCGCTCGCGGGCTGGGTGTAGGCGAGGTTGCCGGGCGCGGACGGCGGCTGCGTGTCGCCGCCGGCCGGGCCGTGCACCTCGAACTCCGAGAGCTGGGCGGCGGGCCAGCCGGTGTTGCCGCTGACGTTGAGCCGGACGTAGCGGGTGGTGCCGGTGACGTCCACGGTCACCGTGTTGGCCTTGGCCGGGTCGAACACGTACCCGGCCGAAGCCTTGAGGTCGCTGAAGCTCGTGCCGTCGGTGCTGCCCTGGACGCTGAAGGTTTCGGTGCGGGCGCCCCAGTTCGCCGCCGGGAGCTTGAGCACGAGCTGCGCGACGGCGGTGGGCGCGCCGAGGTCGGCCTGGACCCACTGCGGGAACTGGTTGTTCGTGCTTTCCCAGTAGGTGTCCTGGTTGCCGTCGCCGACGTTCGAGACGGGGTAGCCGGCGAGCTGGCTGCTGGCGGTGTAGGTCGCGGCGGCGGCTTGGGCGGCGGGCTGGACGGCCGCGGTGGCGGGCGTGGCGGCCGGGGCGCCGCTCGCGGCCACGGCGGGGGTGGCCAGGAGGAGGGACAGGGCGGCGTAGGTCGCCGCGCGCGACAGAAGTCGCTTCGTTCTCATGGGGTTCCTCTGATCCGGGGAGGAGGGGAGACGCGTCGAGCACGCTCGTCCCACGCGGGGACGGCGCAACCGGGGAACGGGACAGGCGCGGACCCGGTCCGGGGGCGCACGCGGGCAGCACGGAACAGCCGTCATGGGCACCTCTTCGTCGAGGAGCTGGGCGGGAACTTCCTGACAACTGCCGCGATTTCTCGCGCTGTTGTCAGGTTCTTGCACTGATTCGTTCAAGAGTTACAGTGACCGGGGTCTCAAGTCAACGCCCAAACGTCGAAAAGGCCTCCTCGCGGGGGATGCGAGGAGGCCTTTTCGGGGAGCGGGGCGTCAGTGCACGGCGCCCAGCCGGATCGCGTGGGTGCCCGGGGCGCTGACCGGCTCGCCGCAGTGCGCGCAGACGGTGGCCGGGGCCAGCACCTCGCCGCAGGCGTGGCGCCAGAGCGTCGGCGGTTCACCCCGGTGGACGTACTTGTCGCCCCAGGCCATCAGGCCGAGCAGGATCGGCTGCAGGGCCCGGCCGGCTTCGGTCGGGTAGTACTCGAAGCGCGGCGGGTGGTCCTCGTACTGGCGCTTCTCGAGCACGCCCGCGTCGACGAGCTTGCGCAGCCGCGCGGCCAGGATGTCCCGGCTGGCGCCGGTGTTCTCGGCGATCTGGTTGAACCGCCGTTCCCCCAGCATGACCTCGCGCAGCGCCAGCAGGCTCCACCGCTCGCCGACGACCTCGAGGGCCTCGGCGACCGAGCATTCGCGACCACGCCGGACCATGCCACCTCCCTGGGGTTGAAAATCCAACCTAGCACGTAGACCGCGTGTGACGTGTCGTACAGCTGAGTTGTGGAATCCAACTTACTCGGCGTATACCGAAGACATCCCCGATCTGCGAGGAGGCAGACGCCATGACGGACGCGGTGATCGTCGACGCGGTACGGACCCCGATCGGCAAGGGCAAGCCGAACGGCACACTGGCCGGGGTGCACCCGGTCGACCTGCACGCCCACGCGCTCCGCTCGCTCGTCGAGCGCACCGGCGTCGACCCGGCCCGGATCGACGACGTGATCAGCGGCGCCGTCGGCCAGATCGGCGAGCAGAGCATGAACACCGCCCGCTGGGCCGCGCTCGCCGCCGGCCTGCCCGAGTCGGTGCCCGCGGTGACCGTCGACCGGCAGTGCGGCAGCAGCCAGCAGGCCGTCCACTTCGCCGCACAGGGCGTCATGGCCGGCGCGTACGACGTCGTGCTCGCCTCCGGCGTCGAGTCGATGAGCCGGGTGCCGATGGGCAGCCAGGTGGCCGGGCGCGACCCGTTCGGGACGCAGGTCGCCGCGCGCTACCCGGACGGTCTCGTCCCGCAGGGCATCAGCGCGGAGCTGATCGCCGCGAAGTGGGGCTTCACCCGTGCCCAGCTGGACGAATTCTCCGCGCAGAGCCACCAGCGGGCCGCGAAGGCGTGGGCGGACGGCAAGTTCGCCGGCGAGGTCGTGCCGCTGAAGGCGCCCGGGCCCGACGGCGAACTCGTCGACGTCACGACCGACGAGACGGTCCGGCCGTCGACCACGCCGGAGATCCTGGCCGGGCTGAAGCCCGCCTTCCGCGCCGACGTCTGGGAGCAGCGCTTCCCGGACCTCGGCTGGCACGTCACCGCGGGCAACTCGTCGCCGATCAACGACGGCGCCGCGGCGCTGATGATCACCAGCAGCGAGACGGCGAAGGCGCTCGGCCTCCGCCCGCGGGCCCGGATCCACCAGTTCGCCGTTGTCGGCGACGACCCGCTGTACATGCTCACCGGCGTCATCCCGGCCACCCGCAAGGTGCTCGACCGGGCCGGGCTCAGCGTCTCGGACATCGACGCCTTCGAGGTCAACGAGGCGTTCGCCAGCGTCGTGCTGGCCTGGCAGGCCGAGATCGGCGCGGACCTGGCCAAGGTCAACGTCAACGGCGGCGCGATCTCGATCGGCCACCCGCTCGGCGGCAGCGGCGCCCGCCTCATGACGACGCTGCTGTCGGTCCTCGAGCAGACCGGCGGCCGCTACGGCCTGCAGACGATGTGCGAGGCGGGCGGCCTCGCCAACGCGACCATCATCGAGCGCCTGGACTGACCCAGGTACGCCCGCAGCGCCGCCACGGCTCCCCCGGGATCCGTGGCGGCGACCGGGAAGACCTCGTCGAAGCCCGCGGCCAGCAGGTCCTCGCGCGGGTTCCGCAGCCGGCCGCCGATCACCACGGGCAGCCCGCACAACGCCGGGTCGGCGCGTACCCGGCGAAGCACGTCCAGACCCGACGCGCCGTGCGCACTGGACAACACCAGGCAGTCCGGGCGCTCACGGCGGCAGGTCCTGAGCACTTCGGCCGCGACGCACACGTCGTGGCCCTCGCGCTCGAGGACCACCCGCAACGCGACCAGGCTCCACGCACCCGCGTCCAAACCCGACAGCACGACCTTCATGCCGGGCAGATCCGCGAACCGGCCCGGAAAATACGTCAGTCTTCGGGTGGTTCCTCGACGCCGTCGCGGTCGGCCCACTCCAGCAGCGGGTCCAGGGAGAACACGGCCTTGTCGATGCCGGCGTGGAGGTCGCCCAGCTCGGCGAAGCGGGCCGGGACGGTGGCGATGGTGAAGTCGCCCGGCTCGGCGTCGTCGACCTCCTCCCAGCGGATCGGCGTGGACACCGTGCCTTCCGGGTTGCCGCGCACGGAATAGGCGCTCGCGATCGTGTGGTCCCGGGCGTTCTGGTTGTAGTCGACGAAGAGCAGCCGCGGGTCCCGGTCCTTGCGCCACCAGGTCGTCGTGACGTCGTCGGGGGCACGGCGTTCGACTTCGTGCGCGAAGGCCAAAGCCGCGCGCCGGACGTCCTTGAAGCCCCAGTTCGGCTCGATCCGGACGTAGATGTGCAGGCCGCGGCCGCCGGAGGTCTTCGGCCAGCCGACGGCGCCCAGCTCGTCGAGGATCTCGTGGGCGACGTGCGCGACCCGGCGGACGCGGTCGTAGCCGCAGTCGGGCATCGGGTCGAGGTCGATGCGCCACTCGTCGGGCTTTTCGGTGTCGGCGCGGCGCGAGTTCCACGGGTGGAACTCCACTGTGGACATCTGCACCGCCCAGGCGACGTGCGCCAGCTCGGTGACGCACAGCTCGTCGGCGTGCCGGTTGTAGCGCGGGAAAGTCACCCGGACGGTCTCCAGCCACGGCGGCGCGCCGTTCGGGACGCGCTTCTGGTGCACCTTCTCCCCCGCCACCCCGGACGGGAACCGGTGCAGCATGCACGGCCGCTCGCGCAGCGCGTTGACGATGCCGTCGCCCACCGAGAGGTAGTAGTTGACCAGGTCGAGCTTCGTCTCGCCGCGGGCCGGGAAGTACACCCGGTCCGGGTTCGAGATCCGCACCGTGTGCGGGCCGACCTCCAGCTCCACCGCCGCCGATTTCTGCGCCATGGCCGGAACGCTAGCCCAAAACCGCCGCTACCGTGGGGATCATGAGCCTGCCGGCGGACGGCCACGTGCACACCGAGTGGTCCTGGGACACGGTCACCGGATCGATGACCGGTTCGTGCGAGCGGGCACTCGAACTCGGCCTGCCGTCGGTGGCCTTCACCGAGCACGCCGACCTCACGCCGTGGCTGATCCCGGAGCCGGTCCGCCCGCTGCTGCCGGACCACTTCCGGGTGCGGTTGCGCCCCGACGGTGTCCTCGAGCCGCCCGACCTCGACGTCGAGGGCTACCTGGCCTGCGTCGCGGAGTGCCGCGAGCGGTTCCCGGAGCTGAAGATCCTGTCCGGCGTCGAGCTGAGCGAACCGCACTGGCACCGCGAGCGCGCCGACGCCCTGCTCGCCGCCCACGACTTCGACCGGATACTCGGCTCGGTGCACTCCCTGCCGGACGGCGACCACCACCACGAGCTGACCGTGGTTTCGGGCCGGCCGCCCGGTGAGATCCTGCGGGCCTACCTCGAAGAGGTGCTGGGGCTGGTCGAATCGACCGTCGGCTTCGCGGTGCTGGCCCACATCGACTACGCGCTGCGCCCGTGGCCGGCCGAAGGACCGCCGTTCGTCGTGACCGACTTCGAAGAAGAGTTCCGCGGCGTGCTGCGCGCACTCAAGACGAGCGGCCGCGCGTTGGAAGTCAACACGAAGGTACCGCTGCCCGGCGAAGTCGTCCGCTGGTGGTTCGAGGTCGGCGGCGAGGCGGTCGCCTTCGGCAGCGACGCCCACGAGCCCGGCCTGGTCGGCCACGGCTTCGACGACGCGTCGGCGCTGGCCGAGGCGTGCGGGTTCCGGCCGGGCCGGACCCCGCACGACTTCTGGCGCCGCTGAAAGTCAGGGCCGCAGCAGCACCTTCGTCCAACCGTCCTCGCGGCGGTCGAACTTGTCGTAGCCTTCGACGGCCTGGTCCAGCGTCAGCTCGTGCGAGACGAGGAACGACGGGGTCGCCCGGCCGGTGATGATCAGGTCCCGCAGCTGCCGGTTGTACCGCTTGACCGGTGCCTGGCCGGTGCCCATGTGCTGGCCCTTCGTGAAGAAACTACCGAAGTCCCAGCCGATCCGGCCGTGCTTGGCGCCTTCGTCCGCCGCGCCCGGGTCGTCCGGCACGTAGACGCCGACGACGCCGATCCCGCCGGTCGAGCGGACGACCTTGACCAGGTTGTCCAGCACCAGCTCGGGGTGCTCCTCACCGCTGTGGTCGTGCGCCTGGTAGCCGACCGCCTCGACACCGCAGTCGACGCCCGCGCCGCCGGTCGCGGCCGTGATCTGCTCGACCGGGTCCGCTTCGGACAGGTCGACCGGGATCGTGCCGATCTTTTCGGCGAGCGCGAGCCGGTCGCGTTCCTTGTCCACGACGTACACCTCCGACGCGCCGCGGATCACCGCGCTGTGCGCCGCCAGCAGGCCGACCGGTCCCGCGCCGAAGACGGCGACCCGGTCACCCGGCCGCATCCCGGCCAGCTCGGTGCCGTGCCAGCCGGTCGGGAAGATGTCCGAAAGCATCGTGAAGTCGTTTTCGTACTCCGTGCCCGAGGGCAGCTCGAGCAGGTTGAAGTCCGCCCACGGCACGCGCAGGTACTCGGCCTGGCCACCGGCGTAGGGACCCATGTTCGCGTAGCCGTAGGCCGCGCCGTCCATCCCGTCGATCGGGTTGGCCCGCAGGCAGAACGACGTCCAGCCGCTTTCGCAGTTGCGGCAGGAACCGCAGGCGACGTTGAAGGGCACCGACACGCGGTCGCCGACCTTCATCCGGTTCACCCCGGCGCCGACCTCGACGACGAAGCCCATGTTCTCGTGGCCGAGGACCTTGCCCTCCTCCACGTTCGTGCGGCCTTCGTACATGTGCAGGTCGGACCCGCAGATGTTCGTCGTCGAGATCTTGACGATCGCGTCGGTCGGCTGCTCGATCCCCGGGTCGGGCACGTCGGTCACTTCGACCCTGCGCGGCCCGCGGTACACCACTGCCTTCATGGGCGCCTCCTCGTCGGTTCCCGTCCCGAACCGGCTACCCGGGGTGTGGCGCGTTAAGCACCGGCGAGCGCGTGCCTTCCGTACGTGCGGACTTCGGCGCTCTGGTCCAGCAGCCGGGCCGCGACCCGGCCGATCGCCGCGTCCAGCTCGGCGCGGTTGCCGGTGCCCCAGTCGCCCAGGCGCTCGGCCAGCCAGTCGTGCCAGGCGCGGACCACCTTGCCGAACTCCTCGCGCCCCACCTCCGTCAGCTCCCACTGGTCGCGGGCGTACCGCAGGTGCCCGGTCAGCTCGAGGCGGTTGAAGGCCGGTTCGAGCACGGGGGCCGGCACGCCGAAGTAGTCGCCGATCGCGGAGAGCGTGGCCGGCTGGCCGCGGCGGTGCCGCAGGTGGACCTGCAGCAGGCACCAGATGCCGCCTTCGTCCAGGTCCGAGTCCGCGCGCTCGACGATCGCCGGCGCGACCTTGCGGCGTTCGCGGAAGAACAACGTCGCGACCGCGCGTTCGAGCTCGCGGTCGTCGGTGCGGGCTTCCGGCATCGCGAAGCCGTCGCCGAGGTCGGGTGCCGCCGCGCGGGCCGTGTCGCGCAGCGGGACCTCCTTGAGGAAGAAGGCCAGCACGAACGCCACCAGCCCGACCGGCGCCGCCGCGAGGAACACGACGTGCAGCGAGTCGCTGTAGGCCTTGATGACCGGGGCCGAAACGGCGTCCGGCAGCGCGTGCAGGGCGGTCGGCACCTGGATCGCCCGCGGGTCGACCCCGGCCGGCAGCGGGTGCGCGGCGAGCGCCGACGCGAGGTTCGGGCTCAGCTGGTTCGCGTACACCGTGCCGAAGATCGCCGCCCCGAACGAGCTGCCGATCGAGCGCAGGAACGTCACGCCCGAGGTCGCGACGCCCAGGTCGGCGTAGTCGACGGTGTTCTGCACGGCGATCGTCAGCACCTGCATGCCGAGCCCGATCCCGAGGCCCAGCACCGCCATGTACGCCGACGCCTCCCAGAACCCGGTGTCGGTGTCCAGCCGCGACAGCAGGTAGAGCCCGATCGTCATGCCCGCGGACCCGACCAGCGGGAAGATCTTGTAGCGCCCGGTCCTGCTCACGGCGTTGCCGGCGGCGATCGACGCGACCAGCAGCGCGAGCACCATCGGCAGCAGCCGTACCCCGGAGGTCGTCGCCGAAGTGCCTTGCACGTACTGCATGTAGGTGGGCAGGTAGGACAACGCGCCCAGCATGGCGAAACCGACGACGAAACTCATGATCCCGGCGACCGCGAACACCGGGTTCCGGAACAGCCGCATCGGCAGCATCGGTTCCTTCGCCCGCAGTTCGACGAAGACGAACGCCGTCAGCAGCACCACCGAGCCGATCGCCATCCCGATGATCGTCGGCGAGCCCCACGCGTACTGCGTGCCGCCCCAGCTGGTGACGAGCGTCAGCCCGGTGGCCGCGAGGCCGATCAGCAGGATGCCGAGGTAGTCGATGACCGGTTTGACCGCGGCACGCGCGTTCGGCATCGCCGAGGACGCCACGACCAGCACCACGACGACCAGGGGGATGTTGACGTAGAACGCCCAGCGCCACGACAGGTGGTCGACGAAGAACCCGCCGAGCATCGGGCCGGCCACGGTCACCACGCCGAACACCGAGCCGAGGACGCCCTGGTACTTGCCGCGTTCGCGCAGCGGGACGACGTCGGCGATCAGGGCGGTCGAGGTGACCATCAGCCCGCCGCCGCCCAGGCCCTGCACCGCACGCCAGACGATCAGCCACACCATGCTGTCGGCGAACCCGGCGCAGAACGAGCCGACGCCGAACACGACCACCGAGATCTGGAACATCAGCTTGCGGCCGAACAGGTCGCCGAGCTTGCCGACGACCACGGTCATGATCGTTTCGGCCAGCAGGTAGGACGTGACCACCCAGGACAGGTGCCCGGCGCCGCCGAGGTCACCGACGATGGTGGGCAGCGCGGTGCCGACGATGGTCTGGTCCAACGCGGCGAGCAACATCCCGAGCAGCACCGCTCCGAACACCGCGTTGATCCGGCCGCGGCTGAGCGCCGCGGGCGCCGCGCCGGGCGCGACCTCCGCAGTGGCCGTCATCGGCACCCTCCTCGTCCGGCCTCCGAGGCTAGTGCGCGCCGTCCACTGTGGATAGCCACCCGTTCCGGTGGTCCGCCGGTCAGGTTCGCGTCAGCGTCACGAGGAACGGCCGGAAGCCCCGCGTCTCGTAGAAGGCGAGCGCGGTCTCGTTCCGCGCGTAGGCCTGCACCGTCACCTCGTTCGCCCCGCGGTCCCCGGCCCAGGTCAGAAAGGTGTCGACCAGGGCCGCGCCGAGGCCTTCGCGACGGCGGTCGGGCGCGACGCGCATGCTCTCCAGCTCGGCCCGCACGGCTTCCGGCCGCAGCGGGTCCGGCGGCAGCAGCCGGCCGATCAGGTGGCCGGCGCCGCCCGGGACGAGCAGGCAGAGGCAGTCCGGGTCGTCGATCAGCCCGGCGTAGTAGGCCGCTCCCTCGCGGGCCGGCCAGCCCGTGTCCATGTACGGGTCCCGGCGCCCGCCGTCTTCGGCGAACAGCGCCGCGGCCGACTTCAGCAGTTCCGGGACGTCCTCGGCGACACACACGGAAACAGTCATACCCAGCACCGTAACCGGGTGATTTTTCGAAGTAAATTTCGTCATTCAGGGCCTCGGGTGGGCCAGGCTCTCCAGCGCGAGCTGTTCCAGGTGCCCGGCGGCCGCCGCGCTCCCGCCCGCGGCGTGGAACGACGCGGCGACGGTCTCCGCCGCCCGCCGGTACGCCGGCTCGGTCAGCACCTGTTCGACCGCCGCCGCGATCCGGTCCGCGCCGGCGCGGCCGAAGCGCAGCCGGATGCCCGCGCCCGCGGCGACCACCTGGGCCGCCACGACCGGCTGGTCGTCGCGGATCGGCGCGACCACCAGCGGCAGGCCGTGCCACAGGGCTTCGCACACCGTGTTGTGGCCGGCGTGGCACAGCACCGCGTCCACCCTCGGCAGCAGCGACAGCTGCGGAACCCGCGGCCGCACCAGGACGTTGGGCGGCACCGCGTCGAGCGCGCCGCCCGGGTCGACGATCACCGCCCGCGCGTCCAGCGTCGCGAACGCCGCCGCGGCCGCCGCCAGGAAGCTCGCGCCCGCCTCGGTGTTCGCCGTGCCCAGCGAGACGAGCACGGTCGGCCGCGGCGGGTCGAGCCACGCCCACGGGAAGTCCGTTGTGGATGGACGCGAGCCGAGCGCGGGCCCGACGAGCCGGACGCGCGGCGGCAGCGTGGCCGCGCCGAGCAGTTCGCGGGTGGTGAACGCCAGGACGCCGTGCGGCGAGAACCGCGGGTCGGCCGTCCCGCGGCCGCCCGCGATGCGCTCGCGAAGGCCGTCGACGAGCGAGCCGACCCAGTCCGCGACCTTCGGCATGCCCGCGAGGGGGTCGACGAGCTCGGCCGACGTCGTCGCCGAGGTCACCCACGGCAGGCCGCGGGCCTCGGCCAGCAGCCCGCCCGCGAGGGCCTGCTGGTCGGCGACCACCACGTGCGGGGCGAACGCGTCGATCGCCGCGGTGACGCCCGGCGCCATCGCGTCGGCCAGCGGGACGAGGAAGTCCTCCCAGAGGAACCGCAGCGCGGCGGGCCCCTTGAGCTCCGGCGGCCGCGCGGGGGCACCGGCCGGCAGGGCGCACGAGAAGACGAGCGCGTCCGGGCCGGCCAGCTGCCACAGCAGCTCGTCGTGCCCGGCCCAGGCGACTTCGTGGCCGCGCGCGGCGAGTTCGGCCGCGACGCCCGCGGCCGGGTTGACGTGCCCGACCAGCGGCGGCACGACGAACAGGAAGCGGGCCACTACCGCGCCCGCACCGGGACGCGCGAAGTGTCGCGGACCCACTCGAAGACCAGCTCGATCACCTCGGCGGTCCGCTCGACCAGCACCGAGTGCCCCTGGTCGGGCAGCACGACGCAGCGGCAGTGCGCGAGGTGCGCTTCGAAGTGCGGCACCTGCGCGGCGAGTCCCGAGTCCCCGCCGAAGATCGCGAAGACCGGGCAGCGGACGTCGGAGAGGTCCGGGTCGATCGTCGCGCTGCGCGGGATGTCTTCGGCGATCGTGGTCGTCTGGAGGATCTTGTTGGCCGCCTTGGACAGCCGGGCGGTGTGCGCGCCGTGGTTGTCGGCGATCCAGCCGATGACCTCGTCGATCGCCAGCCGGGTTTTCGCGTCGGCGAGGCCGTCGGCCATGTGCCGCGTCCACTCGGGCGTCGGCGGCTCGCCTTCGAGCACGATCACGCTGGCCACCCGGTCCGGCCGGGCGGCGGCCAGCCCGAGCGCCACCGAGGCGCCGAACGAGTTGCCGACGACGTGCACCGGCCGCGTGACGTCGCACGCGTCGAGCACCGCGACGAGGTCGCCGACGAACTCTTCGAGGTGGTAGCCGGACTTCGGCCGCGTCGTGCGGCCGTGCCCGCGCAGGTCGTACATCAGCACGTCCAGGCCGCGCTCGGCGAAGGCCGGGCCGAGCGTGAAGTAGTAGCTCGCCAGGCTGTCGGTGAGCAGGCCGTGCACGCACACGACGATCGGCGCGTCGCCGTCGAGCGGCACCTCGGGGGCGAGCCGCTGGACGTGGACGTCGAGTTCGCCCGCCCGGATCCGGCTCACGCCGTCTCCCGCAGCGAGGCGACGATGTGGCGCACGAGCTCGCCGACGGTCAGCGCGATGATCTCCTCGAGGTCGCGCTCGGCGATGAACGTGGCGAAGTTGACGCGGTCGCCGTAGTGCTCGCGCAGCTGCCCGGACAGCGCCACCAGGTCGACGCTCTCCAGCTCGAGGTCGTCGTGGAAGGTGGTGTCCATGGTGATCTCGGCGTCGTCGAGGCCGTACTCCTCCAGCAGCTGCTGCAGCATGCCGGTCAGCTGCGCGAGCACGGTCGTCTCGGCGGCTGCCGTGGTCTCGATGCTCATTCGGCGGTCTCCTTCTCTTCGGTCCAGGCGACGACGTAGCGGCGCGGCGGTGCGCCCGGCAGGCTCTCGACGTCGGTGAGGTGCACGCGGTACTCGGCGCCGGCGGTGCGGACGGTGAGCTCGTCCGGCGCCGCCGCGACGACCTCGAAGGCGCGGGGTTCGCCGCGCAGGCCGGTGCCGAGCAGCTTCGCGACGGCTTCCTTGGCCGTCCAGAAGCGGGCAAACCAGCGTTCCGGGTCGCCGGTCAGGCCCGCGAACAGGGTCTGCTCGCCCGCACCGAGCGCGGCGTCCACAGTGGACTCGGCCCGCGGGACCACCTCTTCGACGTCGATGCCGCACCGCGCGTGGCGGGCGATCGCGACGCCGACTTCGCCGCGGTGGGCGATCGAGATCGTCACCGGCGGCAGGTCGCGGCCGTACGCGCCCGTCGCGTGGGGGCGGCCGGCGTCGTCGTTGCCGATCCGCAGCTCCGCCGGGAACATCTCGGGTTCGCCGCGGGCCCAGAGGAACTGGCGGACGGCGTCCTTCGCGGCGATCCGGCCGAGCAGCCACTGGCGCCGGCCGCGGGGCGGACGGTGGTCGTAGGCGTCGCGTTCGGTGCCGGCGAGGTAGTTGCGCATGATCAGCTCGCGGGTGGCCAGGTCCGGCCACTGCTCGTGAACCAGCGCCCACTCGCCGGGCTGCTCGTGCGAGAGCGTCGACCGCTCGGGCGTCCGGTCGGCCTGCCGGATGTGCGGGGTGCTGTCGAACCGGCGGTCGCGCCAGCCGGTGAACTCGGCCCAGACCTGCCCGTCGTGGACGAGCTGCATGTCGGCGTCGAGGAACTCGCCGGTCAGTCCCGTGATCTTGACCAGGCAGTCCAGGCGCGTCCCCGGCGCCGGGTGCGGGCCGTGGAACCGGATCTCGCGCATGCCGACGGGGAACACCGTCGTGCGCTCGGTCAGCTGCGCCATGATCCAGTAGCCGAGCACCTGGCCGACGTTGTCGAGCAGCGCTCCGGGAGCCGCGGGCGTCGTCAGGACGGCGCGGACGTGCCGTTCCCCGACAGCCGTCAGCTCGGTGACGCCCTGGAACCGGGGGCCGTGGAACATCCAGCGTTCGTCGTACAGCTGGGCGGCCGTGGTCTCCGGGACTCGTTCCGCGTCCGCCGGGAACCGCCACGGCGCGGGCGCGGTGGCCGGGTAGGCCGGGGCGAGTTCCACGACGGCCTCGGAGTAGCCCTCGAGCGAGGCCAGCACCCGGTCGGGGCCCTGCGGCCGGACGCGCACGCCCACGCTGACCGCCGGGACCGCGGTGATCCACTGGGTCAGCCGGACGTCGTGCACCGCGACCGCGAGGCGGCCCGGCGCGGCCTGCTCGGCGAAGCCCATCAGGTGGTCGATCACCGTGGTCGCCGGCACGACCGGCCAGCGGTCACCCGGGTCGGCCTGCGGGGGCTGCTTGAAGAAGCAGTGGTCGAGCAGGTAGGGCATCGCGTCGACCGACACGTCCAAAGTGGTCCGCAGTTCGGTCGGCGGAGGAAGCCTGCGGGGTGCGGTCCGCCGGCTGAGCACGGTCGAGGCGAGGTCGGCGGTGTCCGCCAGCAGCGCGGCGAACTCCGCCGCCAGCGGGCCCTTGCCGGCCAGCGTGTCCACTGGGGAATGCCGAGGCAGCCGCACCTGCGCGCGGGTGCGTTCGTCGAGGGAGATCAGCCGGCCGCCGAGGTCGAGCTTGACGGCCTTGCGGGGCGCCCGGGCCTGACCTGGCAGCGCCGCCGTGTCGACGTCGGCGCCGTCGGCCCACAGCGCCGTCGCCACCCGCAGCAGCTGGGCGAGCCCGGGCCGGTGCGGCGAATGCGCCGAGACGACCAGGTGCTCGCGCCCGTGCAGGGTGTCCCCGATCAGCGAGCCGAGCTGCCCGGCGCCGACCTGCACGAACGCCCGGAACCCGGCCGCGTGCAGCTCCTCGACGAGCGGGCGGAACCGCACCGGCTCGAGCAGGTGCCGCACGAACAGCTCGCGCACGGCCGCCTCTCCGGCCGGGTACTCCGACACCGTGGTCGCCGACCAGACCGGGATCTTCGGCGGGTGCAGGGTGAACCGTTCGGCCGCCGCGCGGATCGGGCCGAGGTAGGGCCGCAGCATCGGCGTGTGGAAGCCGGACCGGAACGGCAGCACCTGGGCGACGATCCCGCCGGCCCGGAACTGCGCCACCAGGTCGTCGACCGCCGCCTCCGGGCCGCAGAGCATCGCCTGGTTCGGGGCGTTGTCATGGGAGAGGACGACGTCTTCACGGCCGTCGAGCGCGGCGAGCACCTTCGCCGCGGGGGCGCCGACCGCGGCGAACGCCAGGCCGGGCACCTCCAGGGCGTCCGGGTCGAACCCGGCGAGGAACTCGTCGACCTCCTCGATGGCGTGCAGGCCGGCCGCGGCCATCGCCGTCCATTCGCCGAGGCTGTGACCGGCGAGCGCGTCCGGCACCACACCCAGCCGGCCCAAAGCGGCATCGAGGAGGCGGCCCAGTTCGAACACCGCGGTGCCCTGACGGCCGACGTCGCCGACCGCGGCGTCGGGGTGGTCCCACGGCAGGCCGAAATGGCGGGCGACATCGCCGCAGTTCAGCGCGAGTTCCGCCTCCAGCCCCGGGAACACGAAGGCGAGCTTTCCGCCGCCGGGGCCGAGGAGCGGGCGGTCGGCGAACCAGACGTCGTTGCGGCCGCGCCACGGCCGGCCGCGGCCGACGGCCTTGCGGGCCAGGGCCAGCCGCTTCTCCGTCGGGTCGACGATGCCGAGGCGGACCGGTCCGGTTCCTTCGGGCGCGGCGAGCACCGCACGGTCCGGTCCGGAAAGGACGGTCCGCAGCGCGTCGACGGTCGGTGCGGCGATGCGCAGCACGCGCTCCGGCTCCCGCACGACGACGGCGGGTGCCGGCCGGTCCGGTGCCTGCTCGACAACGACGTGGGCGTTGATCCCGCCGAAGCCGAACGCGTTGACCCCGGCCCGGCGGACGGCCGCGTCCCACGGTGCCGCGGTGTCCAAAGTGGAGAACCGGGTCTTCTCGAGCGCGGGGTGCGGGTCGTCGCAGTGCAGGGTGGGCAGCAGGACGCCGTGGTGCACGGCCAGCGCCGCCTTGACCAGCCCGGCGATCCCGGCCGCGGGCATCGTGTGCCCGATCATCGACTTGACCGACCCGAGGACCGCGCTCCCCGTGCTCCCGAAGACCTCCTCGAGCGTGGCGAGTTCGGCCGCGTCGCCGGCCGGGGTCGCGGTGCCGTGCGCTTCGAGCAGCCCGAGCGAGTCCGGCTCGGCGGGGTCGAGGCCCGCCGCCGCCCACGCCTGGCGCACGGCCCGGACCTGGCCGGCGGAGTCCGGGTTGGCCAGGCTCGCGGTCCGCCCGTCGGAGGCGACGCCGGTGCCGGTGATCACGGCGTACACGCGGTCGCCGTCGCGTTCGGCGTCGGCGAGCCGTTTGAGCACGACGACGCCGGTGCCCTCGCCGATGAGCACGCCGTCGGCGTCGCGGTGGAACGGCCGGATGCGCTCGCTCGGCGACAGCGCGCCGAGCTGTGTGAACACGCTCCAGAACGTGATGTCGTGGCAGTGGTGGACGCCACCGGCGAGCACGACGTCGCAGCGGCCGGAGGCGAGCTCCCGGACGGCGTGGTCGACGGCGATCAGCGACGACGCGCACGCGGCGTCCACTGTGTACGCGGGCCCGCGCAGGTCGAGGCGGTTCGCCAGCCGGGACGCGGCCAGGTTCGGCACGAGCCCGATCGCCGACTCCGGGGCCTCGGGGCCGAGCTGGTCGGTGAACGCCTGCCGGACGGCGTCGAGCTTGTCCGCGCCGAGCTCGGGCATCAGCTCGCCGAGCGTCCGGACGAGCTGGGTCGCCGTGCGGACGCGCTGGTCGAGCCGGACCAGCCCCGGCGTCAGGTAGCCGCCGCGCCCGAGGACGACGCCGACCCGAGCCCGGTCGGCGGGCAGCCGGTCCGGGCCACCCGCGTCCGCGACGGCCTGGGCCGCGACCCGCAGGGCGATCAGCTGGTCGGGTTCGGTGGCGGGCACGGAGTTCGGCATGATCCCGAACCCGGTGACGTCCACTTCGGCCAGTTCGTCGACGAACCCGCCGCGGCGGCAGTAGACCCGGTCGGCGCGCCGCTCGTCCGGCGCGTAGTGCAGGCCGTCCCACTTTTCCGGCGGTACCTCGGTGATCGCGTCGACCCCGCCGACGAGGTTGCGCCAGTACGCCGCGAGGTCCGGGGCGCCGGGCAGCAGGACGGACATCCCGACGATGGCCACGCGCATGTCGGTCACCACCCGGAAGCCGTGTGGACGACGGCGGAGACGTCCGGTCGGCCCCAGGCCAGCTCGCGCAGCAGCCCGAGCGTGCCCTCCTCCGGGTCGATCAGCTCGATGCCGCGGCGGGCGTAGTCGCGCATCAGCTCGGGCGTGACCATGCCGTCGTGGTCGCCGGTCGGCGCCCACGGTCCCCAGTGGACGGTCACCGCACGCCCGGCGGGCCACCGGCGGCCGAGGAGCTCGAGGGCGTCGTTGGCCGCGGCGTAGTCGGACTGGCCGCGGTTGCCGAGCGTCGCGGCGATGCTGCCGAACAGCACGACGAACTTCGGCTCGTCCGGCAGGTCGGCGGTCGCGTCCAGCAGCGTCCGGGCGCCGTCGACCTTCGTGCCGTAGACGCGGGTGAAGGACTCCGCCGTCTTCTCGGCGACGAGCTTGTCCTCGATCACGCCGGCCGCGTAGACGATCCCGTCGAGGCGGCCGTGCTCGGCGTGGATCTCCTTGACCGCCCGGTGCACGGCTTCGGCGTCGAGCATGTCGACGGACTGGTAGCGCACCGGGCTGCCGAGGGCGGCCAGCTCGCGAAGAGTGCTGCGGACTTCACGTTCGCCTTGGATCCGGCGGACGGTCCGCTCGATCTCGGCGGGCTTGCGCAGACCGCTCGCGATCAGCGCGGCGCGGAGTTCCTTGGCGTCCGTGGCGCGCGGGTACTCGTCTTCGTCCGCCGGGACGGGCGTCCGGCCGAGGAGTTCGACGCGGCACCGCGCCGCCGCGGCGAGCGTCTTGGCGAACCGGGCGGTGATGCCCTTCGCCCCACCGACGAGCAGGACGACGGACTCCCGGTCGAGCCCGATGGCCGTGGCCTCGGCGGCGCCGTCCCCGGCCGGGCCCGCGCCGCTGCTGCCGAGCAGGCCGAGGTTCTCCTCGGCGGGCTTCAGCCCGCGCCTGGTGTTCTCGTTCCGGAGCACCACGGGTTCACGGTCCACTGTGGACAGCTCGGCGACGATTCCGTTGGCGTCCGCGCCTTCGACGATCCGGGCGATCGTGTCCGGGTACTCGCGGGAGACGCTGCGGTAGAAGCCGCGAAGGCCCTCGGCGGGCCCGGCGGTGAGGAGCCACCTCGGCCGCTGGGCCAGCGCGGCCTGGTACATCGGGAAGGCGACGGGCAGGACGGGATCGCCGTCAGGAACGTGCAGGTAGCCGTCGAAGCCAGGCCGGACGTCGTCGCCGATCTCGGCTTCGGCCCCGTGCGCGGCCAGTTCGGCGCGGACGGCCTCGGCTCGGGTTCCGGTGCCGAGCACGAGGAACCGGCGGCCGGAGAGGTCGGGCACACCGGCGGGGGAAAGCTCGAACTCGGTCATGACATACCGCTTCGGCGCGACGATCACGGGCTCGGGCCCAGCAGCCGTTCGCTCCGGCGCCGCCGACCGCCCAGCTACCGACACCGGCCGCGCGGCCGCCGCTGGCCTCGATGCGGCTACCGCCTCCCCGGCGGGCGTGGCGACCACCGGGCCCGTCGCGGCGGCCACCGGCCCCGACTCGGCCGACTGTCCAGGCGCCCCCGACCCGGCGGGCCCGGCTACCTCCGCCTCCGGCGCGGTAGTCCCGGCTACCTCCGCCTCCGGCGCGGCAGTCCCGGCTACCTCCGCCTCCGGCGCGGTCGGCGGTCCGCCTGCTGCCGGCCCCGGCCTGCTGACACCGGCGTCCAGCACCTCCGCGATCCCGGCCGCTGTCCGGGCCTTGGCGAGTTCCTCGACCTCACCCGCGCCCAGGCGAACGGTCAACTCCCCCGCGATCTCCGCGCGCTTGATCGAGTCGATGCTCAGGTCGGCTTCCAGATCGAGGTCCGGCTCGATCATGTCCACCGGATAGCCCGTCCGCTCCCCGATCACCGCCACGACGGTGTCCAGCACCGAGCGTTCCGCAAGGTCGGCGACAGCCACCTCGGGACGGCGGTCGCCGATCAGTGCGGCGATGGCCGCGGCCGTGCGGGCCTTGGCGAACTCCTCGACGTCGCCGCCCGCCAGGCCCAGCCGTGCAGCCAGTTCGCCCGCGATCTCCGCGCGCTTGATCGAGTCCACGCTCAAGTCGGCTTCCAGATCGAGATCAGGCTCGATCATGTCCACCGGATAGCCCGTCCGCTCCCCGATCACCTCGACGATCGTGTCCAGAACCGGCCGCTCGGCCGGAACCGGAGCCGCGACCGGGACGGCCGGTGGCAAAGCCTCGACCACCGGGATCGACACCGGCACCGGTGCGTCGCTGCCGAGGAAGCCCAGCAGCACGTCGCGCTGGGCGGCGATCATCTCGCGGCTCGTGCGCAGGAAGTCCGCGACCATCTCCTCCGACGAACCGGCCGCCGGCGTGACCGAAGCCAGCGCGATCCGCTCGGCCGGGCGGAGGGCGCCGGCCGGGATCGTGCCGTCCGCCGTGCGGAGGAGGTGGCCGTCGACCGTCCACCCGGGACGTTTCGGCCGGGGTGCGCCGGCCGCGTCGACCGCGTCACGGCCGCGGAACAGCCAGCCGGTCTCGACCGGGACACCCGCCACCGCCAGCTGCGCCAGCGCGCCGAGGAAACCCGGCAGGCCGCGGCGGCCCGGCTGCTCGAAGCCGACCGTCCGATGGGGACGCTCGCCCAGGATCGCCTCGATCTGCCTGGCCAGCACCGAACCCGGCCCGGCCTCGACGAACACGCGCGCCCCGGCCGCGTACATCGCTTCGATCTGCTCGACGAACCGGACCGGCGACCCGATCTGCGCGGCCAGCTCGCCGCGGATGCCGTCCGGGTCCGCCGGATACGGTGCCGCGGTCCGGTTGCCGTAGACCGGCACCGCCGGCTCGACGACCCCGATCGCTTCGAGCGTCCGTCCGAACGCGTCCCCGGCGGGCGCCACCAGCGGGCTGTGGAACGCGCACGCGACCGAAATCCGCTTCGCGCCGAGCCCGGCCGCGCGCAGCTGGGAGACCGCGGCTTCGACGTCGGCGGTCGGCCCGGAGATCACCGTCTGCCGGGGTGAGTTGTGGTTGGCCAGGACGACGGCAGGCGAATCCAGGACCGCGAGCACTTCCGACGCGGACGCCGAGACCGCGGCCATCGCACCCGGATCGCCGTCCGGGATGGCGTCGACGATCGCGCCGGCCCGCGCGTGGCTCGCGTGCAGCAGCGCCTCGGGGGTCAGCGCGCCCGCGGCGGCCAAGGCCGTGAGTTCGCCGTAGCTGTGCCCGCCGAGCATCGCGGGCCGCACGCCGGCGCGGGTCAGCAGCCGGAACGCGGCCAGCCCGGTCAGGCCGAGCGCGGGCTGGGCGACGCGGGTGTCGGTGACGCGGTCGGCCAGCTCCCGCCGCGCGGCCTCGCCGAACACCGCGGGGCCGAACACGACGTCGGCGGTCGGCGGGTCCAGCCGCAGGTACCGCTGCAGCTCGGGGAAGGCGACGAACAGGTCGGCGAACATGCCGGGCCGCTGGCTGCCCTGGCCGGGAAACAGCACCGCGACCGCACCCGGCTCGTCGTCGGCGGCGCGGAACAGGCCCGGGGCGTCCTGCCCGGCCAGCGCCTGGCGCAGGAGCCCGGTCAGCTCGTCCACAGTGGACGCGACGACGGCGTACCGGACCGGCCGGCCCTGAGCCCGCACCGACGCGGCCAGCGCGAGGTCCCGCAGCCGCCACGGCTGCTGCCCCACCGGGACGCCCGCCAGGGCGAGCAGGTCGCGAACCGCCGCGTCGGTGCCGAAGAGGAACAGCTCGGCCGGCCACTCCGCGGCGGTCTGCGCGGGCGGGACGTCGTCGTGCGCGCTCAGCACGACGTGGAAGTTGGTGCCGCCGAAGCCGAACGCGCTGACGCCGGCGATCCGCTCGGCGGGCGGCGCGGTCCACGGCTGCGCGGCCGACTGGAACACGAACGGGCTCGTCGACGCGTCCCACGCCGGGTTCGGCGACGACACGTGCAGCGTCGGCGGCTTGACGCCGGTGTGCAGCGCGAGCGCGGTCTTGATCAGCCCGGCCAGGCCCGCGGCGCACTTGGTGTGCCCGATCTGGGACTTCACCGAGCCGATCGTGCAGCCGCCGGGCGCGGCACCGGCTTCGGTGAACACCTTCGTCAGCGTGCCGAGCTCGGTCCGGTCGCCGACGACGGTCCCGGTGCCGTGCGCCTCGACCAGCCCGACCCGCGCGGGCGACACTCCCGCGTTGCGATAGGCCCTGGTCAGCGCGGTGTGCTGGCCTTCCGGCCGCGGCGCCGTCAAGCCCAGCGCGCGGCCGTCGGACGCCGCCCCGACGCCCTTGATCACGGCGTACACGCGGTCGCCGTCGCGTTCGGCGTCCGCGAGCCGCTTCAACGCGACGCAGGCGACGCCTTCGCCGAGCGCGATGCCGTCGGCCGCGCTGTCGAACGTCGCCGAGCGCCCGGTCGGCGAGAGCGCGTGCGCCGAGGCGAACAGCAGGTAGTCGTTGATGCCGTTGTGCAGATCCGCGCCACCGCAGAGGACGAGGTCGCTGGTGCCGGCGGTCAGCTCCTTGCAGGCGACGTCGACCGCCGTCAGGGAGGACGCGCAAGCGGCGTCGACGGTGTAGTTCGCCCCGCCGAGGTCGAGGCGGTTGGCAATCCGCCCGGCGATGACGTTGGCCAGCACGCCCGGGAAGGAGTCCTCGGTGATCCGCGGCAGCCGTTCGTCCAGTTCGGACGGCAGTTCGCCCACATAGGACGGCAGGACGGTCCGCAGGCTCATCGCGTTCGACAGGTCGCTGCCCGCCTCGGCGCCGAACACCACGGACGTCCGCGCCCGGTCGAACGCCCGGTCGACGTAGCCGGCGTCGGCCAGCGCGCGGTGGGCCGCTTCCAGGGCCAGCAGCTGCACGGGTTCGATGCTGGCCAGCGACGACGGCGGGATGCCGTACTTCAGCGGGTCGAACCCGATCTCCGGCAGGAACCCACCCCACCGCGACGGCGTCTTCTCGCCCTGGCCGCCCGCGTCGTAGTACAGGGAGGTGTCCCAGCGCTGCGGCGGGACTTCGGTGACGGCGTCGGCACCGGCCAGGACGTTCGCCCAGAACGCGGCCAGGTCGGGTGCCTGCGGGAACATGCAGGCCATCCCGACGATGGCGACGTCGAGGGGCTCGGGCGCCGGCGGCTCGGGCGTCACGGCACCGAAGTCCGCGGCCCGCTCCCGCAGGACCGCGTTCGCGCCTTCGCCGACCGCGGCGTGCAGGTCGGCGATCGTGGTGACGTCCGAACGCAGGACCGCGACCTCGCCCGCCATGAACATGCCTTCGGCCCGCTGCCGGTCTTCGGCGACGTCACGCAGGTCGTCGCCGACGCGCTCGATCCCCTTGCTGGCCAGCCGCAACCGGCCCACGTTCAGGGATTCCAGCTGTTCCCAGGCTTCCCGGCTCGGCACGCCCCGCTCGGCGAGGCCGGCCTTCAGGGCCGCGAACTCCTCGGTGAACGGGCTGCGGACGCACCGCGTCGCGTGACCGGGCGCGGTCTCGAGCAGATCCGTCTGCTCCGCACCGAGCAGCTCACGCTGGAACTGCGGGAGCACGGCCCCGGCCTCGACCGCCTCACGGGTGAACAGGTAGGCCGTGCCCATGAGCACGCCGATCGCGGCACCCCGGTCCGCCAACGGCGCCGCCAGCGCCGCGACCATCGCCGCGGACCGCTCGTCGTGGATCCCGCCCGCGAACAGCACCTGCACGTCCGGGGCCGGGTTCGCGGCGAGGAAGTCGGCGAGCACGCCGAGTTGCGCCTCCCACAACGGGAAGCTGGTGCGGGGCCCGACGTGCCCGCCGCATTCCGAGCCTTCGAAGACGAACTTGCGCGCCCCGGCTTCCAGGAACTGCTTCAGCAGTCCGGGCGAAGGGACGTGCAGGAAGGTCGAGATCCCGACGTCTTCCAAAGCCGCGGCCTGGGCCGGGCGGCCGCCGGCGATGATCGCGTGGGTGGGCTGCAGCTCCTGGATCACTTCGAGCTGCGCGGCCTTGACGTCGTCGGCGGCGAACCCGAGGACGCCGACACCCCACGGCGCGCCGTCGACGGCTTCGCGGGTCCGCTCCAGGACGTCGCGGGTCTGCTGCGGACCGGACAGGGCCAGTGCAATGAACGGCAGTGCCCCGCCCGCGGCGACTTCGGCGGCGAACGCGGGCTGGTCGCTCACCCGGGTCATCGGGCCCTGGGCGATCGGCAGCGCCGTGCCGAGCGCGCGGCTGCCCGCCGTTTCCGGGCCCAGGACGGCGGTTTCGGCACTCAGCGCGTCGACGACGGCGTCGCGCAGGCCGCGCACCGCCGTGGTCACCGTGCCCCAGCGGTCCCGGAACCGGGTCGCGAGGAAGACGTCCTGTCCGGCTTCGATCGCCTCGGTGCCCCGCCGCGCGAGCGCTCGCACCCCGTCGACGACGACGGTCTCCGAGCCGTCGAGCCCGGTGACCGCACTCGTCAGGGCCGACGGGAGTTCGGCTTCCGGGAGCAGCGCGAGCTGGGTGTCGACGACGACGCCCGCGGCGCCACCAGCGATCGCGGCGGCCGCGGTGTGCGGGCCGATCCCGCCCGCCGCCCACACCGGGACGTCGGGGCCTTCGTCGGCGAGCAGAGCCTGAAGCAGCACGAACGTGCTCAGCTCACCCGTCCGGCCGCCGCATTCGTGACCCCGTGCGATCAGCCCGTGGGCCCCGCCGGCGACCGCCCGCGCCGCCGACACGCGGCTGGTGACCTCGGCCAGCACCCGCCGGCCGGGGAAGTCGCGAGGCGCGCACGGGGAGTCTTCGGTCAGCACGACGGTGGTCGCGGCTTCGGGCAGTTCGGCGTCCACCAGGGACAGCCGGACCCCGAAGACCGGGAGGTTCCACTCGCCGAGCAGGGCGAGTTCGCCGACGGCCGCGCCGCCGGTCAGGTCGAGCACACCCAGGGCGCCGCCGCGCGCGGCGGCCGCGACCCCGCGCGCGGACGGCCACCGCAACGGCGACACCGCGACGACCAGATCGGCCGGTCCACGGCCGGCTTTCCGGACACGCATGGGAACTCCCGCTACGCACGAAAGGGTGATGGGTAACGGGGTGTACTTAAGCGGGTTCCGACCGCTTACGTCAACAACCCACCGCGATTTCGTCGTGCCGGTTCAGAAAATTCGAGACCGACCAGCCGGGAGACGCAAGAATTTAACGTCGCCGTCACGTTCCACCCGCCGGGAAGACCGACCGGATTGCCCTTCTCCGGCCGCGACCGGGTGCCCACAGTGGTCAGGACCTGCGGCCGAACTGGCACACACCACCAGATGGGGCAAGCCCTTCTCACCCGGTGGTCGCAGTGCGACTGATCACACGGACCACGACGTTCGGCGGTCCTGCCGTTTCCCGGTGGCCACGACAAAGGGTCGTGGCGGTAAAACCCGCCACGACTCCCGAGCGATCCACCGAGAGGGAAACCGCGGAATTCCGTATTGCCCGGCGAATATTCCCCGGTACTTTTACCCACAGCCGAAAGCAGCCCCGGAACGCTTCCGATTCGCACCGCCGCGCACCCGTGAGTCCACTGTGGATTCCCGGACGTCGTGGGTTCCTCGTGCTCACGCGATCCGGGAGGCGGGCCCCGGCCGTCTCCCGGCGACGACGGCATCGCACACCGAGGGACGACTCCGGGTATTCAGCCGGACACCATCGGTACCTCCAGTCCTGCGGTACGTCGCTCGCCGACAAGAATTTTCCACTCTTCCGTGACAGATTTTCCTTAGAAGAAGCTGAAAGCGATTCGCGTACTCACCGGTAATCGATACCTATCGTCTAGACTTGGACAGTCCGTCCAGCATGGAGGTGGCTGTGGAGTACTGGTACGCCGACGAACGCTCGGGGGTGCGCTACCGGGGTGACCCGCTGCGGTGGCGGGGCGACGACGGCGCGCCGCTGACCGTCGCCCCGCTGCCCGGCCTCACGCCCGGCGACGTCGACACCGGGGTCCGGTCGCTCTGGCGCTACCGCGCCGCCCTGCCCGGTGACCTGCGCCCCGTCTCGCTCGGCGAGGGCTGCACGCCGCTGGTCGAGCGGCCCTGGGGCGACGTCGACGTCCGGTTCAAGCTCGAGTGGTTCAGCCCGACGGGCAGCTTCAAGGACCGCGGGTCGAGCGTCATGGTCTCCGCGGTGGCCGGCGCCGGCGCGAAGGAGCTCCTGGAAGACAGCTCCGGCAACGGCGGCTCGTCGGTCGCCGCCTACAGCGCCGCGGCCGGGGTCGCGGCCACCATCCTGGCGCCCGAGGGGACGTCCCCGGCGAAGGTCCTGCAGGCCCGGGCCTACGGCGCGACCGTCGAGCTGGTGCCCGGCACCCGCGACGACACCGCGGCCGAAGCGGTCCGCCGCTCGGCCGCAACGACCTACGCGAGCCACAACTGGCACCCGTTCTTCCTGCAGGGCACCAAGACGCTGGCCTACGAGCTGTGGGAGGACCTCGGCTACCGCGCGCCGGACGCCATCGTCACGGTGGCCGGCGCGGGCAGCATCGTGCTGGGCTGCGACCTCGGCTTCGGTGAGCTGCTGGCCGCCGGGTCGATCACGCGACGACCTCGCCTGCTCGTCGCCCAGCCGCGCAACTGCTCCCCCCTGGACGCGGCCTTCCACGACCGGCAGCCCCCGCCGTTCGCCCCGACCGTCGCCGAGGGCACCGCGATCCGGCAGCCGGTGCGGCTCCCGGAGGTCCTTTCCGCCCTCCGGCGCTCCGGCGGGGACACCGTGGCCATCGCCGAAGACGCCATCGCGGCCGGCGCCCGGCGGCTGGCGTCCCTCGGCCTCTACGCCGAGCCGACCAGCGCGACCGCCGCCGCGGCGATCGACGTCTTCCGCGAGCGAGGCGCGATCCGGCCCGGCGAGACCACCGTCGTCGTGCTGACCGGATCCGGGCTCAAGGCGGCCGACAAGCTGCGGGAGCTGCTCGGATGACCGAGGACGAGCTGCTGCTGCGGGAGGCGGAGAAGATCGCCCAGGCCGTCGGGCGGATGTTCCCCGGGCTGTGCGAGGTCGTGCTGCACGACCTGCGCGACCCGGCCCACGCCGTGCGCGCGGTCGAAGGCGGGCTGTCCGGGCGGTCCGTCGGCGACCCGGCGACCGAGCTGGGCCTGGCCCGGATCGCCGACCCGGCCTTCCCGGACGTCCTGCAGAACTACCCGAACCGCTTCCCCGACGGCCGGCCGGCGAAGAGCACGTCGATCGGCATCCGCAACTCCGGCGGTGAGTACGTCGCGGCCCTGTGCCTCAACCTCGACGTCTCCCTGCTGGGCTCGGCGGCCCGCGCGCTCACCCGGCTCGCACGCACGGACGAGCCGGCGCCGCTGGTCGAGAGCCTGCGCGCCCGGACCGGCGACGAGCTGCGCGCCCTGGTCGAGGACTACGCGACCGAGCGCGGCCACACCCCGCGCAGCATGCCGGCGGCAGCGAAGAAGGAGCTGGTGCGCACGCTGAAGGAACGCGGCTTCCTGGAGCTGAAGAACGCGGTCCCGACGCTGACCGATCTGCTCGGCATCTCCCGCGCGAGCGTCTACAACTACCTGCGCTGACTCAGAAGACCGACCAGCCGGTGAGCGTCGTGAAGCGGTCGAGCGCGGCGACCCCGGCCACGGAGTTCCCGCGCGCGTCCAGGCCGGGGCTCCACACGCACACCGCGCACCGGCCCGGCACCACCGCCACGATCCCGCCGCCGACGCCGCTCTTGCCCGGCAGGCCGACCCGGTAGGCGAACTCGCCTGCCGCGTCGTAGGTGCCGCACGTCAGCATCACCGCGTTGATCCGCTTCGCGGCGCTCAGCCCGAGCAGGCGGCTGCCGTCGTTGCGGACGCCGTGGCGGGCCAGGAACACCGCCGAGCGCGCGACGTCCGCGCAGCTCATCGCGATCGAGCACTGCCGGACGTACTGGTCGAGCACCGACGGCACCGGGTGGCGCATGTTCCCGTAGGAAGCCATGAAGTAGGCGAGGGCGCGGTTGCGGTCGGCGTGGTCGGCTTCCGACGCCGCCACTTCGGGGTCGACGGCGATGTCCGGCCGGCCACTTTCCTCGCGGAGGAAGGCGAGCAGCGCGGCCACGGCGTCGCCGTGCCGGGCCAGTTCGTCGGTCACCACCAGCGCGCCCGCGTTGATGAACGGGTTGCGCGGGATGCCGTCCTCGTGTTCCAGCTGCACCAAGGAGTTGAACGGGTCGCCGGACGGCTCGCGGCCCACCCTCGCCCACACGTCGTCGCCGTGGGACAGCACCAGCGCGAGGGTGAACACTTTGGACATGCTCTGCACCGAGAACGGCTGCCGCCAGTCGCCGACGCCGTGCACCGCACCGTCCACTTCGGCCACCGCCATGCCGAACCGGCGCGGCTCGATCCGGGCCAGCGCGGGGATGTAGTCCGCGACGGCGCCGCGGCCGACCTCCGGCGCGACGTCGTCGGCGATCCGGTCCAGCAGCGCCGCGAGGTCCACGCCCGTAGCGTAGGAGCCGCGCCGGCCCGGACGCACAGCGGCCCTGTCAAATCGAAACCGGCTGGTACCAGCGAAATGCCAGTGGTGATCTCCGGCACACCTTAAGTCTTCCTTATGGTGCTTGGTGACTTGCCGCACAACCTCTAGCGTCCGTGAACCATGGATTCCTCGCTCCTCACCGAAAAAGGTGAAAGCTACTCGAAAGCACTGGGCAACCGCCAAGTGCAGATGATCGCCATCGGCGGCGCGATCGGCGTCGGGCTCTTCCTCGGCGCCGGCGGCAAGCTCCACCAGGTCGGGCCGTCGCTGATCTTCTCGTACGCGATCTGCGGGGTGGCCGCCTACTTCGTGATGCGCGCGCTCGGCGAGCTCGTCCTGCACGAGCCGAGCTCGGGCAGCTTCGTCACCTACGCGAGGAAGTTCATCGGGCCGTGGGCCGGCTTCGCGTCCGGCTGGATGTACTGGGTGAACTGGGCGATGACCGGGATCGCGGAGATCACCGCGGTCGCGATCTACGTGCACAAGTGGCTGCCGGACGTGCCGCAGTGGATCACCGCGCTGGTCGCCCTCGGCGTGCTGCTGGCGGTGAACCTGCTTTCGGTGAAGCTGTTCGGCGAACTGGAGTTCTGGTTCTCGGTGGTCAAGGTCCTGGCCATCGTCGTCTTCCTGGTCACCGCGGTCGGCCTGGTGCTCACCAGCGCCGACATCGGCGGCACCCCGGCCGGCGTGCACAACCTGACCGACCACAGTGGATTCTTCCCGGCCGGCATCGGCATCGCGCTGATGACGCTGCAGGCCGTCATCTTCGCCTACTCGGCCATCGAGGTCGTCGGCATCGCGGCCGGCGAGACCAAGGACGCGCGCAAGGTCCTGCCGAAGGCGATCAACGGCGTGGTGTGGCGGATCGGCGTGTTCTACGTCGGCTCGGTGCTGATGCTGGCGATGCTGCTGCCCTGGCCGTTCTACAACGGCGACGAGAGCCCGTTCGTCACGGTGTTCTCGCGCCTCGGCATCCCGGGCATCGGCGACGTGATGAACGCGGTCGTGCTCACCGCGGCGCTCTCGAGCGTCAACTCCGGGCTCTACTCCACCGGCCGGGTGCTGCGCGCGCTGGCCGACCGCGGCGAAGCGCCGTCGTTCGTGGGCCGGATGAGCGGCCGTCACGTGCCCTACGGCGGCATCCTGTTCACGTCGGTCGCGTACCTGCTCGGCGTCGTCCTGAACTACCTGGTGCCGAAGGACGCGTTCGACATCGCCATCGCGATCGCGTCGCTCGGTGTCATCACGACGTGGGCGACGCTGGTGTTCTGCCAGATGCGGCTGCGGCAGGCGGCGCTGCGCGGCGAGGTCGAACGGCCGTCGTACCGGATGCCGTGGGCACCGTACTCGGGCTGGGCGACGCTGGCGTTCCTCGCGCTGGTGGTGGTCCTGATGGGCTTCTCCGACGGCGCGGAGAAGATCGCGTTCTACTCGATCCCGGTGCTGGTCGTGGTGCTGGCGGTCGGCTGGCGCTTCGTGTCCAAGCGGCGGCAGCGCACCCCGCTCGGGTAGCGGTCCGGCCGCGGGCGGGCATACTCGTCTCCCGGACAGGGAGGTGGGCGGTGTCCTCGAGCACGGAACCCCGGCGGGTGACGATCCACGACGTCGCCCGCTCGGCCGGCGTCTCCCGGCAGACCGTGTCACGCGCGCTGAACGACAAGGCCGAGATCGACGGCTCGACTAAGCAGCGCGTCCTCGACGCCGCCCGGGAGCTCGGGTACCGCCCGAGCCGGTTCGCCCGCGGCCTCGTCCGGCCGGACACCACCACCATCGGCCTGGTGGTGCCGGACCTGCTCAACCCCTTCTTCACCGAGGTCGCGTCCGGAGCGCTCGAAGCGGCTCGGGCCCGCGGCTGGCACGTCGTCGTCTACGACACCGCCGACGACCTCGAGCAGGAGCTCGCCACGCTCCGCGTGATCGGCACCCAGGTCGACGCGGTCGTCGGGTACTTCAGCCGGTCCGAGGCAGACCTCGACCGGTTCACCCCCGGCGTCCCGGTGGTGCTGATCGGCCGCGAGCCGCGCACCGCCCGGTTCAGCGGCATCGGGATCGACGGCGAGGACGGCGTCCGCGAGGCCGTCGCCCACCTGGTCTCGCGCGGGCACCGGCGGATCGGGATGCTCGACCACGACCGCCGGCCCGGGCCCAGCATCCGGCAGACCTGGTTCCTGCGGGCCGCCGCGGAGCACGGCGTCGGCGTCGCGCCCGGGTGGATCACCCGCGCCGCCCAGACCGTCGACGGCGGTGGCGCGGCGCTCGCGGACCTGCTCGCCGCCCACCCCGACGTCACCGCGGTGTTCGCCTTCAACGACGTGATCGCCATCGGCGCGCTGCGCGAAGCGCGCCGGTTCGGCCTGCGCGTCCCCGCCGACCTCGCGGTGATCGGGTTCGACGGGCTGGCGCTCGGGACCCTCGTCGACCCGGAGCTCTCGAGCGTCGCGCTCGACACCCGCGCGCTCGGCGCGCTGGCCGTCGGCGAAGCGGCGCGGCTCGTCACCGGTGCCGCGCCCGCCGGACCCGGCGAGCTGGTCGTCCGCGCCGGGCTCCACCTGCGCGAATCCGCCTGATTCCTTGACACCCCGGCCCGCCGCCGAGCACACTGCCGGGTAGTCCGTGAACGTTCACGGGAGCGTTCACGAGCGGTCGGAAGGACGCCATGTCGTACGTCGAAGACCCGGGACCCGGCCGCGGTTCGGTGCCCCCGCGCGCGGCCTTCACCTCCGACGCCGCCGCGCTCTCGCTGGACGGAACGTGGAAGTTCCGCCTTTCGCCGGGCATCGCGGCCGCCCCGGACCCGGTCGACGCCGACGACTCCGGCTGGGACGAGCTGCCGGTGCCGTCGCTGTGGCAGCTGCACGGTCACGGCAGGCCCGCCTACACCAACGTCCACTACCCGTTCCCGGTCGACCCGCCGCACGTGCCGTCGGAGAACCCGACCGGCGACCACCGGCTGCGGTTCGACCTGCCCGGTTCCTGGCCTGCGGGTCCCGCGGTGCTGCGCTTCGACGGAATCGACTCCTGCGGCCGGATCTGGCTCAACGGCACCGAGCTGGGCGTCACGAAGGGCAGCCGGCTGCCGTCGGAGTTCGAGGTCGGCACCCTCCTGCGGCCGCGGGACAACGTGCTGGTCGTGCGCGTGCACCAGTGGTCGGCCGGCAGCTACCTCGAGGACCAGGACATGTGGTGGCTGTCCGGGATCTTCCGGTCGGTCACGCTGCTCGCCCGACCCGCCGGCGGCATCGGCGACTACTGGGTCCGGGCCGACTACGACCACGCCACCGGGCTCGGCACGCTTCGCGTCGAGACCGGCCCGGACGTCGTGCTGGACATCCCGTCGCTGGGTGTCGCCGGGCATCCGGCGTCGGATTCGCTGACCCTGCCCGTCGAGCCGTGGAGCGCCGAGTCGCCGCGGCTGTACGAGGGCACGTTGTCCACAGCGGCCGAACGGGTGCCGGTGCGGATCGGCTTCCGGACGGTGACGATCGAGGACGGGCAGCTCAAGGTCAACGGGCGACGGCTCCTGCTGCGCGGGGTGAACCGGCACGAACACGACCCGCGCACCGGCCGGGTCGTGTCGCGCGAGACCGCGCTCGAGGACGTCCTGCTCATGAAGCGGCACAACGTCAACGCCGTCCGGACCAGCCACTACCCGCCCGACCCGGCGTTCCTCGAGCTGTGCGACGAGTACGGCCTGTGGGTGATCGACGAGTGCGACCTGGAGACGCACGGCTTCGGGCCGCTGGGGTGGGACCGCAACCCGAGCGGCGAGCCGATGTGGGCCGAGGCGTACCTCGACCGGATGCGGCGCACGGTCGAGCGGGACAAGAACCGGCCGAGCGTGATCCTCTGGTCGCTGGGCAACGAAAGCCACACCGGCGAGAACCTGGCGCGGATGGCGGAGTGGGTGCGCCACCGCGACCCGACGCGCCCGGTGCACTACGAAGGCGACCACGAGTGCTCCTATGTGGACGTCCACAGTCGCATGTACGCGACTCACTCCGAAGTGGACCGGATCGGCCGGCGCGAGGACGACAACGCGCGGCGCCGGGACCTGCCGTTCGTCCTCTGCGAATACGGGCACGCGATGGGCAACGGGCCCGGTGGACTGCTCGAGTACCGGGAGCTGTTCGAGAAGTACCCGAACTGCCAGGGCGGGTTCGTCTGGGAGTGGATCGACCACGGCCTGGCGGTTCCGGGGCACTTCGCCTACGGCGGCGACTTCGGCGAATCCCTCCACGACGGCAACTTCGTCATCGACGGCCTGGTCTTCCCGGACCGGACGCCGTCACCGGGGCTGGTCGAATACGCGAAGATCATCGAGCCGGTCCGGGTGAGTGCCGGCGCTTCGGGCATCCGGGTGTCGAACCACTACGACTTCCTGTCCACCTCGCACCTCACGTTCACCTGGGTCCTCGAAGAAGAGGGCGTCGCGACCGCCCAGGGCGTCCTCGACGTCCCGGCCGTCCATTCCGGACAGAGCGCGTCGGTGCCCCTTCCGCCGGTGCCGCCCACCGCCGGTGAATCGTGGCTGACCGTCACGGCGGCACTGACCTCGGACACTTCGTGGGCGACGGCCGGGCACGTCGTCGGCTGGGGCCAGCTGCCGGTTTCGCCCGCGCCACCCCGGCAGGTCCCGGCTGCGGGCGGCCCGGTGGTCCGCGACGCCGGACGGCTCGTGCTGGGCGCGGGCGAGTTCGACGCGGCGACGGGGTCGCTGGCCACGCTCGGCGGGCACGCCGTGCAAGGACCGCGGCTCGACGTCTGGCGTGCGACCACGGACAACGACCGCGGCTCGTCGCCCGGGCGGTCCGACGCGGACCAGTGGCGAGAGGCCGGGCTGCACCGGATGCAGCACCGCGTGATCGCGGTGGACGCGGACGGCGACGAGGTGGTCGTGCGGACCCGCGTCGCCCCGCCGGCCCAGCCGTGCGGCCTGTTCGCCGACTACACGTGGACGGCGCTCGACGACGGTCTTCGGCTGCGGGTGGAGGTGACGCCGGACGGCACGCTGCCCGGCTCCCTCCCCCGGCTCGGTCTCACGATGGCCGTGCCGTTCGGCTCGGTCGAGTGGTTCGGCGGCGGCCCGGGCGAGGCGTACCCGGACAGCCGCCAGGCGGCCCGGATCGGCCGGTTCACGAGCAGCGTCGACGACCTGCAGACGCCGTACGTGTACCCGCAGGAGAACGGCAATCGGACGGCCGTCCGCTGGGCCCGGTTCACGGATCCGGACGGCACGGGCCTCCACGTCGACGGCGACCCGGCGTTCGACTTCACGGCCCGTCGCTGGACGGCGGCCGCCCTGGAAGCCGCGCGCCACACTTCGGACCTGACCCCGGACTCGCTGGTGCACGTGACGCTGGACGTCGCCCAGCACGGGCTCGGGTCGGCGTCCTGCGGGCCCGGCGTGCTGCCGCAGTACCGGCTGGAGCCGCGGAAGACGTCGTTCACGCTGGTGTTCCGGCCGGTGGCGGGTGGTGTCGCAAATTGAGACCCCGGGGCGGTCCCGGATGCGGTGTCGTGGAGGTTCCGACCGCGAACAGGAGCGTCCCGGATGTCCTCTGCCACCACGACCCCCTCGAGCGCCCGGCTGCTGGCGACCCCCGGTGCCCTGGGCCTGGCCGACCTCGTCGCGATCTTCGACGACCTCCAGTTCGCGCTGAAGTGCTGCGAACGGCTGGTCGCCGAGCTCGCCGGCCCGCGGCCCGACGCCGTGCTCGTCGAGGCGCTGTGGGTGTCGGCCCTCAACTCGTACGCGCGCTGCTTCCGCGCCGGCGACCGCGGCCTGAACCTGACCGTCGAGGACGTCAAGGCCACCGGGGTGGCGGGCGAGACCGTCGAGTGGCACGAACTGCTCGGCCGGATCCGGGACTTCTCGATCGACGGCCCGGTCAACCCGCGCGAGGCGTACTCGGTGGGCGTCTCACAATCCTCCGCCGGAGAGGCTTCGGGAGTCGTGATCACCTCGGCCGCGCGGCCGCTGGTCGACGACGTGACCGTCCGCCAGACCGGCCGTCTGGCCTTCGAGCTCAGCCGGCTGGTGGACGAGCGCATCAAGACGCACCAGCGGAAGGTGTTCGAGTCGGCTTCGCGGATGACTCCGGCGCAGCTCACGGCGTTGCCGGCCATCGAAGTAACCGAGGAGTCTCAATAAGTCGCAAAACTATGTCTCATTATTCGACAGCCGGGAGGTGGCGGTAGATCGTCGCGCGGGAGACGCCCAGTGCGGTCGCGATGTCGGCCGGGGCATGGCCCGCGTCGTACAGGCGGCGGGCGGCCTCGATCGTCTCCGGGCTCATCACCGTCGGCCGGCCGCGGCGGGCGCGCGGGCGGTCTTCCGGCTCCACCGTGGCGTACAGCCGGTCGACGCCGTCGAGGATCGCCGTGCGGAGCTCCGGCACCGGGGCGTCGGCGAACAGCACCACCGGGTCGCTGAGCATGGCGATCGCCTGGGCCGCGCGGACCCGGCCGGCCAGGTCCGCGTCCGGGCCCGCGACCAGGTGGTTCGCCTTGAGCATGCCGTCGCGGAAGCGGTCGAACACCGGCTTCGACGCGGTCAGCCCCAGGTCCCGCAGGTTCATCCGCAGCAGGTACCGGTGCGCGAGCCAGACGTCGAGCAGCCCTTCGATCGCCGCGGCGCGGGGGTCGGCGGCTTCGGCGGCCTTCGTCATCGTCGCGTCGAGGTCGTCCAGCAGTGGTTCGGCCAGCGCCGCGACGATGTCGGCCTTGCCCGGGAAGTGGTACAGCACCGCGGTCTTCGTGACGCCGACGCGTTCGGCCAGCTCCCGGACCGACACCGCGTGGAAGCCGCGCTCCGAGAACTCCTCGAGCGCGGCGCTCAGGATCTTGGCGCGCGTGTCGTCGGTCATCGCCCGAGCCTAGCCGCTTGCCTGACCGACGGACAGGAGCGTACGGTCGTGACTGACCGATGGTCAGGACCTGATGGGGGTACACCGTGAGCGAGCAGACCGTACTGATCTCCGGCGCCGGCGTCGCCGGGCCGACGCTGGCCTACTGGCTGGCCCGCGCGGGCTTCCGCCCGACCGTCGTCGAGCGCGCCGCCGGGTTGCGCTCGAGCGGCAGCCCGGTGGACGTCCGCGGGCCGGCCAAGCGCGTCGCGGACCTGATGGGCATCACCGGCAAGCTGCGCGAGGCGGGGACCGACGTGACGTCGCTGAACTTCGTCGACGACGCGGGGCGGCGGACCGGCCGCGTCGCGATGGGGGCGAACGGCGACATCGAGCTGCCCCGCACCGACCTCGCGGCGATCCTCCACGAAGCCGCGCGCGACGAGACGGAGTTCGTCTTCCACGACTCGATCGCCGAACTGCGCCAGGACGACGGCGGCGTCGACGTCACGTTCGAGCGCGGCGCCCCGCGGCGCTTCGACCTGGTGATCGGTGCCGATGGCCTGCACTCGGCGGTGCGGCGGCTGGCTTTCGGGCCCGAGCACGCGTTCGTCGAGCACATGGGCGTCTACATCGCGACGCTGCCGCTGGCCGAACCGCCGGCCGACCGCACCGGACTGACGATGTACAACTCGCCGGGCCGGGCGGTCGCGGTGCACCCGTCGCGCGGTCACGGGATCGCGGCGTTCCTGTTCCGCGGCGACGCCGTCCCGGGGTTCGACCACCGGGATTCGGCTCTGCACAAGCGAATGCTCGCCGAGGCGTACGCGGGCGCCGGCTGGCGCGTGCCGGAGTTGCTGGAGCGCGTGCGCGAGGCCGACGACCTGTACTTCGACTCGGTGAGCCGGGTGCGGACGGACCGCTGGGCGACCGGCCGGATCGTGCTGGCCGGCGACGCGGCCTCGTGCGTCTCGCTCTTCGGCGACGGCTCCACGTTGGCGATGGCGGGCGCGTACACCCTCGCCGAAGAACTGGGCCGCACGCCCGGCGACGCGGCCTCGGCGTTCGAACGGTACGAGACGGCGCACCGCAAGTTCGTGGAACCCCGGCAGCGCACCGTGTCCACGGCGGCCGCACTGCTGATCCCGGCCACGCGCCCAGGCCTGGCGGCCCGCAACTTCGGCACCCGCCTGCTGCCCCTGGTCACCGCCGCGCGCCGGCTGGTCCCCGCCCGCGCCGCCTAGCGGCAGACCGGCTCAGGCGCGCAGCATCGGCGGGTACAGCAGCTCCGCCCGGCCACGCCGGTAGAGCTGCGCCGGGCGGCCGCCGTCGCGGGTGGTCGTCCTGCCCGTCGGCTCCAGCAGGCCGTCGGCGCCGGTGACCTTGCGGTGGAAGTTGCGCGGGTCCAGGCGGGTGTCCCAGACCAGCTCGTACACCCGGCGCAGCTCCGCGACCGTGAACTCCGGCGCGCAGAACGCCGTCGCCAGCGGGGAATACTCCAGCTTCGCGCGGGCGCGCTCGAGGCCGTCGGCGAGGATGCGGTCGTGGTCGAACGCCAAGCGCTCGGCGCGCAGTGACCGCACGGGTGCCCAGCGGGCCTCCGCGGCGTCGGTGCCCGCGCGCGGCACCGGCAGGTCCGGCGCGAGGGCCAGGTAGGCGACGGTGACCACGCGCATCCGCGGGTCCCGGTCCGGTGCGCCGTAGCCGGCGAGCTGTTCGATGTGGACGGTCCCGGGCGCCAGTCCCGTCTCCTCGGCCAGCTCGCGCCGCGCGGCGTCGGACAGGTCCTCGTCCTCCCGGACGAACCCGCCCGGCAGCGCCCACTCCCCCAGGTACGGCTCGACGCCTCGCCGCACCACCAGCGCGCACAGCTCGTCCCCGGTCAGGGTGAGCACGACGAGGTCGACGGTGACGGCGAACGGCGGGTGACCCATGCCACCACCCTACCCGCTAATCGTCAGCTTGACGACAACCCCTCCGCGCCCATATCGTCATGGCGACGATAAGAGGAGGGCCCATGGCCGACATCGACCGCCGCTTCGGATTCCGGCACCTGCGCGGGGCACCCACCGTGCACATCCGCCACTACCGCCGCGGCAAGCTCGCACACGACGGCGTCGGGCTGTCGTTCTGGTACCGGCCGCTGACCGCGGTCGTCTCGGAGGTCCCGGTCGACGACCGCGAGCTGCCGCTGCTGTTCCACGCCCGCACCGCCGACTTCCAGGACGTCACCGTCCAGCTCGCGCTGACCTTCCGGATCGAGGACCCGGCGCTGGCCGCCCAGCGCATCGACTTCTCCATCGACCCGGACACCGGGCGCTGGAGAAGCGATCCCCTCGCCCAGATCAGCGGGCTGCTCACCGAGAACGTCCAGCAGTACGCCGTCGAGGTGCTGACCCGCATCGACCTGGCGACGGCGCTGGCCGACGGCGTCCGGGCGGTCCGCGACCGGATCCGCGCCGGGCTCGCCGAGGAAGACACGCGGCTCGCGCAGACCGGCTCGGCCGTCGTCGACGTCCGGGTCGTCGCGATCCGGGCCGAGCCGGAGGTCGAGAAGGCCCTGCAGACGACCGCGCGGGAGAAGGTGCAGCAGGAGGCCGACCGGGCGACCTACGAACGGCGCGCGCTCGCCGTCGAACGCGAGCGGGCGATCAGCGAGAACGAGCTGCAGAACCAGATCGAACTGGCCCGGCGTGAGGAGCAGCTGCTCACCCAGCGCGGCGCGAACGCCCGGCGGCAGGCCGAGGAAGCCGCGGCGGCGAGCCGGATCGAGACCGAGGCGCAGGCGTCGCGCAAGGAGCGCCTCACCCTCGTGGAGGCCGACGGCAAGCGGGCGCTGGGCGAGGCCGAAGCGGCCGGCGAAGCGGCGCGGCTGGCGGCGTACCGCGACCTGCCCGAAGGCGTGCTCACCGGGCTGGCGCTCAAGGAACTCGCCGGGAACCTGCCCCGGATCGACAGCCTGACGGTGACGCCGGACCTGCTCGCCCCGCTGCTGACCAAGCTCGGCGTGCGGTCGTGAGCCTGGCCCCGCGCGTCGTGCTCGTGCACCGGCGCACCGAGCTGGACGAGCTGCTGGCGCGGCACGGCACGCGCGGCCAGGCGGAGTTCTTCCTCCGCACGCGCGGCCGCGACCTCGCCGAGGTGACCGAGGCCGACGCGGCCGTGCGCACGGCGCTCGCCACGGCGTCGGCGGCGATCCCGCTCGACTGGCGCCGCGGCGAGGTCGAACGCGCGGACCTCGACCGGTTCCTGTT
Source organism: Amycolatopsis sp. NPDC004378 (assembly GCF_053602455.1). Classification (NCBI taxonomy): domain Bacteria; kingdom Bacillati; phylum Actinomycetota; class Actinomycetes; order Pseudonocardiales; family Pseudonocardiaceae; genus Amycolatopsis; species Amycolatopsis sp. NPDC004378. The sequence goes on from NZ_JBSGDR010000003.1 coordinate 555,751, forward strand.
CACCCCGGAGGACGTCGTCGTGGTGGTCGGCCAGGACGGGCTGATCGCCAACGTCGCCAAGTACCTCGACGGCCAGCCGGTGATCGGCATCGCGCCCGGCACCCCTGGCGTGCTGGTGCGGCACCCGCCGGCCGCCGTCGCGGATCTCGTGCGGAGCACGGGGGACGTCGAGCACCGGACGATGGCCGAGCTGAGCGCGGACGACGGCCAGCGGCTGCTCGCGCTCAACGAGATCTACCTGGGGCACGCCGGGCACCAGACGGCCCGCTACCGGCTGGGGGTCGGTGGCGGGCCACGGGAACGGCAGGCGTCGTCGGGAATCCTGGTCGGGACGGGCACCGGCGCCACCGGCTGGTGCGGGTCCGTGCGGCGGGAGCGGCACAGCGCCCTGCCCCTGCCCGCTCCCGGCGAGGCCCGGCTCGTCTGGTTCGTGCGGGAGGCCTGGCCGTCGCCGACGACCGGCACCGGACACACCGAAGGCGAGCTCACGGACGCGCCCCTGACGGTCGAGGTCGAGTCCGACCGCCTGGTCGCGTTCGGCGACGGCCTCGAGACCGACTCGGTCGCGCTCACCCGCGGCCAGACGGCGACGTTCGTCCCGGCGGCGAAGACCGTCCGCCTGGTGCGGTGACCGCCGGTCCGGCACACCGAGGGGGCGTGCCGGGCCGGCGGTTTCCTCAGGTGCCGTACCGGGTCTTGACGATCGACGGCGTGTCGAGGTTGTGCCCCGCGTCCATGCTCTGGGCGAGCCGCAGGTACTGGCCCTCGGCCCACATCAGCGGGCCCGCGCTGCCGGTCGGGCGGCCCAGCCCGAAGCAGCCGACGTCCGCGCGGTCCCAGACCTGCTCGGGCACGAAGTACCCGTCGTTGGCCGAGTCCGCCATGGACTTCAGGTACACCGCCGCCGAGCGCCCGTTGGCCAGTTCGTACTGCCCCCGCTCCCCCGACAGCACCGGCCAGAGCCGCCCGAACCGCTGGCTGCCGTTCGCCGGCCAGCCGGTGCAGTTCGCGGTGCTCTCGCCGTAGTTGTCGTGCGGGTAGCGGTGGAAGTAGACGTCGCCGTCCGGCAGGGTCACCTGGACCGCGGAGTTGCCGTCGGACGCGGCGGCCGTCGGGGCGACCGAGTTCGCGATCGTGGCGTCGCCGGCCGGGCGGATGCCCAGGCGCACCAGGTCGAGGAAGCCGAAGTCGGTGACGTCGTGTTCGTAGAAGCACCCTTCGTCGAAGCAGATCGTGGCGCCGTCGTTGGGGTTGCCGGCGCGGTCGAGGCGTTCGTAGTAGGTGTGCCCGCCCCAGTAGCCGGACGTCGTGACCGTCCAGCCGGCCAGGGCGTTGCGCCAGGAGTCCGCGGTGGACTCCCACGACGTGGCGCTCGCCGTGTCGCCGTTGGCGCGCGCGATGGCACCCGCCGCGATCAGCCCGGCGACCTCGGCGGCCACCGACGACGGCGACTTGCCGTACTGCTCCTCCCACCGCTCGGTGGTGTCCGGTCCGCTGGCGACGATGTGGTTCGCCGTCGTCTTGACCTTGGCGTACGTCGACGCGTCGGTGACGCCGGTGAGCCAGGCCAGCAGGATCGCGTCGGCGTCCTGGTCGAGCTGTTCACAGCAGCCGAGCTGCTGGGCACTCGTGCCCGCGACGCCGGAAACCGGGCTGTAGCGCGGGAAGGAGCCCGCCGGGTACGTCGTGCCGTCGCCCGCGGTCGGGCTGCCGATCCACTGGGAGTTCCAGAGGAACTGGGCCATCCGCTTGGCCTGCGCGCTGTCGCCGGCGGCCAGGAGGCCGGTCGCCTGCTGGTAGAGGTCACGGCCCCAGACCCGGTGGTAGCCGTCGTTGAGGTGGTCGCCGTTGGTGAAGTCGCCCCACGGTGTCGCCAGGCCCGCGACGCTCGCGCCGGGGTGCTGCTTGTCCTCGGCGGTCTTCAGGGCCATCGCCGCGACGTAGTAGGCGCGACGTCGTTGCGTGTCGCCCGAGACGCTCGCGGGCGCGGCTTTCAGGCTGCCCACATAGGAATTCCAGCCAGTGCGGTAGGACGTCGAGACCGCGGAGAACCCGCTGCCCAACGTGCCCGTGGCGGCCGAGGTGGCGGCCGCCGCCGTGCTGCCGTAGCCCAGTGCCACGGTGAACGTCGTGTCCGTGCCGACCGGGATCTGTCCACACTGGACGACGTTGCCCGTGCTCGAGACGTTGTCGAACTGGTTCGTCAGGTTCTTGTCCGCGCGGAGGTCGACCAGGCAGTCGCTGGCCGCGCCGCTGTAGCCGTTGTCGTGCGCGGTGAAGCCCGTCGAGACGCGCAGGGCGGAGACGACTGTGGTCGCCGTGCCGCCGAAGAGGGTTTCCGTGCCGCTCGCCAGGAGGCCGCTGCCGTCCCACCACGCGTTGTCGTTCGAGCCGCCGCCGGCCATCGACGGGTTGGCCAGGAGGTACAGCTTGTAGCTGCCGCCGTCGAGGGACTGGAAGCGGGTGTTCGTGACCAGCGTCGAACGTGCCGGGTCTGTCACGTAGTCCGTCGTGATGCGGTACTTGCCGCTCTTCGCCGTGTTCGTGACCGTGTACTGCAGGGCCTTTTCGTCCGGCATCGTCACGACGTGGTTCGTCGCGTCGCGTTCCAGGTCCACGAACGTGCTTCCGTCCGTGACGACGTACTGCATGTCCTGCATGTTCGGGACGTCTGCGCGGGGGTAGAAGACCTCCGACGTCACGCCGTCGGCGACGGTGAACCAGACTGGGCTGGTTGTCGTTGACGTGCCCAGGGCTGATTTGTTGCCGGTCGCCCACGAGGCTCCGCCGCCGCAGCAGTCCGTCGCCGTGCCGGTCGCGAGGGCCGTGCCGGGGAGGGCTCCGGCCAGGAGGAGTCCTGCTCCCGTGCAGGCCAGGATCGCTTTCCACCTGATCATCTCGGACCTCCGACGGCGTTGTCGTTAATATGTTGTGGGCCGCAACATATTGCGGGACGTTCCGGTGACAGGCAATGTCCGATCGGTCTTTATCGATTAAGCCGGTGAGCGGGCGAGCTGCGCCGTGGGTCGTGCTCGCAACCCCGAAGCCGTGAGTGTGACTACGGCCGGCAGCACCGCGTCAAGGCGGGAAAGCGTGCCTTGACCCGGCGTTGCCGGCCGTGTCGTGGCTTCGGATCGGGGTTGCGGGAGGACTGGGCTGCCGCGGGTCGCGCTAGGCGTTCGCGATGCGGTCCAGCCATTCGGCCAGCAGGGTCCGCTCCGCCTCCGTCAGCGTTGTTGCGCCTTCCAGGCCTGCTCGGAGTGCGATTGCCCGCTCTGGCAGCGCTGAGTCCGGCTCCTTCTCGGCTCCGGTCAGGATTCTTGCCAGGACCGTCTCCCTCGCCGTTGACGACAGCTCCGGGTCGCGCTCCTCGGGTGGGGTTGCGATCAGGGACAGCACCACGCCCATTCCTGTGGCGTGGACCAGTTGTGCCGCGCGGTCGACACTCACCCTCAGCCGGCCCGCCGCTGCCACTCGCTCCACTATCGCGTGGAGCATTCCTTCCGCTTCGCGTGCTGCCGGTGACGTTCGGCCCGGGCGCGCGTCGCCGTACATCAGCACGTAGAACTCCGGGCGGGATACGCCGAACTCGATGTGCAGGTCCCAGCCGCTGCGGAGGTCTTCGACCGCGTCGCCCGTCGAGCCCATGGCACGCTTGCTTTTCAGGTACTCGTCGAATCCGTACGCCGCTACCGCGTCCAGCAGGCCGTCCTTGTCCCCGAAGAGGCGGTACAGCGCCGGGGGCTGGACGCCCGCCGCCGCGCTCACTGCGCGCGTCGAGAGGCCGTCGCGGCCCTCTGCCGCCAGCAGTGCGGCCGCCGCTTCGAGGATTCGCTCGCGGGTGTCCGCCGCCGTCTTCGTTGCCATGGTTCCGATGATAACAAGACCTGGGTAGCAGTCGTTCGATATCAGTGCTACCGTCACTTAGGTATCGACGGAAACAGGGAGAATCCTATGCGTACCCGCACCCTCGGGCGGTCCGGTCCGGCCGTCAGCGCCCTCGGGCTCGGCCTGATGGGCATGTCCGACCTCTACGGCCCCGCCGACGAAGCCGAGTCGGTCGCGACCATCCACGCCGCCCTCGATGCCGGGGTCACTCTGCTCGACACCGGTGACTTCTACGGCATGGGCCACAACGAGCTCCTGCTGCGCGACGCGCTGCGTGGCCGTGCTCGCGACCAAGCCGTGATCAGCGTCAAGTTCGGCGCCCTGCGCGGGCCCGACGGCAGCTGGCTCGGCTACGACAGCCGGCCCGACGCCATCAAGACGTTCCTCGCCTACAGCCTGCGGCGGCTCGGCACCGACCACGTCGACGTCTACCGCCCGGCGCGGCTTGATCCCGGCGTGCCGATCGAAGACCAGGTCGGCGCGCTCGCCGAGCTGGTGCAGGCCGGGTACGTCCGCCACATCGGACTGTCCGAAGTGGGCGCGGACACCCTGCGCCGCGCCGCCGCGGTGCACCCGATCTCCGACCTGCAGATCGAGTACTCGCTGCTGTCCCGCGGCATCGAGACTGAGATCCTGCCGACCGCCCGGGAGCTGGGCATCGGCGTCACCGCGTACGGCGTGCTCTCACGCGGGCTGCTCAGCGGGCACTGGACGCCGTCGCGCGAGTTGTCCGCGGGGGACTTCCGCGGTCACAGCCCGCGTTTCCAGGGCGAGAACCTCGATCGCAACCTCGCGCTGACCGAGGCGCTCGGCAAGCTCGCCGAAGCCAAGGGCGTCACGACCGCGCAGCTCGCCATCGGCTGGGTCGCCGCGCAGGGCGAGGACGTCGTTCCGCTCGTCGGCGCCCGCACCCGTGCCCGGCTGGCCGAGTCCCTGGGCGCCGACCTCGAGCTGACGGACGACGACCTCGCCGAGATCGAGGCCGCCGTCCCGGCCGACGCCGCCGCGGGCGACCGCTACGCCGCCGCGCAGCTCCAGCTGCTGGACAGCGAAAAGTAGGTCACGGGCCTCGCACGTGGTCCACGGCCACCCGGTGGGCGAGGCGGCGCAGCAGCGGGGCCGCCTCCGCCATGCACCGTGACGGGTCCGGTTCCAGGTCGGTCAGGGCGTAGGCGGCCGAGATGCCCGCGTCCGCCAGCTCCACAGCGGACAGCTGGCAGCGTCCGGACACCGCGACGCACGGAATGCCCTTCGCCGCCGCGGCGCGGGCCACCCCCGCCGGCGCCTTGCCGGACAACGTCTGGCCGTCGAGGGAACCCTCGCCGGTGACGACCAGGGCGGCGCCGGCCAGGGCCGCGTCGAACCCGAGCAGGTCGAGCAGCAGCTCGATGCCCGGGCGCATCCGGGCACCCAGCACGGCCATCGCCGCGAAGCCCACTCCCCCGGCCGCGCCCGCGCCCGGGGACTCCGCGAACTCCGGTCCGGCGTAGGACGCCCAATGCCGCAACGCGGAGTCGAGCGCCTCGACGTCGTCCGGGGACGCGCCCTTCTGCGGGCCGTAGACGTGCGCCGCCCCGCGCGGCCCGTAGAGCGGGTTGTCCACGTCGCTCGCCAGCTCGATGTCCACTCCGGACAGGTCCACTTCGGACAGATCGAGCGAGGCGAGCCGGGACAACGCCGCGCCACCGGGCGGGAGGTCGCGGCCGGCGCTGTCCAGGAGCCGGGCACCCAGTGCGGTCAGCATGCCCGCGCCGCCGTCGGTGCACGCGCTGCCGCCGACGCCCAGGACGATCCGGCGGCAGCCGGCCAGGACCGCGGCGCAGAGCACGTCGCCCGTGCCGGCGCTGGTCGCGGTGAGCGGCGCCGGTGCGCCCGGCAGCCGGTGCAGCCCGGACGCCTCGGCCAGCTCGACGACCGCCGTATCCCCGCGCACGGCGTAGGACGCGGTCACCGGCGCGCCGGTCGGGCCGCGCGCCGGGACGCGCACGCGGCGGAACCCGGCGGCGACGGCGGCGTCGACCGTGCCGTCGCCGCCGTCCGCCACCGGGAGGGTCTCCACCGCGAGGCCGGGGTGGACGTCGGCGAGGCCCGAAGCCACCGCCGACGCCACCTCGGCCGCGGTGAGCGACCCCTTGAACTTGTCCGGCGCGACGAGGACGTTCACGCGCTCGCCTTGTACGCCCGCCAGTCGCCGACCTCCGTGATGTCCCGCAGGGCGACGTGCGAGGTGTAGGGCCGCCGCAGCAGCATGGCGAACGCCGAGCTGCCGTCGGCCAGCTCCACCACGCCCAGCTCCAGCTCGTGCGGCTCGGACGGCAGCACCCTGTCCCGCAGGTCGTCCAGCGAGACGTCGTACACCTCGCCGGTCACCTCGGCGCCGCCGTGCGACACCGGGTACAGGGCCGGGCACTGGTCGCCGACGGCGTAGAACCGGTACTTCGGTGCCGTGCGCGCGGCGCCCACGAACGGCGAGCCGTCGAGCAGGTGGTGCAGCGGTTCGCCGCGCATGGCGCCGCCGTTGAAGAACATCAGGGCCATGGGGATCTCCTTAGCGGAAGAGGGCTTCGACGCCGTCGACGGCGAAGTACACCGCAAACACCAGCGCCAGCAGGGAAAGCAGCCAACCGGCCTCGCGCCACTTGCCGCGGCCGATCTTGATCAGCACGAACGCGATCAGCCCGGCGCCGACGCCGTTCGTGATCGAGTAGGTGAACGGGATCAGCGCGGCGGTGAGGAACACCGGGATCGTGTAGTCCGGGTCGTTCCACGGGATGTGGCGGCACTGCGCGACCATCATGCCGCCGATGACGACCAGCGCGGGCGCCGCGGCCTGGGCCGGGACGACCCCGGCGAGCGGGGTGAACAGCAGCGTCCCGGCGAACAGGAGCCCGGTGACGACGCTCGCGAGGCCCGTCCGGGCGCCTTCGCCGACACCGGCCGCGGACTCCAGGAACACCGTGTTCGGCGACGAACCGGTGACGCCGCCCGCGATCGCGCCCGCGCCGTCGACCAGCAGGATCCGGCCCATCCGCGGGACCTTGCCGTTCTTGGACAGCCCAGCCTCGTCGGAAACGCTGGTGATCGTGCCCATCGCGTCGAAGAACCCGGACAGCACCAGCGTGAACAGGAACACCGTCGCCGCGAGCGCACCCGCCGAGGCGAACCCGCCGAACAGGTCGATGTGGCCGAGCAACCCGAAGTCCGGCGCCGCGACGACGTGGTCGGGCAGGGCCGGGGTGGTCAGGCCCCAGCCACCGACGCCGAACGCCTCGTGCAGCACGACCGCGAGCACGGTGGCCACCCCGATGCTGATCAGCACCGCGCCCGGGACCTTGCGGGCCATCAGCACGATCATCAGCAGCAGCCCGAAGCAGAACACGACGATCGGCCAGCCGTGCAGGTGCCCGCTCGCCCCGAGGCGCACCGGGACCGTGGTCTGCGCCGCGTCCGGCACCCGGGTCACGAACCCGGCGCTGACCAGCCCGACCAGGGCGATGTAGAGCCCGATCCCCACGGTGATCGCCATCTTGAGCGGCCGCGGGATGGCGTTCATGATCCGCTCGCGCACCCCGCTGACCGCCATCAGCACGATGCAGACGCCTTCGAGCACGACCAGCCCGAACGCCTGCGCCCACGTCATCGACGGGGCCATCTGGAACGCGACGATCCCGTTGATGCCCAGGCCGGCGGCCAGCGCGAGGGGCGCGTTGCCGACGACCCCCATCAGGATCGTCATCACGGCGGCCGCCAGCGCGGTCGCCGTGGTCACCTGCGCCGCGGAGAGCCGGGCGCCGGTGATGTCGGCGGAAGCGCCGAGGATGAGCGGGTTGAGCAGCACGATGTAGGCCATCGCGACGAACGTCGTGACGCCGCCGCGGACTTCACGGCCGATCGTGCTCTGCCGGGCGCGCAGCTCGAACAGCCTGTCGAGCAACGAGCGGCGCCCGGGTGGTCCGGGTACTTCGTCGACTACTGGGGTGGGGACTTCGGTCTGGGTCATGCGTCCTGCCCTTGCCGGTGGGTGTGCTCGGCCAGGCCGAGGCACAGCGCCGTGCCTGGGCGAGCGGGACGTTCGATTCGGTGGTGCTCCGGTCAGCTGGCCTTGTGGGTCAGTAGTCGGTGCGGTCGGCCTTGTCGAGCCAAGCCGCGAAGGGGGCGAAACCGTCCTTTGCGGACAGTCGCGTCACGGGGACCGTCCAGGTGTCGCGCGGGCGGTCGAAGAGTTCGTAGAAGGCGCGGTCGTCGAAGCCGGCCTTGGCGGCGTCGTCGCGGTCGGCGGCGAAGACGACCTTGTCCACGCGCGCCCACAGCGCCGAGGACAGGCACATCGGGCACGGTTCGCAGCTGGAGACGAGCACGCAGCCGTCCAGCTTGAAGTCGCCGAGGGCCTGGCAGGCCGCGCGGATCGCGACGACCTCGGCGTGCGCGGTCGGGTCCAGGTTCGCGGTGACGCGGTTGACGCCGGTGGCGATGATCTCGCCGTCGCGCACGATCAGCGCGCCGAACGGGCCGCCGCCGTTCGCGACGTTGGTCTCCGCGATGCGGACGGCTTCGTCGAGCCATGCGGTTTCGACGGACAGGGACACGGTCATCTCAGACTCCGGTGATGTGCTCGGGGCGGATGGGGACGCGCGGCAGCTCGAGGCCGGTCGCCGCGCGGATGGCGTTCGCGATCGCCGGGGTCGCCGAGATCGTCGGGGGTTCGCCGACGCCGCGGACGCCGTAGGGGGCGTGCGGGTCGGGGCGCTCGAGGACGTCGACGCGCATCGGCGGCATGTCGAGGATGGTCGGGATGAGGTAGTCGGTGAACGACGGGTTCCGGACTTTGCCGTCTTCGACCAGGATCTCCTCCATCACGGCGAGGCCGAGGCCCTGCGCCGAGCCGCCGTGGATCTGGGCGACGACGGCGTCGGGGTTCATGGCCTTGCCGACGTCCTGGGCGCAGTCGAGCTGGACGACCTTGACCAGGCCGAGGTCGACATCGACGTCGACCACCGCCCGGTGGGCCGAGAAGCCGTATTGGACGTGCGCGTCGCCCTGCCCGGTCTCCGGGTCCAGGGGGTAGGTCTGGCGGTGGTGGAACTCGCGGGTCTCCTCGATCGCGGTGTCGCCGAGCAGCTCGGCCAGGTCCGCGACGACCTCGCCGTCGGCCGCGACGACCTTCCCGCCGACCAGGGACATGCCCTCACCCGGCACCCCGAGCCGCGCGTAGACGGCCTCGGCGACCGCGCGGCAGGCGTTGCGGACCGCGCCGCCGGTGACGTACGTCTGCCGGGACGCCGAGCTGGAGCCCGCGTCGCCGACGCTCGTGTCGGCCGGGTGCACGCTGACCCGGGTCAGGCCCAGCTCGGTGCGGGCGATCTGCTGCTGCAGCGTGACGAGCCCCTGGCCGACCTCGGCCGCGGCGGTGTGCACCATCGCCACCGGCTCGCCGCCGAGCACCTCCAGGCGGACGCGGGCGGTCGAGTAGTCGTCGAGGCCTTCGGCGTAGGAGATGTTCTTGATCGTGACGCCGTAGCCGACGCCCCGCACGACACCCTCGCCGTGGGTGGTGTTGGACGCGCCGCCGGGCAGCTCGCGGATGTCGCGCTCGCCGGCCGGCTCCGGCGGCAGCGGCAGGTCGCGCAGCCGCTGCACCAGCTCGGCGACCGGCGCCGGGAAGTCGACCACCTGGCCGGTGACCACAGTGGACCCTTCGCTCAGCGCGTTCAGGATCCGCACTTCCGCCGGGTCCATGCCCAGCGCCGCGGCGAGCTTGTCCATTTGGGACTCGTAGGCGTAGGTCGGCTGCACCGCGCCCAGCCCGCGCATCGCGCCGCACGTCGGGTTGTTCGTGTAGACGCCCCAGCCTTCGATGTGCGCGTTCGGCACGTTGTACGGGCCGACGCTGAGCGTGGTGCCGTTGCCGACCACGACCGGGGTCTTCGACGCGTACGCGCCGCCGTCGAAGTACATCCGGGCCTTGACGTAGACGAGCTTGCCGTCGCGGGTGGCGCCGTGCTCGTAGTACATCTTCGCCGGGTGGCGGTGGACGTGCCCGAAGAACGACTCGAGCCGGTTGTAGCTCATCTTCACCGGACGGCCGGTGCGCAGGGCGAGCATGCACGAGTGGATCTGCATGGACAGGTCCTCGCGGCCGCCGAAGGCGCCGCCGACGCCGGACAGCGTCAGCCGCACCTTCTCCAACGGCAGGCCGAGGGCTTTCGCCGTCTGGCGCTGGTCGACGTGCAGCCACTGGGTGGCCAGGTAGAGGTCGACGCCGCCGTCCTCGGCCGGTACGGCGAGACCCGACTCGGGGCCGAGGAACGCCTGGTCCTGCATGCCGATCTCGTAGACGCCGGAGACGACGACGTCCGCGGTGACGGTCGGGTCGCCCTTGACGATCCGCTGGTGGCGGACCAGGTTCCCGCCTTCGTGCAGCTTCGGCAGCGTGTCGTCGTGCGCGGCGCGTTCGGGGTCGGTGATCGGCTCGAGGACGTCGTACTCGACGACGATCTCCTTGAGCGCCTGCCGCGCGATCTCCGGGTGGTCGGCCGCGAGGATGGCGATCGGCTCGCCCTGGTAGCGGACCAGGTCCGCGGCCAGCGCCGGGGTGTCCTGGTACTTGAGGCCGTAGACGTTCTCACCGGGGACGTCCTCGTGCGTCAGCACCGCGTGCACGCCCGGCTGGGCCAGCGCGCGGGAGACGTCGAGGCGGACGATCCGGGCGTGCGGGTGCGGGCTGCGCAGGGTGGCGCCCCACAGCATGTCCTCGTGCCAGAGGTCCGAGCTGTAGGCGAACTCGCCGCGGACCTTCAGCGTGCCGTCCGGGCGCAGCGGGCTCTCGCCGATGCCGCCCGCGATGGTGTCGTGCAGCTCCTGCGGGGAGCGGGCCGGCGCGCTCATCGGACGGCCTTCTTCGCGGCCGCGTCACGAACCGCGTCGAGGATCTTCTCGTAGCCGGTGCAGCGGCAGAGGTTGCCGGCCAGGGCCTCGCGGATCTCGACGTCGCTGGGGTCCGGGACGCGCTCGATCAGGTCGTGCGCCGCGACCAGCAGGCCGGGCGTGCAGAAGCCGCACTGGACGGCGCCGCGCTCGACGAACGACTCCTGCACGGGGTCGAGGGCCTCCCCCTCCGCCAGGCCCTCGACCGTGACGACCTCGCGGCCCTCGGCCTGCCCGGCCGCGACCAGGCACGCGCACGCCGGAACGCCGTCGAGGTACACCGTGCAGGAACCGCATTCGCCCTGCTCGCAGGCGTTCTTCGAGCCCGGCAGGCCGAGCCGCTCGCGCAGCACGTAGAGCAGGCTTTCGCCTTCCCAGACGTTGTCCGCCCGGCGGTGCTCGCCGTTGACGGTGACGTTCACGCGCACTTCGCGCTCCCTCCGCAGTATTCGGTCCAGGCCCAGGTCAGCGTCCGGCGCGCCATGACGCCCAGCGCGTGCCGCCGGTACGCGGCGCTCCCCCGGACGTCGTCGATCGGTGCGGCGGCCCCGGCGACCAGGTCGCCGAAGCGGCGCTTCACCGAGTCGTTCAGCGCCTTCGGGGCGTCCCAGTCCAGCTCGCCGGCCAGGAACTCCTCGGCTTCGAGGGCCCGGCGCGGGGTGGGTGCGGCCGAGCCGACGCCCGTGCCCACCCGCCGCTCCCGCGGGTGCAGCGCCAGCCCGAACGCCGCGACGGCGATGACCATGGCGTTGCGGGTGCCGATCTTGCTGAACTGCTGCGGCCCGGTGGCCGGTTCGAGCAGCATGGCCGTGATCAGCTCGTCCGGCTCCAGGACGTTCCGCTTGACGCCCAGGTAGAAGTCCTTCGCCGCGACGATCCGGGTGCCGCGCACCGACGCGATTTCGACCTCCGCGTCCGCCGCGAGGAGCGCCGGGTGTGAGTCGCCCGCGGGCGAAGCTGCGCCGAGATTGCCCCCGATCGAGCCGCGGTTGCGGATCTGCGGGGACCCGACGGTTCGCGAGGCCATCGCGAGGCCGGGCAGCTGCGTGCCGAGTTCGGTGATGATCCGGGTGTAGGGCACGGCCGCGCCGATCCGGATCCGGCCGCCGTCGGTGCCGTGCTCGTGGAGCTCGGCCACGCGGCCGAGGTCGAGCAGGGCGGCCGGCCGGCGGTGGTCGAAGTTGATTTCGACCATCACGTCGGTGCCGCCGGCGATCGGGACCGCACCGGGGTTCGCGGCACGCGCGGCGAGCGCGTCGGCCAGCGAGGCGGGTCGGAGGAATTCCACTGTGGACGTCCTTTCGGGGCTGCTTCGGGAAGAAGTAGACACGCTCGGGTGTGGCCGGGACCACGGCAAAACCCCTGAAAGACGGGTGAATTTACGGCCCTCGTTTGTACTTTCCGACAACCGCTTGATCGACGGCGCGGAAAGGCCGCCGCGCGAGGTCGGGGTCTCGCGCGGCGGCCGTGGTCACGCGGGCGTCAGGCGGGTTCGAACTCCTTGACGGCGTCGAGCGCGGCGCCCATGGCGGCGTTGCCCTCCCGCTCGATCATGATCTCCACCAGGACCGGCCGGCTGGTGCGCTCGGCCTCCTTGCGAGCCCACTCCAGCGACGTCCGGATCTCGCCGGGCTCGAGCACGCGGGTGCCCGAACAGCCGTAGGCCTCCATGATCTTGACGTTGTCCGTGCCGTTCGCGTCGTAGTGGATGTCGACTTCGAAGTTCATGTCGTAGCCGGTCTCGGCCTGGCGGATCAGGCCGAGGTACTCGTTGTTCAGCATGATCAGCACGAACCCGACGTCGTATTGGGCGGCCACCGCCAGCTCCTCGACGAGGAACTGGAACGAGTAGTCCCCGACCACGCCGACGACTTCCGCCTCCGGCTTGGCCTTCTTGACGCCGATCGCGGCGGGGATCTCCCAGCCGAGCGGGCCGGCCTGGCCGCAGACCTGGTAGTGGCGCGGCTTGTGCGCCTTCTGGAACTGGCCCGACCAGATCTGGTAGAGCCCGATCGCCGTCACGAAGTAGGTGTCCTCGCCGAAGGTTTCGTTGATCTCCTTGAAGACCCGCGGTGCCTTGATCGGCAGGGTGTCGAAGTCCTCCCGGCGGGGAAGCGCTTCCTTCAGTTCGCCGATCCGGCCGACCCACTCGCGCCTCGGTGCGGTCTCCCGTGCTTCGAGGGCCGTCAGCAGCGCGTCGAGGAACTCCCGCGTGTCCGAGACGATCCCGAGGTCGGGGCCGAACACCTTCCCCAGCTGGGTGGGCTCGATGTCGACGTGGATGAACTTCCGGTCGCCGCGGTACACCGACAGCTCGCCGGTGTGCCGGTCGCCGAAGCGCGCGCCCAGCGCCAGCACCAGGTCCGACTCCAGGAAGGCCGCGTTCGCCCAGCGCTGCGACGTCTGGATGCCCGCCATCCCGGCGAACAGCTCGTGGTCCTCGGGGAAGCTGCCCTTGCCCATCAGCGTCACCTGGACCGGGACGTCCAGGCGCTCGGCCGCGGCCCGGAGCTGCTCGCTCGCCTCGCCGAGGACGACGCCGCCGCCGGCCAGGATGAGCGGGCGTTCGGCCGCCAGGAGCATGTCGAGTGCCCGCTCGACCCGCGCGGACGCGGGCTTCACCGCCGTCACGGGCAGCGGCGAGTCGATCGAGGAGTCCCACTCGATGTCCTGCTTCTGGACGTCGATCGGGAGGTCGATCAGCACCGGGCCCGGTCGCCCGGACCGGGCGATCCGGAAGGCCTCGCGGAAGATCCACGGCAGCTGCGCGGCCTCCTTGACCTGCACCGCCCACTTCGTGACCGGCTTGGCGATCTCGACGATGTCGACGGCCTGGAAGGCTTCCTGGTGCAGCTTGGTCGTCGCCGCCTGGCCGGTGATGCAGATCATCGGGATCGAGTCCGCGTGCGCGGTGTAGAGCCCGGTGATCATGTTCGTCCCGGCCGGGCCGGAGGTGCCGATGGCGACGCCGACGTTGCCGTTCGTCCGGGCCCAGCCGTCGGCCATGTGCGTCGCGCCTTCTTCGTGGCGGACGATCAGGTGCTGGATCGCCCGGCCCTGTAGGGCGTTATACAGCGGCAGGATCGCCGCGCCCGGGCAGCCGAAGACCGTGTCGACGCCTTCGCTCTCCAGGACGTCGACGACCGCCTGCATCGCGGGGATTCTGGGCATGTCACACCTCCGCCGGGACGCGGCCCGACAACTGTTCGACGACCTTCAGCAAGGCCGAGTGGTCCAGGGAGCCGTACCCCATGGCACGGCCGGCGGCGACGAGCTGGGCGACCAGCCCGGTGAGCGGGAGCGCGACGTCGGCCTGCCGGGCGGCGGCCAGCGCGATCCCCATGTCCTTGTGGTGCAGGTCGATCCGGAACCCGGGCGCGAACTGGCGGTCCACCATGGACCTGCGCTTGAGCTCGAGGATCCGGCTGCCCGCCAGGCCCCCGGCGAGCACGTCCAGACCGGTGGCGGCGTCCACACCGGACGCTTCGAGCAGCACGATCGCCTCGGCGACCAGGCCGTAGATCCCGCCCACGACGAGCTGGTTGGCGGCCTTCACGACCTGGCCGGCGCCGTGCGGGCCGACGTGCACGACGGTCTTGCCGACGGCGTCGAGCACGGGCTTGGCGGCGGCGAAGTCCTCTTCCGATCCGCCGACCATGATGGACAGCGACGCCTGTTCGGCACCCGCCTGACCACCCGAAACCGGCGCGTCGAGGACACGGATCTCCTTGTCCCGCGCGGCTTCCGCGACGGCGATCGACGTCTCGGGCCGGATGGTGCTCATGTCGATCAGCAACGTGCCGGGCTCGGCGACGTCGAGGACGCCGCCCGCGGCCAGCACGACCTCCTCGACCTGCGGGTGGTTCGGCAGCATCGTGATCACGACGGCCGCCCCGGCCACCGCGTCCGCGACACTCGACGCGGCGCGGCCGCCGGCGGCCTGCAGCTTCTCCCCCGCGGCCGCGTGGACGTCGTAGCCGCTGACGTCGTGCCCGGCCGCGACCAGGTGCGCGGCCATCGGCGCGCCCATCACGCCCAGTCCGATGAATCCCAGTTTCATGATCGTCCCCTTCGGGTTTTCGGCAGCCACTCCAGCGACGTGAGGGTGTCGGGCTCCGGGACGTACTCGATCCCGACGAACCCGTCGTAGCCGGCGTTCTGCAGCTTCGCGAGGTGTCCCTCGATGTCCAGCGAGCCGGTGCCGGGCTGGTGGCGCCCGGGTGCGTCGGCGATCTGCACGTGCCCGATCCGGGCGATGTGCCGGGTCGCCAAGGCGTCGAGGTCGTCGCCGTTGACTGCCAGGTGGTACAGGTCGGCCAGCAGCCGCACGTTGTCGCGCCCGAGGTCGTCGAGCACGGCCACGGCGTCCGCGGCGGTCTTGAGCGGGTAGCGGTCCGCGCCGGAGAGCGGTTCGAGGACCAGCTGCGCGCCGATCTTCGCGGCACCCTCGGCCGCGTTCGCGAGCTGGACCAGGGCCAGGTCGTCCTGCTTTCCGGGGTCCTCGCCCTCGAGCCGGTTGCCGTAGAGCGCGTTGAAGCTGCGGCAGCCGGTGCGTTCGGCGATCCCGAGCGCGACGACGAGGCTGTCGGCGAACTCGGTCTCGCGCCCGATCCACGACACCAGGCCGCGCTCCCCCGCCGCCATGTCGCCGGCGTAGAAGTTCAGCCCGCGCAGCCGGACGCCGTCCAGGCTCTTCACGAACGCGTCGACCTCGTCGCGCGCGGGGGCCGCGGTGTCGAACGGCCACCAGTACTCGACGTCGGTGAACCCGGCTTCCCGTGCGGCGGCCGCCCGGTCGAGCAGCGGGACCTCCTTGAACAGGATCGACAGGTTGGCGACGTACGGCAGGGAGTGCCCTTCTTCTGGCATCGCGTCCTCAAATTTCGCTATCCGGAATTTTTCTTTCGCATATCGAGAATAGCTGCTGACCTGCGTCGCGGTCAACGCCCGGCACGACGAAGGCGCCGCGACTCGTCGAGCCACGGCGCCTTCGCACGATCCGGGTGCCGCTACCGGTTCTGGACGTGCTGCCAGCCGAAGCGGCCCTTGATGCAGAGGTTGCCGTGCGTCACCGAGCTGTCGTGCGGCGACGTCACCTTCACGATCTCGTTGTCCTGGACGTGCAGGGTCAGGGTGCAGCCGACCCCGCAGAACGTGCAGACGGTCGTGGTCTCCGTCTGGCGCGACTCGTCCCAGGTCCCGTCCTCGCGCTTGTCGTACTCGCGCTTGAAGCTCAGGGCACCGGTCGGGCAGACCTCGACGCAGTTGCCGCAGTAGACGCAGGCGCTGTCCGGCAACGGGTTCGAGAACTCCGTCGAGATCCGGGCGTCGAAGCCGCGGCCGGCCACGCTGATGGCGAACGAGTTCTGCCACTGGTCGCCGCACGCGTCGACGCACTTGTAGCAGAGGATGCACTTCCCGTAGTCCCGGACGTACAGCTCATTGTCCACAAGGGCCGGTTGCGCCACCGTCGCCGCCTCCGGGCCGAACCGCGCCGGATCGGCGCCGGCCGAAGCCATCCACTCCGCGACGCCGGGAGTGGTCGAGAGATCCGTCGCCGAGGCCAGCAGCTCCAGCACGACCTTCCGGCTGGTGCGGGTCCGCTCGGAGTCGGTGCGCACCACCATGCCCGCCTCGGCCTTGCGGGAGCACGACGGCACCAGCGTCCGCGAGCCCTCGACCTCGACCATGCAGACGCGGCAGGCATTGGCCGGTTCGAGGGTGTCGCCGTAGCACAGCGTCGGGATGTCCTTGCCCGCCGCCGTGCACGCGTCGAGGATCGTCGAGCCCTCCGGGACCCGGACCGCCTCACCGTCCACAGTGAGCTCGACCAGCCGTCGCGGGATTCCGATGTCCACAATGGTCATTGCAGCGCTCCCAGCCGGTCGATCGCGGATTCGATGGCGTTCCAGGCGGTCTGGCCGAGCCCGCAGATCGACGAGTCGCGCATCACCTGCCCGATCTCACGCAGGAGCGGACGCTCGTCCGACCCGGCGGACAGCACCCGCCGGATCGCCTCCTCCTGCCGCACGGTCCCGATCCGGCACGGGACGCACTGCCCGCACGACTCGTCGCGGAAGAACTCCGCGATCCGGAGCAGGAACCCGCCGAGGTCGGCGAGGTCGTCGAGCACCAGCACGACCCCGGAGCCGAGCGTTGTCTTGGCCGCATGGGCATCCTCGAACGTGAGCGGCAGGTCCAGCTCGTCGGGCCGGACGAACCCGCCCGCGGCGCCGCCCAGGAGGATCGCGCGCAGGGAGCGTCCCTCGGGCACTCCCCCGGCCAGGTCGAGCAGAGACCGCAGCGTCGTGCCGAACGGCACTTCGTAGACGCCCGGCCGTTCGACGTTCCCGGACAGGCAGAACAGCTTCGGCCCGGCTGACGCCTCGGTGCCGATCGCCCGGTAGGCGGCGGCCCCCTCGGCGAAGATCAGCGGGACGTTCGCCAGCGTCTCGACGTTGTTCACCACGGTCGGCCTGCCGAACAGGCCCTGTTCGACCGGGAACGGCGGCTTCGTGCGGGGTTCGCCGCGGAAGCCCTCGATCGAGTTGAAGATCGCGGTCTCCTCGCCACAGATGTACGCGCCCGCGCCGCGTCGGATCTCGATGTCGAACGAGAACCCCTCGTGGCCCATGATGTCCTCGCCGAGGAACCCGCGCTCGCGGCAGACCTCGAGGGCGTTGCGCAGGAGCCGCAATGCGCGCGGGTACTCGCCGCGCAGGTAGACGTAACCGTGGGACGCGCCGATCGCGTAGGCGGCGATCGTCATCGACTCCACCAGTGCGAACGGGTCGCCTTCGAGGAGCACGCGGTCCTTGAACGTGCCGGGTTCGCTCTCGTCGGCGTTGCACACCAGGTAGTGCGGCCGCACGGGCTGCCCGGCCGTCGCGGACCACTTGCGGCCGGTCGGGAACGCCGCGCCGCCGCGGCCCAGCAGGCCCGAGTCGGTGACCTCCCGGATGACCGCCGCCGGACCCATCCGCAGCGCGTTCCGCAGGGCCGCGTAGCCGCCCGTGGCGCGGTAGTCGTCCAAACTGGACGGGTCGACCACGCCGACGCGGCGCAGCAGCCGCAGCCCGTCCTTCTGGTGGATCACCGGCGGCGAGCCTTCGCCTGCGGGACAACGCTGCGCGGCCAGCACCGCCGACGCGCCGGTCGCGGGCGCGACCAGCTCCGTCGTGGCGGGATCACCGGCTTGGAACGTCAGCGCCGCGGGGGCCCGTTCACAGACGCCCAGGCACGGGCTGCGCAGCCACGTGACCCCGCCGCGTGCCTTCCCCGCGGCGCCGACGTGCTCGGTGAGGACGTCGCACACGGTGTCCGCGCCCTTGAGCCGGCAGGCCAGGTCGGTGCACACGTGCACTACTCGTTCAGGACGCTCGTCCAGCGCGAACAGGGAGTAGAAGCTCGCGACGCCGTACGCGTCCGCGGGTGGGACGTGCAGCGTCTCGCAGATGAGGTTGAGCGCGCCCTGGCTGATCCAGCCGACCCGGTCGTTCACCGCGTGCAGCGCGGGCAGCAGCTGGTCCCGCCCGCCACCGGCGAACACCGCGACCGCTTCGCGTTCCTCCCGGGTCGCGACCGCGTCGAGGAGTTTGAGGTCCACCGTCAGACCGCCAGCTTCTCGACGCGGATCGCCGCGGCCTTGTACTCCGCCGTCCCGGCGATCGGGCAGGTCGCCTCGATGGTGATGATGTTGACGTCGATCTCGTCCGGGAAGTGGAACGTCATGAACGCCAGCCCCGGCTTCAGGCCCTTGTCCAGCCGGACCGGGGCGACGATCTCGCCGCGTCGCGAGGAGATGCGGACCAGTTCGTCGGGTTCGACGCCGAGCGACCGCGCGTCCTCCGGGCAGAGGTCCAGGGTCTCGCCCTGCCGCAGCGGCGACGGGAACCCGCCGGACTGGACGCCGGTGTTGTAGGAGTCGAGGCGCCGTCCGGTGGTGAGCCGGATCGGGAACTCCTCGGTGAGCAGGTCGACCGGCGGGCTGTGCTCGAGCACCGTGAACGGCGCCGGGCGGCCGCGCTCGGCCGGATCCTCGGCCCACAGGCGCCCGTGCAGGAACGTCGGTTCGAGGGTGTCCTCGGTGTAGCAGGGCCACTGGATGCCGCCCAGCTCTTCCAGTCGCGCGTAGGACATCCCGGCGTGCATGGGGGACAGCGAGCGCAGTTCGTCCCAGACCTCCTGGCCGCCGGTGTAGTGCCAGTCGTGGCCGAGCCTGCGTGCCAGCTCGGAAAGCAGCTCGATGTCGTCGCGCGCGCCTTCCGGTGGTTCGAGGGCCTTGCGGACGCGCTGGACGCGGCGTTCGGAGTTGGTGAACGTGCCCTCGCTCTCGCACCACGCCGCCGACGCGGGCAGCACGACGTCGGCCAGCTGCGCGGTCTTGGTCAGGAAGATGTCCTGCACGATCAGGTGGTCCACGGTGGACAGCCGTTTGATCGTGTGCTCGCAGTCCGCTTCGGACTGGACCGGGTTCTCGCCGATGACGTACACGCAGGTCAGATCGCCACGTTCCATCGCGTCGAGCATCTGCGTCAGGTTGAGCCCCTTGTGCGGCGGGATCGACGAGCCCCACGCGGCGTCGAACTTCGCCCGCACGTCCGCGTCGAGGATGTCCTGGAAGCCCGGCAGCCGGTCCGGGATGGCGCCCATGTCGCCGCCGCCCTGGACGTTGTTCTGCCCGCGCAGGGGGTTCAGCCCGGCGCCGTAGCGGCCGACCTGCCCCGCCAGCAACGCGAGGTTGATCAGCGCCAGGACGTTGTCGGTGCCGTTGTGGTGCTCGGTGATGCCGAGGGTCCACGACAGCTGCGCGCGGTCGGCGCGGGCGTAGGTGTGGGCCAGTTCGCGGATCAGCTCGGCGGGCACCCCGGTCGTCTTCTCCGCGACCTCCGGCGTCCACGGCTCGACCGACGCCGCGAACTCCGCGAACCCCTCGGTGGCACGTTCGATGAACGTCGTGTTCGCGAGTCCGGAGTGGATGATCTCGCGGGCGATCGCGTGCGCCAGGGGGATGTCCGTGCCGACTTCGAGCTGCAGCTGCCGGTGCGCCCACTTCGCGGTGCTCGTCTGCCGCGGGTCGACGACGAAGAGCTTCGCTCCCTTGTGGACGGCCTTCAGCACGTGCTGGAAGAAGATCGGGTGCGCCTCGCGGGGGTTGCCGCCCCAGATCACGATGACGTCGGCGTCCTCGATCTCCTGGTAGGACGACGTGCCGCCGCCGCTGTCGAACGCCCGCGCCAGCCCGGCGACGCTCGGCGCGTGGCAGGTGCGGTTGCACGAGTCGACGTTGTTCGTCCCGATCACCGCGCGGGTGAACTTCTGCGCGACGAAGTTCATCTCGTTGGTCGCCCGGGCGCACGAGAACATCCCGAACGCCTCGGGTCCCTTGGCGTCCAGGGTGCGGCGGATCCCCTCGGCGGCCCGGTCCAGGGCTTCGTCCCAGGTGGCCGGGCGCAGCACTCCCGAGTCGCGCACCAGGGGCCGGGTGAGCCGGACGTACGGTTCGGTCTTCTTGCGCTTCACGGGCACCTCCGGTTCAGTGCGCCCCGACGGGGACGGGCGAGTTGCTGGTGTGGTCGAGCAGCGAGATCGCGGCGTGGACGTGCCGCAGCGCCGGCGCGGGCACGTCGGTGAGGCCGGCCAGCTCGACGACCGCCCCGATGATCGCGTCGATCTCCAGGGGCTTGCCCGCTTCGAGGTCCTGCAGCATCGACGTCTTGTGGTGGCCGACGCGCCAGGCGCCGTCGATGCGCTTCTCGACCGAGACACCCGGGTCGCTGCCCGCCGCGCGGGCGACGGCGAGGGTTTCGGTCATCATCGTGGCGACGAGCGCGCGCGTGTCGGCGTGCTCGCACATCTGGGCCATCGTCGCCCTGGTCAGCGCCGAGAGCGGGTTGAACGCGACGTTGCCCATCAGCTTGATCCAGATGTCGTCGCGCAGCCGGGCTTCGACCGGGGCCTTGAGCCCGCCGGCGATCATCGCCGCGCTGAGCACCTTGCAGCGCGCGGAGATTGCGCCGTCCGGCTCGCCGAGGGAGAACCGCGTGCCTTCCAGGTGCCGGATCACGCCCGGTTCCTCGATGACGGTGGAGCAGTAGACGACGCAGCCGATCGCGCGTCTCAGCTCGAGGACGTCGGTGACCGAGCCGCCCGGGTCGACCGTCTCGACGCGGTGCCCTTCGAGCGGATGCCCGGCCAGGCCGTGGAAGTACCACCACGGGATGCCGTTCTGCGCGGCGACGACCGCGGTCTCCGGGCCGAGCAACGGCGCGAGGAGCGGTCCGCACGTGGCGTAGGAGTTGGCTTTGAGGCCGAGGAAGACGAAGTCCACTTCGCCGACTTCGGCCGGGTCGTCCGTGACGTGCGGGTGCGCGGTGAAGTCGCCGCGCGGGCTCAGCACCCGGACGCCGTGCTCGCGCATCGCGGCGAGGTGGGCCCGCCGGGCGATCAGGTGCACCTCGGTCCCGCCGCGGTGCAACGCGGCCCCGACGTAGGCGCCGATCGCCCCGGCCCCGAGAACAGCCACCTTCATGATGTGCCTCCCACTTCGGTCGAGCACGTGATTGCATACAGTATCCTGGATCCTCTCGGGTGACCAGAGGTCTCGCCCAGCGCGACACCACACCACCCGGGAAGCCCAGCCGAGACCGGCAAACCGGACACATCGGGTCACACATGGATCCACATCGGGCGAAAGCGCCTCGGCGGGGTGAGAATCCGGGATTTTGCATACCAAAACCTGTATCCTGAACGGAGAGATCGTCGCGTTCCTCTCCCCTTCGAGGTGTCCCGTGAGCCAGCCCGCTTCCCCGCTCCCAGACCGCGGCCCGTCCGGCCGCCGCACGGCCAAGGGCTCGCTCAGCTCGACCGCCGCCAAGCGCGTCGAACGGCCCGCGCCGCTGCGGCAGGTCGTCTACGAAGCCCTCGCCGAGCTGATCATCAACCGCACCCTCGAACCCGGGCAGCACCTGGTCGAAGCCGACCTGGCCGAGTACCTCGGCGTCAGCCGGCAGCCCGTCCGCGAGGCCCTGCAACGACTCCAGAGCGAGGGCTGGGTCGACCTGCGTCCCGCCCAGGGCGCCTTCGTGCACCTGCCGACCGACGAAGAAGCGGACCAGCTGCTGAGCGTCCGCAGCGTGCTGGAGACGCACTCCGCGAAGCTCGCCGCCGGCCGGGCCACCGAGGAGGACGTCAAACGGCTCTGGGAACTGCAGAAGACCGGCGTCGAGGCACTGGCCGAAGAGGACACCGAAGGCCTGGTGGCCGCCAATGCCGCCCTGCACACGTTTATCACCGAGCTGTCCGGGAACGCCGTGCTCGCGGAGCTGATCGGGCTCGTCGACCGCCGGGTCCGCTGGTACTACACGCCGATCGCCCGGCCTCGCGGGCAGGACGCCTGGCACGAGCACGAGGAGCTGATCACCGCGATCGCCGACCAGGACGCCGACGCGGCCGACAAGATCATGGCCAAGCACACCGAACGGACCCGCCAGGCCTACCACGAACGTCCGGAGGCTCCCCGATCCTGATTGAGGCAGGACCGGGGAGCGGGTAACCGGATCAGCCGCCCGCCGCGGCGGACGGCCGCGCCACCAGCTCGGTTTCGGCGAGCTGGTGGCGTGTCCGGCCGGGCTGGCGCAGGAACAGCGTCAGCACCGCGGACAGGAGCGCGATGCACCCGGCGAGGACGTACGCGCCGGTGTAGCCCCACGCGCTGATGACGCCCGCGGCGAGCCCGCCGCCGCCGACGCCACCGACCAGTTTCGCGCTGTAGACCAGGCCGTAGTTCGACGCGTTGTTGTTCTCGCCGAAGTAGTCCGGCACGAGCGCGGCGAACAGTGGGTAGAAGGCACCGCCGCCGAACCCGGTCAGGAACGCGAACACCATGAACAGGACCAGGTTGTGCGTGTTCCCGGCGTACAGCACGCCGAACTGCGCGGCGGCCGCGATCACGAGCACCAGCGTCAGCGTCTGCTTGCGCCCGAGCTTGTCCGACGCCCAGCCGACGACCGCGCGGCCGGTGCCGTTCACGATCGCCAGCACGCCGGCCGAGGACGCCGCGACGAACGCGCCGAAGTGGCTCTCCTTGGCGAACGGCACCTGGAAGTTGATGCCGAACAGCGAGACGCCGCCGATGATCACCAGGCACACCCACATCAGCGGGAGCATGCCGGTCCGGATCGCCTCCATCGGCGTGAACTGCCGGACCGCCGGCGGGTTCTTGCTCAGCGTCTTGACGCCGGTCTTGCCCTTGGCCCAGGTGAGCGGGTCGACCTCCTTCGGCCACCAGCTCTTCGGCGGGTCCTTGAACAGGAACCCGCAGACACCGACGACGACCAGCATGTAGAGGCCGATCCCGTCGAGAACCCCGGTGACGTTCTCGTGCCCGAGGAACGCGCTGAACAGGTAGATGAACGGCACCGAACCGTAGGCGAAGCCGCCGTTCACGAACCCCGTCCGCGCGCCGCGCTTCTCCGGGTACCACTTGCCGACCATGTTGATGCAGGTCGCGTACACGAGCCCGGCGCCGGTGCCGCCGAGGACCGAGTACCCGGCGAACGCCAGCGTCAGGTTCCCGCTGTGCGCGATGGTGAAGTAGCCGATGCCGCTGAACAGGGCACCGAGCAGCATCGCCGTCTTGGCCGAGACGACGTTGCGTTCCCGGAGCCGGCCGGCCGGGAACGCCACCCCGGCCTGGAACACCGCCCAGATGCTGGCCAGCCAGAACGCGTCGGACAGGGACCAGCCGTACTTCTCTTCGAGGGTTCCTTCGACGGCACCCCAGCCGTACTCGAACACGCTGACCGCCATCATGGCGATCCAGGGCAGCCAGACCATCCAGCTGCGCGAGCGCCCCATGATGTCCTGCGGCGACTCGCCTACCCGGTAGATTCTCCCGTTCTCGTCGACTATCTCCTGGTAAGTGGCTGCGGTCATGAAAGTTCTCCTTCGTCAGCGTTGACTCAGGTTCGAAAGCAGCCCCGCGGCCCGCGCCCAACGATACTTCGCGCCGAGCACGGCCACGGGCTTCTCGGTGGTGTACGGGTACGCGACGACGCCGCGGTCGTACAGGTGGTCACTCGCCTCCTCGACTTCGACGTCACCGGACAGGGACGCGACAACGGGCTTGTGGATCCCCTTGGCGCGGTACTCTTCGACCACTTCGGACACGAGTTCCGCGAACACCATCGGCGGGGTGACGATGGTGTGCCAGTAGCCGAGGATCAGGGCGTGGATGCGGTCGTCCTCGAGGCCCAGCGCGATGGTGTTGCGGTAGGTCGAGGGCGGCTCGCCGCCGGTGATGTCGACCGGGTTGCCCGCCGCGCCGAACGGCGGGATGAACTTCCGGAACGCCGTGTCAAGGTCCGGCGGGATGTCCATCAGGGACAGTCCGTTGTCGACGCAGGCGTCCGAGAGCAGCACGCCGGAGCCGCCGGCACCGGTGATGATGACGACGTTCTCGCCCTTCGGCGTCGGCAGCAGAGGGATGCCGCGGGCGTACTCGAGCATGTCGTTCAGCCCGGGCGCCCGGATCACACCGCTCTGGCGGAGGATGTCGTCGTAGACCTTGTCGTCGCCGGCCAGCGCGCCGGTGTGCGAACTGGCCGCCTTCGCGCCCTGCGACGTCCGCCCGGCCTTGAGCACGACGACCGGCTTGCGCTTCGAGACCCGCTTGGCCGTCTCCGCGAACGAGCGGCCGTCCTTGAGGTCTTCGAGGTGCATCGCGACGAGCTGGGTGTTGTCGTCCTGCTCGAAGAAGGTGAGCAGGTCGTCCTCGTCGATGTCGGCCTTGTTGCCCACGCCGACGATCGAGGACACGCCCATCTTCGCCGAGCGGCTGAACCCGAGGATCGCCATCCCGATGCCGCCGCTCTGCGACGACAGCGCCACCCCGCCCTTGACGTCGTAGGGCGTGCAAAACGTCGCCGACAGGTTCTCCGGCGTGTAGTAGTAACCGTAGATGTTCGGTCCGAGGATGCGGACGCCGTGCTTGCGCGCGATCGCGACGACCTCGTCCTGCAGCTCGATGTTGCCGGTCTCGCCGAAGCCGGACGGGATGAGGATCGCGCCCGCCACGCCTTTCTTGCCGGCCTCCTCGAGCGCGGCCGGGACGAACTTCGCCGGGATGGCGAACACCGCGACGTCGACGTCTCCGGGTACGTCGGAGATGCCGGCGTACGCCTTGCGGTCGAGGATCTCGGCGGCCTTGGGGTTGATCGGGTGGATCTCGCCCGCGTAGCCGCCGTTGACCAGGTTCTTCATCACCGAGTTGCCGATCTTCCCGGCCTCGGCGGACGCGCCGATCACCGCGATCGACGCCGGCTTCATGATCCGGTTCATCGACGCCAGGATCTCTTCCTGGGTGAACCGGTACGGCTCCTTCGCCGCGTCCGAATCGACCAGAATCCGGACGTCGACGGCGGTGGCGCCGCTCGCGGTGGCCAGCACCGGGTTGAGGTCCACTTCGGACAGCTGCGGGAAGTCCGTGACCAGCTCACCCAGCCCGGTGATCACCGCGGCGAGGGCGTCCCGGTCGACCGGGTCGGCACCGCGGACGCCACGGAGGATCTCGGCGGCCTGGATGCCGTCGATCATCGACAGCGCCTCCTCCGTGCTCGTCGGCGCGAGCCGGAACGTGACGTCCTTGAGCACCTCCACCAGCACGCCGCCGAGGCCGAAGGCGACAACCTTGCCGAACGTCGGGTCGGTGACCGAGCCGATGATCACCTCCTGGCCCTCGGTCAGCATCCGCTGGACCTGGACGCCGAGGATCTCCGCGTCGGCGTTGTACGCCTTCGCGTTCTCGACGATCTTCGTGAAGCCGGTCCTGACCGCGTCGGGATCACCCAGCCCGACGAGCACGCCGCCGGCTTCGGTCTTGTGCAGGATGTCCGGGGAGACGACCTTGAGCACCACCGGCAGGCCGATTTCCGCGGCGTGCGTGACGGCGTCGTCCGCCGTGGTCGCCAGCCGCTCGGCCGGGGTCGGGATGCCGTAGGCCTCGCAGACCGCACGCCCCTCGGGCGCGGTCAGGGCGGACCGTCCGTCGGCCGCCGCCCGGTCGAGGATCTTTTCGACCGCCGCGCGATCCGCCACTCAGATCACCCCCGCCGCGCGGAACTTCTCGAGCTCCGCTTCGCTGTAGCCCAGTTCCGCCAGTACTTCGTCGTTGTGCTCGCCGAGCAGCGGTGACCGTTCGATCTCTACCGGCGAATCCGACAGCTTGAGCGGGCAGCCCACGGTCTTGAAGCTGCCGCGCTCCGGGTGCGGCACCTCGACGACCGAGCCGAGTTCGGCCAGGGTCTCGTCCTCGATCAGTTCCTTCGTGGAGAGGATCGGGCCGCACGGGATGTTGTGGGCGTTGAGCTGCTCCATGACTTCCCACTTGGTGTGCTTCTCGGTCCACTCCTCGACGAGGGCGAACATCTTGTCCAGTTTGGACAGCCGGACCTCCGGGGTGGCCCACGCCGGGTCCTCGGCCAGCTCACCCCTGCCGATCAGCCGGGCGAGCGGGGCCCAGCCGGGTGGCTGGACGATCACGTAGATGTAGTCGTTCGGGCCGCCGGGCGCGCACTTCACCGCCCAGCCCGGCTGGCCGCCGCCGGAGGCGTTGCCCGAGCGCGGGACCTCGTCGCCGAACTGGTCGTTCGGGTACTCGCCGAGCGGCCCGTGCGCCAGGCGCTGCTGGTCGCGCAGCTTGACGCGGCACAGGTTGAGGACGGCGTCCTGCATGGCGACCTGGACCCGCTGGCCGCGGCCGGTGGACGTCCGCTGGTACAGCGCGGCGAGGATGGCGGCCACCAGGTGGATGCCGGTGCCGGAGTCGCCGATCTGCGCGCCGGTCGCGGTCGGCGGTCCCTCTTCGAAGCCGGTGGTGCTCATCGCGCCGCCCATGGCCTGCGCGATCACTTCGTAGGCCTTGAAGTCGGCGTAGCGGCCGGGGCCGAAGCCCTTGATGGAGGCGTAGATCAGCCGCGGGTTCAGTGCCGAGAGCTTCTCCCACGGGTACCCGAACCGGTCGACGACGCCCGGGCCGAAGTTCTCGACCAGGATGTCCACTCCGGACACGAGCTTTTCGAAGACTTCCTTGCCCTCGTCGCTCTTCATGTTGAGCGTGATGCTGCGCTTGTTGGCGTTCAGCATCGTGAAGTACAGGCTGTCGACGCCGGGGACGTCCCGCAGCTGGCCGCGGGTGATGTCGCCGCGGCCGGGGGTCTCGAGCTTGATCACGTCCGCGCCGAGCCAGGCGAGCAGCTGCGTCGACGACGGACCGGACTGCACGTGCGTCATGTCGAGGACGCGGACGCCCTCCAATGCCTTGCCCATGCGTTGGCCTCCGCTCACTTGTACATGGTCTGGTTCATGGTTCCGGGCGCGTACACGTCGGGATCGACCCAGACGTTGATCAGCGAGGGCTTGCCGGATTCGCGCGCCCGCAGCAGCGCCGGCCCGATGTCGGCGGGGTCGCGGACCTCTTCGCCGTAGCCGCCGAGCATCCGGGCGAACTCGTCGTAGCGGACGTCGCCGAGGGTGTTGCCGACGCGCTCGCGCGGCAGGCCGTACTTGGCGGCCTGGCCGTAGCGGATCTGGTTCATCGACGAGTTGTTGCCGACGATCCCGACGAACGGCAGGTCGAACCGCACGAGCGTCTCGAAGTCCCAGCCGGTGAGGCTGAACGCCCCATCGCCGAAGAGCGCGACGACTTCCTTGTCCGGGCGCGCGTGCTTGGCGGCCAGGACGAACGGGACACCGACGCCGAGTGTCCCGAGTGGACCGGGGTCCATCCAGTGCCCGGGCGACTTGGGCTGCACGACCTGGCCGGAGAAGGTGACGATGTCGCCGCCGTCGCCGATGTAGATCGAGTCCTCGGTGAGGAACTCGTTGATCTCGTGCACCAGCCGGTACGGGTGGATCGGGCTCGCGTCGGAGTGCTGCAGCGGCAGCCGCTTCTGCTTCGCCTTCTCCTCCACGGCCTGCAGCTCTTCCAGCCAGACCTTGCGGCCGACCGAGCCGTTGTCGGCGCGGCCGGACGCGGCCTCGGCGACCGCCGCGAGGACCTGGCCGGCGTCGCCGACGATGCCGAGGTCGACGTCGCGGTTCTTGCCGACCGTGCGGTAGTCGAGGTCGATCTGGACGACGGTGGCGTCCTTCGACAACCGCTTGCCGTAGCCCATCCTGAAGTCGAACGGGGTGCCGACGATGACGATGACGTCGGCGTTGTCGAAGGCGTAGCGGCGCGAGAGCTGGAAGTGGTGCGGGTCGCCCGGCGGCAGCGTGCCGCGGCCGGCGCCGTTCATGTACGCCGGGATGTTGAGCGTGCGCACCAGGTCGACGGCGGGCTCGGTGGCCCTTGTGGTCCAGACTTGACTGCCGAGCAGGATGGCCGGCCTCTTCGCGTGCACCAGCAGGTCGGCGAGCTTCTCGATGTCGGCCGGGTCGCCCGCGTTCCTCGTGGACGCGCGGTAGCGGCCGGCTTCGGGGATGCGGGCCTGCTCCAGGGGTACGCGCGCGTCGAGGACGTCGCGCGGGATCTCCAGGAACGACGGCCCGGGCGCGCCCGCGTAGGCCTCGCGAAACGCCATGCTCACCAGGTCCGCCACCCGGGCGGTGTGCGGCACGGTGGCGGCGAACTTGGTGATCGGCGTCATCATGTCCACGTGCGGGAGGTCCTGCAGGGACCCCATCTTGTGCTGGGTCAGCGCGCCCTGGCCGCCGATCAGCAGCATCGGGCTCTCCGCGCGCAACGCGTTCGCGACGCCGGTGACGGCGTCGGTCGTGCCCGGCCCGGCGGTGACGACCGCGCAGCCGAGCTTGCCGGTGATCCGCGCGTAGCCGTCGGCCGCGTGCGCCGCGACCTGCTCGTGCCGGACGTCGATGACCTCGATGCCTTCGTCGACGCAGCCGTCGTAGATGTCGATGATGTGCCCGCCGCACAGGGTGAAGATGGTGTCGACGCCTTCGGCTTTGAGGGCCTTCGCCACCAGGTGGCCGCCGGATATCCCGGCCGGCGCGGGCTCGGCGCCGTTCGTCGCCTGGGCACTCTCCCCCGCGGTGGTGCCGGTCGTGGTCAGCGCCATTGCTCATCTCCTCTGGTCCGCCGCCGGATCTCTCTTGTCCGGCGCTCCGTCATCCGCCCCGCACGTCGCCGCTCCCCTGTCCGTCGAGGTCAGCGGCCTCTTCGCGGCAGACTGTAGATTGCATACCGTATGGGGTAGGCATATAGTCACTCTTCAAGCAGCCCGTGTCCAGGGCCATCCGCAGGGTTTTTCCGGGGCCTCGATCCCGCCCCCGCGGACCACCACTTCACGCCCTTGCCCTGCCCCGTCACGGAAAGGACGCCCCCGCATGGACCTCTTCGAGCACGAAGCCCGCGACCTCTTCGAGAAGCACGGCGTACCCGTCCCCCGCGGCTTGGTCGCCGCCGATCCCGCCGCGGCCCGCTCGGCCGCCGCCGAGCTGGGCGGCCCGGTGGTGATCAAGGCGCAGGTGAAGACCGGTGGCCGCGGCAAGGCCGGCGGGGTCCGCGTGGTGCGGACCGCCGACGACGCCGAGCAGGCCGCGGACGACATCCTCGGCATGGACATCAAGGGCCACACCGTGCACCGCGTCCTGGTGACCGAAGCGAGCGAGATCGCCGACGAGTACTACGTCTCCTTCCTGCTCGACCGCGCCGGGCGCACGTTCCTAGCCATGGCATCGGTCCAGGGCGGGATGGAGATCGAAGAGGTCGCGGCCACCACCCCGGACGCGCTGGTCCGCGTGCCGGTCGATCCCCTGGCCGGGGTCGACGCTTCCGCCGTGGCGGCCGCGTTCCCGGCCCCCGTCCGCGCCGAGGTCGCGGGGGTCGTCGAGAAGCTGTGGGACGTGTTCGTCGCCGAGGACTGCACCCTCGTCGAGGTCAACCCGCTGGCCGGCACGTCCACCGGGATCGTCGCTCTGGACGGCAAGATCACGCTGGACGACAACGCGTCCTTCCGCCGCGCCTCGGCGTTCGACGACCCCCTGGACGGCGACCCGCTCGAACGGGAAGCACGTGCCAAGGGCCTCAACTACGTCAAGCTCGACGGCGACATCGGCGTGATCGGCAACGGCGCGGGGCTGGTCATGTCCACTTTGGACGTCGTGGCGGCCGCCGCGGCCGAGGCGGGCGCCCGCGGCCCGGCGAACTTCCTCGACATCGGCGGCGGCGCGTCGGCCCAGGTGATGGTCGACGGGCTGACCGTGATCCTCGGCGACCCCCAGGTGCGCAGCGTGTTCGTCAACGTCTTCGGCGGCATCACGGCCTGCGACGCCGTGGCGACCGGGATCGTGCGGTCGCTGGAGATCCTCGGCGACCGGGCCACGAAACCGCTGGTCGTCCGGCTCGACGGGAACAACGTCACCGAAGGCAGGCGGATCCTCGCCGACGCCGGCCACCCCCTGGTCACCGTGGTGGCCACCATGGACGACGCCGCCCGCGAGGCAGCGAAGCTCGCGATCGCGGAGGTCTGAACCGTGGCCATCTTCCTGGACGAGACCAGCCGGATCGTCGTCTCCGGCATCACCGGCTCCGAAGGCGCCAAGCACACCCGGCGGATGCTGGCGGCGGGCACGCACGTCGTCGGCGGGGTCAACCCGCGCAAGGCCGGGCAGCACGTCTCGATCGGCTCGGCCGAGCTGCCGGTGTTCGGCAGTGTCGCGGAGTCGATGGCGTCGACCGGCGCCGACGTCTGCGTGCTGTTCGTGCCGCCACCGTTCGTCGAAGACGCGGTGATCGAAGCGGTGGACGCCGGGATCGGGCTCGCCGTCGTGATCACCGAAGGCGTCCCGGTGCACGACACCGCGCGGCTGTGGTCGCACGCCGAGGCCGCGGGCGGGCGGACGCGGATCATCGGCCCGAACTGCCCGGGCATCATCTCCCCCGGCAAGGCGAACGCCGGGATCATCCCGGCCGACATCACCGGCCCGGGCCGGATCGGCCTGGTGTCGAAGTCCGGCACGCTGACCTACCAGCTCATGCACGAGCTGCGCGACATCGGGTTCTCCACCTGCGTCGGCATCGGCGGCGACCCCATCATCGGGACGACCCACATCGACGCCGTCGAAGCGTTCGAAAAGGACCCGGAGACGGACCTGATCGTGCTGATCGGCGAGATCGGCGGCGACGCGGAAGAGCGCGCGGCCGAGTTCGTGCGGGCGAACGTGTCGAAGCCGGTCGTCGGGTACGTCGCCGGGTTCACCGCGCCGGAGGGCAAGACGATGGGCCACGCGGGCGCGATCGTCTCGGGCTCGGCCGGGACGGCGTCGGCCAAGAAGGAAGCGTTGGAGGGCGCGGGAATCCGCGTGGGCCGGACGCCGAGCGAGACGGCGGCGCTCGTGCGCGAAGTGCTCGGCTGATGGAACTCCGTCAGCTGGCGGTGGTGGTGGCGGTCGCCGAGGAAGGCGGGTTCACCGCGGCCGCCCAGCGGCTGCGGACCGTCCAGTCGACGGTGTCCACAGTGGTCCGGGCGCTCGAGCGGGACCTCGGCGCGCCGCTGTTCCACCGCACGACGCACCGGGTCGTCCTGACGCCCGCCGGCGAGGCGTTCCTGCCCGCCGCGCGGGCGGCCCTCGAAGCGGCGGCCCGGGCCCGCGCGGCGGTGTCGCCCGTCGGCGGCCGGGTCCGGCTCGGCGTGCGCCCGGGACTGCTGGCCGATCTGCACCGCGTACTGACGGCGCTCCGGAACGTCCACCCGGGACTGGCGGTCGAGGTGCGCCAAGTCGCCAGTGCCGAACAGGCGGATGTCACCTTGACCCTCGCGCCGTGCTCCGCCCCTTCGGCGACCCTGCTGCCCGGCGAGGAGCTGGTGCTCGCGACCGCGCCCGGCGGCGCCTGCTCGGCACCCGCCGACCTCGGCGATGTGTCCCTGGTGGACTTCCCACCGGGCTGGGCGATCCGGGAGGCGGTCGACCGGGCCTTCCCCGGCCGCCGCGTCGCCCTCGAAGTCGACGACCTCGGCGTCGCCTCCGACCTGGTGCGGGCCGGGCTGGCCGCGTGCGTGCTCCCGGCGTCGGCGGCGGCGCGGTTCCCCGACCTCACCGTCCGGCGCTTCGACCGGCCACCGCCCTGGCAGCTTGCCGCGGTGCATCCGGCCGACGTCACCCCCGCCGTGAAGGCCCTGCTCGGTCAGCTCGGCTGAAGACCCAGGCGGTCCGGTCGCGTGTAGACGTTCATCGACGAGCCGCGCAGGAAGCCCACCAGCGTCAGGCCCAGCTCGGCGGCCAAGTCGACGGCCAGCGACGACGGCGCGGAAACCGCTGCCAATAACGGAATCCCGGCCATTGCCGCCTTCTGCACCAGTTCGAACGATGCCCGGCCGCTCACCATCAGGGCCGTTCCGGACAGGGGCAGCTTGCCGTCCCGGGTCGCCCAGCCGACCACTTTGTCCACGGCGTTGTGGCGGCCGACGTCTTCGCGCAGGCACAGCAGCTTCCCGTCGGCGTCGAAGAGCCCCGCCGCGTGGAGGCCGCCGGTGCGGTCGAAGACCCGTTGCGCCGCCCGGAGTTCGTCCGGCAGCCGGGAGAGCGTCGCCGGGTCGGTGCCGAACGGGTCGGCGCCGACCGGCCACCGCACCGTCGTGCGCACGGCCTCCAGGCTCGCCTTGCCGCACAGCCCGCACGAGGACGTCGTGTAGAAGTTCCGTGCCACCGTGGCGTCCGGCGGTGCGACGCCCGGGGCCAGCACGACGTCGAGGACGTTGTACGTGTTGCCGCCGTCGACGGTCGCGCCCGCGCAGTAACGGATCGAATGGACGTCCGAGGCGGCCCGTACCACGCCTTCGCCGACCAGGAACCCGGCGGCGAGGTCGAAGTCGTCACCCGGGGTGCGCATGGTGATCGAGAGCGCTTTCCCCGCGACCCGGATCTCGAGCGGCTCCTCGACGGTGAGCGTGTCCGGGCGCGCGGTGTGCCCGCCGTCGTGGACGCGCAGGATCCGGCGCCGGCTCGTCATCCGCCCCACGTCAGGCCGCCGGAAGCAGCGACTTGGGCCGGCCCGGCTGGGTCAGCCGCCCGGACAGCGCCGCACCGGCCAGGCTCAGCACGCCGGCGGCGGCGAACGCGCCGACGAATCCGTGCGAAGCGACGACCAGCGCCGCCAGGCCGATCCCGACGGCCGCGCCGACGGCCTTCGCGGAATAGAGGATCCCGAAGTTCTGCGCCGCCGACTCTTCACCGAAATACTCGCGCACCAGGCCGACGAGCAGCGTGTAGCAGCAGCCGTTGCCGAGCCCGGCCAGCGCGACGCCCAGCAGCAGGCCGACCGCGTGCCGGTGTTCGCCCGAGGAGAAGAGGACGAACTGCGCGACGCAGCCCGCGAGCAGCGCGAACCGCAGGATCCGGTGCCGGCCGAGCCGGTCGGCGAGGCGTCCGATGAGCACCCGGCCGCTGCCGGTCGCCGCCGCGAGCAGGGCCAGCGCGACCGCGGCGAGCGCCGGCCCGCTCCGCTCGGCGACGAACGTCGCCAGGTAGGCGAGGTCGAACAGCAGCACGGCGGCCGCGAGCACGACGACGAGGTATAGCGCCAGGGTCGTCCGGCAGCGGACCAACTCCGCCGGCCGGTAGTGCCGCACGGCCGGACGCCGGTTGTGCGTCTTGTCCAGCGCCCAGGCGCGCGGCTCGGGCGTCGCGGGCCACCAGTGCCGCGGCGGGTACCGCAGCAGCGCGGAACACCCGGCGAGCACGGCGAAGACGACGGCCGCGGTGACGTCCAGGAGCACCGGACGCGCGACCGGCCAGGCGGCGGCGAGCACGACGAACGGCACGCTGCCGTAGGCGAAGGCGCCGCTCACGATGCCCGCGCTCGGCGCCGTCCGGTCCGGGAACCACGCGAGCACGGCGCCGAGGCAGGTGGCGTAGACCAGCCCGGTGCCAAGCCCGCCGAGTACGGAATAGCCGACGAACACGGTGAGCAGGCTGTTCGCGTGGCCGAGCGTCACCAGCCCGGCGGCGCACAGCACCGCGCCGGCGGCCATCGCGGCCGGGGCCGGCAGCAGACCGCGCTCCCGCAGCCACGCGGCCGGAAAGGCCGTCCCGGCCTGGCAGATCGCCCAGACCGCGAGCGACAGGACGATCCCGCCGAACGTCCAGCCGTGCGCCCGGCCGAGGGCCGGGACGAGCGCGCCGAAGCCGTACTGCTGCACCCCGGCCGCCAGCATCGCCGCGGCCGCGAGCCAGGTGATCCACGTCCGCGGCCGGCCGAGCAGCTCACGGTCGGACTCGCCGACGCGGTAGCGCCGTCCGTAGACGTCCCGGACTTCCGCCATCGTGACCGCCTCCTCGGACTCACAACTGAAGATTGTATGCAGTATGGAGTAGTCCGAGTGTGCGCCTGTCGAGGCCGGTTGTCTACAGGGTCATCGGGAAGACGACGGAGAAAGCGCTTCGCGGCGCGAGGGGAGGCGGCCCGGTGACCATCGAGGGAGGAGGCGGCCACCGGGCCGTGCTCCGGCGCGGTACCGGCCGCGCGGAGCACTTGACAGTCTGGCCATCGGAGCCACCCTCCGACAAGCTTTACCGGCCGGGAAATGTCCGGTTGCCGTGGCTTTTCCCGCCGACGGCGCGATTCGTGGCGGAAACTGCGCACGGGAACGGATCCCGGCCACAGTGGCCCGCGGAAGATCCACACGGGACGCGGGCGTCGCGGCCGGGCGGCACGAGGGTGCCGCCGGGCCGCGGAAGACGGTTGCGCACGCCGGGATCCCCAGCCCGGTCGCGCGAACCGGATCCCGCCGCGGTCACGCCCGGGGCGGCCGCGCGGGGTTGACGAGTTCCGGTGTCAGGACTTCTTGCGCGAAGCCCGCTTGCGCGCCGGCTTCGCCTCGGCCGGTTCGGCCGCCGACGCCTGGTCCGCTTCGAAGCCCGCGATGATCTCGCTCGACAGGCGGCCGCGCTCGGCGACGTCGTAGCCGTTGGCCTGCGCCCACTCGCGGATCTGGCGGTTGCGCTCGCGGTCGGTGCCCGAGCCCGACGAGCCCGACAGCGACTGCCCGGTCGCGAGGCGCACCTTGCGACCGCCCGTCCGCCGCGCGGCGGCGACGTAGCGCGCGAGCTCGTCCCGGAGCGCGGAGGCGTTGTCCTCCGACAGGTCGATTTCGTACGTCACCCCGTCGAGGCTGAAGGGGACGGTCTGCGAAGCCTCACTACCGTCGAGGTCGTCCACCATCTCGACGTGCACCCGTTGCGCCATGGTTCGTCGTTCCTCATCTTCTCCAGAACACGGTCGGACTGACCCTAACCTGTCGAATCCCGTCCGGCACGCGCGACACCCGTGAAGCGTCCACAATGGCCGCCCGGGCGGCTGCGCCGCCAGTGTCCAGGGTGACCGCAACCAAGCCGGAATGCGCGCTGTCTTGTCGGATATTTGTATTTGTGATATGCTCGAAATCGAATCGGTACCGTGGCACGATGACCGCTGCCGATTTTCCCGCTATCGCTCCCCGCGTCAGCCGCACGGCCTTCACCGCGGCCGCCGCGCGGGCCGCACATTTGCTCGTCGACGCCGAACCGATCATCTTCTCCGACCCCCTCGCGGCACCCCTCCTGGGCGAGCGCGCCGAGGAACTCCTCGCCTATCACCACAACCACGGCACCCATCCCGTCCTGGCCGGCGCCCGCGCGCAGGCCGTGTGCCGCAGCCGGTTCACCGAAGAGCGGCTCACCCGCGCAAATTCCGGTATAGACCAGTATGTCATTCTGGGCGCCGGACTCGATTCGTTCGCCTATCGGACCCCGCCGGGCCGATTCCGCGTCTTCGAGGTCGACCACCCAGGCACCCAGGCGGCCAAACGGGAACTGCTCGACCGCGCCGGCCTCACGGTACCGCCTTCGGTCACCTTCGTCCCGGTCGACTTCGAAGCCGATCCGCTCCGGGAACGGCTCGTCCAGAGTGGACTCGACCCGTTTCGCCCCGTGTTCGTCAGCTGGCTCGGTGTCACCGTGTACCTGACGCGGAAGGCGATTCTCGCCACATTGACGGATCTCGGCGGTTTCGCCCCCGGATCGGAAATCGTGACCGATCACCTGCTTCCCGCGGAACTGCGGGACGAGGCCGGAAACGGCTACGCCGAAGCCGTCGCCCCGGTCGCCACCGAACAGGGCGAGCCGTGGCGCACGTTCCTCTCCCCCGCGGCCGTGGCCGGACTGCTGACGGAGGCCGGTTTCGAAGTCGTCGAACAGGCCGGGCAGCGCGAGAGCGTCGACGCCCGGACGTGGCACCGGACCGACGCGCTGGCGCCCGCCGCCCTTTCCGCGCTGGCGCACGCCCGTATTCCGGAGCCACCCGGAATGACCGCCTCCGGAAACTGAACGCCATTCGGACGTCAATCGGGCAACAGTGGCACTTCGAGGTCGTCCGGACGGCCCAGCAGGACCGCCCGGGTGACCGCCGCCTTCCCGAACCGGTCCCGCACGGCGTCCAGCGCCGAGTCGAGCTGGGTCGCCCGTTGCCGTTCGAACGGCAACGACAGCTGGAAGGGATCCTCGTCGGCCAGGTTGGACAGTGCCGCGCCCAGCAGGGTGATCCCGCGGTCGGCGATCATCGGCAACGCGGCCACGAGCAGGTGCCGCGCGGCACCGAGCAGCACGCCGGTGCCCGCGGTCGGCTCGTTCAGCGTGTACGAGCGCGTGACGCGGGCGAAGTCGGCGAAGCGCAGGCGGATCGTTACGGTCCGGCAGACGCGGCGGGCCGCGCGCAGCCGGCGGGCGATCCGGTCGATGAGCGCGACCAGCACGACGTCGAGCTCGGCCGGGGTCCGCCTGCCGCGCCCGAGGGCCCGCTGGGCGCCGATCGACCGGCGCCGCCTGCCGACTTCGACGCGGCGCGGGTCCCGGTTGTGCGCCAGGTCGTGCAGGTGCCCGCCGGCCGCCCGGCCCAGCATGCTCACGAGGTCGACCGGCTCGGAGGCGGCCAGCTGGCCCACGGTCGTGATCCCCCGCGCGTGCAGCTTTTCGGCGGTGACCTTGCCGACGCCCCAGAGCGCGCCGACCGGCAGCGGGTGCAGGAACTCCAGCTCGGCGTCGTGCGGCACGACCAGCAGGCCGTCCGGCTTGGCCACCCGGCTGGCGACCTTGGCGAGGAACTTCGTCCGCGCCACCCCCACGGTGATCGGCAGCCCGGCGCGCTCGGCGACGGCGGCGCGCAGCCGTTCGGCGATGCGGCTCGGCCGTCCGCCGATCCTGGTCAACCCTCCGACGTCGAGGAAGGCTTCGTCGATCGAGAGGCCCTCCACCCAGGGGGTGGTGTCGTGGAAGACCTCGAACACGGTCTTGCTCGCGGCCAGGTAGGCCGACATCCGCGGCGGCACGACGACCGCGTCCGGGCACAGCCGGCGGGCCTGCGCACCCCCCATCGCCGTGCGCACGCCATGGGCCTTGGCCTCGTAACTCGCGGCCAGGACCACCCCGCCGCCGACGATCACGGGGCGTCCCTTCAACGCCGGGTCGTCGCGCTGCTCGACCGACGCGTAGAAGGAGTCGAGGTCGGCGTGCAGGATGGGCCCCTCGTCGGTCATAGAACATATGTTCGCATAC
Source organism: Amycolatopsis sp. NPDC004378 (assembly GCF_053602455.1). Lineage (NCBI taxonomy): Bacteria > Bacillati > Actinomycetota > Actinomycetes > Pseudonocardiales > Pseudonocardiaceae > Amycolatopsis > Amycolatopsis sp. NPDC004378. The sequence goes on from NZ_JBSGDR010000003.1 coordinate 593,110, forward strand.
CCGCGCGCCGAAGTCCGCTCGTCCGCCCGCCGCGACCCCCCTGCCGCTGACCGAAATTGAGCGTTTTCCCGGTTGTCGAGCCCGTGTTACCGGGCTCACACTTCTCCTCAGCGATCAACCCGACGACTGGGGACGACATGACCGAGAAGTGCCGGTGCGGCGACCACCACGCGTGGGCCAGCCCGAACCCCGAGGACCGGCCCGCCGCGCCGCGGCAGCCGCTGCTGGCCTCGACCCTGGCCCGCGAAGACCACGCCGAAGACGCCGGCCGCGTCGACCCGACCGACCGCGTGACGTGCCGGACGCACCGCCGCTGGCTGCACGACTGCGTGTCCTCCCCGATCCACACCAACCCGGCGATCGGCTACCGCTGGTGCCGCCGCTGCGACCACCAGGCCCTGGTGGCGGTCGACGAGCTGAGCGGCGACGTGACGATCCGTTGCGGGCTCTGCGGCCGGAGCCCGCGCAGCCGCGCGAACCTGGAGCTCGTCGAACTGTGCCGGCGCAGCCTCGCCCTGGCCCGCAGCGGCCGGTTCCCGGAAAGCGCCGTCGCCTGACCGCCCCGGGCCGGCTGCCATGATGCGGGGGTGCCCGAACCCGGAACCACCGCGCTGGTGATCCTGCTGCCCGATGCCGAACCCGTGCTGGCCGCGGCCCGGCGGGTCGACCCCGCCCTGGTCCGCCCCGGCCTCCCCGCGCACGTCACCGCGCTCTACCCGTTCCTGCCGGACGCCTCGCTCACCGACGAGGTGCTGGCCGCGGTCCGCTCGCTCGCCGTGGACGTCGCGCCGGCCGAGGTGCGGCTCGCCGAGTTCGTGACGGCTCCCGGTTTCGCGGCGATCCCCACGCCGTCGCTCCAGCCGGTCACCGACGCCGCGTGCGCGCGGTGGCCGGACATCCCGCCCTACGGCGGCCGGTTCGGACCACGCCCGCCGGCGCACGTGACCGTCGCGATGGGCGGTGAAGACGAGACTCTCGCGCGGGTCGCCGGCGAAGTGCGGCCATTGCTGCCACTGAACGTCCGAGCCGACGCGCTGCAGCTCGTGGCGCTGACCGAGCGGGGCTGGGAACCGCGACTCGAAGCGCCGTTCAGCGCGCCGGCCTGACCACCTCGTCCGCCGTGGCGCCCTCCAGCTTCCGGTACGCCCGCGCGATCGCCCGCAACCGCGCGACGTCCGCGGCGAACGGCTCCGCCCCGGCGGCGGGCGGTTCCTCCTCCCCCGGCTCGTCCGGCAGCGCCCGCACCAGCCGCGCCGCCGCGGGCGCCGCCAGGTCCGGCGTCACCCCGGCCAGGATGAGGCCGTCGTTGGTCTCGCTCATCGCCGTCAGCAGCCGCTCGCGGCGCGACGGCCCGCCCGGGTCGATGCGGACGATCTCCGGGAACCGCCGCGTCAGGTGCGCGCGCAGTGGCCGCAGCAGGCGGAGCGTCTTCGCGTCGCGGCGCCCGGCGGCGATGCCCGGGATCGACGGGATCGTCAGCCCCAGCACGATCAACAGCACCGAGACGGCCGGGAAGCCGACGTCCAGCGCACACGGCAGCGTCGAGAACGGGCCGCTGCACAACGCCTTCACCGGGTGCTCGGCCTGGAGCGCCCCGATCGTCGCGACGACCTTCCCCGCGAGGTAGGCGACCGCGAACGCCGACGCCAGCAGCAGCAAGGCCAGCCCGGCGCGCAGCGCGCCACCGCTCGCGCGGATCGTCACCGCCGCCACCACGCCGATGTCGAGGACCGCGAACCCGAGGTAGACGGTGTAGGCGAAGACGTAAACCACCAGCGTCGGGTGTGTGCGGTACAGCTCGTCGAACACGCCGATGCCGCGGGGCAGCCCCGGCGTGCTGAAGAACGTGACGACGAGCAGAGCCAGCGCGACGCCGAGCGCGACGAGCCGGGTGCGCCGGCCGCGGTCGCGGGTCCCGCTGATCTCGGCGACGGTCAGGCCGATCCCGTACGCCGCGACCATCGTCGCGAGGTTCGACAGCAGCCGGCCGAGGCTCGGGTAGATCTCGCTCTCGAAGAGCTGCGCGCGGTTGGAGAGGAAGCAGAACGCCGCGCCAAGCGCGATGAGCGAGACGGCCAGCCCCGCACCGGCGCCGGTGCGGCGGGCGCGGACCGCGCGCCAGATCCCGGCGAACAGGGCGAACAGCCCGACTCCGACGAACAGAATGTCGATCACGAGACGCGACTATCCCAGGAGAGCCGCCAGCCGCCTAGCCTGCTCCGCCGCCCGGCCGGACGCACCCGGCTGAACGGCGGGCGGTTCGCTCGTCGCGGCGCTCATCAGCAGCACGGCGATCAGCTCGGCCTCATACTCGTCGGTGCCCGTCGTCACGCGGGTGAGCAGGTGCGACAACGCCTGCGGCGCGAGGTCCGGGGCGAGCTGCGCGGCTTCGGACTCCGACAGCTGGCAGGCCCCGGTGTGCGCGCACAGCATGTGGGCCAGCTCGTGGGCGATGATGTGGTCCTGGTGCAGCGCCGACGTGTGCTCGACGTAGGCGATCAGGTCGTAGTCCGGGCGGGCCTGCCACGCACCGGACGGCCGCCCGGGCCGGTACTCGACCGGGACGAGGTCGATTTCCCGCCCGCGCCACGCCTCGAGGCCGTCGACCCAGGCGTTCATCGACCACGGCCGCGGCACCGGGACGGCGGCGAGCACCGTCCGGACCCGCGCCCGGGCGCCGGCCCGGAGGTCCGCCAAGCCGCGCTCGTCGATGGGTCCTCCCCGCTCACCGGGCGCCAGCCGGGTGCACCGGGGCGCGATCACGGACGAGGTCATCGTAGCCGACCGCCGGCCGTCACTCCGGCTTCCGCCGCCGGCCGTCTCGGCGACGGTTCTCGTCGTAGCCGGCCAGCTGGTCGAGCAACGCCGTCACGGTCTCGCGGTCCCGCGGCGAGAGCCGCATGGCCCGCTGGGCGAGGGTGCGCGCCTCGCTGTCACGCCAGGCCACGACGTCCTCGACCTGCTGGTCGACCTGCCCGGCGACCTGGTCGTCGAAGAAGTACGTCACCGGCACGCCGAAGAACTGCGCCAGGGCCTGGATGTGCGAGCGCTTGGGATCCTTGCGGGCGCCGACGGCGAGCTGCTGGACGTGCGTCGCCGACATCGTCACGCCGGTCTGTTCGGCCACGCCGGTCGCGATCTCCCGGTAGGAGTACGGCTTGCGGTCCGGCGGGTGCACGGTCGCGATCAACCGCGTCAGCCGTTCGGCGAAACTGCGCTCCTCGCTCACCACACACCACTCTCGGTCAGGAAACGTGACACTCGCCAGCGTAGCTGTTCCGTAAACTTGACACAGTCTGTCCCGGAAAGACTACGATACCCCCGTCTGGTGTTTCGAAAACGGGACACCGGAACCCGGGGTGGCGCAGCGGCCGCGGGGTGAAGTCACGTGGCCGCTGGGGGTGGCCACGCGCCCAGCCCCGTTCCCGCCGCGCCGCCCCCTGCTTACGGGACTCCGCCGCCGTCCTGCCTAGCGGACCCCTTCGCTGTGCCTAGCGGGTTCGACGCGCAGGCCCGCGCTGCACCCGGCGCAGGACGCCATCGCCGCCGTGGCGAGGCTTTCGGCAGTGCCGTTCGCGCGGTTGGACGGCCGGATTGTGTGATCGGGCGGGCATCTCACGTGATTACAGGGGCATCTCGCGTGATCCGAGAGGCATCTCGCGTGATTGGAGGGGCATCACGCGTGATTGGGCGGCCATCACGGGTGGTGGGTGGTTTCGCTTGGCTGTTCGGACAGGAGGCGGCGCAAGGCCGCGGGGGTCTCGCCGGTGTGGTCGCGGACTGTGCGGGTCAGGTGGGCCTGGTCGGCGAAACCCAGCTCGGCCGCCAAGGCCGCCAGACTCCGCTCCCCCGCTTCGAGGCGGTCCAGGGCGCGGCCGACGCGGACTCGGTTGCGGTAGCGCGTCAGCGAGACACCGAGTTCCTGCGGGAAAGCGCGGCTCAGCCGGTACGGCGAGACCCCCAGCAGCTCCGCGAGCGGGAACAGGCCGGCCGCCTCCGGGACGGCCGCCGCGAGCGCTTCGCGGGCCCGGGCCACCAGTGCGCCGCCGGGCCGCGGTGACGCCTGCGTGATCGCCCGGCCCACCAAGACCAGAAGCTGCTCCGCCAGGGCGTAGTCCGGGTCGGCCGCCGAGGCGACCGCGCGGCGGTGGGCGAGGTCGAGGGCGGCGTCCGCGTACACCGTCGTGCGCGTGGCTCGGTCGCCCGCCAGGTGGTGCCAGCGGTCCGCGCCGAACGTCACCGCCGTGCAGACGTCTCCGCCTGCCGGGTGGGCGAAGCTTTCCTCCTCGCCCGGTTCGGTCAGGTAGGCCATCGCCGGGTCCGCGTCCGCCACCGTTCCGCGGGCGCGGCGGCGGAACCGGCCCCGGCGCACCAGCACCATCCGGTGCGCGGTCGCCACCTCCGGCGACGACCAGCCGGTGTGGTCGTCCCGGCAGCTGACCACGCTCAGCGCGTACCCCGGGCCGGACGCGACTTCCACCGATTCACGCACGGCCCGGACGCTACGCCGGGGGTCCGACACTTTCCGCGACGACGCATGGCCAGCCAGGATCCTGGTTTCCAGCGCGTCGCCGGGCTGATCAGCTGCGGTAGACGCCGAACTCGTACAGCGAGTACCCGTACCCGGTGCCGCGCTGCGTCGCGTACATCCGCACGTACCGTGCCGTGGCCGAGATCGCCAGGTCGTCGGCGCCGCCGTCGCCGGAGGTCGTCGAGTACACCGAGCGCCAGTTCGCCGCGTCGTCGCTCACCTGGATCTCGTAGGCCTTCCCGAACGCGGCCTCCCAGACCAGCTGGACGTGGTCGAACGACTGCCGGCTGCCCAGGTCGACCTGCAGCCACTGCGGGTCGGCCCAGGCACTCGCCCAGCGCGTCGCGGTGTCGCCGTCCGTCGCGGCCTGCGGCGGGTACGGCGCGCCCGGGCCGTCGGCCTGGTAGGTCGACGCCGTCGTCGCCGCGCCGCGGGCCAGGTTCGTGCCCCGCACCGGCGGGGCGACCACGCGCAGCGAACGCGTCTCGATGCCGACGTTGCCGTGGCCGTCCCGGGAGTAGAGGTAGAGCTTCCAGACGCCCAGCTGCTGCGGCGCGGTCACGGTGAACGGGCCGGTGCCGGTGAACTGGGCCGGGACCAGCCCGGCGGCGTTGTTGATGTACTTGCTGTTGTAGCCCATGGTGTACGTGATCGGGTCACCGTCCGGATCGGACACCCCGGCCGTCAGCGTGAACGTCGAGCCGGCCGGGACGTCGGTGACGCGGCTGAGGTTCATCGACGAGATCACCGGTGGCATGTTGCCGCCCGTCTGTCCACTGTAGAGCTTGCGGACGGCGTACCAGGACAGCCGTTTCTCGTTGCCCGTGGTGATGTTGAACCAGACGCCGCCGAAGTCGCCTTCAGTGCCGTAGTGGAACAGCGTCGCGCCGAGGGCCACGCCCGGGTGGGCCAGCACGCAGTTCCACGCGGTGCCGTACCCGTCGCGCTTCTGCTGGTCGGTCGGCTCCGCCGGGACGCCGTTGACGTCGTTCGGGACCTCCCACTCGCCGGCCGGGCCGGTTTCGGTGATGATGTACGGCTTCGTGTAACCGCCGTTCAGCCAGTCCTGCTTCACCTGGCAGACCTGGGCGTAGGAGTTGACGGAGTACAGGTCGAGGCTCGGCGCGTAGGCCTTGTAGTACGGCCACGCGCCGGTCCACGCGTCGGTCGAGGTGACCGGGTGGTTCGCGTCGATGGCGTGGATCGCCTGGGCGGCTTGCTCGACGAACCGGGTGTAGGCGATCCGCTCCTGCTCGAGCTGCGTGCCGGAGTAGCAGTTCTGCATGCCGAGGATCGACTCGTTGCCGACGTTCCACATGAGCACGCCGGGGTTCGCCTTGTAGGCAGTCACCCACTTCTGGATCTCGCCGAGCATCGTGGTCTTGTAGTTCGTGTCGGTGGTGTAGTCCACGCAGCCACCGCTGCCCGGCCCGCCGCCGGGCTGCAGCCAGAAGCCCGCGACGACCTTGATCCCGTTGGCCGCGGCGGCGTCGAACAGCGGCTGGCTGGTGCCGTCGGTGCCCCAGGTGCGGACGGTGTTGACGCCGATCGAGTGCAGCTCCGGCATCCGCGTCCCGGCTTCGCTGACCGGCGGGCCCCAGGTGAGGCCCTTGACGGTCCACGGGGCGCCGTCGACCGACAGCTGCCAGTTGCCCTGGCTGCCGGTCACCTTCGTGACGCCGGGTCCGCCCGGCGTCGACGTGCCAGGGGTGCCGCTGACCTGGAACTCCCAGAGCGAGTAGCCGTAGCCGCCGACGCGGTGGGTGCCGTAGAGGCGCACGTACCGGCCGTGGCCGGTGACGGCGAGGGTCTGCGTGCCGCCGGTCGCCGTCGTCGTGCTGTACACCGTCTGCCACGACGTCGCGTTGTCCGAGACCTGGATTTCGTAGGCGGTCGCGTATGCGGCTTCCCAGTTCAGGGTGACCTGGCTGATGTCGGCGGACGCGCCGAGGTCGACCTGCAGCCACTGCGGGTCGCTCCAGGCGCTCGCCCAGCGGGTGCCGGGGTCGCCGTCGACGGCCGCGGACGCCGGGGTGCCCGCGCCTTCGGTGCTCGACGCGGTCGCCGGTCTGCCTTGGGAAAGCACGGTCGCGGCGTGCGCCGGGGACGGGCCGGCGAACAGGCCCAGCACGAGCAGGGCCACCAGCGCCGGGACGGCACGGAGGAGCGACGGTCGGTCCACGTTGACTCCCGTACGAAAGGGGACGGAGATTGGAGAGCGCTCTCCGGCGTGACCGATGGTTCGGCACGGCGCCCCGCGTTGTCAAGATTCGGGCCGTAACTCGACAATGCCTGTCCGGCGGTCGATCCGGGCGCTCCTTGACACGGCGGCGGCTCGGTGCGCATGCTGTGGGAGAGCGCTCTCCCACCCTTGGCCCCTCACCGTGGAGGACCCTTGGCACCGAAACTCGCGCTCCTCGCCTGCACCGCCGCCACCGTGCTGGCAGGCGCCTTCCTGACCGCGGCCACCTCGTCGCCCGCCGGCGCGGACAACCTGGTGACCCACCACGAATTCCAGGTCAACTGCTCCCCCAGCCACCACCAGCCGGACGACCCGATCGTCTTCCCCGGGCTGCCCGGCGCGTCGCACGACCACACGTTCCTCGGCAACAAGACCACCAACGCGGCGACCACCCTGCAGTCGCTGCAGGGCGCGGGCGTCGGCGCCACGACCTGCCTGGCGCCGGACGACCTGTCCGCGTACTGGTTCCCGACGGTCTACAACGGGAACCAGGTCGTGCTGCCGAACTTCGCCCAGGTCGTCTACTACAAGTCCGGCATCCTCGACTACACGAAGGTCGTGCCGTTCCCGCCCGGCCTGCGCTACGTCGCCGGCAGCGTCACGGCGACCCGGGACGAGTTCCAGCACGCGCCCGGCGCCATCGAGGGCTGGGAGTGCGGGGACAGCTTCCACAACTGGGACATCCCCGTGCACTGCGTCGACGGCAGCCAGCTCAACATCCGTTACCAGGCCCCGAGCTGCTGGGACGGCGTTCACCTCGACTCGGCCGATCACAAGAGCCACATGGCGTACCCCGACCGGGCCACGCTGACGTGCCCGGCCGACCACCCGGTGGCGGTGCCGATGCTCGAGTTCAAGATGGCGTTCCCGGTCAGCGGCGACATGTCCGGTGTCCACCTGGCCAGCGGACGCGGGTACTCGTGGCACTACGACTTCTTCAACGCGTGGGACCCCGAGACGCTGGCGGCGCTGGTGACGCACTGCATCAACGGCGGCCTGCAGTGCGACCCGCGCGGGTTCGACCTCTACAAGCCGGACCGCGGCACCGTGCTCGGGCCGAACTACCGGCTGCCCGGCCGTCCGTGAGGCGGCTGCTCCTGGGGGCGGTGGTGGCGCTGACCACGGGCGGGTGCGCCACCGCCGTCCCCCCTCCGGCGTCGCCGTTCAACCCGACGGACGTGGCGTGGCTGCAGCTGGTCGTGCCGATGACGGAGAACGCGGTCTCGGCGGCCCGCCTGGCGCCGGAGCACACGGCCAATGCCGCGATCCGCACGGCCGCCGGCTCGGTCGCGGCGCCGTCCGAACGGCTGCTGGCCCGGTTGAAGGCGGCGCGCGACCGGGCCGGGCTCCCGGCCGCCGACGTCCACAGTGGACACCACATGCCCGGGATGGTCACTTCGGCCGATCTCGTGGCGCTGCGGACCGGGACCGGCCCGGAGTTCGACCAGCGGCTGATCGCGCTGTTGCGGGCGCACGCGGCGCAGCTGGTCGTGCTCGCGAAGGGCGAGCAGACCTCGGGCGCGGACGCCGAGACGAAGCGGCTCGCCGGTGACGTCGGCGCCGAAGGTACCCGGCAGGAGCAGGTGCTCGCGAAAGCGGGTTGAGCACGAAGACGACGGCCCCGCCCGGGGCCGTGGAGGCCACCGACCCCACAGGGTGGCCGGGCCGGCGCCGTCGAGGCCACCACCCCACGTGGTGGCCTCGACGGCCGTTACCGGCTCCGCCCGCCGGTAGCTCAGTAGGTGACGGTCACCGGGCCCCGCCCGGCGTGCGCCGTCACCGTCAGCGTGTTCGTCGCCGCGTCCCACCGCCACGCCGACGACGGTGCCCAGCCGTCCCCGACCCGGACCTGGGCGGGCGCCGACGTCACGCCGAGGAACTTCACCGTCCACTCCCGCGACGCGACCTGGGACCGGCCCTCGCACGGAGACACCGTCACCGTGTGCGCTCCGCGCCGCTCGGTGTAGGTGATCCGGGTCGTCGAGCTGTGCTTCGACGACGAGCCGTCGTCCTCGTACAGCGAGAACGAGCCCGGCGCGCCCGGCGCGACCGTCACCGTCGCCCGGTCGAGCGGGTTCTGGACGTCGTTCGCGACGTCCGCCGTCCGGGTCACGGTGATGCCGCCCGCGCGCACGAACACCGGCATGGTGCCGAGGTCCGACGTCACCTGCTGGGTGGACCCGCCGGTGTAGGTCTTGCCGGAGAAGTAGTCCGTCCACTGGCCCGGCGGGAACCAGACCGGCGTCGTCGCCGACGTCCCGGGGGACGTCACCGGCGCCACCAGCATGTCCGGCCCGTAGAAGTACTCGCTCGACGCCGCCGCGTAGGCCGCCGGGTCGTCCGGGTACTCGACGTAGGTCGGCCGGACCACCGGGACACCGGTCGTCGCCGCCTGCTGGGCCAGCGTGTAGGTGTAGGGGACGAGGTTCTCGCGCAGGTTGAGGAACTTCGTCGCCGACGCCTTCGCCGCGTCACCGTACTGCCAGGGCAGCCGGTCGCTGTGGTTGCTGTGCAGCCGGTCGATCGGCTGGAACGTGCCGAGCTGCACCCAGCGCGCGTACATGTCGTCGGGCAGCTTGGCCGTCTGGTGCTGCTGCCCGCCCGAGGTGTAGGTCTCGCTGCCGCGCAGGCCGGTCGTGTCGTTGTGGCCGCCGATGTCGTGGCTGATCGCCGACAGGCCGGTCGCGGCCGACTCGGCCGGGGTGATGCCGACCTCCATCCGCAGCGTGCCCCACGTCGACGACGTGTCGCCGGTGAAGTGGACGGTGCTGCGCTTGTCCGCCCACGGTCCCGTCGACAGGCCCACCGGGCCGCCGTAGCCGCCCGCCTGCAGCGAGCCGTACGCCCGCGACGTCACGAAGCCCCGCTCGATCGCCGGCGCGGACAGGTCGGCGTACTTCTGGTTGATGAACGAGTCCGGCGTGACGCCCTGCAGGCTGGACTTCGAGCCGTCGCAGCACCAGTCGAGCCACCAGAAGTCGTTGCCCTGGCCGGTCATCTGGCCGTGCAGGTCGAGGTACGCCTTGAGCTGGTCGGGGTCGCCCCAGTCGAAGACGTAGCAATCGGTGCCGCAGTTCGACTTCGCCAGCTTGCCCTTCGCCGTCGCCTGCGCGCGGGCGAACTGCGGGTCCGAACCCATGATGCTCGGGTGGATGTTCAGGGTGTTGTGCAGCCCCTGGGAGTGCGACCAGGCGAAGAACGCGGCCGGGTCGGGGAACTTGGCCGTGTCGAACTGCCAGCCGTTCCAGGTGTCCGGCGCCTTGAAGTCGGTGTCGGTCACGAGGACGTCCAGCGGCACGCCTTCGCTGCGGAAGCGCGGCAGGATCTTGTCGCGGTAGTCGGCCGCGGTGCGGTCGATGTACTCGGAGTACCAGACGCCGTAGGCCCAGCGCGGCAGCAGCTCCGACGGCCCGGTCAGGGTCGCGAGGTCGCGCAGGCCGGCCTTGTAGTCGTGGCCGAAGGTGAAGACGTAGCCGTCCTGGTACGGGTTCCCGCCGTGCGACGGCCGCTGCGTGACGGCTTCGGTCCGCGTGTCGTAGAGCGCGGACGGGCTGTCGTCGAGCAGGTACCAGCCGTCCTGGTGCAGGAGCCCTTCGGTGAGCGACGGCGTCCCGTTGTCGCCGTTGACCCCGTCGAGGCCGCGGCGGTACCCGCCGAGCGTCAGGTGCGGCTGCGGCGCCGCGGCACCGGTCCTGGTGACCGCGACGGTGTCGAGGTTGACGTGGCAGCTGGCGTCGTCGGGGCAGCCGAGGACGACGTCGTTCGTGCCCGCCTTGAGGTCGACCGGGACCGACGCGGCACCCCACGTGTTCCAGTCGGCGGTGACCGGCAGGCTCAGGGTGCGGGTGACGCCGTTGGCGGCGGCCGTCGCGGTCCGGGTCTGGTGCAGGCCGTCGCCGCCGGTGCCGTTCGCGTACCGGACGTCCAGCTGGTAGGTGCCGGCGGCCGGGACCTCGACGACGCGGTGGGTCAGCGACGAGCCGCGGTTGAGCTCGGCGACGAACCCGCGGCCGGCGTACCCGGTGTGGCCGGTCGCCACGATCGCAGTCCCCGCGCGGAGCCCGGCTTCCGCCTCGCAGCTGACATCCAGGGCGCAGCCGGTGAACGCGCGGGCCGACGCGGGCGGGAACGGCGCGCCGGCGGCGAGCACCGCGAGCGCGTCGATGTTGACGTTGCCGGAGTCGCTCGCGGTCCGCTCGAGACGGACGCTGTGGCGGCCGGCGCCGAGGGTGACCGGGACCGAGGCGACGGCCCAGCTGTTCCAGTCAGCCGTGGCGGGCAGGGTCAGCTTCTGCGCGGTGCCGCCGTCGACCGACACGCTCAGGGTGCGGGTGACGTGCTGGCCGTCGCCGCCCTGGCCGTTGGCGAACCGGACGGTCACGGCGTAGGTGCCGGCGGTGGCGGCGCTGACGTCGGCGGTGGCCGAGGTGCCGGTGCTCTCGAAGCCCGCGAGGAAGCCCTCGCCGGTGTAGCCGGTGTGGTCGGTGGCGATGCCCAGCCCGTCGGCGGTCAGGTCCTCGGCCTCGCACAGCGAGCCGACCGCGCAGGTCAGGTGGTGCCACGGCGCGGCGGTCACCGGGGTCGCGCCGGCGTTCGCGCGGATCTGGAGGTTCCCGGCGTCGAACGGGCCGGAGTCCAGCTTGTAGGTCAGGGTGGTCGCGCTGGTGCGGATGGTCAGCACGCCGTTCGCCGTCGTCGACGTGAACGGCGGAGGCGTGAACGAGCCGCGGCCGATGGCGTTGAAGGTGGCGGCGTCGGTGAAGTGGCCGTCACCGGCGTACTCGGTGCGGATCAACGTCGGGGACAGGACTTGGAAACGCGCGTTCCCGGCCGTGACGGCCGCGCGCGCGGGCCCGGCGGCGGCCGGGGCGGCACTCACGGCGGCCGCGGCGACGGCCAGGACGCTCACCAGGTGGAGGGATTTCGCTGTTCTCGTCCGCACGGCGGAACTCCGTTCCGGTCAGGGGACCCGGCAGTTTTACAACGTTGGAAAAGCCGGTTCCGATCTGAGCACAGGCGACGGGCCGATGTCCAGACCAGTGAGCGGAACTGTCCGGACAGGCCGGGCTCTTTGCCCGGCAGGCCACGCACAAGGACGCCTCCAGCGCGTTCGATGCGCTGAAGGCGTCCTCGGCCGGATCGGGGTGGAGCCCGGCCCTACTTCACCGCGATGTAGTAGTCGCGGCCGAGGTTCGACTGCGTGCCGTCGGCGGTCCGGCTGTAGACCTCGATGGGGTAGAACCCCGACGCGCCGGGGGTGAAGGTGAAGCTCGCCCGGCCGTCGGCCCCTGCCGGGACGACGGTCGGGTTGTCCCAGTCCCAGTAGAGGTAGTAGACGTACTCGACCACACCCGGCGTGCGCGGGGTCAGGGTGAAGACGCCGGCGACGCCGGGGCCTCCGCTGCTCACGGAGTCCGGGTAGTCGGTGCTCGCCACCAGCGGCGCGTCACTGGCCGTGTAGGTCGTGCTCGCGATGCCGGACGTCAGCCCCGCGCCGGTCGTGCTCCACACCTTGAGCGTGTGGGAACCCAGGTTCGCCGTGACGATGTCCGCGGACGCGGTTCCGTCGGCCGAGGCCGCGACGGTGGTCTCGGGCCCGTTGTCGACCAGGTAGGTGTAGGAGACGACATCGGGTATCCCGGGCGAGAAGCGGACCTCGGCCGGGACTCCGACGCCGGTCTCCCGGGGCGCGGTGACCCGGGGCTCGGTCGACTGCACGTAGAAGTGGTGGACGTGCTGAGGCGACCGGTTGCCCGCGCCGTCGACGCTCGCCACGTAGAGATCGTTGGGGCCGGACGCCTGCGGCGTGTAGGAAACCTTCGCCGATCCGCCGGGGTGGTCCGCCGCCACGAAGGTGCCCGCCGGATCGGTGGTGCCGTAGGAGAACCCGACGACCGCGTCGTCGCCGTGGGCGTCGAAGGTGAACGAACCCGGGATGCCGGCCCCGGGGTGCCACGCCCCGTCGTCGGGGTACTCGGCCGAAGTCACGGTCGGCTCGGCGATCGCGGTGGCGGCGCTCGCCTGGGCCGGCACGGCGATCGACGCCAGCACCCCGGTGACCACGAGCACGGTGAATCTCTGACGAACTCTCATGCGAATCCCCCCAAGAGTGCAGCAAGCTGTCCGCTCAAGCTAAGCACAATCCCCTGCGGGAGCGCCGGGAATTTGATCCCGGCGCACAACCCGCTCAGGCCGAGTCGCGGACCACCAGCTCCGGGTCGAAGATCACCGACTCCGCGCGCAGCGACGGGTCGGCCATGCGGTCGAGGACCATCCGGGCCATAGCCGCGCCCATCTCCTCGACCGGCTGGCGGATCGTCGTGAGCCGGGGCCGGCAGCTCAGCGCCACCCGGCTGTCGTCGAAGCCGACCACGGCGACGTCGTCCGGGACGCGCCGGCCCGCTTCCCGCAGCACGGTCAGCGCGCCGTACGCCATCAGGTCGTTGGCCACGAACAGGCCGTCCAGCGCGGGTTCTTCGGCCAGGAGGCGGTCCATCGCGCGTTCGCCGCCGTGCTCGGTGAAGTCGCCCTCGGCGACCGCCACGTACGCGTGGCCGTGGCGGGCCATCGCGTCGCGGAAGCCCGCCAGCCGGTCCTGGCCCGCGGGGGTGCCCGCCGGGCCCGCGATCGTCGCGACCCGCCGGCAGCCGCGCGAGACGAGCCGGTCGGCCGCCAGCCGGGCGCCGTCCTGGTGGGCGACGTCGACGTAGCAGACCGGGGCCGGGCGGCCCGGGCGCGCGAACAGGGCCGTCGGGACGCCCGCGTCGGTCAGCGTGCGCGGCAACGGGTCTTCGGCCGGGTGCAGCGAGATCAGCAGCACCCCGCTCACCTGCTCCTGCCGCAGCTTCGGCACGAGCTTCGCGCGTTCCTCGTCGCTGTCGACGAGCATCAGCAGCGGGTGCAGCCCCCGCGGGCGCAGGTGCGCGACGACGCCCTCGACCACCCGGCCGAAGAACGGGTCGCCGAACACGCCGCCGGTGAACGCTTCGACGTGCCGCTCGGGCTCCGACACCACCAGTGCCACCGCGCCCGTGCGGCGGGTGACCAGCGAGCGGGCCGCGCGGTTCGGGACGTACCCGGTGGCCGCGATCGCGCGCTCGACGGTCTCCCGGAGCTTCGGGTCGACGTTGCGCACGCTGTTGACCACGCGGGACACGGTGGCCCGGGAGACGCCGGCGACCCGCGCGACGTCCTCCAGGGTCGGCGGCTGCGTCGTCACCCGTCCTTTGTAGCACGCTGTGAGAGCGCTCTCCCAGCACCGCGCCGATGACAAATGTCATGGATGGCCGCTGAGTGACGGCACTGCCGCCAGAAGCCCCCTCGCGACGAGCATTTCCGGCATGACAACGACTCGAACCGAACCCGCCGGCTTCCGGCCCGTGCTGCTGCTGACCGGCGGTTACGCCGCGCTTTCCGTGCTGACCCTCGTCGCGATCGTCCTGTTCCGGAACAACCACGCCATGGTGACCGACGCGGTCTGGGTGCGCGCCACGATCGTCGTCGCCAGCTCGCTGCTGACGTTCGCCTTCGCCCGCAGCGCGGCCCGCGGGTCGCGCAAGGGCCTGCTGCGGCTGCGGATCGTCGCCGCCGTGATGCTCGTGGCGATCGCCGTCATCGTCGTCCTGCCCGGGCTGTTCCCGGTGTGGCTGCGCGTCGAGCAGGCCGTCTGCGGGCTGCTCCTGCTCGGCGTCACCGTGCTGGTCAACAGCAAGCGGCTGCGGGCCCGGTAGCGTCCCGCCCATGGACACGACGACGCCGGCGGACGTGCAGCGGTGGGTCCGCGGCTGGCGGCTGATGCTGCTCGACGCGGGCATGCTCGTCTACCCGGCGGTGACCGTCCCCGGCGTGCTGAAGTACTCCGCCGGAGCGGCCGCCGTGGCGGGCTGCGCGATCGTCGCGGTGTTCGTCGGCTGCTACCTCGCCGCGACCCGGGCGGCGGCGCACCGGGCGGCGCGCCGGTTCTGGGCACTCCTGGGGGTGCTGACCGTCCTGTTCGCCGCCGCGCTGCCCTTCGCCCACGCCGACGCGTTCTTCCTCGCCACGGTCGCCGTCTCGCTGGCGGTGCCTCGGCTCCCCCGCTACGGCCTCGCGGTGAGCGCCTTCGCCGCGCTGGCGGCGCTCGTGCTGCCCGGAGTGGTGTGGGAGGACGTGGGCTGGACGCAGGCCGTCGCGCTCGTGTTCACCGTGCTGGTCGTCTACGCCTTCGCCGAGGCGGTCCGGGCCAACCAGGCGCTCGTCGAGGCCCGCGCCGAGGTGGCGCGGCTGGCGTCCGAAGCCGAGCGCACCCGGATCGCCCGCGACCTGCACGACCTGCTCGGCCACTCCCTCACCGCGATCACGGTCAAGAGCACGCTGGCGAAGCGGCTGGTGGCCGCCGACAGCGTCCGGGCGGGCGAGGAGATGACTGAGGTCGAAACCCTCGCGCGCCAGGCGCTCACCGACGTCCGTGCCGCGGTGTCGGGCTACCGGGAGGTGACGCTCGCCGGCGAGCTCGCCCGCGGCCGCGAGCTGCTGCGCGCGTGCGGGGTCGCCGCCGACCTGCCGACCGCGACCGACGTCGTGGGCCCGGACCACCAGGAGCTCTTCGGCTGGGTCGTGCGGGAAGGCCTGACCAACGTCGCCCGGCACGCGCGGGCGACGCACTGCGCGGTCACGGTTTCCGCGTCCACTGTGGAGGTTGTCGATGACGGCGTGGGCGGCTCGCCCGAAGAGGGGTCCGGGCTGGCGGGGCTGCGAGAGCGCGTCAAAGCGGCTGGCGGGCAGTTCCGCGCCGGGCCGGTGCGCCCGCGCGGCTGGCGGCTGCGGGTGACGGTATGACGATCCGCCTGCTGCTCGCCGACGACCAGGAGCTGGTCCGCCAGGCGCTGTGCGCGTTGCTCGCGCTCGAGGACGACTTCGAGGTGGTCGCGTCGGTCGGCCGCGGCGACGAGGTCGTCGGCGCCGCCCGCGAACACCGGCCCGACGTCGCGTTGCTGGACATCGAGATGCCGGGCCTGGACGGGCTCGCGGCCGCCGCGGTGCTCGCGACGCAGCTGCCGGACTGCCGGGTCGTCATGCTCACGACGTTCGGGCGGGCCGGCTATCTGCGCCGCGCGATGGACGCGGGCGCGGCCGGGTTCGTGGTGAAGGACGCTCCCGCCGACGCGCTCGCCGACGCGATCCGCCGCGTCTTCGCCGGCGAGCGGGTGGTGGATCCGGCACTGGCCGTCGCGACCCTGGCCGCGGGCGAGTCACCGCTGACCGCGCGGGAGCGGGACGTGCTCATCACGGCCCGCACCGGCGCGACGGTCGCGGAGATCGCGTCCCGGCTCTACCTGTCCGAGGGCACGGTCCGGAACTACGTCTCCGCGGCGATCACCAAGACCGGCGCGCGCAACCGCGTCGAGGCGGTGCGCATCGCGGACGAGCGCGGCTGGCTCTGATTGGCCCGGTCCGGCTCGGCGGAATTGGCTCTTCTGCCGGGCCGATCCGCGGCCTAGCGTGACCCGGGTGAAAACCGTTGACCTCTGGTTCGACCCCGTTTGCCCGTGGGCGTGGATCGCTTCGCGCTGGCTCCTGGAAGTGGAGCGGGTCCGCGACGTCCGGACGCAGTTCCACGTGTTCAGCCTGGCTCTGCACAACGAAGGCCGCGAAGTCGACGCCTGGTACCGGACCTGGCTCGACGAGCGCTGGGGGCCCGCGCGGGTGGCGCTGGCCGCCGAGCGGGCGCACGGGACCGCGGTGCTGCGCGACCTCTACACGGCGCTCGGCACGCGCATCCACCGGGACAAGGCGCCGGTCGGCCGCGCGACGCTGCTGGCCGCGCTCGCCGAGGCCGGCCTGCCCGCCTCCCTCGCGGACGCCGCCGAGTCGGACGAACTCGACGCGGACCTGCTGAAGGGCAACCGCGCCGCGCTCGACCCGATCGGCGAAGACCTGGGCGTGCCCGCGATCCACGTCGACGGCACCGCGTTCTTCGGCCCGGTCGTCAGCCCGGCCCCGCGCGGCGAGGAGGCCGGCCGGCTGTGGGACGGCGTGCTGCTCGTGACCGGCACTCCCGGGTTCTTCGAGTTGAAGCGGGCCCGGACCGGGCCGGTCACCAGCTGAGCGTCACGCGTTCACGTCGAACGGGATCCCGCCCGGCTTTGCCTTGGCCAGATTCCCGGTGAACTGGCCGTCCTTGATGCCGAAGGTGGCGCTGCCGAAGTCGGCGGCGACGAGCTTGTCGCGGAGGCCGGCCGGGTAGCCGTCCCAGCCGACGAGCGCCGGGTACTGCCAGGTGCCCCGGTGGTTCTCGGGCGGGTCGTCGTGGCCGTTGGCGGCGCGGAAGCAGTGCGTCGAGCCGCCGTCCTTGTGGTAGACGACCTTCGGGTGGGTGCCTTCGAAGAACATGCTCGCGCGGTCGTGCACGGCGAAGCCGCCGTGCTGCGACGTCGCCACGTACTCGACCTGGTTGTCCTTCACCCAGACGACGACGTGCTCCCAGTCGTGACGGTGCCCGGCGCTGCCCGGGCCGAGAGAGGCCTGGTCCTTCTCGAAGTAGAGCGTGTACATGATCGCGCACCAACCGTTGTTGCACTTCTCGCGCGAGTAGGAGTTGGTGTTGCCGAGGTCCCAGGAGTCGCGGCAGTGGCCGTTGGTGTCGCCGCCGAGGGACAGACCGGGGGCGATGGTGCCGTCCGGGCCGATGGCCGGGGTCGGGTAGCAGCCGTCCTTGTCGTAGTCGAAGGCGGGCTGGAAGGTCTTCTCGAAGCCGGGGGCGTTGCCGGGCAGGGCACCGGGCGGATCGGCGGAGGCGGTCGCGGGGAAGGCCAGGGCCAGCGCGCACGCGGCGGCCACGGTGGTCGGGATGCGGGTTCGGTGCGCCATCGCGGTCCTCCCTCGTCACCGGTCGGAAAGTTTCCGACCGGCCGTGCCCAGGCTCGCGCCGGACTCCGAGGTCCGCAATGGTGCTTCGCGGACTTTGCCCGGAAGGCGCGGCCCGAAGAGGACTTCCGCGCATTCCGGCCCGGTGAACGGCACCCCGGCGCTCAGGGGGCCAGGCGGGCCTCGGCGGCGTCCCAGTCGCCACGGCCGGAAGGTTCGTAGTGGCGGACTTCCTGGGTCTCCCGGACCAGCGCGCGCATCGACGCCAGGTCCGGCAGGTCCTCCCCCAGCGCCCGGGCCTGGACCAGCACGTTGCCCAGTGCCGCCGCCTCGACCGGGCCCGCCACGACCGGTACCCCGCACGCGTCCGCCGTCGACTGGCAGAGCAGCGCGTTGCGTGCGCCGCCGCCGACGATGTGGACCACGTCGACCGGGCGGCCCGTCACCCGCGAAGCCGCGCGGATCGTCCGGCGGTGGGCCAGCGCCAGGCTGTCCACGATGCAGCGGACCACGGCCGCCCGGCCCGAGGGGACGCGCTGGCCGGTGGCGCGGCAAGCCGCCGCGATCCGGGACGGCATGTCGCCCGGGGGCAGGAACTCCGGCGCGTCGATGTCCACCACGGCCGCCAGTGCCGGCGAGGACGCCGCCGCGTCGAGCAGACCGGCGAGGTCCGAAGTGGACCACGTCCGCAGGGTCTCCGACAGCACCCACAGGCCCATCACGTTGCGCAGGAACCGGATGGTGCCGTCGACGCCGCCCTCGTTGGTGAAGTTCCCGGCCAGGGCCGCGTCACCCAGTTCCGGCGCCGGCAGCTCCAGCCCGGCCAGCGACCAGGTGCCCGCCGAGATGTACGCGAAGTTCGTCCCGGGGGACGCCGGGACCGCGACCACCGCCGAGGCCGTGTCGTGCGAGCCGACCGCGATCACCGGCAGGCCGGACAGCTCCGGCGCGGTGCCCACCACCGTGCCGGGGTCCCGCAGCGGCGGCAGCAGACGCGGCGGGATCCCGACCCGCGACGCGAGCGAAGTGGCCCAAGTCCGCGCACGCACGTCGTAGAGCTGGGTCGTCGACGCGTTCGTGCGCTCGGCTCCGATCGAGCCCGTGAGCCAGTGGTTCAGCAGGTCCGGGATCATCAGCATCGTCGCCGCGGCCTCGAGCCGGTCGCCTTCGGACACCAGCTGGTACAGCGTGTTGAACGGCAGCTGCTGCAGCCCCGTGACGTCGTACAGCTCCCGGTCGGGCACCGGGACGGTGATCCCGTGCGTGCGCGGGTCGCGGTAGTGCACCGGGTTGCCGAGCAGCGCACCCCGCTCATCCAGCAGCCCGTAGTCGACGGCCCACGAGTCGATGCCGACGCCGTCGAGGGCGCCGGCTTCCCTGATCCCGGCCAGTGTCTCGCGGTAGAGCCCCAGGACGTCCCAGTACAGCACCGGTCCCGCCTGGACCCCGCCGTTGGCGAACCGCCGTACCTCCGCGACGTCCAGCACCGACGATCCGACGGTCCCGGCCATCACCCGCCCGCTGGACGCGCCCAGGTCGACGGCCGCCACCCGCTTCACGGGTCCACCACGGTCAGCTCCAAGCCGAGCAGGTCCGCGACGGCCGTCAGCTCGCCCGTGCGGTGGCCGGTGCCGAGGGCCCAGTGGTGCGCGATGCCGCTGGCCGACCAGGCGTCGGTCCACTCGCCGGGGTCGCAGCCGAAGTCGACGCGCGAGGTCGTGTTCCCGATCCGCAGCAGCGGGCCGGGCACGACGGTGCCTTCGGACGCGATGAGCGTGAACGTGCCGTCGCGGCGCTGGCCGAGCCCGCAGAGCGTCACCGGCCCGTGCTTGACGTCGAACTCGACCGAGACGCCCCAGCCGCGCTTGCCGTGGTAGACGCCGAGGCCGCGCAGCAGCGGCTTGCGCGCGCTGATGCCGAGGTGCGCCGGGCCGTCGTGGCCCATCTCGACCACGTTGTCGTGGAAGTTCAGCGCCTGCAGCTCGGTGAACGAGCCGCCCGCGCCGAGCCGGTCCATGACGAGCATGGCCAGGGACGTCCGCAGCTCGTACTCGCCGACCGCCGGGATGCCGCGCGCGGTGAGCAGGGACGCGCCGAGGATGAACCCGGCGCCGACGCGTTCGTGCGTCTCGCCGTCGAGGCCGCGGTGGTAGTAGGCCAGCGAGTCGAGGGCGAAGTCGTCGACGAGCCGGTCGAGCGCGACGGAAACCGTGGCACCCCAGGCGAAGTCTTCGTCCACTACGGACTCGTCCACAGTGAACACTTCGCGGGCGAGGTCCATCCGTTCCTTGGTCTCGGCGTCGGTGACCTGCTCGACGCGCACCCGCAGGTCGTCGATCTCCAGGATTTCGACGTGCCCGCCGAGCTGGCCGGACACCAGCGTCGGGTCGGTGGAGACGTCCATCATGCCCGGGTAGAGGTGCCCCAGCAGGCCGTGGCGGCCGTGCCGGAGCGCCGCCCGGACGCCGGCCGCCTTGATCCAGCGCTCGATGCGCGTCCACGCCCGCTCGTCCTCGAGGTACCCGGACACCGAGCGGAACTCGACGCCGAGGCGGCGGAACGCGTTGGCCATCTCCGGCAGCGGGCAGGCGCCGCAGTAGGCCAGCCACGCGCCGGTGTCGAACGATTCGTGGTCCATCGACTCGGTGGGCTGCAGGTTGAGCAGCAGCACCGGCGCGTCCGAGCGCTGGGCGACCGGCGCGAGCATGCTGGACGTCAGGTACGTCGTCAGGAACCCGACGATCAGGTCGCACCCGGCGGCCCGCAGTTTCTCCGCCGCGGCCGCGCCTTCCCGCGCGTCGGAAACGAAGCCGACGTCGACGACTTCGCAGTCCAGTCCGGACAGCCGGGACGCGACCCGCCGGGCGGACGCCTCCAGTTGCGGCAGCAGCGAGGGGAACTGCGGCCAATACGCGCCGAGGCCGCCCGCGACGAGGCCGACGCGGGTGCGGCGCGGCGTGATCCGGTCCAGGGTCATCGGTCCTCCTTCAGCGCAGGAACGCGGCGGCCACCCCGGCGTCCACGGGGACGTGCAGGCCGGTGGTGTGGGTCAGGTCGCCGCCGGTGAGGGCGAACACGGCGGCCGCGACGTGCTCGGGCAGCACCTCGCGCTTGAGGATCGTCCGCTGGGCGTAGAACTCGCCGAGCTTCTCCTCCGGCACGCCGTAGACGGCGGCGCGCTGGGCGCCCCAGCCGCCGGCGAAGATGCCGGAGCCCTGGACGACGCCGTCGGGGTTGACGCCGTTGACGCGGATGCCGTGCGCGCCCAGCTCGGCCGCCAGCAGGCGGACCTGGTGTGCCTGGTCGGCCTTCGCGGCGCCGTACGCGACGTTGTTCGGGCCCGCGAACACCGAGTTCTTCGACGAGATGTAGACGATGTCCCCGCCGACGCCCTGGTCGATCATCGCCTTCGCGGCCGCGCGAGCGACCAGGAACGAGCCCTTCGCCATGACGTCGTGCTGGAGGTCCCAGTCCCGTTCGGACGTCTCCAGCAGCGGCTTCGAAATCGACAGCCCGGCGTTGTTGACCACCAGGTCGAGGCCGCCGAACGCCAGCACGGTCGCGTCCACCGCGGCCTGGACGGCGGCGGCGTCGGTGACGTCGGCGGTGACCCCGATGCCGCCGACCTCCGCGGCCACCTGCGAAGCGGCGTCGGCGTTCAGGTCGGCGATCGCCACGCAGGCGCCCTCGGCGGCGAGCCGCTGGGCGATGGCCTTGCCGATGCCCGACCCGGCGCCCGTGACGAGCGCGATCCGCCCGGTGAGGGGCTTGGGCTTCGGCATGCGCCGCAGCTTCGCCTCTTCGAGCGCCCAGTACTCGATCCGGAACTTCTCGCTCTCGGGGATCGGCGCGTACGTCGACACGGCCTCGGCGCCGCGCATGACGTTGATGGCGTTGACGTAGAACTCGCCCGCTACCCGCGCGGTCTGCTTGTCCTTGCCGAACGAGAACATCCCGACACCGGGCACCAGCACGATCGCCGGGTCGGCGCCGCGCATCGCCGGGGAGTCCGGCGTGGCATGGCGTTCGTAGTAGGCGCGGTAGGAATCGCGGTACTCCGCGTGCAGCTCCTTCAGCCGCGCCACCACGGCTTCCACCGGTGCGGCCGCGGGCAGGTCCACGACCAGCGGCCGCACCTTCGTGCGCAGGAAGTGGTCCGGGCATGAGGTGCCCAGCGCCGCCAAGACGGCGAGCTTCTCGCGGGCCAGGAACTCCAGCACGACATCGCTGTCGGTGTAGTGCCCGGCGACGCGCTGGTCGGTCGAGGCCAGCCCGCGGATCACCGGCGCCAGGACCGCGGCCCGCGCGTGGCGCTCGGCTTCGGGAAGTGCTTCGAAGCCCGGAACGACCGGGCCGAACGGCTCGGCCACGCCACGAGACGCGAGGAACTCCTCGGCCGTCCGGATGATGTCGAGGGAGTTGCGCTCGCACTCTTCCGAGGTCGCCCCCCAGGCCGTGATGCCGTGCCCGCCGAGGATCACGCCGATGGCCTGCGGGTTGGCCGCCTTGACCGCGGCGATGTCGAGGCCCAGCTGGAACCCGGGCCGCCGCCAGTCCACCCACGCGACGCGGTCGCCGAAGCACTCCTTGGTCAGCGCGGCGCCGTCGGCCGCGGTGGCCAGGGCGATGCCGGAGTCCGGGTGCAGGTGGTCGACGTGCGGGGCCTCCACGAGCCCGTGCATCGCCGTGTCGATCGACGGCGCCGCCCCGCCCCGGCCGTGTAGGCAGTAGTCGAACGCGGCGACCATCTCGTCTTCGCGTTCGACGCCCGGGTAGACGTCCACCAGGGACCGCAGCCGGTCGAGCCTCAGCACCGCGAGCCCGCTTTCCTTGAGCGTGCCGAGGTCGCCGCCGGAGCCCTTGACCCACAGGACGTCGGTGGGCGAACCGGTGACCGGGTCGGTCACCGTACCCTTGGCGGAGGTGTTGCCGCCGGCGTAGTTGGTGTTGCGCGGGTCGGCTCCCAGCGCGTTGCTGCGCGCGATGAGCTGCTCCGGCACCGTCATGCTCATGCTCCCCATCCGGCCTGCGTGCCGCCGGCGCGCTCGGCCACGATCTTTTCCTGGTACCCGCTGCGGTGGTAGGCCGCGACGGGGTCCGGGTCGAGTCCGGCGTCCTCGCGCAGCTCGGCCAGCAGCGGCCGGACGTCGGTGTTGTAGGCGTCCATCAGCACGGCGTTCGCGCCGAGCACGTCACCCGACTGCTGGGCGGTGCGCAACGCGGGCCGGTCGACGAGCAGCGCCTTGGCCGTGGCCTCCTGGACGTTCATCACCGACCGGATGATCGCCGGGATCTTGGCCTCGATGTTGTGGCACTGGTCGAGCATGAACGCGATGCCGTACGCCGGGTCGAGGGCGTCGCCGCGGACGATCTCGTACATGATCCGGAACAGCTGGAACGGGTCCGCCGCGCCGACCATCAGGTCGTCGTCGGCGTAGAAGCGGGAGTTGAAGTCGAACGCGCCGAGCTTCCCGGCCCGCAGCAGGAACGCCACGATGAACTCGATGTTCGTGCCGGGGGCATGGTGGCCGGTGTCGATGCACACGGTCGCCCGCTCCCCCAGTTCGAGGCAGTGCGCGTACGACGTGCCCCAGTCCGGGACGTCGGTGGCGTAGAAAGCGGGCTCGAAGAGCTTGTACTCCAGCAGCATCCGCTGGTCCGGGCCGAGCCGGTCGTAGGTCTCCTTCAGCGCCGCGGCCAGCCGGTCCTGGCGGTCCCGCAGGTCGTCCTGGCCCGGGTAGTTGATGCCGTCGGAGAACCACAGCTTGAGGTCGCGCGAGCCCGTGGCGTCCATGATGGAGATCGCCTCGAGGAGGTGGTCGGTCGCCTTGCGGCGGATCCCGGCGTCCGGGTTGGTCACCGAGCCGAGCTTGTAGTCCTCGTCCTGGAAGACGTTCGTGTTGATCGCGCCGATCTCGACACCCTGGTCCCGCGCGTAGGCGGTCAGGGCGCCGTAGTCGTCGACCCTGTCCCACGGGATGTGCAGCGCGACGCTGGGTGCCACGCCGGTGAAGCGGTGCACGGTCGCGGCGTCGGCGATCTTCTCCTCGGGGGTCCGTGGCACGCCCGCCTGCGGGAACACCTTGAAGCGCGTGCCCGAGTTCGCGTACGCCCACGACGGCGTCTCGATGCGCTGGGCCCGCAGAGCCGCTTTGACATCCACAGGGATCACCGTCCTTCCCGGACGTCGAGGTGGAAGACCTCGTCGAGCAGCCGGACCCCTTCGTCCGGCCGGCCGCCGTCGAGGCCGGTGAAGAACTCCGCCATCTCCGCCTGCCAGCGGCGGTTGACCTCGGTGCGGGCCATCGCCGCCTGCGCGACCGCGAGGTCGTCGGCCTCGACGTAGCCGACCAGCAGCCCGTCGTCGCGCAGGAACAGCGAATAGTTGCGCCAGCCGGAGTCGTGCAGGGCCTGCCGCATCTCGGGCCACACCGCCCGGTGCCGCTCGGCGTACTCGGCACGCCGGTCGGGCTTCACCTGGAGGCAGAAGCAGTACCGTGGCATCAGAAGTTGAACTTGTCGATGTTGTTCGCGTCGAACGTCGTCGGCGGGCCGAGGACGATCTCGCCGTTTGCGCCGATCGTGTAGTCGCCGAGCTTGCCCGCCTTGAACTTCTCGCCTTCCTTGCCGGTGATCTGACCGGACTTGAGGGCGACGCCCGCGTAGGCGGCGAGGTAGCCGATGTCGGCCGGGTTCCACAGGGCGAACTGCTTGACCGTGCCGTCCTTGACGAAGGCGCGCATCTGGTTCGGCGTGCCCAGGCCGGTCACCGCGACCTTGCCCTTGTAGCTCGACGAACTGACGTACCGCGCGGCGGCCGCGATGCCGACCGTGGTCGGCGAGACGATCACCTTGAGGTTCGGGAACGACTGCAGCAGGCCCTGGGCCTCCTGGAACGACTTCTGGTCGTCGTCGTTGCCGTAGGCGATCTTGTCGAGCTTCAGGCCGGCGTACTCCGGCTTCGCGAGTTCCTTCTTGAGGACGTCGATCCAGGCGTTCTGGTTGGTGGCGTTCGGCGTCGCCGACAGCACCGCGATCTCGCCGGACCCGCCGGAGAGGTCCTTGGCCTGCTTGGCCAGCGCCTCGCCGATGCCCTGGGTGGTGGCCTGGTTGATGAAGACGTCTCGGCAGTCCTTGGCCGCGTCGGAGTCGAAGGCGACGACCTTGATGCCGGCGCTGCGGGCCTGGTTGAGCGACGGGCACACGGCGTTCGGGTCGTTCGCGGCGATGCCGATGACGTCCTGCTGCTGCTGGATCAGCGTGTTGATGTAGCTGACCTGCGAGGACGCGCTGGCGTCGTTCGGGCCGACCAGCTTGTACTCGCCCTTCAGCTCGGCCAGCGCGTCCTTGCCGCCGCTGACCTCGATGTCGCTGTAGGGGTTGTTGAGCTGCTTGGGCAGGAACGCCATCTTGACGCCCTGCGCGGCGGCGGCGTTGGGGTTCGCCGTGGCCGTGGACTGCTGCGCGCCGGAGCCGCTGCTGTCGTTCTTGGTCGTGCCGCCGCAGGCGGCCAGCACGAGCACCAGCCCGGCCGACACTGCGCCGGTGAGGAACCGTCGGGACATCTTCGTCACCTTTCCGGGGATACCGCTTGCCTGTGGCGCCGCACTGAGTTGCGGGCCGAGGACACGATGTTGGGCAGCAGGACCGACACGATCAGCAGCACGCCGGTCACGATGTTGAGCGCCTCGTTCGAAACGTCCTGCAGGCGCAGGGCGTTCTGCAACGACGCCAGCAGGACCACCCCGGCGAGCACGCCGGGCAGCGTGCCCTTGCCGCCGAAGATGGACACGCCGCCGAGCAGCACGGCGGCCACGACGGCCAGTTCGAGGCCGAAGCCGTTGTCGGCGCGGGCACTGGAGTAGCGCAGGGTCCAGAGGATCCCGGCGAGCCCGGCGACCGCGCCGCTCACGACGTACAGCCAGAACTTCAGCCGTCCGGTGCGGATCCCGGCGAACCGGGCCGCCTGCTCGCCCGCGCCGGCCGCGAACACGCCGCGCCCGACCGGCGTCGCGTGCAGCACGACGCCGAAGACCAGCGCCACCACGGCCAGCGGGACGAGCACGTTCGGGATCGGGCCGTCGCCGAGGGTCCCGGTGACCCAGGACGTGTAGGCGCGCGGGAAGTCGGCGACCGCGCCGTCGCCGAGGACGACGAACGCCAGCCCGCGGTACAGCGCGAGCGTGCCGATCGTGACGGCCAGCGAGGGCAGCTTCAGCACGGTGACGAAGAAGCCGTTCAACGCGCCGAGGACCGCGCCCAGCACGATGCAGAGCGGGATGATCGTCTCGATCGACAGCCCCGCGTCCCACAGCGAACCCATCACCGCGGACGTCAGCCCGAGCGTGCTCGCCACCGAAAGGTCGATCTCGCCGGTGATGATGATGAACGTCATCGGCAGCGCGACCAGGGCGATCGGCAGCAGGTCGAGCAGCAGGAAGGTGAAGTTGCGGCTGGTGCCGAAGTTCTCGACGGCCCCGGAGGCGACGATCAGGACGATCACCGTCACCAGGACGACCGCGGCGTCCCAGCTGAGCAGCCGGGAGAACCGGCTCCCGTGGTCAGACATGGGCGTCCCTCTTCTTCAGTGCCTTGGCGACCCGGACCGCGACGAGCCGGTCGGCGCCGATGGCCAGCAGGATCAGCGCGCCGACGATCGCCTGCTGCCAGAACTGGTTGATGTCGAGCACGGCCAGGGCGCTGCCGATGACCGTCAGCAGCAGGGCGCCGAGGCCGGCACCCCAGACCGAGCCGCTGCCGCCGAACACCGCGACCCCGCCGACGACGGCGGCCGCGACGACGTTCAGCTCGTAGCCGGTGCCGGCGGCCGCGTCCACGGTGCCGAAGCGCGCGGCGAACAGGACCCCCGCCAGGCCGGCGAGTGCGCCGCTGACCAGGAACGCCGCGGTGGTGTTGCGGCCGACCCGGATGCCGGCGAGCTTCGCCGCCTGCGGGCTCGACCCCATCGCGTACAGCTCGCGCCCGGCCGGGTAGCTGCGCAGCACGACGCCCGCGATGACCAGCACCAGCAGCGCGATCAGCACCAGCCACGGCACGCCGAGCAGCGACGACGTGCCGAAGTCGAGGAACGACGCGGGCAGCTTGTCGGCGTTGATCTGCTGGCCGCCCGCCCAGAAGTAGCTGACCCCGCGGTAGGCGTAGAGCGTGCCGAGGGTGACGACCAGCGCGGGCACCTGGCCGAACCGCACCAGGGCGCCGTTGAGCAGCCCGCACACCGCGCCGACGGCCAGGCCGGCCAGCACCGCGACGACCACCGGCAGGCCCGGGTGGTCCTTCATCAGCGTGCCGACCGCGAACGCGGCGAGGCCCAGCACGGAACCCACCGAGAGGTCGATGTTGCGGGTGATCATCACGATCGCCTGCCCGACGGCCAGGACCGCGAGGATCGCCGTGCCGAGCAGGATGTCGCGGACGCTCTGCCCGGACAGGAACCGCGAGTTCTGCGTCGCGGTGAACGCGACGAGCACGATCAGCGCGAGCACGATGCCGGATTCGCGGGCCTTGAACACGTTCGCGGTCCACGACGGTCGCGTCGGGACGGCCGGCTTCCCCGCCACGGGGGCCTCCTTGGTCACGGTCATGCGGCGGCTCCCTGCCCCATCGCGGCGAACATGACGGCGTCTTCGGTCGCGTCGGCCCGCGGCAGCTCGGCGACGAGCCGGCCCTCCCGCATGACGAGCACGCGGTCGGCCATGCCGAGCACCTCCGGCAGTTCCGACGACACCATCACGATCGCGACGCCCTCGGCGGCCAGCGCCGACATCAGCCGGTGCACCTCGGCCTTCGTGCCGACGTCGATGCCGCGCGTCGGCTCGTCCACGATCAGCACCTTCGGCGCCATCGCCAGCCACTTCGCGAGCACGACCTTCTGCTGGTTGCCGCCGGAAAGGGTGCCGACGGGGTCGCCGAGGCGGCGGTACTTGGTGCGCAGGCGCCCGGTCCAGTGCCGCGCTTCCCGGCGTTCGCCCGCGCCGGTCAGGAAGCCGAGCTTCGCCAGCGCGCGCGACCGCGGCAGCGTCACGTTCCGCTCGATCGAGAGGTCCATGATCAGGCCCTGCTGCCGCCGGTCCTCGGGGACCAGCGCCATGCCCGCGGCCATCGCGGCCCGCGACGAATGCGCCTTCAGCTTCTTGCCGCCGACTTTCACGACTCCGGCGTCGCGTTCGTCGACGCCGAAGACGGCCTGGACGACTTCCGAGCGCCCGGACCCGACGAGCCCGGCGAAGGCGACGATCTCGCCCGCGCGCACCGAGAAGGAGATGTCGCGGAAGACGCCTTCGCGGGCCAGCCCGGCGACCTCGAGGACCACCGCGCCCGGTTCGACGTCCTGCTTGGGGAACAGCGCGTCCAGGTCGCGGCCGACCATGCGCTTGACCATGTCGTCGACCGTGACGTCTTCGAGCGGGTCGGTGGAGACGTGCCTGCCGTCGCGCATGATCGTCACGCGCTGGCACAGCTCGGTGATCTCCTCGAAGCGGTGCGAAATGAACATGATCGCGGCGCCTTCTTCGCGCAGCGTCCGGGCGACGGTGAAGAGCCGCTCGACCTCGACGCGGCTCAGCGCGGCGGTCGGCTCGTCCATCACCAGCACGCGGGCGTCCGCGCTGAGCGCCTTGGCGATCTCGACGATCTGCTGGTCGGCGATGGACAGCCCGCGGGCGGGCCGGGCCGGGTCGATCCGCACGCCCAGCCGGGCGAAGAGGCGTTCGGCCTCGGCGCGGATCGCCGTCCGGTCGATCCGGCCCAGGCTCTTGCGCGGGTGGCGGCCCATCACGATGTTCTCCGCGACCGAAAGGTCCGGGAACAGCGTGGGCTCCTGGTAGATCACCGCGATGCCGGCCGCCTTCGCGTCGGCGGGAGAGCCGAACGAGACGGGCTCGCCCTGCAGCAGCAGCGTCCCGTCGTCGGGCCGGTGCACCCCGGCCAGCATCTTGACGATCGTGGACTTGCCGGCGCCGTTCTCCCCGACCAGCGCGTGGGCCTCCCCGGCGTGCAGGCCGAAGCTCACGCCCGCCACCGCCGCCACCGCGCCGAACGACTTGGTCACGCCGCGCACCTCCAGCAGAGGGGCCCGGCCCGGGTCCTGCCGCGTCATCGCGACCTCCGGATTGAAAGGTTTCACAAATCTGGTGCGGTGACGCTACTATGCGGTCGGAGAGCAAGTCAATGAATCCGGCGAACCGTGGCCAAACGGCTTCTGGACCGGGCAGGTCGTGGTGATGTTACGTTTCAAAGGGGGACGAACATGACGGTCCAGGAGTCCGGCGCCGAGCCCAGAACGGCGGGCATGAAGGACGTCGCGGCCGCCGCGGGCGTCTCCCTCGGCACGGTGTCCAACGTGCTCAACCGCCCCGACCGCGTCAGCCCCGCCACCCGCGCGAAGGTCGAAGCCGCGATGGCCGAACTGCGGTTCGTGCGCAACGAGTCCGCGCGCCAGCTGCGGGCCGGGCGCAGCCGCGTGCTCGCGTACGTGATGCTCGACGGCAGCA
Organism: Amycolatopsis sp. NPDC004378; assembly: GCF_053602455.1. Classification (NCBI taxonomy): domain Bacteria; kingdom Bacillati; phylum Actinomycetota; class Actinomycetes; order Pseudonocardiales; family Pseudonocardiaceae; genus Amycolatopsis; species Amycolatopsis sp. NPDC004378. The sequence goes on from NZ_JBSGDR010000003.1 coordinate 622,238, forward strand.
ACCCGTTCTTCACCGACGTCGCGGCCGGCATGGAAGACGCCGCCGACGCGGGCGACCTCTCGCTGTTCCTCTGCAACAGCGCCCACCAGCCCGCGCGGGAGGCGGCCTACCTCGGCCGCCTCGAACAGCAGCGGGTGCAGGGCATCCTCATCACGCCGGTCGACCCGGACGCCCCTTTGCTGCAGGAGATCGCGCTGCGCGGGACGCCCGTGGTGGTCGTCGACCGGACACCCGGCGGCACCACGCACTGCTCGGTCGCGGTGGACGACGTCTACGGCGGCGAGATCGCCGTGCGGCACCTGATCGAGCAGGGCCACGACCGGATCGCGTTCATCGGCAACCACACGACCGTCGGCCAGGTCCGCGACCGCCGGCTCGGCGCGTTGCGGGCCCTTCGCGCGGCGGGACTCGACGCCGGCCGGCTGGTCGACCTCACCACGACGGCCCTGACCGTGGCCGACGGCCGCGGCGCGGGCGAGCGGCTGGCCGGGCTGCCGGCGTCGGTCCGCCCGACGGCGGCGTTCTGCGCGAACGACCTGGTCGCTCTCGGCCTGCTCCAGACGTGCGCGAACCTGCGCATGCGCGTCCCGGCGGACCTGGCGATCGTCGGCTACGACGACATCGAGTTCGCGGCGGCGGCCGCCGTCCCGCTGACGTCGGTCCGCCAGCCCCGGCGGCGTCTGGGCCGCACGGCCGCCGAGCTGCTGCTGGCCGAGGCCGAGCCGGGCCACGAACACCGGCAGGTCGTCTTCACGCCCGAGCTGGTGGTCCGCGCCTCCACGTTGCGCTGAGCCCGAGCCAACCGTTTGATCGTCTGTGACGTCTTACCCTTCGGGAGCGATTCCCCGGTCGGGACGGCGAACACGGAGGTCGTGGATGGCGGCAGGGAAGCCCCGGTTGTCGCGGCGCGAGTTCCTCGTCGCCGGCGGCGCCGCGCTGACCGGTGCCGTCGTCTTCGGCGGTGCCGCCGGCTCGGCCGGGCTCGGCGAGCCGGACCCGGACGCCGTGCGGCTGGGCGATTTCTGGCTGTTCGGCCGGTACGAGGACGGCGCCGCCGAACTCGGCTACGACGAAACCGACCTCTCCCCGGTGCAGCTCCCCCACTGCGTGACGCCGCTTTCCTGGACCGGCTGGCAGCCGTCGTCGTGGCAGGAGCAGTGGATCTACCGCAAGCACTTCACGGTCTCCCCCGCGATGACCACCGAACGCGTGCGCGCCCGCTTCGAGGGCGTCATGACGAGCGCGGCGGTGTACCTCAACGGCGGCCTCGTCACGGCGCACGACGGTGGCTACCTGCCCTTCGAGGTCGAGCTGCCGCAGGTCACGGCGGGCGACAACGTGCTCGCCGTGGTCGTCGACGGGCGCTGGCAGCTCGACGTCCCGCCGAACCTGCCGCGCAGCGAGGGCCCGTCGGTGATCGACTTCTACCAGCCCGCCGGGATCTACCGCGCCGCCTCGATCGGCACCGTGCCGCGGACCCGGCTGTCCGACGTCTTCGCCCGGCCCGTCGACGTCCTCTCCCCCGGCCGCTCGCTGCACCTGACGTGCGAGCTCGACACGACCGTCGCGCTCGGCGAACCGGTGCAAGTGACCGCGTCGGTGCGCCAGGCCGGCCGGGAGCTGGCCCGCGGCAGCACCGAGGTCCCGCCGATGGCGGTCGGGACCAGGACCGTCGAGTTCGATGTCGGCGGGCTCGGCGCGGTCCGGCTGTGGGACGTCGACGACCCGGCGCTCTGCGACGTCGTGGTCGGCATCCGGTCCGGGCCGCGCGCGCTCGACCAGCAGACCGTGCGGATCGGCTTCCGCGAAGCCCGGTTCACCCCGGACGGCTTCTTCCTCAACGGGCGGCGGCTGAAGCTCTTCGGCCTCAACCGCCACCAGTGGTACCCGTTCGCCGGCGGGGCGCTGCCGGACCGCGTCCAGCGGCGCGACGCCGAGATCCTGCGCCGCGAGCTGAACTGCACCATGGTCCGCTGCTCGCACTACCCGCAGTCGAGCGCGTTCCTCGACGCGTGCGACGAGCTCGGCCTGCTGGTGTGGGAGGAGATCCCCGGCTGGGGCCGCGTCGGCGACGCGCCGTGGCAGCAGCGGAACCTGCGTGACGTCGAGGCGATGGTCGTGCGCGACCGCAACCACCCGAGCATCGTCGTGTGGGGCACGCGGGTGAACGAAGCCGCCGGGACCACGGAGATGTACCTGAAGACCGGGCGGCTGGCGCGGCAGCTGGACCCGTCGCGCCCGACGAGCGGGGCGCTGGCCAGCACCACCGGCGCGCGGCTGGCCCTGCCGCCGGGCACCGACGAGCAGGTCCTGGCCTACAACGACTACACCGCCCGGCGCGGCGCGCCCTTTCAGCTGCGCCCGCCGCGCGCGGGTGTCCCGTACCTGGTCACGGAGTCGATCGGGACGCTGGCCGGGGTCCGTGCCTACCGCCGGACGGATCCGCCGTCGACCCAGCACCTGCAGGCCGAACTGCACGCGAAGGCCCACGACCTGGCCGCGGCCGACGACCGCTACTGCGGTTTGCTCGCCTGGTGCGCCTTCGACTACCCGTCGGGCTGGCAGCGCTCGCTGGGCGGGTCGAAGTTCGCCGGGGTCTCGGACATCTTCCGGATCCCCAAGCCCGCGGCGGCGTTCTACGCCTCGCAGGGCGACCCGCTCGTCCGGGCGGTCGTCGAGCCGGGCTTCGCGTGGGACTTCACCACCCAGCCCACCGGGCCCGGGCGGGACGCGACGATCTGGTCGAACTGCGACCGGCTCCTGCTGTTCCTCGACGACCGGCCCGCCGGCGAGGCCCGCAGCCGCCGCGCCGACTTCCCGCACCTGCGGTACCCGCCGTTCGCCGCCGACCTGACCGTGCCGCGCGGGCGGCGTCCACAGCTGCGGATCGACGGCTACGCGGGCGGCCGGCTGGTCGTCTCGCGGCGTTTCAGCGGTGACCGGAGCCGCGACGTGCTGAGCTGCGTCCCGGACGACACGCAGCTGCGCTCCGACGGCGGCGACGCCACGCGGGTGGTCGTGTCCGCGCTGGACCGCTTCGGGACGCTGCGCGCGGGAGCGACCGGGGCGGTGACGCTGACGCTGACCGGGTCCGGTGAGCTGGTCGGCGACCCGGCGCTGGACCTGGGCGCGACCGGCGGCGGCGCGGCGGTGTGGGTGCGGCCGTTCGCCGGGCCACCGGGGACGCTCACGCTGACCGCCCGGCACGACACGCTCGGCACGGCCACGGCGACGATCACGACGACCGCGAGCGGGACTGAACGCGGGTCCCGGTCGTGACTCACCCTTCGCCGGTGAGCACGCCCGCCAGCACGGCGGCCTGGCTGATCGGCGGCGAGCCGCTGGCCGTCAGCAGCGTCACCGGGCCGCCTGCGGCCAGTTCCCGCAGCCGCTCCAGCGCGGCCACGCGATCCGGCTCCCGCAGCTCCGCGCGGTACCGCTCGGCGAACTCGGCGAAGCGCTCGGGATCGTGGCCGTACCACGTGCGCAGCTCGTCGGACGGCGCCAGCGCGCGGTACCAGCCGTCCAGGACGACCGTCCGGGACGTGCCGCGCGGCCAGACCCGTTCGACGAGCACGCGGACGCCGTCGGCGGGCCCGGCCGGGTCGGCCAGCCGCGCCACCCGGACGACCGTCGGCTGCATGCGCGCATTCTGCGGCGCGCCCGGCCGATCCGCCACTCCGGAAGGCCGGTGACCTGGTGCGCAACCGCGTGACACCCACCGGGGAGATCGTCGACGTCCCCCTGCGCGGCGCGTGGACGGGCAACCGGGGCGTGCTGCACCGCGGCCACGAGATCGTCCGCTTCCACGGCGGCGACCTGTGGATCACCTGCGTGCTCGCGTTCAAGGGCCGGTGGCGCGAGCAGTGGCTCCCGAACCGCTACACGCACCTGTACTTCCACGACGAAGCCGTCTCGTTCGCCGCCGGGCACCGGCCCTGCGGCGAGTGCCGTCATGCCGCGTACACGGCCTACCGCGACGCCTGGCCGGGCCGTCCGTCGGCGACCGCGATGAACCGGCGGCTGCACGCCGAGCGCCTGGTCCGCGGCACCCACGAACGCCGGCTCCACGAGCTGCCGTGGGCCGGCCTCCCGGACGGCGCCTTCGTCCTCCGCGGCCCGCACCCCGAGGTCGTCGTCGACGGGCACCTGACGGAGTGGACGCCCGCGGGCTACGGCCGCAAGCAGCGGCTGCCCACGGCAGGGACCGTCCCGGTGCTGACGCCCCCGGCCACGATCGCCGTCCTGCGCGCGGGCTACCCGGTGCAGATCGACGCGGGCGCCCGCTGACCGGCCCCGCTCGTGCCCCGAGAGCGACGGCGAACAGGACTGTTGCACGTCGCGTCGCCACCGCCGAGACTGCCGGGATGGACCAGCACCTCGTCGACCGGGCCCGGCAGCACGCCCTCGGTGACCTCCTCCGCCGCACCGCGCTGCGGCTGCCCGGCAAGCTCGCCGTAGTCGACGGGACCGAGCGGCTCACCTTCGCCGAGTTCGAAGCCGCCGCCAACCGGTGCGCCCACGCCCTCGCCGCACGCGGGCTGCGCAAGGGTGACCGGCTCGCGCTGCTGAGCCACAACTGCTGGCAGTACGGTGCCCTCGCCTTCGCCACGGCCAAGCTCGGCGTGCTCCTCGTGCCGGTCAACTTCATGCTCGGCGCCGACGAAATCGCCTACATCCTTCGCCACGCCGAAGTGAAGGCCTTCCTCGCCGAGGACGCCCTCGAACCTACCGCCGCCAAGGCGCTCGACCTGGCCGGACGGCCCGACGTCGTGCGCGGGCGCATCGGCGCGGACGGCGAATGGGAGGACGTCGCCCCCTGGCTGTCCGAAGGGGACTCGACGGCGCCGGACGTCCTCGTCGCCGACGACGACCCGCTGCGGATCATGTACACCTCCGGCACCGAGTCGCGGCCGAAGGGCGTGCTGCTGTCGAGCCGGTCGCTCATCGCGCAGTACGTCTCCTGCGTGGTCGACGGCGGCATGAGCGCCGACGACGTCGAGGTGCATTCGCTGCCGCTGTACCACTGCGCGCAGCTCGACTGCTTCTTCTCCGTCGACGTGTACCTCGGCGCGACCAGCGTGATCCTGCCCGGCCCGGACCCCGCGAAGCTGCTCGCGGCCGTCGAACGCGAGCGCGCCACGAAACTGTTCGCGCCGCCGACGGTGTGGATCTCCCTGCTGCGCCACGAAAACTTCGACCGGACCGACCTCTCCAGCCTGCGCAAGGGGTACTACGGCGCGTCCGCGATGCCGGTCGAGGTGCTGCGCGAGCTGCGCCGCCGGCTGCCGGACGTCGACCTCTGGAACTTCTACGGCCAGACCGAGATGGCGCCGCTGGCGACGATCCTGCGCCCGCACGAGCAGCTCGAGCGCGCCGGGTCGGCCGGGCGCGCGTCGCTCAACGTCGAGACCCGGATCGTCGACGACGAGGACAACCCGGTCGCGCCCGGGACGGTCGGCGAGATCGTGCACCGCAGCCCGCACGCCACCCTCGGCTACTACCGCGACGAGGAAAAGACGGCGGAAGCCTTCCGCGCCGGCTGGTTCCACTCCGGCGACCTCGGGGTCGTCGACGAAGCCGGCTACCTGTCCGTCGTGGACCGGAAGAAGGACATGATCAAGACCGGCGGCGAGAACGTGGCGAGCCGCGAGGTCGAAGAGGCGCTGTACCTGCTCGACGGCGTCGCCGAGGTGGCCGTGTTCGGGATCGGCCATCCACACTGGATCGAAGCCGTGACCGCGGTCGTCGTGCCGCGGGAAGGCGTCACGCTCGACGCTGCGCGAGTGGTCGACCACGCAAAGGCACACCTCGCCGGTTACAAATGCCCGAAGTACGTCGTGTTCGCGGACCGCCTTCCCAAGAATCCGAGCGGTAAGATCGTCAAGCGGGAATTGCGGGAACGGCACAAGGGACTCGCGGCCGAAGGCTGAGCAACCGAATTCTCCTTGCGGAGCACGGAAAACAGCGGATACCGCCGGGGCCGCACGACGGCTTTCCGAGGTCCGCGGGACACCCGTCCCACCAGGGCCGACCGGCCCGGAAACGGAATACCGACAAGCCGTGGCGCGTGACGTCCGTCGGGTCTAGGAATGAGGCCGTCCACCGTTTCCCCGACCACGGAGGTATCTCCCGTGTCCGTTTTCGTCGCCGTCCTGCTCGCCCTCGGCGCCGGGCTGCTCGTCGGCGCGCGGGTGCACAGCGCCCGCGAGGCCCGCTCCAACTACTCCGCCTACCGCGCCCGCACCGCCAAGGGGTTCGGGGAGATGATCCGCACCACCGTCTCCGCCGGGGTCGCCGTCGCCGCGGCCCTCGTGCTGCTGTTCATCCTCCTCAACGTGCTGCAGCAGGCCTGAACCCGAACCCGACTCATGGCGGGTTGTTGCGGCCCCGGCCGCAGAGGACGCTTTTCACGGCTCCCACGGGTGGAGCCGGGAAAGGACTACCTCCATGAGATCGAGGGTGCTTTCTGCTGCGCTCAGTGCGGCCGTGGGCCTGCTGGGCGCAGTCGTCGTCGCCGCGCCGGCCGAGGCCGCCGCGGTCTGCGGTGACCAGGTCGTCGGCAACGGCGGGTTCGAAAGCGGTACCGCGCCGTGGACCCAGAGCAGTGGCGTGATCTCCGCCGCCACCTCGGCGGAGCCCGCACACGGCGGGACGATGGACGCCTGGCTGGACGGCTACGGCAGCACGCACACCGACACCTTGTCCCAGTCACTGACGCTCCCCGCCGGCTGTGCTTCCGCGTCGCTGTCCTGGTGGGCGCACGTCGACACCAAGGAGACGACGACCAGTACGGCCTACGACAAGCTGGTCGTGCAGGCGGGATCCGACACCCTCGCGAGCTATTCGAACCTCGACAAGAACACCGGGTACGTCCAGCGCACCGTCGACGTGTCGCGCTACCTGGGCCAGACCGTGACGCTGCAGATCACCGGCACCGAGGACTCGAGCCTCGCCACCAACTTCCTCCTCGACGACTTCTCGCTGACCACGACCGGGACGAGCAACCCGCAGTCCCCGGTCGTCACCTCGCCGGGTGCCCAGACCACGGCCGCCGGCCAGGCGGTGTCCCTGCAGGTCCAGGCCAGTGACCCGCAGAACGACGCGCTCACCTACAGCGCGACCGGCCTGCCCGCCGGGCTGGCGATCGGCGCGAGCACGGGCAGGATCACCGGCACGCCGACCACGGCCGGCACCTCGTCGGTGACGGTCACGGCGAAGGACCCGGCCGGCAACAGCGGCAGCGCCACCTTCCCGTGGACGATCACGGCCGCGCCCGCCGACTCCACGCGCACCCCGGTCAACCCGGCCTACACGGTCAGCCTGACGTCGAACAGCTCCGGCACGACGTGGACCGGCCACCAGAACGTCAGCTTCACCAACGGCTCGGCCAGCGCCCTGCCCGAGGTCTACCTGCGGCTCTGGGACAACTACCACGGCAGCTGCCCGACGACGCCGATCACGGTCACGAACGTCACCGGCGGCACGCCGTCGGCGCTCAGCGTGAACTGCACGGCCATGAAGATCACGCTCCCGAGCCCGCTGGCCCAGGGCCAGTCGGCGACCATCGGGTTCGACCTGGGCATCGACGTGCCCAGCGGCGCCGACCGGTTCGGCCACGACGGCGCGTACAACATGATCGGCAACGCGCTGCCCGTGCTCGCGGTGCGCGACAGCGCGGGCTGGCACCTCGACCCGTACACCAACAACGGCGAGTCGTTCTACACGGTGATCAGCGACTTCGACGTCACCCTGGTGCACCCGACGTCGCTGCTGACGCCGGCCACCGGCACGTCGACCGAGACGACCAGCGGCACCACGACCACCACGCACGCCGTGGCGAGCAAGGTGCGGGACTTCGCCTGGGCCTCGGGGCCGTTCGCGAAGATCCAGACGACATCCGGGAAGGGCGTGCGCGTCAACGTCTACTCGGTCAGCGGCATCTCCGCCAGCAGCGCCAACCAGATGCTGACGCTGGCCGCGGACGCCATCGACGTGCACTCGGGCCGCTTCGGCGACTACCCGTACGGCGAGGTGGACGTCGTGCTGGACAACAACTTCTGGTTCGGCGGCATGGAGTACCCGGGCTTCGTGATGGACCTCGTGTCGACCACGGCGCTGCCCCACGAGCTGGCGCACCAGTGGTGGTACGGCATCGTCGGCGACGACGAGTACAACTCGCCGTGGCTGGACGAGAGCTTCACCGACTACGCCACCGACCTCTACCGCGGCATCACCGGCAGCGGCTGCGGCATCACGTGGCAGTCGAGCGCGGAGAAGCTGACCAACTCGATGGCCTACTGGGACGCGCACTCGTCCCGGTACTCCACGGTGGTCTACAACTACGGGAAGTGCACCCTGCACGACCTGCGGCGGACGATCGGCGACACGGCCATGGCGAACCTGCTGAAGTCGTACGCCCAGTCGCACTGGTACGGCGTCTCGACGACGGCCGAGTTCAAGGCCGCGGCCCAGGCCGCCGCCGGGTCGACCGACCTGACGTCGTTCTGGGCGTCGCACCGCGTCGAGGGCTGAGAAACCGGGTTGGGTTCCCCGTCCGTGTCCGGCACTGTGAGGGCATGGACGGGGAACGGCTCTTCTGCGACACGGCGCTCGCGGCGCGGATCGAACGCGCCGAAGCCCGGTTGATCACCGAAAGCAGTGACGCCGCACGGGCGCGCCGCGGGGACGCCGTCGGCTTCGCGCGCCCGCTCGCCGGTGGTGTCGCGAGCCTCGCCGAAGCGGACTCGCCGTTCACCAAGATCTGCGGGCTCGGCTTCGACGGCCTCCCGGACGGCCTCGAAGAGATCGAAGCGGCCTTCGCCGAGCTGGGCGCGCCGGTGCGGGTCGAGCTGTGCCAGCTCGCCGACGCGGCGGTCGGCGCGTACCTCACCGGACGCGGGTACCGGCTGGAGTCGTTCGAGAACGTGCTCGGCCGCCGGGTCGGGGACGCCGGCGCCCCCGGCGACGTCCGGATCGCGCGCGAGGACGAGCTGGAGACGTGGCTGGCCGAGGTCGCCGGCGCGTTCGCCGTCGCCGACACCCAGGGCCTGCCTTCGCACGAAGACTTCCCTCGCGAGACAGTCGTCGATGCGATGCGGGACATGGCCGGGGTGCGGCGGTACCTCGTGGAACGCGACGGCGAGTTCGCCGGCGGCGCGAGCTTCCGCGTCACCGACGGGATCGCGCAGTTCACCGGCGCGGCGACCGTGCCCGCGCACCGCCGCCGCGGCGTGCAGACCGCGTTGCTGCGGGCCCGGCTCGCGGCCGCCGCCGAAGCCGGGTGCGACATCGCCGTCGTCACCACGCAGCCGGGGTCGAAGTCGCAGCAGAACGTGCAGCGCCAGGGGTTCGACCTGCTCTACGCGCGGGCGATCCTCGTGAAAGGCGTCTCCTCGACGAGCTCCTCGGGCGCCGAGAGCCGCCAGGCCTCGTAGAGCAGTTCGGCGAGCTCGTCGGCGTCGATCCGGTCGAGGTACACCACGACCCAGCCGAAGCCGCCCGCGGTGAACTGCACCTCGAAGACGTCGGGCCGCTCCGCGACCAGGGCCAGCTGTTCGGAGATCTCCTGCTTGAGCCCGACGGTCCGCGTGCGCGGCCAGAAGTAGCCGAACCGCTTGCCGCGCACGCCGAACGAGGAGTAGTCGCGTGCCTCCGACCGCTGGACCTCCGCCAGCCGGCCGAGCAGCAGTTCGAGTTTCCGGACCGTGACCGTCACCTGTCGCTCCCCCTGTCTCCGGCGACCACCGTAGCGCGCCGGTACCGTGCGGGACATGAGCGATCCGCGTGACGTCGTGGTCAAGCGGGGGCACGCTCCCGGCGCGACCGCCGCCGAGGCCGCGGGGCTGCGCTGGCTGGCCGCGGCGGGCGCGGTCCCGGTGCCGGTGGTCCGCAGCGCCGACGACGAGCGGCTGGTCCTCGACCGGGTGCCGTCCGGTCGCCCGTCGGCCGCCGCGGCCGAGCGGTTCGGCCGCGGGCTGGCCCGGCTGCACGCGGCCGGCGCGCCGGCGTTCGGCTCGCCACCTCCGGGCGGTCCCGCCGACGCGTGGATCGGCCTGGCACCGATGGCGAACGTCCCCGGGGACGACTGGGCCACCTGGTACGCGTCGCGGCGCGTGCTGCCGTACGTCCGGCTCGCGGTGGACGCCGGGACGTTCGGCAGCACGGAAGCGACCCTGTTCGAACGTGCCTGCGACCGGATCCCGGCGTCGGCCGAACCCCCGGCGCGGCTGCACGGCGACCTGTGGAACGGCAACGTCCTGTGGGACGGCCGGGACGCGTGGCTGATCGACCCGGCCGCCCACGGCGGGCACCGCGAGACGGACCTGGCGATGCTGCAGCTGTTCGGCTGCCCGCACCTCGACCGCGTCATCGCCGCCTACGACGAGACCGCGCCGTTGGCGGCCGGCCGGCGCGACCGGATCGGCCTGCACCAGCTGTTCCCGCTGCTGGTGCACACCGTCCTGTTCGGACAGTCGTACGCCGGGCAGGCGGTCGCGGCGGCGCGCTCGTTCTAGCAGTGCTGGAGCATCGACTCCAGGGCCGTCTTCTCCGGCACGGTGATCGTCAGGCCGTAGTTGCTCTTGACCACGATCCAGTCCGTGGCGTAGGTGCACCAGTACGAGACGAGCGGCGGTTTCCACTGGTCCGGGGCCTTGTCGCTCTTCTGCTCGTTGAGGTTGTCGGTGACGGCGTGCAGCTGCGGCCGGACCAGGTCGTTGGCGAACTGTTCGCGCCGCTCCTGCGTCCACGACTTCGCGCCGCTCACCCAGGCCTGCCCGAGCGGCACCATGTGGTCGATGTCCACATCGGACGCTTTGTGCCACGTCGCGCCGTCGTAGGCGCTGACCCACGTGCCGGACTTCGGGGCGCAGTCGGAGGTGGTGGTGACGTCCTGGCCGTCGCGCTTGAGCACCTGTTCGCGGGTGTCGCAGGCGCCGTCGACCTTGTCCCAGTGGGGGAACTTGTCGCGGCTGTAGCCGTCCATGGTGCCGCGCACGGCGACCGTCAGCTTGGCCAGTTCGGCCCGCGCCTCGGTGGGCGCGACCGGCGGCGCGGCGGCCGTACCGGTCGGCCGGGCGCCGGCCGCCGGCCCGTCGGGCACCTTGCAGCCGGTGAGGGAGGCCCCCGCGAGGGCGGCCAGCAGGACGAGCGCTCGGGTGCGCGGCATCGTGAACCCCTTTCACGTCCACCGGGAGATGCCCAGCCGACGCCGCGGGGAAACGGTGCAGGCGGTGTACTTGGCGCGAAAGTTACGAGCCGTGGAAGACCTGTGCGACGAACACGGCGGCCACGATCCCGGCGGCGACGAGCAGCGTCAGCACGACGACCAGCCCCCACGGCACCAGCCGGATCGGCCGCTGCCGCGGGAAGACCGCCGACCCCGGCCGCCGCTGGAGCGGAATGCGCGGGCCGGGCTCGTCGTCGGCGCTCGGCGCGGGCTGTTCGGCCGGCACCGGAACGACGGCGGGCAGCTCGGGCAGCCGGGAGAGCGCGGGAAGCCGGGCGGGGAAGCCGTCGGCGAGCAGCGCCGCGCGCGGTGGCGCGAGGTGGGCGAGCGAGAGGGCGTAGCAGGCATCGAGGACGTCGTCGGCCGACCAGACGGTCCGCCACCGGTTGTGCTGCCCGATGATCCGCCGCAACCCCCGCGAGTCGGCGAGCACGACGGCCACGCCGGGCACGGACCCGGGGTGTGCCGGGACTTCGAGCACGCCCTGGTCCACGGCGTGCGGCTGCGCCGACCCGGCGGCCACCTCGCCCGGCTCGCGCACGTCGGCCGAACCCGGCCCCGTGCCTGACGGGATGACCGCGGCCTGCGGCCCACCGGCCGACGGAACGACCGCGACCAGGCCGGTCACGTACTGCCCGCCGTCGTGCGCGGCCAACGCGCCCTTCGTGGCCTCCACCGCCGCACCAGCACGCTCGCCCGGGCCCGCCGACCGTCCCTCCCCCGGCTCGTGGGCCGCGATGACCACCACGCCGAACCGGGTGAACACCAAGGCGTCGACGAACCGGGGGCCGAGGCGGCTCGGGACCGTGATGCCCGCCAGGGCCAGGCCCGTCAGGTGGTCGGGCCCCGGGCCCCACGACCGCAGCAGCGCCACGACGTGCTCGGCCGCGGCGGGCAGCCGTGATTCTTCGCCGGTGCGCTGGCTGGCCACGAGCACCCGGGTCACCCCTCCCGAAGACAACCGTCCCTCGTTCGACGGTAAGAGCCGGACCGGCCGTCGCCCCAGCAGCCGAACGAGTGGTCGAACGCCACCGTGCGTAGCCGGGGCATCCTGGACCCCGCAGCCGCACACCGACGAAGGAGCCGCCGATGGTCTCAGCCGCCTACCAGGGCGCCGCGCTCGAAGTCGACCGGTCGTTCTACCGGCGCCTCGCCGAGGACGACGGCCGCGAGCTCGTCGAGGCGTTCGAGATCCCGATCCGCTCCGGCCGCGCGTGGCGGGTGCCGCGAGGTCACCTGTGCCGCCTGCGCACCGTCGACGGCCCGCAGGTCGGCGACCTCAACCTCTGGAACGCCGACGACCCGCGCGAACGCTTCTGGGCCTCGCGCACCCGCCAGCTGCAGCGCGCCCACGTCAGCACGTTCGACCGGCTCTGGTCGACGCTCCCGTTCCTGCGCCCGCTCGCCACGATCACCGCCGACACGCTCGAGGACTACGGCGAGGACAGCGAGGGCGGCCGCGTCCACGACCTGCTCGGCACCCGCTGCGACCCGTACGTCAACCGGCTGCTCACCGGCGAGGACTTCGACTTCCACTGCCACTCGAACCTGGTCCGCGCGGTCGCGCCGTTCGGGCTCACCGAATTCGACGTGCACGACGTCCTGAACGTCTTCCAGTGCACCGGGCTCACCGAAGACGACCGGTACTTCATGAAGGCCTGCCCCGCCCGCCCGGGCGACCACTTCGAGTTCTTCGCCGAGATCGACCTGCTGTGCGCCCTCTCCACGTGCCCCGGCGGCGACCTGTCCGTCCCGCTCTGGGGACCGGACGCCCGCGACCCGGTCGACGTGTGCCACCCGATCGGCGTCGACGTCGTCAAACCGCGTCCTGAGCTGCTGAAGGACTGGCGCCCGCCGGAGCGCGCGGCCTACCGCGGGCTGCACGGCACCCGGCTGCCCGACTGGGCCGGCCTACCCGATCGGACGGGTCGGGCGGGGGAACCGGCGAGGTAGCCTGGGCGGGAAGTCATCGTCGACGTCGGGAGTGTCTTCGTGGTCCTCACTCGCCGGCCCTCGCCCGCCCGGGTGGCCGGCGAAGACGCGTGGCCGGCCACCTCGCTGGCCCAGCCCGCCGCGCTCTACAGCGCCGCGATGACCCCACCCGGTCCCGAAGGTCTCACGATCGCCAAGTTCCACGCCCCCGAGATCATGTTCGGCGAGGGCGCGCTCGCGGAGGCCGGGCACGTCGCCGCCCGCCTCGGCGCCCGGCGGCCGATGCTGGTCACCGACGCCGGGCTGCTCGCGACGCCGTGGGTGGAGGAGCTGCTCGGCCACCTGCGGGCCGAAGGCCTGACGCCGACGGTGTGGGCGGGGCTGACGCCCAACCCGAAGGACCACGAGATCCGCGCCGGGCACGAGCGCTACCTCGAAGCCGGCTGCGACGTCATCATGGGCCTCGGCGGTGGCTCGGTGATCGACGCCGGCAAGGGCGTCGCGCTGCTGGCGGCCAACGGCGGCGACATCCTGGACTTCGAAGGCGTCGACCGCAGCCGCCAGCCAATCCCGCCGATGGTGATGATCCCGTCGACCGCGGGCACCGGCGCCGACGTCTCGCAGTTCTGCATCGTCACCGACACCGCGCAGAACACCAAGATCACGATCATCGGCCGCACGCTGGTCCCGGACGTCTCGGTGACCGACCCGCGGCTGCTCACCACGATGCCGGACTGGCTGGCCGCGGCGACCGGGCTGGACGCGCTGACGCACGGCATCGAGGCGTTCGTGTCGCGGGCGCACAACCCGCTGACCGACCACCACGCGCTCAACTCGATCGCCCTGGTCGACGGGAACCTCGTCGGCAGCATCGACCGGCCGGCCGAGCGCTCGCCGCGGGTGCTGATGGCCCAGGCCAGCCTGGAGGCCGGGCTGGCGTTCACCAACGCGATCCTCGGCGCCGCGCACGCGATGAGCCACCAGGTCGGCGGCCTGCTCGACCTGCCGCACGGCGTGATCAACGGGGTGCTGCTCCCGCACGTCGTCCGGTTCAACGCGCGCGCCAACCCGGAGCGGTACGTGCCGATCGCCCGCGCCCTCGGCTGCGTGCCGGAGGGAGCGCCGCCGGAGGAGGCCGGGCCCGCCGTCGCCGACCGCGTGCGGGCGCTGGCCGACGACGTCGGCGTGCCGAAGGGGCTGGGCGAGCTCGGTGTGACCGTCGCCCACGTTCCGGTGCTGGCGCGGAACACGCTGCACGACGCGTGTCTCGCGACGAACCCGCGCGACGCCGACGTGGCGGAGATCGAAGAGCTGTTCCGGGCGGCCCTGTGACCCGCGCCCCGCTCGACGACCACGACCGCCCCGGCTACCTCGCCGAGCTGACCGGCGTCCGGTCCGGGAAGCGGTCGTTCTACCCCGCGTACGTGACGTCGATCGAGCGCCTCGAGGGCGTGATCCACGCGCTGGACCGGATTTCCCGGACCCTGGTGCGGACCGTGGAGCAGCAGGACGACCTGCTGCGCGCGACCGTCCGGACCGCGGCCGAGCACGTCGACGCGGAGTACGCCCTGTTCGCCGTCGCCGACTCGGTGCTGCCCGAAGCCGAGCCGCGGTGCACGATCATCGGGCCGGGCGGCCGCCAGCTGTCCACTGTGGACCCGATGCCCGGGTACGTGCGGGCCTGCCTCACCCGGATGCTCGGCGGGGCACTGGACTTCTCCGAAGCCGGCGACCAGCCGGGCCGGCACCTGCGGGTGCCGGTGACGCTGGAGTGCGAAGTCGTCGGCGGGCTGCTGCTGTGGGCCCCGCACGGGCGCCGGATCGACGCGACCGACGAGGCCGTGCTGCGGATCCTGGCGAGCCAAAGCGTGGTGGCCCTGCACAACTCGTCGCTGCACCGGCGCAGCGCCCGCGCCCAGCAGGAGCTGCTCGCGGCCCGCCAGCGCGAGGTGATCGACTCGGAACGGCACCGGATCGCCCGCGAGCTGCACGACAGCGTCACGCAGTCGGTGCTCTCGGCCGGCATGCAGATCGAGCTCTGCCGGGCGGACGCCGCGGGCGAGACGGCCGAGCGGCTGACCGTGGCCAAGGACCTCACCCGCGGCGCGGTCGACCAGCTGCGGTCGGTCATCCACGCGCTCAGCCACGACCGCGAGGGCGCGCACGCCAGCCTGCCCGAGCTGCTGGAGCAGCTGACGAAGGTGCACCTGCCGACGGAGCTGGCGGTCGAGCTGCGGATCGGCGGCAAGCCGGCGGACCTGCCCGCCGCGGCCGAGCACTCGCTGTTCCGGATCTGCGGCGAGGCGCTGTTCAACAGCGCGGTCCACGGCCACGCCCGCCGCGCGCTGATCCGGCTGAGCTACCGCGCGGACGAGGTGGTGCTGGCGGTGTCCGACGACGGCAGCGGCGAGCCGGAGGTGCTGCGCCGGGTGCTGCGCGTCGCGGGCGGCCACGACCTCGACGGCGCGCACCGCGGCCTGGCCAACATGGACGCCCGCGCCCGCGAGCTGGGCGGCACGTTCTCCGTGCGGCGGTCGCGGATCGGCGGGGTCAAGATCGTGGTGGGGGTGCCCCTTGGCTGAGCCGATCACGATCGTCCTGGTCGACGACCACGCCATCCTCCGCCAGGGCCTGCGTTCGGTCCTGGAGCGCGACCCGCTGTTCCGGATCGTGGGCGAGGCTTCGACCGCGGCGGAGGCCCGGACGGTGATCGCCGCCCGCCGGCCGGCGGTGGTCCTGCTGGACCTCAAGCTGTCGACCTCGTCGGACTCCGAGGGCCTGGCGCTGTGCGGCTCGCTGACTTCGCAGTACCCGTCCCTGGCGGTCCTGGTGCTGACGACGTTCCTGGAAGACCACCTGGTGATCGAGGCGGTCCACGCGGGTGCGCGGGGCTACGTGGTCAAGGACGTCGACACGACGGCTTTGGCGAACGCGATCAAGGCGGTTTCGCGCGGGGACACGGCGTTCGACTCGCGCAGCGTGTCTTCGGTGGTGCGGACGTTGTCGAGCCGCACCCAGCCGGACACCCAGCGGCTGACCGGCCGGGAGCTGACAGTGCTGAAGCTGCTGGCGCAGGGGTTGTCGAACCAGGCCATCGGGGCGGAGTTGTTCATTTCGCCCACCACGGCCAAGTTCCACGTCGGCAACATCATGCGGAAGCTCGAGGTGGGCAGCCGCGCGGAGGCCGTGTACGCGGCCTCGAAGCGGGCGTTGATCTAAGCCACGTCGAGAACCAGCCAGCCGCCGTGGTGTTCGAAGACCGTGAACGGCACCCCCGACGCCCGCCCCCACGCCTGCAGGGCCCCGAAGCCGAAGCACCGGACGTGCCCGAACGCCGGGTTCGGCGTCGCCTCGAACGGGACCGCCACCACCACTCGCCGCCGGGCGACGCGCAGCATCTCCCCGAGCACGGCAGTTCCGTGCTCCGGTGACACGTGCTCCAGCAGGTGGATCGCCGTCACCGTGTCGACACTGCCCGACGCCAGCGGCACGGCCGCCGCGTCGGAGGCCAGGGTCGGCAACGGCGTGCCGAACCAGGAAGCGACCCGCGTCAGCAGGCCCATCGTGCCCGGCGAGATGTCCGACGCGATCGGCCTCAGGCCGCGGGAGACCATCTGCAGCGGCAGGAACCCGAAGCAGGACCCCAGATCCAGCACCGAACGGCCCCGCACCAGCTCCAGCGCCCGCGCGTGCACCGGCGCGAACGACGCGATCGCGCCCGTCGGCGCCGGGCGGCGCAGCGCGGCCAGGGTGTTGGCGTAGAACACCGTCCAGGCCAGCAGCGGGTCGTGGACGGTCGTGCGCACCACGCCCGTGAAGATGTCTTCGAAGTGCGGCGCCAGGAAGCCGAGTTCGGCCGCGAGGTGCCCGGCCAGGTCGTCGTCCAGCTCGTCGCCGCGGTAGCGGTGCGAGACCAGCGTCCGCTGCCCCAGGGAGTACACCCGGAAGTGCGACGTCACGCGCGTGGGCACCAGCCGCGCGGTCAGGGCGTTCGGCACGGCGACGCCGTCCTCGTGGCAGACCAGCAGTTCGCCGCGTTCCCACCAGCCGCGGTGGCCTGGCGCCAGGGGGTCCAGGATCGCGGTCACCGGCCGGTCCTCGCCGAGGCCAGGTCGGTCGCCGCACTGTCCAAACCGGACAGATCGCGGACGACCCGCACGCGGTCGCAGAACTCCGCGTACGCCGGCAGGTCGCACGGTCCGAGCCCCCACGAGTAGCGCGGTTCCTGCGTGAGCCAGATCGTCTCGCGCGCCCGGCGGGTCAGCTCCTCGAACGCGGGCAGGTTCGGGTCGTTGCCGTTGCCGCGCCCGTCGCCGAGCACCAGGACCGTCGTGCGGCGGGTGACCGACGCGCCGTGCTCGCCGAGGAACGTGCCGAACACCCGGCCGTAGTCGGAGTTCGCGTCGATGTCGAGGACGTCGCCGCCGAAGACCCGGCCGAGGGCCTCTTCGGCGTAGTACCGCCCGAACAGCCCGGTGATCTCCGCGAGGTCCGCGACGAACGCGAAAGTGCGCACCTGCCCGAACATCCCCTGCAGCCGGTGCACGAGGTGCAGCGTGAACCGCGCGGTCGCCCGCACCGACAGGCTGACGTCCGCCAGCACCACCAGCCGCGGCTTGTCCTCGGCCTTCGCGACCGTCACCGGCCGGAACGGGACGCCGTCGTAGCGCAGGTTCCGCCGCATCGTCCGGGCCGAGTCGAGGCGCCCCCGCGCGTGCTCGCGCTTCCGGTGCGTCGGGGCGCCGCGCAGGCTGTGCACCAGCCGTCGCACGGCGGCTTCGAGCTGGTCCTGCTCCCGGCCGTCCAGCTCCCCCACGGGCGCGACGCGGCGGCCCTCCACCGTGTGCTGCAACGAGATCAGGTATTCGAGGTGCCGCTTCAGCGCCTCCGGCAGCCCGGCGAGCCGGGCCCGGATCGCCGTCGCGTCGTCCTCGTCGCCGCCCGGGTCGGCCGCGTCGTCGAGCCAGCCCAGCAAGGCGTCCTGCTCGGCCAGGCTCAGCTCGGTGTCCAGCTTCGTGCCCGGCGCCGTGCTCACCGCCCCGGGGTCGGCGCCGTGCGTCCGGTCGACGTCGAGCCGGACGGAGTTGGAGTCCTCCAGGGAGCCGACGTCCTGCTGGGAGAACACGATCTCGTCGGTCGTGTCGTTGTCGAGGACGATCGGGTTCAGCTCCGGGTGCGGGCTGTAGCGCTCGACGAGCTTCGAGCGGTCGAACAGGTCGCCGACCTCGGCGTCCGGGCTCTCCATGTCCGCCCGCGGCGGCCGCTGGCCCAGCTCCTCGGCGAGGGTGAATTCCTCGAGGTCGCGGGCCCGCCGTCGCGACGGCTCGCCGGAGAACCGGACGAAGGCGAAGAAGGCGGCGAAGAGCTCGTCGAACCGGTCGTCGTCGCGGTGGTCCTTGACCAGCGACGTCCGCAGCGCCTCGCGCAGCAGCGCGCGGTCGGCCAGGATCCCCGGCGCGGCCGCCCCGGCGAGGGCGTCCAGCGTCTCCGACACCGAGATCCGGACGCCGGCCGCCCGCAGCAGCCGCGCGAAGTGGTGGACGGTCGCTTCCATCACGCCCGCCGGTGCCGGCCGAGGTTCGCCGTGAACGACCGCGCCCCCTGGCTCGTGCTGACCTGCCGCACGCGGCCGTTCTCGTCCCCGGGAGCCGGTTGCTGCTTCTCGCCGTAGTACCCGGGCCCGTGCCGCCCCGGCCGGTCACGCTCGCCGCGCACGGCCGCACCTTCGTTCTCGGCCGTGACGTGCTCCCCCGCGACGAGCTTCGGCAGCGCGGCCGCCGCCCGCTCGACGTCCTTCTCGTACTTGGCCACCACGGAAATCGTGTCTTCGAGCAGGCCGGGCTCGAGTTCGGTGGCGCCGAGGACGGCCAGCGTCCGGGCCCAGTCGATCGTCTCGGAGATGCTCGGCGGCTTCCGCAGGCCCAGGCCGCGCAGCCCGCGCACGACGTCGACGAGGTGCCCGGCGAGCGCGTCGGGCAGCCCGGTCTTCTTCGACCGGATGATGTCCAGCTCGCGCGCCGCCGACGGGTAGTCCAGGAACAGGTGCAGGCACCGCCGTTTCAGCGCCGCCGAGAGGTCCCGCGTGTTGTTCGAGGTCAGCACGACGAAGGGCGGGTGCGCCGCGGTGAACGTGCCCAGCTCGGGCACCGACACCTGCTGCTCGGCGAGCATCTCCAGCAGCACCGCTTCGAGGGCTTCGTCGGCCCGGTCGACCTCGTCGACCAGCAGCACCACCGGCTCCGGCGAACGCACGGCCGCCAGCAGCGGCCGCGCGGCGAGGAACCGCTCGGAAAAGAAGACGCTGTCCTGCGCGCTGATCCGGTCGACCGCCTCGCGCAGGTCGGCCGCGTCCTCGACGATCGCGCCGATCTTCTCCCGCAGCAGCTGCGTGTAGAGCATCTGCTTGCCGTAGTCCCAGTCGTAGAGGGCCTTGGTCTCGTCCTGGCCCTCGTAGCACTGCAGGCGCAGCAGCCGCCGTCCGGTGGCGGCCGCGAGGGACTTGGCCAGCTCGGTCTTGCCGACGCCGGCGGGCCCTTCGAGCAGCACCGGCTTGCCCAGCTCGGCCTGCAGGAACACGGTGGTGGCCAGCCGGCGGTCGGTGAGGTAGCCGACCTCGGCCAGCCGCGCGGCGACGTCGTCGACCGAAGCGAAACTCGTCACGGGGGTCCCTTCGGAGGCGGGGCCCGCGGGTGCCGGGGCACCCGCGGGCCGCGGTTCAGGAGAGGAAGTCGTCCAGGTCGCCGTTGAAGCAGTGGTCGACGACCGGGCGGACCGTCTCGAACGTCGTCTCCTTCGGGTTCCCGGGCGTGCAGGAGTCGCCGAGGATGTGGTTCGACACGCGGTCGACGTCGTGGTCGTCGCCCTTGATCACCGCGGCCTGCTCGTAGACCTTCGTCGGGCCCGTGCCGAGCCGGTTCTTCGGGTGGGTGTCCTGCTTGACGTCGGTGAACTTCTCCGGGATGCCGACGTCGCGCAGCAGCCGGACCGCGGCCGCGACCGCCGCGTCGGCCGCCTTGACCTCGGTCATGCCGGTGGTGTCGACGCCCAGCGCCTCGGCCAGCTTCGCGTAGCGCTGGTAGGCCACGGGCAGGTTCCACGCCCACACCCGCGGCAGCGCGATGGCGTTGTTCAGGCCGTGGTGGGTGTCGTAGAACGCGCTGACGGCGTGCGAAACCGAGTGGATCACGCCGAGACCACCGGAGTTGAACGCCTGCCCGGCGGTGTACTGGGCGTACATCATGCCTTCGCGGGCTTCGAGGTTGTCGCCGTGCCAGGTCGCGGTGCGCAGGTGCCGGCCGACCAGCTCGGCCGAGTACAGCGCGTTGCCGAGCGAGGGGATGAAGTTCAGCCGGGAGACGTACGGTTCGGACGCGTGGGCGAGCACGTCGAAACCGCACTGGGCGGTGAAGTGCGACGGGCAGTCGTAGTAGAGCACCGGGTCGTCCACCGCGAGGGTGACGACGGACGCGTCGTCGAAGGCGACGTATTTGTGCGGATTCTCCGGATCGGTCGTGGTGTCGGTGATGACGTAGGCCCACGACGTCTCGGACCCCGTACCCGCCGTAGTGGAGACGGCGATGTGCGGCGGGTTCTTGGTGTTCTCGCTCTTGTTGAAGCCTTCGAACTCGTTGATGTTCCGCCCGTCGTGCGCGACCGAGATGCGCGCGCCCTTGCAGGCGTCGTGCGAGGAGCCGCCGCCGATGGAGACGAAGCCGTCGCAGTCGTGCTCCTGGTACAACGCGACGGAGTCCATCACGTTGTAGTCCTTCGGGTTGGACTCGACCTGGTCGTAGAGCACCGGGTCGAGGCCGTGGTACTTGAGCGACTCGAAGATCTTGTGCACGATGCCGGTGCCGCGCAGGCCCGACGTCATCACGAGCGGCCGCCGCATGCCCATCTTCAGGGCCTCCGGGCCGATCATCTCGTGCGCGCCCGGGCCGAGCAGCGCCCGCGGCATCGGGTGGAACTCCTTGAGCGGGAACGGCTTGATCAGTTCGTCGACCTGCATGGGGTGTCCCTTCCACGATCGGGCTTCACTGCGGGGCCGACGGTATTTCCGTTGTGGCGCAGGGGGAACAGCTCATCCCGGAAACCGTCCGGGTGGGGACGGCGGAACCGTCCGGCCGGAGCGGGCCGCGACCTGCCCGGACGGAGAGGTTCACCCCGCGCCCGGTCCGTGTGATGATGACCCCGGGTACCGGCTCGACGAGGAGTGCGCGTGGACCTGCGGACCGAGATCGCGCAGTCGTGGCGGCGGGCGGAGCTTTCCGGGCTCTCGCCGGCGTCGTCCGTGGACCGGCTGGACGTCGCCGACGTCGACAGCCGGAGCCGCTTGCTGCGAGCGGCGTCACCGGTGCTCGACGAGCTGGCCCGGCAGCTGGCCGGCACGCGCTTCTGCGTGGTGCTCGCCGACGACGAGTGCCGGATCGTGGCCCGGCGGTTCAGCGAGCGGTCGGTCGAGCTGGCGCTGGAGAACATCAGCGCGGTGCCGGGCTGCCAGTTCCTGGAGGAGCGGACCGGGACGAACTCCCTCGCGACGCCGTTCGAGACCCGCCGCGGCGTCTCGGTCGACGGCGACGAGCACTTCCTCGAGGCCATGAAGCAGTTCACCTGCTACGGCCACCCCGTGGTGCACCCGGCGACCCGGCGGCTGGCCGGCGTCCTGGACATCACCGGCCCAGCCGACGACGCGAACCCGCTGCTCGCGCCGTTCCTGCGGCGCGCGGTCGCCGACATCGAACGGCGGCTGCTCGACGGCGCGAAGCTCGCCGAGCAGCAGCTGCTGGCCGCGTTCCAGTCGGTGCAGCACCGGGCGTGCGCGGTCCTGGCGCTCGGCCACGACGTCGTGCTGGCGAACACGGCGGCGACCGAGCTCGTCGACACCGCCGACCACCGCCTGCTGCAGGAGCTGGGCCGGACCCAGCGCGGGCTGCGGCGCATCCAGCTGACCTCCGGCACACCGGTCGAGGTCCGGGTCGAGGCGGTTTCGGCGAACGCCGGGCTGCTGTTCGAGCTGGCGCCGGTGCGGACGACGAGCCCGGTGGTGTCGCGCCCGCGCGGCCGGCGGGCGCGGTTCCCCGCGCAGATCGACGAGCGCCTCCGCGGCGCCGGCCGCGCCCGCCGGCGCGTGCTCATCTCCGGCGAGCCCGGAGCCGGCCGCAGCACGGCGGCCCGCGTCGTCGCCGGCGACGAGCCGGTGCGCGAGTTCGACTGCTCCGACGTCCTGGCCGGCGAAGGCGAGTGGTGCGCCCGGGTGGAGGCGGCGTGCGACGGGTCCGGGTTGATCGTGATCGACGGCATCCAGCTGCTCCCCCCGCTCGCGGCGGTCCGCCTGGCCCGGCTCCTGGACACGACGACGGCGTGGTTCGCGCTGCTCAGCGGCCCCTCGGCGGAGCTGGGCGGCGAGCAGGCCACCCTGGCCGCACGCGTGCACCGGCGCATCGAGCTGCCGCCGCTGCGCGAGCGCCGCGACGAGATCCCGGCGATCGCCCGCGAGCTCCTGCGCGGCTTCGGCGACTCCCTGCGCCTGACCCCGGGCGCGCTGGAGCTGCTGGGCTCCCAGCAGTGGCCGGGCAACCTGCGCGAGCTGGCCGGGGTCCTGGCGGGCGCGGCCGACCGCCGCTCCGCGGGCGACCTCACGGCCTCGGACATCGCCCCGGGCTGCGTGGAGACGGCCCCGGGTGCCGCGCTGAGCGGCTGGGAGCAGGCGGAGTACGACGTGATCGTCCGGACGCTGCGGGCGTGCGACGGCAACAAGGTGCGCGCGGCCAAGCAGCTGGGCATCAGCCGCTCCACGCTCTACAACCGCATGCGGGCGCTGCGGGTCCGCTGAGTCGTGCCGGTGTCCGGGATTCGGACACTCCGTCAGACGGCCCCCTCGACACAATCGAGGCACGAAGGGTGCACCGCCGCACGTGGAGGAGAGGGCCGTGAAGACCAAGGCAGCCGTACTGTTCGATGCCGGTAAGCCGTTCGAAATCATGGAGCTGGACCTCGACGGCCCGGGTCCCGGCGAGGTGCTGATCAAGTACACCGCCGCCGGGTTGTGCCACTCGGACCTGCACCTGATCGACAACGACCTGGTGCCGCGCTTCCCGATCATCGGGGGCCACGAAGGGGCCGGCATCATCGAAGAGGTCGGGCCCGGCGTCACCAAGGTGGCTCCCGGCGACCACGTCGTCTGCAGCTTCATCCCCAACTGCGGCAGCTGCCGCTACTGCTCGACCGGGCGCCAGAACCTGTGCGACCTGGGCGCCACCATCCTCGAGGGCCACATGCCCGACGGCACGTTCCGCTTCCACGGCGGCGGCCAGGACTTCGGCGCCATGTGCATGCTCGGCACGTTCTCCGAGCGCGCCACGATCTCGCAGCACTCCGTCGTCAAGGTCGACGACTGGCTGCCGCTGGAAACGGCCGTGCTGGTCGGCTGCGGCGTGCCCACCGGGTGGGCCACCGCGAACTACGCCGGTGGCGTCCGGGCCGGGGACACCACGGTCGTCTACGGCATCGGCGGCATCGGCATCAACGCCGTGCAGGGCGCCGCGCACGCCGGCGCGAAGTACGTCGTCGCCGTCGATCCGGTCGAGTTCAAGCGGGAGGCCGCGCTCAAGTTCGGCGCCACCCACGCCTTCGCCTCCGCCGCCGAAGCCGCCGAGAAGGTCAACGAGCTGACCTGGGGCCAGCTGGCCGACCAGGCCCTGATCACCGTCGGGACCGTGGACGAAGACGTGGTCAGCGCGGCCTTCGACGTCGTCGGCAAGGGCGGCACGGTCGTCGTCACCGGGCTCGCCAACCCGGAGAAGCTCACCGTGCACGTCTCCGGCGGTGTCCTGACGCTGTTCGAGAAGACGATCAAGGGCACGCTCTTCGGGTCGGCCAACCCGCAGTACGACATCGTCCGGCTGCTGCGGCTCTACGACGCCGGCAAGCTCAAGCTCGACGAGCTGGTGACCCGCAAGTACACCCTCGAGCAGGTCAACGAGGGCTACCAGGACCTGCGCGACGGCAAGAACATCCGCGGCGTGATCGTCCACGCCTGAGCCGGTCCACCGGGAGTCCACAGTGGACCTCGACCGGGCGTACCGGCTGAACCCGGGGCGGCCCGAGCCCCTCGGCCACCAGTGCGAACGCCGGGAGGAGTGCCTGCTCGGCAGCCCGCACGTCGTCCGGGTCGTGCGCGCCCTGGCGATGCACGCCACGGTCCGCGACGCGCTCGACGCCGCGGAGCTGGGCGAGGCCTGCCGGGCCCGGATGGTCGCCGCCCTCGATCACCTCGCCGCCGCCGGGGTGATCGTGGCGGACCCGTGACGCGGAAGGCCCACCGGGCGGTGGCCTTCCGCGCTACGGCCGGGGCGCGTTGCGCAGGTTCGTGCGCGCCAGGTCGACCATCTTGCCGACCCCGCCGTTGAGCACCGTCTTCGTGGCGCCGAGGGCGAACCCGCGCACCATCTCGCCGGTGATCCGCGGCGGGATCGACAGCGCGTTCGGGTCGGTGACGACCTCGACGACCGCCGGGCCGGGGTGGGCGAACGCCTTCTGCAGCGCGCCGCGGACGTCGGCGGGGTCCTCGACGCGTTCCGCGAAGATCCCGCACGCGGCGGCGATCGCGGCGAAGTTCACCGGCGGGTGGTCGGTGCCGAAGGCCGGGAGGCCGTCGACGAGCATCTCCAGCTTCACCATGCCCAGCGTCGCGTTGTTGAACACGACGACCTTCACTCCGGCGTCGTAGACCGGCAGCGTCAGCAGGTCGCCCATCAGCATCGCGAGCCCGCCGTCGCCGGACAGGGACACCACCTGGCGGCCCGGCTGGGCGAGCTGCGCGCCGATCGCGTGCGGCAGCGCGTTCGCCATGCTGCCGTGCCGGAACGAGCCGAGCACGCGGCGGCGGCCGTTCGGGGTCAGGTAGCGCGCGGCCCAGACGTTGCCCATGCCGGTGTCGACGGTGAACACGGCGTCGTCGGCGGCGACCTCGTCGAGCACCGAGGCGACGTACTCCGGGTGGATCGGCCGCCGGTGCTCGATCTTCGTCGTGTACGCGCCGACGACCTTTTCCAGCTTCCGCACGTGCTCGCGCAGCATCCGGCCGAGGTACGCGCGGTCGGTGCGCGGGCGCAGCAGCGGGAGCACCGCGCGGAGCGTCTCCTTCACGTCACCGTGCACCGCCAGTTCCAGCGGGGTGCGCCGGCCGAGCCGGGACGCGTCGTGGTCGATCTGGATCGTGCGCGCCTGCGGGAGGAAGTTGTCGTACGGGAAGTCCGTGCCCAGCAACACGATCCGGTCGGCTTCGTGCATCGCGTCGTAGCAGGCGCCGTAGCCGAGCAGGCCGCTCATGCCGACGTCGAACGGGTTGTCGTACTGGATCCACTCCTTGCCGCCGAGCGAGTGCCCGACCGGCGCGGCCAGCTTGTCGGCGACGGCCAGCACCTCGTCGTGCGCGCCGCGGACGCCCGCGCCGGCGAACACCATCACCTTCTCGCCCGAGTTCAGCAGGTCGGCCAGCTCCTGGACGGTCTCCGGCGAAGGCACGGCGGGCGACGGCGTGACGAGCGGCAGGCGCTCGGTCAGCGGGCCGGTTGCCTTGCGGTCGGCGAGGTCGCCGGGGATGGTCAGCACCGCGACGCCGCCCTTGCCGACGGCGGCCTGGGTCGCGATCCGCAGCAGCCGGGGCAGCTGCTCGGGCTGCGAGACCATCTCGCTGTAGTGGCTGCACTCGGTGAAGAGCCGCTCCGGGTGGGTCTCCTGGAAGAAGCCGGTGCCGATCTGGTTGGACGGGATGTGCGACGCGATGGCCAGCACGGGCGCGCCCGACCGGTGCGCGTCGAACAGGCCGTTGATCAGGTGCAGGTTGCCCGGCCCGCAGCTGCCCGCGCACACCGCGAGCTTCCCGGTGACCTGGGCTTCGGCCGCCGCGGCGAAGGCAGCGGTCTCCTCGTGGCGGACGTGCACCCACTCGATGCCGTCGGTGCGGCGGACCGCGTCGACGATCGGGTTGAGGCTGTCGCCCACGATGCCGTAGATGCGCTCGACGCCCGCGTCCCGCAGGGTCCTGACCAGCTGTTCTGCCACGGTTGCCATACCTCCAGGGTGACGCCTGCCGACCGATGCGTCCAATGCCTGATGGGCTGAACATCCATACACTGGACGCATGGACGTGCAGACGCTGCGGCTGTTCCGGGCGGTCGCCGAGGGCGCGACCGTCACGGAGACGGCCGCGCGCGGGCACCTCACCCAGCCGGCGCTCTCCCGCGCCCTGCGGCGGCTCGAGCACGACGCGGGTGCCGAGCTGTTCCGCCGGTCGGGGCGCGGGCTGAAGCTGACCCCGGCCGGGCACGCCTTCAAGCGCCACGTCGACGTCGTGCTCGACCAGCTGGACCTCGGCCTGCGCGAGGTCGGCGAGATCGTCGACCCGGGCACGGGCGTCGTCCCGCTGGCGTTCCTGCACACGTTCGGGACGTGGCTGGTGCCGTCGGTCCTGAGCGGCTTCCTGCGCGAGTACCCGGGCGCGCGGTTCGAACTGCGGCAGCACGGCGAAGAGGGGCTCGAAGCGGAACTGCTCGAAGGCACCGCGGACGTCGTCCTCACCAGCGGCGACCGCGGGCACCCGCAGCTGGAGTGGGCGCGGCTGCTCGTCGAGCCGCTGCGGCTGGCGGTCCCGCCGCGGCACCGGCTGGCCCGGCGCCGGCGCGTCCGCCTCGCCGACGTCGCGGACGAGACGTTCATCCTCCTCCGAACGGGTTACGCGTTGCGCGAGACGACCGAGCGGCTCTGCGCCGAAGCCGGGTTCAGCCCGCGCATCGGCTTCGAGGGCGACGAAGTCGAGACGCTGCGCGGGCTCGTCACCGCCGGGTTGGGCGTGTCCCTGCTGCCCCTGCCGCGCTCGGCCGCGTTTCCCGCACCGCACCTCGAACTGACCGATGTGGACGCTGCCCGCGACATCGGGCTCGCCTGGGCGGCCGGGCGGACTCTTCCGCCGTTGAGCGAAAGCTTCCGCCGGCACGTGCTCGACGTCGTGCCCGACCGTCCACAGGGGACAGTGCCGGAAATGTGAGAATCGCCTTACGACCACGCATCGTGACCGAGGGTGTGCGAGGCTGGGGACATGGCCGCGCTGAGATCCTTCCTGACGTCCTGGACCTCCGTCACCCCCGTGCTCGGCGTGGTCGTGCTCGCGCTCGCCTGGGGCCGCGACCTCGGCCCGGTCTTCGTCGCGCTCGTGGCCGTCGCGCTCGGTGCGACCGTGCTGGCCGCGGTGCACCACGCCGAGGTCGTCGCGCACCGCGTCGGCGAGCCGTTCGGGTCGCTGGTGCTCGCGGTGGCGGTCACCGTCATCGAGGTCGCGCTGATCGTCACGATGATGGTCTCCGGCGGCCCCGAGGCCGGGTCGCTGGCGCGCGACACCGTGTTCGCGGCGGTGATGATCACGACCAACGGCATCGTCGGCATCGCGCTGCTCGTCGGCGCGCGCCGCTACGGCGTCACCCTCTTCAACTCCGAGGGCAGCGGCGCCGCGCTCGCCACCGTCGCGACCCTGGCGACGCTCAGCCTCGTGCTGCCGTCGTTCACGTCGAGCACGCCCGGCCCGGCCTTTTCCCCGGCGCAGCTGACCTTCGCGGCCGTCGCCTCCCTGGCGCTGTACGGGACGTTCGTGCTGACGCAGACCGTGCGCCACCGCGACTTCTTCCTCCCGGTGGCGGCCGACGGCGAGGTCAAGGAGGACGACCACGCCGAGCCGCCGTCCAACCGGGCCGCGCTGGGCAGCCTCGCGCTGCTGCTGGTCGCCCTGGTCGCCGTCGTCGGGCTGGCGAAGGTGGAGTCCCCGGCGATCGAGGCGGGGGTGCGCGCGGCCGGGTTCCCGCAGTCGTTCGTCGGCGTCGTGATCGCGTTGCTCGTCCTGCTCCCGGAGACCCTCGCCGCGACGCGCGCGGCCCAGCGCGACCGGATGCAGATCAGCCTCAACCTCGCCTACGGCTCGGCGATCGCCAGCATCGGCCTGACGATCCCGGCGATCGCGCTGGCGTCGATCTGGCTCCCGACCGAGCTCCTGCTCGGCCTCGGCCCGACCCAGATCGTCCTGCTGGCCCTGACGGTCGTGGTCAGCGTCCTGACGGTCGTCCCCGGCCGCGCAACCCGCCTGCAGGGCGGCGTCCACCTGGTCCTGCTGGCCGGCTTCCTGGTCTTGGCGGTAAACCCCTGACCCCGTGATGCCCCTCCAATCACGCGTGATGCCCCTCCAATCACGGCCGATGCCCCGCTGATCACGCCCAAGCCGGGGTTACCGTGGGCCGATGCGGATCGTCTCCCTGCTGCCCGCGGCGACCGACCTGGTCGCGACGCTGGGACGGCTGCCCGACCTCGTCGGCCGCACGCACGAGTGCGACTGGCCGCCGGGCCACCTCGAGGACGTGCCGGTCGTGACGCGGGCCGAGTTCGACCCGGACTCGCTGTCCAGCCGGGAGATCTCGGACGCGACGCACCGCGGGTCCGGGCTCTACACGCTCGACAGCGCACGCCTCGCGGAACTCGCTCCCGACGTGGTGTTCACCCAGGACCTGTGCGAGGTCTGCGCGGTGTCGTACCGCCAGGTGTCCGAAGCCGTGCGCACGCTCGACACCGGGCCGCTGGTGGTGAGCCTGGAACCGGCCACGGTGGACGGCGTCCTCGACTGCCTGCGCCAGGCCGGCGAAGTGCTGGACGTCCCCGGCCGGGCCGAGGCGGAGATCCGGGCGTTGCGTGAGCGCCTCGAAGCCGTGCGCCCCACGACTCGCCGTCCTCGCGTCGTCGCCTTGGAGTGGCTCGACCCGGTCTGGCCCGCGGGGCACTGGGTTCCCGAGCAGATCGCCCTCGCCGGCGGCGAACCGCTGCTGGCCGAGGCAGGCGAGCACACCCGGCCGGTCCCGTGGGACGCGGTGATCGACGCCCGCCCGGACGTGCTCCTCCTGATGCCGTGCGGCTTCGCGCCGGAACGCACCTTCGCCGAGGCCCCGGCACTGGCCTGCCGGCCCGGCTGGACGGACCTCCCGGCGGTCCGTGAGGACCAGGTGTGGGTGCTGGACGGTCCGGCGTACTTCAACCGCCCGGGCCCGCGGGTGGTCCGGGGCGCCGAGATCCTGGCCGACGTCCTGCGCGGCGGCGAACCTCCCGAGGCCCGGCGGCTCAACTCGCGCCCGTGACCTCGATGCCCACCACGCAGGTGTCGTCGTCGGTGTCGGCGGTGCTGTAGGTCAGCAGCGTGTCCAGCTGGTGTTCCAGCTCGCCGCCGTGGCGCTCGACCAGGGTCAGCAGCCGCGCGACGGTCTCCTGGACCGGGCGGTCGCGGCGCTCGATCAGGCCGTCGGTGTAGATCAGCAGGATGTCGCCGTCGTCGAGCTGCAGCTCCTCCTCCTGGTACACGACGTCCCGGACCGCGCCCAGCAGCGAACCCCGGATCAGCGGCAACGTCGTCGCGTCGCCGCCGCGGTGGCGGACGATCGGCGGCAGGTGCCCGGCCCGCGCCCAGCGCAGCTTGCGGCTCGCCGGGTCGTAGACGGCGGCGACCGCGGTCGCCGTCACGTGGTCGGTCAGGTGGTAGGCCACCAGGTTGAGCCACGTCAGCAGCTGCGCCGGCCCGGCACCGGTCGCCGCCAGCCCGCGCAGGGCGTTGCGGAGGCTGACCATGCCGGTGGCCGCGTCGATGCCGTGCCCGGCGACGTCGCCGACGCACAGCAGCACCTCGCCGGTCGGCAGCGCGACCGCGTCGTACCAGTCGCCCCCGACCAGGTGCTCCTTCTCCGCCGGCCGGTACCGGACCGCGGCCCGCAGGCCCGGCATGTCGATCGGGCCGGTGGCGGGCGGCATGATCGCGTGCTGCAGCTGCAGGGCGAGCCGGTTGCGCTCGATCGACTGCTGCTCGGTCTCGGCCAGCTTGTCCCGCGTGGCGGCCAGCGCGACTTCGGTCCAGTGCTGCGCCGAGACGTCCTGGTAGGCCCCGCGGACCGCGACGAGCTCGCCGCGGCCGTCCACGACCGGCTCCGCGACCACCCGGATGTGCCGGGCGACGCCGTCGGAACGCTGCAGCCGGAACGCCGTCGACGACGGGCGCCGGTGGTGCAGCACCGCGCGCAGGAAGCGGCCGATCGACGGGGCGTCGTCCGGGTGCGCGTGCGCCGCGAGCTCGTGCAGCGAGAGCGGGGTGGCGTTCGGCGGCAGGCCGTAGAGCGCGAACAGCTCGGTGTTCCAGGTGATCGCCCCGGTCACGACGTTCTCTTCGAAGCCGCCGATGCGGCCGAGCCGCTGCGCGTGCTGCAGCAGCACCGCGAGCTTCGCGGCGTCGTCCTGGATGCGCAGGATCAGCAGCACGTTCCCGGCGAACCGGGTCACGCTGACG
The DNA here is from genome assembly GCF_053602455.1 of Amycolatopsis sp. NPDC004378. Classification (NCBI taxonomy): domain Bacteria; kingdom Bacillati; phylum Actinomycetota; class Actinomycetes; order Pseudonocardiales; family Pseudonocardiaceae; genus Amycolatopsis; species Amycolatopsis sp. NPDC004378. Next base: position 652,762 of record NZ_JBSGDR010000003.1, read on the forward strand.
TCGGTGAGGACGGTCAGCGGTACCTGGTCGACGAGCGTCGTGACGGCCATGCTCTCGGCGCGGAACGGCTCCCCGGTGGCGTAGACGCGCTGGATCATGTCGAGCAGGCCGCTCTCTTCGGCGGCGAGCGGGTACGCCTCCAGCATCCGTGTGCCGACGATCCGGCTGCGCGGCCGCCCGCCGGGGTCGGCGAACCGGACGTTGGCGTGGTGGATCCGGAAGTCGGTCAGCCGGCCGGCGTCGACGCACGGCGAGAGCAGCACGGCCGGGTCGTGCAGGCCGTCCACGAAGTCCACCAGCTCGCCGAGGAAGTCCCCGGACCCGGCCACCGGGGCGACCACGCCGTCCCAGGTGTCCAGGGTGTGCGCGCACAGTTCCGCGAGCGCGTCGAGCTGACGGCGCTGCCGCCCGGGTTCGGCGGGCAGTGGCTCGGGCCAGCACATCTCGACGACGCCGATGATGCGGCCGCCCGTCCCGGTGGGCACGGCGACGCGGCCGCCCTCGGCGAGTGTGTGCTGCCCGATGGACGGCAGCCCGGCACCCTTGAGCGTCGGGTACCAGATCGTGTCGCGCTCGATCAGCGCGCGGCGGGCCGGCGTCGCGACGCCGGGCGGGACGTAACGCCAACGCCCCGCCTCCTCGGCGGAGAACCCCGCCGAGCCCGCGAGCGTCAGGGACCCGTCCGGCCCGGCCAGCCACACGGCGACCGCCGTCGCGCCGAGCGGGCGCAGTGCGTGCTCCAAAATGGACTCCGCGACGCGCTGGGTGTCGCCGGCCGCCAGCACGCCGCTCTCGGCCGTGCGCAGCCGCACCGCGACCGAGTCCTCCCCGTCGGCGCGGGCCAGGAACTCCTGCGTCACCTCGGTGATCCGGTCCTCGGCCGCCTCGCCGACGACGTCCGCGGCGAACTCCAGCGGCGTCATCCCCGCGCGTTCCGCCAGGCTTTCCAGCTGCCGGGCGGCGTCGGCGGGCGTGCAGTGCAGGCGTTCCATCAGGACGCCCTTGGCGAGCTCGATCAGCGCGCGGCCGTCCGCGACGGCGTGCGCGTGGTCGACCTCGCCCCGCAGGCGGGCGACCGTGTCCGCGAGGCGGGCGAGGTTGGCGGACACCTCGGCGGGTGGCGTGAGCGCCGGGAGCGTCTCTTCTTCGGCGGTCACCCGATCACGCCGTCACGTGCCGCTTGATGCGGGCGATGAGATCGTCCGCGTCGACCGGCTTGGTCACGTAGTCGGTGGCCCCCGAAGCGAGGCTCTTCTCGCGGTCGCCCGGCATCGCCTTCGCCGTCACCGCGACGATCGGGATGCGCGCGTGCTCGGGCATCGCGCGGATCTTCGCGGTCGCGGTGTAACCGTCCATCTCCGGCATCATCACGTCCATCAGGATGAGGTCGATGCCGGGGTGCGCGGCGACCGTCTCGACGCCCTTGCGGCCGTCTTCGGCGTGCAGCACCTGCATGCCGTGCAGCTCCAGGATCCCGGTGAGCGCGTAGACGTTCCGGGGATCGTCGTCGACGATCAGCACCGTGCGCCCGGCCAGCGTGGTGTCGACGTCCGCCGCCCGCACCGGCGCCGCCGGCTCGTCCGGGCGGACCAGCGGCAGCACCGCGCCGGGCTCCTCCGCCGACAGGTGCAGCGCGATCCGCTCGCGCAGCTCGTCCAGCCCCGACAGGACCTCCAGCGACTGGACGTCCGCGCGGGACTGCAGCAGCTGCTCGAGCTCGACGTCGAGCCGGCGGCTGTTGTGCGCGAGCACCGGCACCAGCCGCAGCGCGCTGTCGCCCTGCATCGCGTCGAGGAACCCGAACGCCGCCCGCTCGGGCAGGTCCAGGTCCAGCACGACGCAGTGGAAGGCGTCGGTGGCGAGGGCGGCCGCGGCCTCCTGGGTCCCGACCGCGGTGACGACCTCGACGTCGGCGGGCGAGATGCCGATGTCGCGGCTGTCGGCCAGGTCCGCGGCGGCGCTTTCGGCCACGAGCGTCAACAGCCCGTGCTGACGCTCCTCCACGACGAGCAGCCGCCGGTAGGCCCGCGGCGCGGACGTTGTGACGCCCACGCCGGCGTCCCCGGTCACCACGGTGGTGCCGGGGTACTCCCCCGCAGGCAGCGCGGCGAAGTCCGGGCGCGCGACCGGCAGGGAGAAGGTGAACGTGCTGCCTTCGCCGGGTGTGCTCTCGGCCGTGATGAACCCGCCGAGCAGCTGCGCGATCTCGCGGCTGATCGACAGGCCGAGCCCGGTGCCGCCGTACTTGCGGCTGGTGGTGCCGTCGGCCTGCTGGAACGCGCCGAAGATCGATTCCAGCTGGTGCTCGGCGATCCCGATGCCGGTGTCGGTCACCCGGAACGCGACGGCGGGCCCGTGCGCGCGCAGCGGCCGGGGCAGGCGCTCGGCCTCGACGGGCTCGATGTGCAGCTCGATCCCGCCGACGTCGGTGAACTTGACCGCGTTGGACAGGAGGTTGCGCAGCACCTGGCGCAGCCGCGAGTCGTCGGTGAGCAGTTCGGCCGGCGACCCGGGCGCGACGGTGATCCGGAAGTCCAGGTGGCGCTGCGAGGTCATCGGCCGGAACGTCGCTTCGACGTAGTCCAGCAGGCCCCGCAGGGACACCTGCTCCGGCGTGACGTCCATCTTCCCGGCTTCGACCTTCGACAGGTCGAGGATGTCGTTGATCAGCTGCAGCAGGTCCGACCCGGCCGAGTGGATGATGCCCGCGTACTCGACCTGCTTCGCGGTGAGGTTGCGGGTCGGGTTCTGCGCGAGCAGCTGAGCCAGGATGAGCAGGCTGTTGAGCGGGGTGCGCAGCTCGTGGCTCATGTTGGCCAGGAACTCCGACTTGTACTTCGACGCCAGCGTCAGCTGCTGGGCGCGGGCCTCCAGCTCCTGGCGGGCCTGCTCGATCTCCAGGTTCTTCGTCTCGATGTCGCGGTTCTGCGTGACCAGCAGCGCCGCCTTCTCCTCCAGCTCCGCGTTGGACGACTGGAGCTCCTCCTGCCGCGCCTGCAGTTCCTCCGACCGGGTCTGCAGCTCGGCCGTCAGCCGCTGGGACTCGCCGAGCAGCTCGTCGGTGCGGGCGTTGGCGACGATGCTGTTGACGTTGACGCCGATCTGCTCCATCAGCAGCTCGAGGAACGCCCGGTGCACGGCGGTGAAGCCGTGCACCGACGCGATTTCGAGCACGCCGAGCACCTGGTCCTCGACCACGATCGGCAGCACGATCAGGCTCGTCGGCACGGTGCGGCCGAGCCCGGAGGAGATCGTGGCGTAGCCGGGCGGGACGTCGTCGACGACGATCGGGCGGCGGCTGCGCGCGGCCTGCCCGACCAGGGACTGGCCGACCCGGAACCGGACGGCCGGGCCGTCGCCGTCGTCCGGGTGGCCGTATGCGCCGACGAGCCGCAGCTCCGGCACCTCGGCGGTGTCGTCGGCCAGGTAGAACGCGCCGTACTGGGCGTTGACCAGCGGGACGAGCTCGTCCATCACCGCGGCCGCGACGACGGCGAGGTCCCGGCGGCCCTGCATCAGCCCGGTGATGGTGGCCAGGTTGGACTTCAGCCAGTCCTGCTCCTGGTTCGCCCGCGTCGTCTCGCGCAGCGACTCGACCATCGAGTTGATGTTGTCCTTCAGCTCGGCGACCTCGCCGGAGGCGTCGACGGTGATCGAGCGGGTCAGGTCGCCCTCGGCGACGGCGCTGGTGACCTCGGCGATCGCGCGGACCTGCCGGGTGAGGTTCCCGGCCAGCTCGTTGACGTTCTCCGTCAGCCGCTTCCAGGTGCCCGACACGCCTTCGACCTCGGCCTGGCCACCGAGGCGGCCCTCGCTGCCGACCTCACGCGCCACGCGCGTGACCTCCGCGGCGAACGCGGAGAGCTGGTCGACCATCGTGTTGATCGTGGTCTTGAGCTCGAGGATCTCGCCCCGGGCGTCGACGTCGATCTTGCGGGTCAGGTCGCCCTGCGCGACGGCGGTGGTCACCTGGGCGATGTTGCGGACCTGCCCGGTGAGGTTGTTCGCCATCGAGTTGACGTTGTCGGTGAGGTCCTTCCAGGTGCCCGCGACGTTCGGCACGCGGGCCTGCCCGCCGAGCATGCCCTCGGTGCCGACCTCGCGGGCGACGCGGGTGACCTCGTCCGCGAACGCCGACAGCGTGTCGACCATCGTGTTGATGACGTCGGCCAGCGCGGCGACCTCGCCCTTGGCCTCGACGGTGATCTTGCCGGACAGGTCGCCGCGCGCGACCGCCGTCGCGACCTGGGCGATCGAGCGCACCTGGCCGGTCAGGTTCGAGGCCATGACGTTGACGTTGTCGGTGAGGTTCTTCCAGGTCCCGGACACCCCGCGGACCGTGGCCTGGCCGCCGAGGTTGCCCTCGGTGCCGACCTCGCGGGCCACGCGGGTGACCTCGTCCGCGAACGCCGAGAGCTGGTCGACCATCGTGTTGATGGTGTCCTTCAGCTCGAGGATCTCGCCGCGGGCGTCGACCCGGATCTTCTGGGACAGGTCGCCGCGCGCGACGGCCGTGGTGACCTCGGCGATCGAGCGGACCTGCGCGGTGAGGTTGTCGGCCATGACGTTGACCGACTCGGTGAGGTCCTTCCAGGTGCCGGAGACGCCCTTGACGTCGGCCTGGCCGCCGAGCCGGCCCTCGGTGCCCACCTCGCGCGCCACGCGGGTGACCTCGTCCGCGAACGCGGACAGCTGGTCGACCATCGTGTTCAGCGTGTCCTTGAGCTCCAGGACCTCGCCGCGGGCGGTCACGTTGATCTTCTGGGACAGGTCGCCCTTGGCGACGGCCGTGGCGACCTGGGCGATGTTGCGGACCTGGTCGGTCAGGTTCCCGGCCATGAAGTTCACCGAGTCGGTGAGGTCGCGCCAGGTACCGGAGACCCCCTTGACGTCGGCCTGACCGCCGAGCCGGCCCTCCGTGCCCACCTCACGGGCCACGCGGGTGACCTCGTCCGCGAACGACGACAGCTGGTCCACCATCGTGTTGATCGTGCTCTTGAGCTCGAGGATCTCGCCCCGGGCATCGACCGTGATCTTCTGCGAGAGGTCACCCTTCGCGACCGCCGTCGTCACCTGGGCGACGTTGCGGACCTGGTCGGTCAGGTTCCCGGCCATGAAGTTCACCGAGTCGGTCAGGTCGCGCCAGACACCGCCGACGCCGGGCACCTGGGCCTGGCCGCCGAGCCGGCCTTCGCTGCCGACCTCGCGGGCGACGCGGGTGACCTCGTCGGCGAACGACGACAGCTGGTCCACCATCGTGTTGACGGTGTCCTTCAGCTCGAGGATCTCGCCGCGCGCGTCGACGTCGATCTTCTGCGACAGGTCGCCCTTGGCCACCGCGGTCGCCACCTGGGCGATGTCCCGGACCTGGGTGGTCAGGTTGCCGGCCATGGCGTTCACCGAGTCGGTGAGGTCCTTCCAGGTGCCGGACACACCGGGGACCTTCGCCTGCCCGCCCAGCTGGCCCTCGCTGCCGACCTCGCGGGCGACGCGCGTGACCTCCGAGGTGAACAGCGACAGCTGGTCGGCCATCCCGTTGAACACCGTGGCGATCTCGCCGAGCAGACCGTCGGTCCCGCCCGGCAGCCGGATGCCGAAGTCGCCGTCGCGGACGGCGGTCAAGCCGGCCAGCAGCCGGCGCAGCTCCTGCTCCCCCGCCTCGCCCACGCCCGAAGCGCCCGCACCCGTGCCCGGGCGCGTCCCCTCGACCATTGCCCCACCCATCCGCCACCCGTTTCTTCGGTTTTCGGCGCCCCGGCGCCGTCCCGATGTGCACACCGGGTGGTTCAGCATAGTGCAGCTGCACTATCCTGAGCGGCAACGGTTGAGCAACCAGCCGCGCCCGTGTCCGCGCGCGTACTCCAGGCGGTGCTCGCGAGTCTTTCCTTCCCTGTCAGGCCATCCGGCCGCGTTGCCCCGTTCGGCTGAACGCGGTCTCGGCCAGCGGTGACGTGCGCTCGACGGCGTCACCGGCTTTCGTCGTACCCAAAAAGCGTCCACAATGGACGATCCACTGTGGACCGCTCGGCCGCCCGGCGTGTACCGCGCCGTTCCGGCGGGTACGCGAGGGCCATGGATGCCGAAACCCTGGTTGTCGTCGGCAGCGGACCGGCCGGCGTGTCGGCCGTGCGCGCCTACCGCGAAGCGGGTGGCGCGGGACAGGTCCGGCTGCTCACCGCCGACCCCGACCCGCCCTACGAACGCCCGCCGCTGTCCAAGGAGTTCCTGCGCGGCGAGGCCGGCGAGGACGACATCTCCCTGCTGGACAAAGACTTCTTCGCCGACAACGACGTCACCCTCGCCCTCGGCGACCCCGTCGTCGCACTGAGCGGCGGCCGGGTGCGCACCGCCGCCGGCGCCGTCCACCCGTTCACGCAGTGCGTGCTGGCGACCGGAGCCGAACCCGTCCGGCCCGACCTCCCGGGCGCCGACCACCCGGACGTGCGCACCCTCCGCTCGGTCGCCGATTCCCGCGCCCTGCGCGCCGCCGCCACCGGGGTGCGGAGCGCGATCGTCGTCGGCGCGGGGTTCATCGGCTGCGAAGCCGCCGTTTCGCTGTCGCGGCTCGGTGTCCAGGTGACGGTCGTCTGCCCGGACGAGGTGCCCCAGGAGAAGCGCTTGGGCCGGGAAGCGGGCGAATTCCTGCTGCACTGGCTGAAATCCGAAGGCGTGAGCGTCCTGCGCGGCACGAAACTCCTGTCGGTCGAAGGCGGGTACCGCGTCCGCACGGATCTGGTGCCGGTGCTCGACACCGGGCTCGTCGTGCTCGCCACCGGGATCCGGCCCCGGGTCGGGCTGGCCGAATCGGCCGGCCTCGCCGTCGAAAACGGCCGCGTCCGCACGGACGAGCACCTGCGGACGAGTGCGCCCGGCGTGCTCGCCGCGGGCGACATCGCGTTCGCCCACAACCCCGCGGCGGGCCGGGCCCTGGCGGTCGAACACTGGGGCGAAGGCCTCGCGATGGGCGAGGTCGCCGGCCGGACCGCCGCGGGCGAAGACGCCACCTGGGCCGAGGTCCCCGGATTCTGGTCGGTCATCGGCGACCGCGTCCTGAAGTACGCGGCCTGGGGCGACGGTTTCGACCGCGCCCGTCCGGTCGCGCGCGACGGTGAGGCGTTCACGGTCTGGTACGAACGCGACGGTGCGACGGTCGGCGTGCTGACCCACGAAGCCGACGAGGACTACGAACGCGGCCGTGAGCTGATCCGCGGCGGCCACCCCGTCCCGGACCGCTGACTCAGAGCCAGTCCCGCTTCTTGAAGAGCACGTACAGCCCGAACGAGAGCACCAGCATCACGATCGTCGACACCCAGAACCCGGTCGGCGTGCCGTTGCCCGGGTACGGGACGTTCTGGCCGTAGAACCCGGTCACCGCGGTGGGCACCGCGATCACCGCCGCCCACCCGGTGACCTTCTTCATGATCAGGTTCAGCCGGTCGCTCTGCAGGTTGAGCTGGGTCTCGCGGACCGTGGTGAGGCGGTCCCGCAGCGCCTCGACGTGCTCGGCGGCCTGCCGCGCGTGGTCGCGGACGTCCTCGAAGTACGGGCGGGTGAACTCGTCGGCCAGCCGCAGGTCCGGCCGCATCAGGGAGGCGACGACGTCGGGCACGGGCGCGATGACCCGGCGCAGCCTGCTCAGGTTCTTGCGCAGCCGGAAGGAGCGGCGCTGCAGCTCCGAGGTGTCGGGGCGGTCGTCGAACACCAGGTCCTCCAGGTCCTCGACCTCGTCGTCGAGGGCCTGGACGGCCTCGAAGTGCCCGTCGACGACGTAGTCGAGCAGGCCGTGCAGCAGGAACGGCACGCCGGACTTCGCCAGGTCGGTGGCGTGGTCCCAGCGCTGCGTGACGGCTTCGACCGGGAAGCCGTCGTCCTTGCGGACCGTCACCAGGGCCCGCGGTGTCACGAACACGGCCAGCTCGGAGGCGGTGGTCTCCCCGCTCGCCCGGTCGAACCGGACCGCGTAGGCCGTCAAGAACGCGTGGCTTTCGTAGCGGTCCAGCTTGGGCCGCTGGTGCTCTTGGACGGCGTCTTCCACGGCGAGGCGGTGCAGGCCCAGCTCGTCGGCGAGCTCGGCGAGGTCCGCTTCGGACGGTTCACACAGGTCGACCCAGACGGCCGTGTCCGGTTCGGCCAGGAAGTCGGAGACGTCGGCGACCGCGAAGTCTTCCTTCTGCAGCCGGCCGTCTCGGTAGGCACGGGTTTTCGTCATCCCGGGGGGATGCCCGCTCGAGGCGGTGTTCACACCCGCGCGTAACCGGCGGGGAAGCGGGTAAACCGATCTTGTGGAGACGCTCCTGGCGAAGACGCCACCGAAACCCCTGCCCTCGCCCCGGACCACTGCCGTGGTCGGTGCCGAGCTGCGGTCGCTGTTCGCGGCCGGCGGGCTCGACCTGCCGCTGCCGGGCGGGGAGCGGACGGCGGACCGCTGGGCGGCCCTCGCCGCCTTCGGCCGCCGCGACCTGACCCTGGCCCGGCTCGTCGAGGGGCACACGGACGCCGTCGCGATCCTCGCCGAGGCCGGCCACTCCCCCGCCCCGGACGCGCTCTACGGCGTGTGGGCGGCGAAGTCCGGCGGCACCGGTGCCGCCTTCGAAGGCGGCACGGTCCGCGGGACGGTCCGGTTCTGCTCGGGGCTTTCCCTGCTGGACCGCGCGCTGGTGGCCGCCGGTGACCGGCTCGTCGAGGTGGACCTCGCCGACCCGCGCGTCCGGCGGCACCCGGACGCGTGGCAGGCCGTCGGGATGGACGCCTCCGACAGCGGCGACGTCGTGTTCGACGGCGTGCCGGGCACGCTCGTCGGGCCGCCGGGCTGGTACGTGACCCGGCCCGGGTTCGCGCTCGGCGGCGCCGGGGTCGCGGCCGTCTGGCTCGGCGGGGCCGCGGGTGTCTTCGACGGCGTGCTGGCCTACCTGCGCGAGCACTCCGCCGACGAGCACCAGCTCGCGCACGCCGGCGCGATGCACACCGCGCTCAACGCCGCCGACGCCGTGCTCGCCCGGGCCGCCGAGACGGGGGTCGACGCCCTGGTCGCCGGGACCTGCCGGGCCGCGGCGGAACGCACCGCCGTCGAAGTGCTCGAGCGGGCGCTCAAGGTGACCGGGCCGACGCCCGCGTGCCGCGACCGGCGCTTCGCCCAGCGGATCGCCGACCTGCCGGTGTACGTCCGGCAGCACCACGCCGAGCGGGATCTCGCCGGGCTCGGCCGCACTGTCCTGGACGCGGTATGACCGAGTACGTCCCGGAAGCCGAGTGGGCATCGCTGCCCGCCTTGCCGGCCTGGCCCGAGGAACCGTTCGAACGCGCGCTGGTCGTCGCCGCGCACCCGGACGACGAAACGCTCGGGGCGAGCGGGCTCCTGCAGCGCCTGCACGCGGCCGGCACCGAGGTGACCCTGGTGGTGGCGACCGACGGCGAAGCGGCGTTCCCGGCCGCGGACGCCGCGGAACGCCGCGACCTGGGCCGCACGCGCCGCCGCGAACTGCGCGAATCCCTGCGGGCCCAGGGCCTTTCCGACGTCGAGCCGGTGTGGCTGGGCCTGCCGGACTCCGGGCTCGCCGCGCACGGCGACGCCTTGACCAGTGCCGTGCGCTCGCACGCGACCGGCCACGACCTGTGCCTGCTGCCCTGGCCCGGCGACCCGCACCCGGACCACCAGGCGGCGGCGCGCGCCGCGTTGGCCGCCGCGCCCCTGACCACGCAGTGCTGGACGTACCCGATCTGGCTGTGGCACCGGCTGCGGCCCGGCGACCCCGCCATCCCGTGGGCGCGGGCCCGCTCGCTCCGGCTCGGTCCGGCGGAGCGCGACGCCAAAGCCGGCGCCATCGCCGCGTTCGCCTCACAGCTCAAGCCGGGCCCGCGCGGCGAGGACCCGATCCTGCCGGACGAGGTGCTGGCCCACTTCGCCCGGGACACCGAGGTGTTCTTCCGCGAACCGCCGCGGGAGTCGGCGCCGGTGAGCCGGTTCGCCGAGCTGTACGCGGCCGCCGAAGACCCGTGGTCGGTGCGGACGAAGTGGTACGAGCGCCGCAAGCGCGCGATGGTGCTGGCGTGCCTGCCCGACGAGCACTACGGCACGGTCGTCGAGCCGGGCTGCGGCGTCGGCGTGCTCACGCGCGACCTCGCGGGCCGGGCCGGGCGGCTGATCGCGTTCGACCCGGTGCCCGCCGCGGCCGAGCGGGCCCGCGCCGCCGTCGCCGATCTGTCCCATGTGGACGTCCACATCGGAGCGGTGCCCGGCGCGCTGCCGTCCGGTCCCGCCGATCTGCTGGTGTACGGCGAACTCCTGTACTACCTGGACGATCGCACGCTCGACGAGACGGTCGAGGCGTCGGTCGCGGCACTGCGGCCCGGCGGCCACCTGCTCGCGGTGCACTGGCTGCCGTGGGCGCCCGAAGCACCGCGAGACGGCCGGGACGCGCACGCCCGGTTGCTCGCGCACCCCGCGTTCGAGCCCCTGGTCGAGCACACCGACGAGCAGTTCCTCCTGCACGTGCTGAGGCGCCGGTGATCGGCGCGGTCGGCGTCGTCGTCCCCGCGCGGGACGAGGCGGAGTTGATCGGCGCCTGCCTGCACGCGCTCGGGGAAGCCCTGCACCGGCTGCCCGCCGGGATCGCCCACGCGGTCTGCGTGGTCGCCGACCGGTGCCGGGACTCGACCGCCGCGATCGCCCGGGCCGCGTCGGACGTGGTGGTGTCCGAAGCCGCGCGCACGATCGGCGAGGTGCGCGACCTCGGCATCGCCCGGGTGCGCGAGCGGCTGGGCTCGCCGGCGGCGGAAACCCTGCTGCTGAGCACGGACGCCGACACGTGCGTGACGCCGGGGTGGGCGCTGGTGCACCTGGCCCGGGCGCGGCAGGGGTACCACGCGATCGCCGGGACGGCCGAGCTCTCGGCCCCGTTCAGCGAGTCGGAACAGGCGTTGCGGCGGTACGACCGCTTGCTCGACCAGGCCCCGGGCTCGGTCTACGGCGCGAACCTGGGCGTGCGCGCGGACGCCTTCGACGCGGTGGGCGGCTTCGGCCGGTGCGCGACCGGCGAGGACCACGACCTGTGGCGCCGCCTGGGCCGGGCGGGCTTCCGGCGCTGCTTCGAGCCCGCGGCCCCGGTGGTGACGAGCGCCCGGCTGGACGGCCGCGCCCCCGACGGCCTCGCGGCCCTGTTGCGACGCCTGGCGGAGGAGACGGACTCGGTCGCCTGACCGGCCGGTCGTGGAGGTCGTAGCAGGGGTTGTCTCCGCCGTACCCCGGGCCCGGTCGGCCAAGCCCAGCAGGCCGACGTACGGCGAGCCGGTCGAGCGCGTCGCGGTGCGGGTCCCGGCGGCCGCCGCGTTCGACCGCGCCGATCGCCTGGCCGTTGAGCCGCACTTCTCCGCCACCAGGAGCGTTGTCGCCGAAGATCGTATCGCTTATCGTATACGACACTGCTCCCCTCCCGACGCTGCGAGGTGACCCCGTGTCCGCCCCCACGACCCTCATCGCCCGCGACTTCACCGAGTTCCGCACCGCTGTCTCGCAGTCGTTCGTCCCGCTGCACGTCACGGCGGGCGGTGACGGCTTCCGCGGCCGGATCCGCTCGTCGGCCGCCGACGAGGTCCAGGTCTCCGAGGTCACCGCGTCGCCGCACGTCGTCGAGCGCACGCCCGAGCTGATCGCGCGCGGCGAACGGCGCTACTACAAGCTGAGCCTGATCCTGGCCGGCACCGGGCTGCTCGTGCAGGACGACCGCCAGGCCGTGCTGCGCCCCGGCGACGTCGCCCTCTACGACACGCACCGGCCGTACTCGCTGGTCTTCGAAGAGGACTTCCGCACGCTCGTGGTGATGTTCCCGCAGCGGCTGATCGACCTGCCCGCCGACCTCGTCGGGCGGCTGACCGCGGTGCGCATGTCGGGCAAGGAAGGCGTCGGCAACGTCGTCGTGCCCTTCCTCGCCCAGCTCGGCGGCAACCTCGAGCAGCTGGCCGGCCCGGCGGGCGCGCGGCTCGCGCACAGCGCCGTCGACCTGCTCTCGACGCTCGTCGCCACCGAACTGGACCTGGCCCACGACGACCCGCACCACGAGCTGATGCGCCGGATCCGCGCGCACATCGACGCCAACCTGCACTCGGCCGACCTCACCCCGGCGCGCATCGCGGCCGAGCACTTCATCTCCACGCGGCACCTGCACGGGCTGTTCCAGGAGCAGGGCACCACGGTCGCGGGGTGGATCCGCACCCGGCGGCTCGAGCACTGCCGCCGGGACCTGCTCGACCCGGTGCACGCCGGCCGCCCGGTCGCGGCCATCGCCGCGCGCTGGGGGTTCGTCGACGCCGCGCACTTCAGCCGGGTGTTCAAGAGCGCGTTCGGCCGGGCGCCGAGCGAGCTGCGCCGCGAGTTGACCGTCAGCGTCCGGTAGTTGCCCCGCAGCGCGTGACCGCTCGCCTCGCCGCCGGGCGGGCCCGACGATGACGCCATGCCCGAAGCCCCCACCGACGGCTGGCGCACCTACGACGAGTTCGCCGCCGGGATCGCCACCTACCGCCTGCCGGACGCCGACCTCACCGGCCGCGACGTCACGCTCACCCTCGACGACGGCGAAGTCCTCGCACTGAGCTTCAAGGACGCCGGACAGGTCGTCTGCAACGGCGTCGAAGACCCGTACGACGCGGTCGCCGTGCGTGACGACGTGTTCTTCGTGAACCTGCCGCTCACCAGCGTCGACGGCGAGGCGCTCACCGTCGTCTACTCGACGACGACCCATCGCGCGCTCGCCGTCCGCTCGGTGATCGGCGCGGAGGACGTCGTTCCCCGGGTGTCCCAGAGCTTCCAGTCCGGTGTCACGGACGGCGGCACCCCCACCGGCGTCGCGCCCGGGCCCTCGCGCGACCTGATCGGCAAGCGGAACGTCTACCGCTACAGCCCCGAACACCTCTACGAGCACGTCTACATCTCGTCGGAGCGCTACGCCTGGCAGTGCCTCGAAGGCGTGCAGCGCGGGCACGGCGACATGGACCTCTCGACGGTCTGGAAGTTCGCCGACGGCCTGTACCTGTTCTGCTTCCGCGAGTTCCGCATCGCCGTCGCGAGCGTGTGGCTGCACGACCTCGGCTACGCGCTGCGCACCACCGGCGTCTTCCTCGGCCTGACCGGCGACGGCCGGTCGGAGCACTCCCGCGCCGGCGGGCACATCTACCCGCTGGGCTCGGTGGCCTACCCCGACGCCCAGCCCGTCTGAAGGAGCCGCACGTGTCCAATGTGGACGTCATCCGCGCGCACTACGCCGCCAGCGACCGGGGCGACCTGCCCGGCATGCTCGCCCCGCTCGGCCCGAAGACGACCTGGACCGAGGCCGCGGGCTTCCCCTACGCCGGCACGTACACCGGCCCCGGCGAAGTCCGGGAGCACGTCTTCGAGGCGATCGGCCGGGACTGGGACGGCTACACCTTCACCCTCGCCGACCTCCTCGACGCCGGCGACACGGTGGTCGGCGTCGGCACCTACACCGGCACCCACGTCCGGACCGGCCGGTCCTTCACCGCCCGCGTCGCGCACCTGTGGCGCTTCGAGGGCGGCCAGGTCACCTCGTTCGAGCAGATCGTCGACTCCGCGCCCGTCGTGGCCGCGGCCCGGGAGCAGTCATGAGAAAGATCCTTCCCACCCTGGCGGTCGCCCTGCTGGCCGTCGCCGGCTGCGCCGGGTCCGAAGCCGGCGGCTCCGGCCCGGTCGTCGTCGGGTCGGTCAACGCGCTGAGCGGCGCGGCCACCTTCCCCGAGGCCTCGCGGGCGGCGAAGGCCGTGTTCGACGCGGCCAACGCCGCCGGTGGCGTCAACGGGCGGCAGATCGAGTACAAGGCGATCGACGACAAGGGTGACCCGGCGGCCGCCGCCGCGGCCGCCCGCGAGGTCGTCGGCGGGGACGGCGCCGTCGCGCTCGTCGGGTCGTCGAGCCTCATCGAGTGCGAGATCAACGCGAAGTACTACGAGCAGCAGAAGATCCTCTCGGTGCAGGGCATCGGCGTCGACCCGGCGTGCTTCTCGAGCCCGAACATCGCGCCGGTCAACGTCGGCCCGTTCCACGACATGACGCTCACGCTGCTCTACGGCTCGGAGACGCTGAAGCTCGACAACATCTGCGCGCTGCTGGAGATCGCGGGCAACACGCTCCCGGCGTACCAGGCCGCGATCGACGAGTGGACGAAGATCACCGGCAAGAAGCTGAAGTACGTCGACGCGACCGTCCCCTACGGAGGGTCGGACTACACCTCGTACATCGTCAAGGCGCGGGCCGCGGGCTGCCGGGCGATCACCGTCAACCCGGTCGAGCCCGACTCGATCGGCCAGCTCAAGGCCGCGCAGGCGCAGGGCTGGAACGACGTCACGTGGCTGCTGCTGACCAGCGTCTACAGCGAGAACTACGCCAAGGCGATCTCGAACGCGGGCGCCGGCGTGTACGTGCCCGCCGAGTTCTACCCGTTCACCGACGCCGGCAGCCCGCAGACGAAGGACTGGCGCGACCTGATGACGAAGAACGGCATCCCGCTGACGTCCTTCAGCCAGGGCGGTTATCTGGCGGCGAAGTACTTCCTCGACGTCGTGCGCGGGATCAAAGGCGACATCACCCGCGAGTCGGTCACCAAGGCCCTGCGCGAGATGAAGCCGGTCAGCGACCCGATGGTCGGGACGCCGTACGTGTTCGGGCCGGCGCAGACGCACCACGACAACACCGCGGGCTGGCCGATCAAGCTGGCCACCGGCACGAACAAGTGGGAGCTGGCCGGGCAGGACTGGCTCCGGATCCCGAAGCGGTAGGAGGACGTTCATGCTGCAGGGCGCTCTGGCCGGTCTCGCCGCCGGCGGCCTCTACGCGGTGCTCGCGGTGTGCCTGACGCTGATGTCGCGCCTGGTGCGCGTGGTCAACTTCGCGCAGTCCGCCACCGGGATGTTCGGCTGCTACGTCGCGGTGTTCCTCGCCGTCCACTGGGGACTTCCCGAAGGGCTGGCGACGGTGGCCGGGATCGTGCTCGGCGGCGCGCTGAGCGCCGTGCTGGGCTGGATCGTGTCGACGTGGCTCGCCGAGGCGGACACCGGGACGCGCTCGGCGGTCACGGTCGCGGTGCTCCTGCTGCTGATCTCGCTCGCGTTCATCCTGTTCGGCACCAAGCCGCAGCCGTTCCACCCGCTGCTGGCCGGGCCGGCGTTCACGGCCGGCGGTGTGGTGGTCAGCCAGGTCACCGTGGTGACGGTCGTGCTGGCGGTCCTGGTGGCTCTCGGCTGCCGGGTGGTGCTGGCGCGCACGACGCTCGGCGTCCGGCTGCGGGCCCTGTCGGAGCGGCCGACGACGGCGGAGCTGCTGGGCATCCCCGCCCGGCCGCTCTCGGTCGGCGTCTGGACGGCGACCGGGGTGATCGCGACGCTCGCGGTCTCGATCGTGGCGCCGTCGCAGTCGAACGACCCGACGTCGCTGGCGATGCTCGTGGTGCCGGCCGCCGCGGCCGCGCTGCTCGGGAGCTTCCGGCGGCTCGATCTCGCGGTGGTGGGCGGGCTGGTGCTCGGGATGGCGCAGGGTGCGGTCGCGCAGTCCGACCGGCTGTCCGTGCTGCGCTACTTCCTGCCGTTCTTGGTCATCGTCGCGCTGCTGCTCTGGACGCAGCGCAAGGAGGTGTGGGATGCGGCTCGCTGAGCGGTTCCTGCCGTTCGCCGTCGCGGCCGTGGCCGTGGGGATCGGCTACGCGCTGAGCGTCGGGCTCGCCGGGTACTTCGTCTACCTCGGGGTGAGCGCGGTCGTCGCGGCCATCGCCCTGCTCGGGCTCGGCGTCGTGACCGGCACCGCCGGGATGATCTCCCTGTGCCAGCTGACGTTCGGCGCGGTGGGCGCGTTCGTCGTCTCGGCGTGCAACGTCGCGGGCGTGCCCGGCGGGTTCGTCGGGTGGCTGCTGCTCGGCGGCCTGGCCGCGGCCGCCGCCGGGGTGCTCGTCGGGCTGCCCGCGCTGCGGCTGCGCGGGATCACGCTGGCCGTCGTCACGCTCGGGCTCGCCGCGGCCGCCGACCTGACGCTGGTCCAGATCCAGTTCCCCGGCGCGACCGACGGGCTGCCGGTCGAGCGGCCGGAGGCGTTCTCCGACGACCGGTCGTACTTCCTGTTCGCGGTGCTGGTGCTCGTGGCCTGCGGGCTGGTCGTGCACTTCCTGCGCCGCGGGCGCTGGGGCAGCAGCTGGCACCTCGTCGCGTTCTCCGAGCGCGGCACGGCGGCCGTCGGCGCGGGCGTGCGGACGTCGAAGCTGACGGCGTTCGCGGTCAGCGCCGCGCTCGGCGGGATCAGCGGCGGCCTGCTCACCGGGCAGGTCGGGCTGGCGTTCCCGGCCAGCTTCACCGCGATCCAGTCGCTCGCGCTGTACGTCCTGGCGATCATGTCCGGCGCGCACCTGATCGACATGGCGGTGTTCGGCGCCCTCCTCTGGGTCGCGGTACCCGAACTGCTGAAACGCTGGGGCGTGCCGCAGGACTGGGGGTTCGTGATCTTCGGTGTCCTCGGCATCCAGGCCCTCGCCGGCCGCGGCAACCTCGGCACGGCCGTCCGGAACCTCCGGTACCGCTCTCGCGTGCCGGCCGGCCTCGGGCTCACGGAAGTCTCCGAGGTCGAGCCCCTGCCGCCCGGCGACCCCGTGCTGGAGGTCCGCGGGCTGAGCGTCTCCTTCGGACACGTCCGCGCCTTGTCCGAAGTGGACATCTCGGTACCGGAACACGGCGTACTGGGCGTCATCGGGCCCAACGGTGCCGGGAAGTCCACCTTGGTCGACGTCATCAGCGGCTTCCTCCCGCAGGCGACCGGAACCGTGACCCTCGACGGCCGTCCGCTGACCGGCTCACCGACGCGGCGGGCCCGCGCCGGGCTGCGGCGGACGTTCCAGCAGGACCGCGTCCCGCCCGGCCTGACGGTCGGCGCCTACGTCCGGTTCGTGGCCCGACGGCGGCTTTCCGGCACCGAAGTCGCCGACGCGCTCGAGTTCTTCGGCTGCCCCTCGCCGCGCACGCCGCTTTCGCGGGTCGACGCCGGGGCGCGGCGGCTCGTCGAGGTCGTCGGGCACCTGCTGGCGCGGCCGCGGGTGCTGCTGCTCGACGAGCCGGCGGCCGGGCAGCCACACGAGGAGCACGTGGCGTTCGGGCGGCGGCTGCGTCAGGTCCCCGCGCGGTTCGGCGTGTCGGTGCTGCTCATCGAGCACGACCTCGACCTCGTCCGGTCGGTGTGCGACCGGCTGACGGTCCTCGACTTCGGCGAAGTGCTGGCCGGCGGGCCGCAGGCGGACGTGCTGGCCGACCCGGCCGTCCTCAAGGCGTACATGGGTGAAACGGAGCTGCTGTGAACGCGTTGCGAGTCGACGGCCTGACGGTGAAACGCGGCGCCGGCCCCGTGATCCGCGACGTCTCCCTGACCCTCGAGCCCGGCCGCATCACGGCGCTGGTCGGGCCGAACGGCGCCGGGAAGACCAGCCTGCTCGAGGCGGTGTCGGGGGTGGTGCCGTGTGCTTCCGGCCGCGTCCACCTGGGCGACGTCGACGTCACGCGGCAGTCGCGGGTGGCGCGGGCGCGGCTCGGGCTGGCGCACATCGAGCAGGGCCGGGCGGTGTTCCCCGGCCTGACCGTGCTGGAGAACCTCCGCCTCACCGCGCGGACCCCGGCCGGGCTCGACGCCGTGCTGGAACTGTTCCCCGAGCTGGACAAGCGCCGCGACTCCCCCGCGGCGCTGCTGTCCGGCGGCGAGCAGCAGATGGTGGTGCTGGCCCGCGCCTTCGCGGCGCGCCCGGCGTTCCTGCTCATCGACGAGATGTCGCTGGGCCTGGCGCCGGTGGTCTTCACCCGCCTGCTGCCGGTGGTGACGCGGTTCGCGGCCGAGGGCACGGCGATCCTGCTGGTGGAGCAGTTCACGCAGGCCGCGCTCGGGGTGGCGCAGGAGGCCCTGGTGGTCTCCTCCGGCCGGGTCACGTACGCGGGGGACGCCCGGACCCTGCTGGACTCCCCCGCGACGTTGCACACCGCTTACCTCGGGTCGTGACTCACATGCCGGCGCGCTCGAACGCCAGGGTGGGCAGGTCCACGGCGTGGGCGCCGCCGTCGGCGACCAGGACCGCGCCGGTGATGTACGACGACTCCGCCGACCCGAGGAACCGGACGATCGCCGCGATCTCCTCGGGCTCGGCCGGGCGGCGCAACGGGACTTCGGCGGTCACGCGGCGGTAGCCCTCGTCGTGGCCGCCCGTGAAGCCGGCCGCCGCGGCGAACTGGTCCATCTCGCCGTCCGCCATCGGCGTGCGGACCCAGCCCGGGCAGACGGCGTTCGCGCGGACCCCGCGCGGGCCGAAGTCGCGGGCGATCGAGCGGGTCAGGCCGATCAGGGCGTGCTTCGCGACGGTGTACCCGGCGACGTTCGGCCCGGCGAACAGCCCGGCCAGCGACGACACGACGACGACCTGCCCGCCGGTCCCGACCAGTGACGGCAGCGCGGCCCGGCAGAACACGAACGCACTGGACAGGTTCGAGCGCAGGGCCAGCTCCCACTCGTCGTCGCCGGTGTCGACGACCGAGGACAGGCCGTGCCCGCCGGCGTTGGCGACCACGACGTCCAGCCGCCCGTAGCGGCCGATGATCTCGGCGATGGCGTGCTCGGCGTCTTCGCGCACGCTCGCGTCGCAGACGATGGCGTGGGCGCCGGCCACCTTCTCCAGGGGCTCGCGCCGCCGTCCCAGCACCACGACCTGCGCGCCTTCGCTCAGGTAGCGGCGGGCGACCGCGGCGCCGATGCCGGTGCCGCCGCCGGTGATCGCGACGACCGTGTCCGATGTGTCCACTGTGGATCCTTTCTAGGCGGGGAACGCCGAGCGGGCCGACATCCCGAAGTCGGCCAGCAGGGCTTGGCCGTTGACCGGCCGGGAAGCGGGAGACGCGAGGAACAGCACCTGCCGGGCGACGTCGTCGGCCTGCTGCACGGGGAACGCGGGGTCGTCGAGGACGTCGCCCAGGTCGCCGCGCGCCATCGGCGTGTCGACGACCGACGGGCAGACGCAGTTGACCCGGACGCCCGGCACCTCGACGGCCAGCGCCCGCGTCATGGCCACGACCGCACCCTTCGACGCGCAGTAGGACACCATCCCGGGCGCGGCCGTGAACGCCGAGTCGCTGCCGAGCAGCACGACCGAACCGCCGTCCGAAAGGTGCGGCAGCGCGTGCTTGACCAGCAGGAACTGCCCGGTGACGTTGACCGCGAGCACCGCGGCCACCTCGGCCGCGGTGGTCCCGGCGAGCGGCTTGCCGACGGGTCCGGAGATCCCGGCGCACCCGACGACGACGTCGAGCCCGCCGAGCCGGCCGGCGATGGTGTCGACGGCGGTGGCCAGAGCTGGCTCGTCGGTGACGTCCGCGATCTCGACGCCGTCGCCGGGCGCCCGGTCGATCACCCCGACCCGCGCGCCCTCCTCCCGGAACGCCCGCACGCACGCCAGGCCGATCCCGGACGCCCCGCCCGTCACCAGCACCGCCTTCCCGGCCAGTTCGGTTCGCATGCGCCCATCCTCACCGCGGGCGCGTCCCGGTGGTTGGCGTCGAGCGCAGCCTTGTTGTCCGCCCCCGCACGAGCGGTTCCCCGCGGCCCGGCGGCGCGCGAGACTGACCGGGGTGAGCACTCTCTCCGACACCTCGACCTGGCTGCCCCTCGACGGCCTCGCCCCCGGCTTCGACGCGAACAAGGCGCCCGTGACCGCCGACCTGGACGACCGCCAGTTCGTCCTGCGCGACGACGACGGCGTCGTCTTCACCGGGAACGTCGGCGAAACGTTCCTCGTCGACGACGGCCTGTACTACGTCCAGCTGCCTCCCGGCGACCGCGAGACCGGGTCGCTGGTGCTCGACCTGCGCGAAGGCCGCGCCCTGGTGGTCACCACCCGGATCGGCGGCACCGGCACGCCGCGCGTCACCCAGGAGTTCCGCCCGGCGACGATCGACGGCGTCGAGGTCCGCGGCGAGCCGATGGCGCCGAGCACCGCCCTGATCGGCCGGCGCGTGGTGTGGGTCTACAGCGAGGAGCACGCCTACGAGCACGTCTACCTCAGCCCGCACTGGTACACCTGGCAGTGCCTGGCCGGCCCGGAGCGCGGCCTGGCCGACACCGACGAGAACACCGTGTACCAGGTCCGGCCGGGCATCCACGTCTTCGCCTGGCGGGAGAAGGTCATCCCGTGCGCCTCGGTGACGATCGCCGACCACCGCACCGCGCGCAGCCTGCGTTCGCACGGCGTCCTCTTCGGACTCGACGCCACCGGCGAACACCCGACGCAGTTCACCTTCGGCGCGCACGGCCGCCTGCTGAGCACGACCGTGCACCCCGACGGCCTCGACCCCGCGGAGAGCTGATGGCCGCCGACCTGCTCCTCACCAACGCCGTGGTGTACACAGTGGACGCGGCGCGACCGTGGGCGTCTTCGCTGGCCATCGCCGGCGGCAAGATCGTCGCGCCGGACGACGCCGGCCCGGGCACCGAGGTCCGGGACCTCGGCGGGGCTTTCGTCATGCCCGGCCTGGTCGACGTGCACAACCACCACGCGATGGCGGGCCGGGCGGACCTGTTCGAACTCACCTTCGGCGCCGAAGCGGGCTTCGACGAGATCCTCGCCCTGGTCCGGGCACGCGCGCAGTCGCTGGGTCCGGACGAGTGGCTGACCGGCGGCGCCTGGGCGTCCACTTTGGTCTCGAAGCTGTCGACGTCCGCTGCTCGGCGCGCCCTCGACGACGCGGCGGGCGGGCGCCCGGTCTCGCTGGCCGACGACAGCCGCCACAACCGCTGGGTGAGCAGCCGCGCCCTCGAACTGGCCGGGATCACCGGGGCCACGCCGGACCCGGCCGGTGGCGTGATCGTCCGCGACGGCGACGAACCCAGCGGCCTGCTCCTCGAAGCCGCGGGAGTGGCCGTCGAGCGGGTGACCGGCACCCTCACCGCGGACCAGCACCGGCGCGCGTCGCAACGCGCGATCGAGATCCTGCACGGCTACGGCGTCACGGCGTTCCAGGACGCCGGGGTCTCCACGGACATCCTCGGCGCGCTGAAGTCCCTCGACGACGCGGGCGAGCTGGCCGCCTGGGTGGTGTCGTCGCTGCTGGTCAACGACCCGATCTTCGGCTTCGACCCGGTCGGCGCGCCGCTGCTGGAGGTGGCCGGGAGCTACCGCACCCCGCACCACCGGCCCGACTTCGTGAAGATCTTCCTCGACGGCGTCCCGCCGACGCGCACGGCGGCGTTCCTCGAGCCGTACCTGCCCGACGACGTCCACGGAGGCCACCACCACGGCACGACGACGATGCCGCCTGAGGAGCTGACGGACTGGCTGCTGAAGGCAGCGTCGGCGGGCTTCTCGGCGAAGGTGCACTGCACCGGCGACGCGTCCGTGCGCCAGTTCCTCGACGCCGTGTCGGCGGTCCGGGCCGCGGGCTACGCCGGCACGCGGTTCCAGGTGGCGCACGGCCAGTTCGTGCACCCGGACGACCTGCCGCGGTTCGCCGAACTGGGCGTCGCGGCCGACATCTCCCCGTTCCTGTGGGTGCCCGGCGTGATCCCGGAGGCGATCGCGGACGTGCTGCCGGCCGGGCGCGCGTCGCGGATGCAGCCGAACCGCACGCTGCTGGACACCGGCGCGCTGGTCGCGGGCGGGTCGGACTGGCCGGTCAGCGAGTCCCCCAACGCCTGGGAGGGCATCGCGGGCCTGGTCACGCGCCAGGACCCGCACGGCCGCCGGCCGGGTGCGCTGTGGCCGGAGCAGGCGATCTCGCTGGCCGAGGCGATCGAGGTGTTCACCCTGGGCGGGGCCCGTGCCTGCGGTCTCGACGACGTCACCGGGGCGCTGACCCCCGGGCGTTCGGCGGACTTCGTCGTGCTGGACCGGGATCCGTTCAAGACCGCGGAGGTGGCCGGGACACGGGTGGCCGAGACGTGGTTCGCGGGACGGCGCGTGTTCGAACGCTAGCCCGGCGCGGTACCCGCGGGTAGTTTCTCCTACACTGGTAGAGAAACCAGTGCGGGAGGTGCCGGGTGCCCAAGATCATCGACCACGACCAGCGGCGCAGCGACATCGTCGACGTCACGTGGGACCTCATCGTGCGCGGCGGGATCGAGGCCGCGACCATGCGGGAGATCGCGGCCGCGGCCGGGTTCGCCAACGGCGCGCTCAAGCTGTACTTCCCCAGCAAGGAAGACATCATCGCGGCCACCTACGAGCGCGCGCTGGACATGATGCGCCAGTACGTCGACCTCGAAGGCCTGCGCGGCCTGAAAGCGCTCCGCGAAATCTGCGTGTCGTCCATGCCGATCGACGAAGAACGCATCGTCGCCGGGCGGGTGCTGCTGATCTTCTGGCAGATGTCCCTGGCCAACCGGAAGATGCACGACAAGTACCTCGAGCACGTCCGCGAGTGGCGCGGCCTGCTGCACCGCTTCCTCGCCGAGGGGCGCGAAGACGGCGACGTCGTCACCGGGACCCCGGACGAGCAGCTCGTCGACGAGATCGTCCTGCTCAACGCCGGCGCCAACGTCATGAGCCTGGTGGCGGGCGAGTTCTCCACGGTCGAGCTCCAGCACCGGCACCTGGAGTCCTTCCTGGAGCGGCTCACCCGCCCTTGACCACTCAGGCGAAGATCCCCCGCAGGTACGCCGCCACCTCGGCGTGCGAGCGTGCCGAGGCCGGCAGGTCCGTGTACAGGCCGTAGAAGCCGTGGATCTGCCCCGCGTACCGGTGCACGTCCACCGCGACCCCGGCTTCGGACAGCCTGCGGGCGAACGCCTCGCCCTCGTCGCGCAGGACGTCGTACTCCGCCGTCAGGACCAGCGCGGGCGGCAGGCCCGAGAGATCAGGCGCCCGTGACGGCAGCAGGTAGGGATCGTCCACAAGCGCCGGGTCCGGGACGTACTGGGCGAAGAAGAACCGCATCGCGTCGGCGGTCATGCCGTAGCCCGTCGCGAAGTCCGCATAGGACGCGAAGCCGTCGTCGGGGTGGCTGAACACCGGGCAGATCAACACTTGCGCGGCGATCGGCGGGCCACCACGGTCGCGGGCCATCAGCGAGACCACTGTGGACAGGTTCCCGCCCGCACTCTCGCCGCCGACCGCGATCGCACCGGGCGCCACTTCAGGCCCCGCACCACCCGCCGCCAGCCATTCGAGCACGGCGTAGCAGTCCGCCGGCGCCGCCGGGTACGGATCCTCGGGCGCCAGCCGGTACTCGACCGCCGCGACGGCGACGGACGCGGCCGCACAGACCGCCCGCGAGGCGACCTCGTTCTCGTCGACCGAGCCGATCGTCCAGCCACCGCCGTGGATCCAGACGAACACGGGCACCGGACCGGCCGCCTCCGGCAGGTAAAGCCGAACCCGGACGCCACCCGGCAGGTGATGCTCGGTCACCGACGCGACCTGCGCGAACGCACCCGGCCGAGGCCGGGACGCGGCGAACGCGGCCCGCAGCTCGACGGCCGTCATCGGCCGGCCGGGCCCTTCGGGGGCGCGGGCGAGCATCTCCCGCACCGCGGGGTCGAGGCCCATGGTCACACCGCTTCCGCGACGAGGACCCGCGGCGAACCCGGCAGCGTCAGCCGGTCCACCGGCCGCCAGCCGGCGCCCGAAAGCCAGCCGCGGACGTCCGCCTCGGGGTACACGACCGTGCCGTCGATGACCAGGTACTCCCCCGCGTGCAAGGCGTCGAGCGAGCGCGGCACCTCGTCGTCGTCCAGGAAGAAGTCGAGCAGGAGCAGTCGCGCACCCGGCGCCGCCGCGGCCCGCGCGTGCCGGAGGATCGCCCGGTTCTCGTCGACGGAGAACCGGTGCACGACGTGGTTCACCATCACCAGGTCGAACTCCCCCTCCGGTTCGGCGTCCGGCGTCGCCGCCCCGACGACGTTCGTGCGGCCCGCGAACTCCGCCACGGCTTCCGTCACCGAAGGCACGGAACGCGGGTCGTAGACGAAGGTCGCGTGCAGGACGTCGTTGGCCCGCAGTGCTTCCAGGGCGAACGCGGCCGAAAGGCCACCCAGGTCGAGGAGGTTTTTGCAGCCACCGATGTCGAAAACACGTCCCAGCTGCCGAGCGTGTAGGCCGTTATACACCATGACCCCGCCCAGGAAGGTGTCCCAGCGGTCGCCGGCGAGGTCGAGGTCGCCCGGTTCACCGGTGTCGGTGGTGTGCGGAAACTGCTGCCAGTGCGGGTAGCTGATCGTCTCGAGGAACGTCAGGAACGGGGCCAGCTCGCCGGTGCCGAGGTATGCCTCGGTGTCGGGCGTCAGGGCGTACCGGCCGTCCACACGGGACAGCAGGCCGAGGGAAGCCAAGGTGTCGCCGAGGATCCGGGTGATCGTCGACGGCCGGCCCGTCCGCTCGGCCAGCTCCGCCGCGCTCAGCGGACCGGCGACGAGGGCCGGGAACAGGCCGATCCGGTTGGCGGCGAAGAGCTGCTGGGCCGCCATGTAGCCGACGGCGACGTCGACGATGCGTTCGGGTGTGGCCGGGGTGGTCGTCACGGGGTCGTCCTCCTTCTGTCCGTCCGGACACTCTACATACGTAGATAAAAGAGTCCAGTGCCGATTTTTCACGCGCAGCAATGGAAATCGGTCGTGTTTCAACTTCCTACGTTCGTAGAATAAAACCATTGACACCCTCCCCCCAGGAGTGTCAACATGCGTAGAACTACCCCTGCCGGTGCCCGGCAGTCCGGCCCGCCCGTCGTGGCGGGCGCGAGGAAGGGGAATCCATGACGCTGCTCGAAATCCGGGAGCTGACCGTCGGCGTCGTCACCGACGACGCGGAGCGCGAACTCGTGCGGGAGCTGTCCCTCGATCTCGCACAAGGCAAGACGCTGTGCGTGGTCGGCGAGTCCGGCAGCGGCAAGACCGTGACCGCGCTGTCGATCATCCGCCTGCTCGAGTTCGTCGCGCCGGTCCGCACCCGCGGCGAGATCGCGATCGACGGCGTCGACGTCACGAAGCTGCCCGCCGACGCGATGCGCGCCGACCGCGGCACCCGCATCGGCATGATCTTCCAGGAGGCCCTCGACTCCCTCAACCCGGGGCGGCGGGTCGGCGGCCAGCTGGTCGAGGCTTACCGCGAGGCCGGGTCGCTGCCCGGTCAGGCGGCCCGGCGCCGCAGCCCGCTGCGCAAGCGTGCCGAGGCCAAGGCCCGCCGGCTGCTGGCCGAAGTCGGGCTCACCGACACCGACCGGATCCTGCGCCTGTACCCGCACCAGATGTCCGGCGGGATGCAGCAGCGGGTGATGATCGCGCTCGCGCTGATGGCCGACCCGGACCTGCTGATCGCCGACGAGCCGACCACCGCGCTCGACGTCACGACGCAGGCGGAGATCCTGACACTGTTCGACCGGGTGCGCCGCGACCACGGCACGGCGTGCGTGTTCATCACCCACGACATGGGCGTCGCGGCACAGGTCGCCGACCGGATCGCCGTGCTGTACCGCAGCCGCCTGGTCGAGACCGGTTCCCGCGACGACGTCTTGCTGCGACCGCGGCACCCGTACACGCGGGCGCTGCTCGGGTGCGTGCCGCAGCTCGGCGTCAGCCGCCGCGACGGCTTCCCGGTCATCTCCCCCACGATGACCCTCGAGACGCCCGCGGTGAAACCCCGGGCCGCCCGGGCCCACCGGGGAACGCCGTTGACGATCACTCATGTGTCCAAAGTGTACGGACGAAAAGGACTCGTGCGCGCGGTCCGGGACGTCTCGCTGGAGATCCCGCCGGGCGAGTTCTTCGGCCTGGTCGGCGAATCCGGTTCGGGCAAGTCCACCCTCGGCCGTTTGGTGACCGCGCTCGAACCACCGACGTCGGGCACCGTCGGCTTCGGCGAGCACGAGATCACGACCAAGGGGCTGACCGGCGACGAACGCGCGTTCCGCCGCCGCGTCCAGCTGATCTTCCAGGACCCGCAGAGTTCCCTCGACCCGCGCCACACCGCGGCGCGGATCATCGCCGAGCCGCTGAAGGAACTGACTCCCCTGCGCGGCGCCGAGCTGGACCGGCGCGTCGCCGGCCTGATCGACGAAGTCGGCCTGCCGAAGGACACCGCGAACAAGCTGCCGTCGCAGCTGTCCGGCGGGCAGCGCCAGCGCGTCTCCATCGCCCGCGCGATCGCCGCCGGGCCCGAACTGATCGTCGCCGACGAACCGACGTCGGCCCTCGACGTGTCCGTGCAGGGCCAGGTGCTGAACCTGCTGCTGGACCTGCGCCGCACCCGCACGCTCAGCCTGCTGTTCATCACCCACAACCTCAGTCTCGTGCTGTCGGTCGCCGACCGCGTCGGCGTGATGTACCGGGGCGAGCTGATCGAGACGGGCACGCCCGACGAGATCCGGCTCGCCCCGCGGCACGACTACACGCGACGGCTGCTCGCCGCCAACCCCGACCTGCCCGCCCTCCCCCACCCAGGACCGCGCCCATGAAGAGAATCCCCCTGCTCGCTGCCCTCGCCGCCGCGGCCACGCTGCTCGCCGGCTGCATGGGCAGTACCGGAACCACGCCGGCCGCCGACGGCCCGCCCGTCCGCGGCGGCAACCTCACCGTCGCCGTCCCCACCGATCCGCAGTCGCTCGACATGGTCGCCAACCCCGGCCAGGTGACCGCGCAGATCGGCAACATGATGTACGAGAAGCTGTTCGAGGTCGACCGGCACTTCGTCGCCCGGCCGATGCTGGTCGACACCTACACGACCAGCCCGGACCGGCTGACCTACACGTTCAAGCTCCGCCAGGGCGTGACGTTCCAGGACGGCAACCCGCTGACCGCGAACGACGTCGTCGCGAGCCTGCGGCGCTGGCAGAAGAGCCACCGCACCGGCCAGCTCGTCACGCCGGACATCGACGCGATCACCGCGCCGGACCCGGCGACCGTGACCGTCAAGCTGAAGCGGCCGCGCTACCCGCTGATCGACGAACTGGCCGGCGCCGGCACGGAGATCTACGAGGCGAAGAACCTCGCCGGCCTGCCCGCCACCGGGTTCGGCCAGGACAAGGCCATCGGCACCGGCCCGTACAGGCTGAAGAGCTGGGACATCGGCCAGCAGCTCGTGCTGCAGCGCTACGACGGCTACAAGTCCCGGTCCGAAGAGGACTGGGGCGGCCAGGCCGGCGCCAAGCACGCCTACCTCGACACCGTCACGTACAAGGTCGTCGGTGACCAGGACGCGCTGGTCAACGGCCTGCAGACCGGCCAGTGGGACCACGCCATGCCGGCCAACGACCAGTACGAACAGCTCAAGGCCAACCCGAACCTCGTGGTGCACAACCTGCCCGGCGGCAACGAGAACGTCATCATCCCCAACTTCAACCCCGGTTCGAAGTTCGCCGACCCGCGCGCGCGTCAGGCGTTGAACCTGCTGCTCGACAAGCCCGCCATCAACGCGGCGACCGGCGGCAGCAAGGACCTGACCATCGAAACCGGCGCGTTCGCCTCGCCGGACAACAAGGCGTCCTACTCGACCGCCGGTGAGGACGTCTACCGGCAGCACGACCCGGCCCGCGCGAAGCAGCTGCTCGCCGAAGCCGGCATCACCGCCGGGGCGTCGATCCACATCGTCACCACGAACTCCTACCCCGAGTTCGGCAAGTGGGCGGTGCTCATCCAGGACGAGCTGGGCAAGATCGGCCTGACCGCCAAGATCGACACCTACGACTTCGCCACCATGCTCGGCACCCTCACCAAGGACCCCGGCGGCTGGGACATCACGACGTTGTTCTTCGACTCCTCGCTGACCTCGCCCGCCCAGATGCCCGCGCTCACCCTCGGCACGCTCAACGGCTCGTCGTCGCCGGAGCTGGACGGGCTGATGACCGAGTTCACCGCCTCGACCACGCCGGAGCAGGCCAAGGGCGTCATCGACAAGCTGCAGGCCTTCACGTGGAAGCAGCTGTCGGTGATCACGCTCAGCCAATCGAAGCTCTACGCGGCCTACACCCCGCGGCTCAAGGGCTACGGCGACTTCTACCGCGTGTTCTGGAACGCCTGGCTGGCGTCGTGACCGGCGTCCTGCTGCGCCGGCTGCGCGACCTGGCGATCATCCTGGTCATCGTCGGCACGATGATGTTCTTCGTCATCCGGCTGATCCCGGGCGACCCGGCCCAGGCCGTCCTCGGTCTGACCGCGCGCCCGGCCGACGTCGCCGCGCTGCGGTCGAGCATGGGCCTCGACGGCTCGCTCTGGCGGCAGTACCTGACGTGGGCCGGGCACGTGCTGCGCGGCGACTTCGGGACGTCGATCACCTACCACCAGCCGGTGCTCGACGTCGTCGCGGCGCACATCGTGCCGACGCTGACCTTGGCCGTGCTGTCGACGGTGATCAGCTTCTTCCTGTCGGTCGCGATCACGGCGTGGCAGGCGGTCTCGCCGCGCAACCCGGTCGCCCGCGCGCTCGACCGGCTGTCCGCGCTCGGCATGGCGATGCCGGACTTCTGGATCTCGCTGGTGCTCGTGCTGGTGTTCTCGGTGACGCTGCGGTGGTTCCCGTCCAGCGGCTACCACGACCTGCTGACCGACCCGGTCGCCGCGGTGCCCGCGCTGGTGCTGCCGGTGACCGTGCTCGTCACCGGGCAGACGGCGCTGTTCGTGCTGACCCTGCGCGAGAGCGTGCTCGGCGAGCTGCCGCTGGCCTACCTGCGCACCGCGCGCGTCAAGGGGCTGCCCGAACGGCGGGTGCTGCTCAAGCACGTCCTGCCGAACGCGCTGATGCCGCTGGTGACCCAGCTGGGCAGCAACTTCGCCATGCTCGTCGGCGGGATCGTGATCATCGAATCGATCTTCGTCGTGCCCGGGCTCGGCCACCTGCTCATGGGCGCGGTGTCCACTCGCGACTTCCCGCTGATCCAGGGCGTGACGTTGTTCGTCGCGGTGCTGTTCGTCGTGGTCAACCTGCTGGTCGACCTGTCGTACGCGCTGCTCGACCCGAAGGTGCGTGTCGCATGAGCCTGGCCGTCGCCGAACCGGTGTCCACCGTGGACGCTCCGCCCCCGCGCCGGCGCGCTCGCCTGTTCCGGCGCAACTGGACGCTGGTCATCGCGTCGGTCCTGCTCGGGCTGATCGTGCTCGCGGTGATCGTGCTGCCGTTCTTCCTGCCGAGCGTCAGCGCCACCGACCCGGTGCACCGGCTGCTGCCGCCGGCGGCCGGGCACCCGCTGGGTACCGACTCCTTCGGCCGCGATGTCCTGGCGCGGCTGGTGTCCGGCGGGCGCGCGTCGCTCGGGCTCTCGGCGTTGATCACGCTCTGCGCGGCGTTCACCGGCATGGTGATCGGCCTGGTCAGCGGCTTCTACCGGGCCGCGGACGCGGTGCTGATGCGGCTGATGGACGCGTGGATGTCGTTCCCGGCGATCATCCTGGCGATGGCCCTGGCCATCTCGCTCGGCGCGAGCATCTGGACCGAGCTGATCGCCCTGACGGTGATCTTCACGCCGTTCACCGCGCGGGTCATCCGCAGCCGGGTGCTCAGCGTCGCGGGCCGGCAGTACATCGGCGCCGCGCGCGTGTCCGGGATGAGCCGCGGGAAGATCCTGCTCGTCCACGTGTTCCCGAACGTGCTACCGCTCGCGCTCGTCCAGGTCGTCATCCTGGCCGCGGCGGCGATGCTCGTCGACGGCGCGATGAGCTTCCTCGGCCTCGGCATCGCCCCGCCCACCCCGACCTGGGGCAACATGATCGCCGAAGGGCGGTCGTACCTGGTCACCGCGCCGTGGCTGGTGGTCGTGCCCGGCGTGACGATCATGCTCTGCGTGGTCCTGCTGAACCTCATCGGCTCCGCGCTGCGGATCGCCGTCGACGCCCGTGCCCGCACGCTCGGCGAGCTGCAGCGGCTGCGCCGTTCTTCCTGAGAGAGGATCTCCTTGACGCTCCCCACCTCCCTGACCGTGCGCCGGTTCGCCCCCGGCGGCCCGCCCGCCGGACCGCCGGTGCTGCTCCTGCACGGCTTCGCCTCCGACGGGCCGACCGACTGGGTCAGCACGGGCTGGCCCGCCGCGCTCACCGCGTCGGGACGTCCGGTGCTGGTGCCCGACCTGCCCGGCCACGGCTCGAGCCCGGCACCGGCCGAGGCCACCCCCAAGGCCATCGTGGAAGAACTGGCCCTGGCCATCGGTGACGTGTCCGAAGTGGACGTCGTCGGCTACTCGCTGGGAGCGCGGCTGGCGTGGGAGCTGCCCGGACGACTGCCCGTCCGGCGCCTGGTCCTGGGCGGGCTGAGCCCGCACGAGCCGTTCTGCGCGGTCGACGTCGAGGCGGCACTGGCCTTCGCGGGCGGCGGGAAGCTCCCCGCCGACCCGCTGACGGCGGTGATCGCCCGGATGATCACCGCCCCAGGCCGGGACCCCGTCGCCCTCGCCCGGTGCATCGAAGGCCTGCGGCGCGAGCCCTTCTCCCCCCGCGTGGGCACGATCACCGTCCCGACGCGGTTCGTCGCCGGTCGCGACGACCCGATCAGCGCGGGCATCGACGACCTGGTCCGCCTGGTGCCGGGCAGCGACCTGCTCGAGGTGCCCGGCGACCACGGCGCGGCCCTGCGCGGCGCCCCCTTCCGCACGGCCGCCCTCACCTTCCTGAGCGCCACTTTCCCGTGAAAGTGGCGCTCAGGCGCGTCACCAGGAGCCGTCGGGGCTGACTTCGCGGTCCAGCCAGAGGTGGTCGAGGGCCGTGCGGATCTCCTCGCCGTGCTCGCGTGCCAGGTCCAGGGCACCGAGGTTGTCGGCCAGCTGGTCCGCGCGGCTCACTCCGAACAGGACGTTCGCGACCGGCGCGTACGCCAGGCAGAACGCCAGCGCCAGCTGGGCCCGCGTCGCACCGAAGTCCTTCGCGATGACGGCCAGCTCGGGGGAAGCGTCCACGATGGACTGACGAATGCCGCCCGGGTCCGCGCCGATCTTGCGGGCGGGGGTTGCGTTGCCCAGCAGGACGCCGCCTTCGAAGACGTCCGAGGCCTGCAGCACCAGCCGTCCGCTCGCGATGTGCCTGCCGTAGAACTCGCCTTCGGCCATCGACCGGCGGGCGATCGAGTACTTCAGCTGCGCGAACTCCGGCGCGGGCAGGCCTTCCCGGTCGGCGAACTCCAGCGCCAGGTCGAGGTCGGCGGCCAGCCAGTTGTTGACGCCCCAGCCGCCGACCGTCCCGGCCCGCACCTGCTCGGCCACCTCCGTGACCAGCCGCGGGATGTCCGGGCGCTCGCGGTAGTCGCCGACCACGACCAGGTCCGCGCGGCCGGTGCCGATCCGGCCGAGCGAGGTCTCCAGTTGCTGCGCGAACCCCGTCCGCGGGTGGTCCCAGAGCCACAGCTTCCCGCAGAGCAGGTAGTCCTCCCGCGCGATCCCGGCCTGCCGCACGGCTTCGCCGAAGATCACGTCGGTGCGCGAGTTCTCGGCGTGCGGGCCGAAGTCGTAGTGGGCGACGTCGAACAGCGTGACGCCGGCGTCGACGGCGGTCTTCAGCAGCTCGACGGCATCGTCGAAGGCCATCCGGTCCCAGGTGTTCCACGAGCCGAGCCCGAAGGCCGACTTTCCGATCGTGCTCACGGTTTTCCTTTCCTTGCACCGACTCATACGTCTACGATTGTAGAATGAAACAACGGATCGTGGTGGTCACCGGTGGCGCGAGCGGCATCGGCCGGGGCGTCGCCGAAGCGTTCCTCGCCGCGGGCGACCGCGTCGTCATCGCCGACGTCGACGCCCGGGCGGCGCACGACGTCGCCCGCGAACTCGGCGCCGAGCACGTCGAGCTGGACATCTCGGACCCGGCGTCGGTCGACGTGGCGGTCTCCTTCGTCGCCGGCCGGTTCGGGCCGATCGACGTGCTGGTCAACAACGCCGGCCTCGCCGGAGGCGGCGGCCCGCTCGCCGCACTCGACGTCGAGGTGTTCGACCGCTGCGTCCGGGTCAACTTCCGCGGCACGTTCCTGATGACCCGCGCGGTGGGCGCGCACATGATCGCGACCGGGACCCGGGGCGCGATCGTCAACGTCTCGTCGATCGGCGCCCGCCGGCCGACACCCGGACTCGGCCATTACGAGGCCACGAAAGCCGCGGTCGACGCGTTGACGCGGTCCGCCGCGCTCGAGCTGTCGCCACACGGGATCCGGGTCAACGCCGTCGCGCCCGGGCCCGTGCTCACGCCGATGACCGCTGGGTTCGCCGCCGACACCGCCGCCCGCGCGGCCTGGGAGGCGCGCATCCCGCTGGGCCGGATCGCCGAGGTCGGCGACGTCGCGCCCGCCGTCGTCTTCCTGGCGAGCGCGGGGCACGTCACCGGGGTGAGCCTCGCTGTCGACGGCGGGCAACTCCTGGCTTAGGCCTTGTGGACGATCCGGCCGTCGGTCACGGTCAGCTCGACCGCGACCGACGGCAGCTCGGCCAGGGGGACATCCAGGGGGTTTTCCGCCAGGACGCAGAAGTCGGCGGCCATTCCCGGCGCCAGGTGCCCCTTCCAGCTCGCCGAGCCGTCCTGCGCCGCGGCTTCGGTGGTGTAGCAACGCAGGAGTCGCGCGGTCGGCGTCTCACCGAGCATCTCCCCCGCCGCGGCGAGGTGGACCCGCCAGTCGGGGGTGACGACCGGCGCGTCACTACTCAAGGTGAGCCGGACACCCGAATCGAGAATCTCCCGCAGTGGCCAGGCTTTCGCGGCGACGTCGGCGCCGAGGGCCGTGGCCACCACCGGCCGCATCGCGGTCGCGATCGCGGGCTGCGTGGTCAGCCCGACGCCCCTCGATGCCATGCGCCGCAGCTGTTCCGGCGTCACGAGGTCGCCGTGGACGAGGTGATCGCCCTCCCGCAGGTGGTCGAGCGCGGCTTCGATGCTGCGCTCCCCCGTCGCGTGCACGCCGACCACCAGCCCGGCCTCGTGCGCCAGGCCGATCATCGACGCCAGGGCGGCCGCACCACCGTCGACGAGCAGGTCACCGTGGGTGCCGTCGGCGTAGCAGTGGTGCGTCCAGGCCGTGCGCATCGGCGGGATCCCGTCGGCGAAGATCTTGACACCCGTGATGGCGAGCCACTCCGGATCGACGTCCGGCACCGGAGTTGCGAGTCCGCTCGCGAAGTCCGGCAGGGAGCTGGCGCCGTCGAGGAGTCCGAACAGCCGGAGGACCGTCACTCGCGCTCGCAGCAGGCCTTCACGGTGCAGGGCGGCGTATTCGTCCAGGACTTCGGCCGAGAAACAGCCGGATTCGCCGGGGCCGAGACCGGGTTCGGTGTAGCTCGTGATGCCGAGCGACGCGCAGACGTCGCCCGCGCGCAGGATCGCCGCCCGCCGGTCCGCGGCCGTCGTCACCGGGGTTTCCTCGTGCGGCGCGCCGAGCAGCGGGTGCGGCCAGCGGGCGCCGAGCCAGGTCGCGTGCAGGTGAGCGTCGTTGATGCCGGGCAGCACCGTGCGCCCGGCGAGGTCGACGACTTCGGTCTCCGGTCCGATGTGGCCGGCGACGTCCCCGACCGCGACCACGCGCCCGCCGCGCACCGCCAGGCCGTCGGCCACCGTGCCGGACGGATCGAACGTCAGCACGGTGCCGCCATGGACCACGAGGTCCGCCGGGCGGATCCGTTGTGCTGTCATGGTTTCCTCCCGGACCTGGACTTTTTCTTCAACGACTGTAGACTAAAAAGATGGCTCTGCCCACCCACACCGAGGCCGCCGTCCTCACCGGCCACCGCGCTCCCCTCGAACTGCGCGAACTCCCCCTGCCCGAGGAGCTGGAGCCGGGGGCCGCGCTCGTCCGGCTCACCTGCACCACGTTGTGCGGCACCGACGTCCACCTCTGGTCGGGGCAGATGAGCCTGCCCGGCATGCTGCCGATGGTGCTGGGCCACGAGATGGTCGGCGAAGTCGTCGCCACCGGACCCGGCACGACCGACACGCTCGGCCGCGAAGTCCACCCCGGCGATCGCGTCGGCTGGTCGGAGTCCGCCTGCGGCACGTGCCACGGCTGCACGATCCTGCGTGAACCGGTCGCTTGCGAACGCCGCGGCTACGGGTTCCTCCAACGGTCCGACCGCTTCCCGTACGCCACCGGCGGCCTGTCGAGGTACTGCTACGTCACGCCCGGAGCGGCGAAGCTGCTGCTGCCGGACGACGTCGAGGACACCTGGGCATCGATGTCCGGCTGCGCGGGCAAGACCGTCCTGCGCGCCGTGGCGCGATCCGGCGGGGTCCGTCCGAACGCGACAGTCGTGGTCCAAGGAGCGGGCGCGCTCGGCGTGTTCGCCACGGCCGTCGCACGGCTCTGCGGCGCCGGAACGGTGATCACCGTCGGCGGCCCGGCGAGCCGCCTCGAGGTGGCTGAACGGTTCGGTGCCACGGCAACGGTCTCGGTCGAGTCCACTCCGGACGAACGCATCGAGCACGTCAGAGAGCTGACCGGCGGCCGCGGCGCGGACCACGTCTTCGACTTCGCGGGCGGTCCGACCGTCGGCGCCGAGGCCGTCGCCTTCGCCGCGCAGCGCGGGACGGTCGCGATCGTCGGGTCGACCGGCCCGGTCCCGTCGCCGGTGCCGCTGGGCACGGTGATGGGCAAGGAGCTGACGATGGTCGGTTCGCTCAACGGCGACATCGCCGACTACCACCGCTCGGTCGAGTTCTTCCGCGCCTTCGCCGGGCGGATGCCCTGGGCGGAGCTGTTCAGCGCGCCGGTCGGGCTGGCCGGCGCGTCCGCCGCCGTCGAATCGATGTCCCGGCTCGGCGAGCTCAAAGCCGTCATCGACCCCCGACTGCCCCAGGAGACCCCGTGACGATCCCCCAGCGCCGCATCGGCCGCGACGGCCCGGCCACCGGTGTCCTGTCCCTCGGCTCGTGGCACACCTACGACCGCATGGACTTCCGCGAGGCCGTGACGCTGCTGCGGAAGGCCGTCGAAGCCGGCATCACGCTGTTCGACGTCGGCGTGTACGGCCTGCCCGGCAGCCCGCCGGTCTTCACCGACGTCCTGTTCTCGGCCATGGTCCGGGCCGCCGGCCTGCGCCGCGAGGACTACCTGCTGTCGGCGAAACTGTGGCTCGATGGCTATCCCGGGCACAGCTTGCGGGACCAGCTGGAGAACGCGTTCTTCCGCGCCGGGGTCTCGCACGCCGACCTGGTGATCCTCGGCGACCTGCGACGCGACGACACCGACCTGCACGCGCTGGTCACCGACCTGGCGGCGTTGCGCGATGCCGGATTGATCCGCCAGTGGGGCGTCAACAACTGGTCGGCGTCGGCGATCAAGGCCGTCCACGAATTCGCCGTCGCGGACGGCGTCCCCGGCCCCGCCATCGCGCAGCTGAAGTACAGCGTCGCGCGACGGTCCATTCCGGACGGTGCCCCCTTCGAATCGGTGTTCTCCCGGGGCGTTTCGCTGCAGTCTTCGGACGTCTTCGAGGGCGGGGTGCTGCTCGGCAAGGGCGGCCGTCAGGTCGGCCGGGACCCGGGCGACGTCCGGCAGCGCATCGCCGATTCGGCCACGGACCTCGCGAAGGTCGCCGAGAGCGTCGGGGCGACGCCCGCGCAGCTGTGCCTCGCCTTCACCCTGACGCACCCGGCGAACACGACGACGTTGTTCGGCGCCACGAGCGTGCGGCAGCTCGAGGACAACCTCGAGGCGGTGGCGTTGGTGGAGCGGGTCGGCGCGGCCGCGCTGCGCGCACTGGTCGAGCCGTTCTGGGCCGACCGCGACGTCGTCTCCCCGGAGGGCCCGTGACCGAGCTGTCCGCCGAGACGCTGCCCGCCGTCCGCGCGGCCCTGCGCGCGGACAACCTCACGCCCGAGGAGGCGATCGGCGACCGGGCCATCGTCTGGTCGGAGCACCGGCTCGACGACGACGTCGTCGTCACGGTGCTGCAGCCGCGTGAGCCGCGGCCCGGCGCGCCGGGGCTCTACAGCATCCACGGCGGCGGCATGGTGATGGACGACCGCTTCGCCGACCTGCCGCGGCTGGTGGCGCTGATCGAGGAGTTCGGCTTCGTCTGCGCGACGGTCGAGTACCGGCTCGCCCCCGAACACCCGCACCCGACGCCGCTCGAGGACTGCTACGCGGGTCTCGTCTGGTTCGCCCGCTTCGGCTTCGACACGCTGATCGTCGGCGGCGGCAGTGCGGGCGGCGGGCTCAGCGCCGGCGTCGCCCTGCTGGCCCGCGACCGGGGCGGGCCAGCGTTGGCGGGTCAGCTGCTGCTGTGCCCGATGCTCGACGACCGCACGTCGGCGGACCTCCCGGATCTGGTGTGGACGAAGGAGGCCAACGACTTCGGCTGGCGCAGCCTGCTGGCCGGGCGGACGTCGCCGTACGCGTCCCCGGCGCGCATGACCGATCTCAGCGGGCTGCCGCCGGCGTTCGTCGAGGTCGGCGGCGCGGAGCTGTTCCGCGACGAAGACGTCGCCTACGCCCAGCGGCTGGCGCGGGCGGGCGTCCCGACGGAACTGCACGTCTGGGCCGCCGCGCACCACGGCTTCGACCGGTTCGCCCCGGAAGCCGAGGTGACGCGCGCTGCCCTCGCGGCCCGGTCCTCTTGGCTGCGGCGGCTGCTCAGCGGCCGAGGATGAACGTCGCGGCCCGCTCCCCCACCAGCACGGCGGGCGCGTTGGTGTTGCCCGTCGTCACGCGGGGCAGGACCGAGGCGTCCGCCACCATCAGCCCGCTCAGCCCGTGGACCGCCAGCGCCGGGTCCACCACAGCCGAGGCGCCGGTGCCCATGCGGCAGGTGCCGACCTGGTGGTGGTACGTGATGGCCGTCCGGCGCACGTACTCCCGCACGTCGTCCTCGGGGTACAGCCGCCGCGCGTCCCACTCTGCCAGCGCCGGAGCGGCGCCGACCGACTGGCACTGCTCCACCGACGCCACCAGGCTTTCGAAGTCGGCAGGCTCCGCGAGGGCGCCGAGATCGATCAGCGGCGAGCCGTCCGGCGCCAACCGCAGGCTGCCCCGGCTCTCCGGCGACACCATCCCGGCCATCAGCGAGAACCCCGTCGGCGGCCCGGACATCCACGGTTCGTACATCGGCACGCTGAAGCAGATCGGCTGGGTGTCCGGCACCGCGAGCCCGGGACGGCTGCGCCAGAACCAGTGCACCTGCGTCACCGACCGGCCGGGTGACGGCGAAACGTCGCGCGACGTCGCGAAGATGACCGGCGAAAGCAGGTGGTCGTGAAGGTTCCGTCCCACCGGCAGATCCGCGACGACGTCGATGCCGAGCGCCCGCAGCTCGTCCGCCGGGCCGACGCCGCTGCGCAGCAGGATCGACGGCGACCCCAGCGCGCCCGCCGACAGCACCACCAGGTCCGCGGACAACGCCCGCAGCTGACCGTCGATCACGGCCTCCACACCGGTCACGCGCGAACCCGAGAACCGCAGCCGGTGCACCAGCGCTCCCGTGTGGACGGTCATCCGCGAGGTCACCGGAGCACCGTAGGCCTGCCAGCTGGTGAAGCGGCGGCCGTCGCGCACGGTGACCTGCTCGACGGACACTCCGTCGAGGGAACCGCTGTTGTAGTCCGGGTTCACGGGCAAGCCGACCTCGCGGCAAGCGTCCATGACGGACTGCTGGACGGGATGCAGCGGCGAGTTCGGGACGACCTCGAGGAGGTCTTTCTCGATGCGGGAGAAGACCGGCTGGACGTCGGCCCAGGTCCAGCCGGGCAGGCCCCAGCCGTCGTAGTCGGCGGGCGCGCCGCGGACCCAGATCATCGCGTTGAGCGCGTGCGACCCGCCGAGCACCTTGCCCCGCGGCAGGTGCAGCCGACGCCCACCCGCGTGCGGCTGCGGAACCGTGTACAGGTCCCAATCCTCCGGCCCGTGCCACAGCTCGCCCGCCCGCGCCGGGTCGTGGATGGCGGGGTTGTCGTCCGGGCCGCCCGCCTCCAGGAGTGTCACCGCCGCGCCCGCGTCCACCAGCCGACGCGCCACCACCGAACCGGCCGAGCCGGCACCCACCACGATCACGTCCATGCGGCTCAGCCTGGCGTGAACGCCCGGGAACGAAACGGATCCCTTCGCCGTCGGTCAACGGGCATGCGTGAGCGGACAAGACCCGCGGCGCCGGGCCGCCCGATACTCGGCTCACCCAAGGCCGAGGAGGAACCCGGGATGGCGACACGCCTGTGCATCGACGGACAGTGGACCGAGGCCGGCGGCGGGACGATCCCGACGCTCGACCCGGCCACCGGCCGCGTGCTCGAAGAGGTCGGCACCGCGTCGCGGGCCGACGTCGACGCGGCCGTCGCGGCGGCCCGGCGCGCCCTGACCGCACCGGAGTGGGCCGGGTTGCTGCCGGTCCGGCGAGCGGCCCTGCTCTTCCGGCTGGCCGACCTGCTCGACGAGCACCACGAAGAGCTGGCCCGCCTGGAAACCCTCGACCAGGGGCAGCCGATCGGGGTGTCCCGGCAGGTCAGCGCGACCGGCGCGGCCGAGCACTTCCGCTACTTCGCGGGCTGGGTGACGAAGCTGCAGGGCACCACCAACCCGGTGTCCTTCCCGGACACCCTGCACTACACGCGCCGCGAGCCCGTCGGGGTGAACGCGCTGATCACGCCGTGGAACTTCCCGCTGATGATCCTCGCCTGGAAGCTCGCCCCGGCCCTGGCCACCGGCAACACCGTCGTGATCAAACCCAGCGAGGTCACGCCCCTGACGAGCATCCGGCTGGTCGAGCTGGCCCACGAAGCCGGGATCCCCGCGGGCGTGGTCAACCTCGTGACCGGCGACGGCACGGTCGGCGCGATGCTCGGCGAACACCCCGGCGTCGACCACCTCTCCTACACCGGCTCGACGGCCGTCGGGAAGCTGATCACCGCGGCGAGTGCCGGGTCCAACCTCAAGCGGCTCACCCTGGAGCTCGGCGGCAAGGCCCCGAGCATCATCGCGGCCGACGCGGACATCGACGCCGCCGTCGCCGGCAACCTCGCCGGCGCGACGCTCAACACCGGCCAGGTCTGCGCCGCCTACACGCGGTTCTACGTCGACCGGAAGCGCGAGCAGGAGTTCGTCGAAAAGATGGCGCGCGGCCTCGACGGCCTCAAGCTCGGCCCGGGCGTCGAGGAGACCACCCAGCTCGGCCCGCTGGTGTCCGCGAAGCACCGCGAGCACGTCGACTTCCTGGTCGGCACCGGCCGCGAACAGGGCGCCGACCTGGTCACCGGCGGCCGGCCGGTCGACGGCGAAGGCTTCTTCTACACCCCGACGCTGTTCGCGGGCGTCCGCGACGACATGGCGATCATGCGCGAGGAGATCTTCGGCCCGGTCCTGGCCGTGACCGCCTACGACGACGGCGACGAGCTCCTCGGCCGGGCGAACGACACCGAGTACGGCCTGGCCGCGACCGTGTGGACCCGTGACCTGCGGACCGCCCAGCGCTACGCCGACGGCATCCGGGCCGGCGCGGTGTTCGTCAACATGCCGCCGATCCCGGACATGGCGGCGCCGTGGGGCGGCTACAAAGCGTCCGGCTGGGGTCGCGAAATGGGCCCGTGGGCGCTCGACGCCTACACCGAGACGAAGTCCGTCTGGCTGCACTACGGGACCTGAACGGGGGTTCCCCCACGCCACAGATCGTATATCATTTGAGATATCTTCCCGAACCGGCAGGCAGGAACCACGGATGACCAGCATCGCGCGGCCCGGCAAGATCATCGCGCTGCACCTCAACTACCGCTCCCGCGCCGCCCAGCGCGGCCGGGTGCCGGAGCAGCCGTCGTACTTCCTGAAGCCGCCGACGTCCGTCGCGGCGAGCGGCACCGTGCTCGAACGCCCCGCCGGCACCGAACTGCTCGGCTTCGAAGGCGAGATCGCGCTGGTCATCGGCCGCACCGCCCGCCGCGTCTCCCCCGAGGACGGCTGGTCGTACGTCGGCGGGGTGACCGCGGCCAACGACTTCGGCGTCTACGACCTGCGCTACGCCGACAAGGGCAGCAACCTGCGGTCCAAGGGCGGCGACGGCTTCACCCCGCTCGGCCCGGACGTCCTGCCCGCCGCGGAGATCGACCCGGCCGCGCTGCGGCTGCGGACCTGGCACAACGGTGCGCTGGTCCAGGAGGACACGACCGCCGGCCTGCTGTTCGACTTCGGCCGGCTGGTCGCCGACCTCTCCCAGCTGATCACCCTCGACCCCGGCGACGTCGTCCTGACCGGCACGCCCGCGGGCGCGTCGGTCGCCATCCCCGGCGACGTCGTCGAGGTCGAGGTCGACACCGCCGGGCACACCACCGGCCGGCTGGTCACGAAGATCGCGGAAGGGACGGTCCCGTTCGGGCCGTTCGGCGCCCTCCCTCGCATCAACGAGAAGCAGCGCGCGGACGCCTACGGGACGCCGCCGGCGGAGTTCGAACTGACCCGACAGCTGCGGGAGAAGATCGAATCCGTCGGTACTGCAACGCTTTCCGCCCAGCTGCGCAAGCACGGGTACGACGCGGTGTCGATCGACGGGCTCACCTCCACCCGGCCGGGTACGCGGGTCACCGGCCGGGCCCGGACCCTCCGCTACCTGCCCTACCGCGAGGACCTGTTCGAGAAGCACGGCGGCGGCTACAACGCGCAGAAGCGCGCGATCGACGCGCTCGGCCCGGGTGACGTGCTCGTCATGGAGGCTCGCGGGGAACGCGGCACCGGGACCGTCGGCGACATCCTCGCGCTGCGCGCGCAGGTCCGCGGCGCGGCCGGGATCGTCACCGACGGCGGCGTCCGGGACCTCGCCGCGGTGTCCGCTTTGGACATTCCGACCTACCACGCCGGGCCGCACCCGGCGGTGCTCGGCCGGCGGCACGTGCCGTGGGACGTCGACGTCGCGATCGCCTGCGGCGGCGCGGCCGTGTGCCCCGGCGACGTCATCGTGGGCGACGGCGACGGCGTGCTGGTCATCCCGCCCGGCCTGGTCGAGGAGATCGTCGACGCGGCCGTCGAGCAGGAGCTGCAGGAGACGTTCATCGCCGAGCAGGTCGCCGCGGGTGAGCGCGTCGAGGGCCTCTACCCGATGGACGAGCACTGGCGCGGGAGGTACGCCGAATGGCTCGCGAAGCGGTGAACGGCGCCGCGATGAGCAAGTCGCGGATCGCCTACGAGTGGATCAAGGCCCGGATCGCCGACGGCACCTTCTCCCCCGGCTTCCGCCTGGTCCTCGGCCAGCTCGCCCAGGAACAGGGCGTCAGCGTCGTGCCGATCCGCGAGGCGATCCGGCTGCTCGAGGCCGAAGGGCTGGTGACGTTCGAACGGCACGTCGGCGCGCAGGTCGCGATGGTCGACGAGCGCGAATACCAGCACACCATGCAGACGCTCGCGCTGGTCGAAGGCTATGCCGCGGCCCTCGCGGCACCGCTCCTGCCGCCCGGCACCTTGGCCGGGGCGCGTGCGTTGAACGCCGAGCTGGCCGACTGCCTCGGCCACTTCGAACCGGCCCGGTTCACCGAGCTCAACCGCGACTTCCACGCCGTGCTGTTCGACGCCTGCCCCAACCCGCAGGTCCTGGACCTGGTCCGGCGCGGCTGGGACCGGCTCAGCGGGCTGCGCACGTCGACGTTCAGCTTCGTGCCCGGCCGCGCCCGCGAATCCGTCGCCGAACACGAGCACATCCTCGGCCTCCTCGACCGCGGCGCCCCGGCGGCCGAGATCGAACAGGCCGTCCGCGAGCACCGGCTGGCCACCCTGACCGCGTTCCTCGCCCACCGCCACCCCTGACAGCGAAAGGGAACCCATGCGCTTCCGCTCCGACCCCCAGGCCATCCGCGGGTCGATCGCGCCGCTGATGACGCCGTTCACCGCCGAGGGCGCCGTCGACCACGACGGGCTCGTCAACCTGGTGCGGTGGCAACTCGCCTCGGGCACGCACGGCATCTCCATCGGCGGCTCGACCGGCGAACCCGGCTCCCAGACGGTCGCCGAGCGCGCCGAGGCGATCCGGACCGTGGCCGGCGAGGCCGGCGACCGCGTCCCGTTCGTCCCGGGCACCGGCTCCGCGAAACTCGACGAGACCTTGGAACTGACGGCCCTCGCGCGGGACGCCGGGATCGACGCGGCACTGGTCATCACGCCGTACTACGCGCGGCCCACCCAGGACGCGCTGTTCGTCTGGTACCGGACGGTGTGCCGCGAGTTCCCGGACCTGCCGATCGTCGCCTACAACGTGCCGAGCCGGACGGCGGTCGACCTCGCGCCGGAGACGGTGGCGCGGTTGTTCCGCTCGTGCGACAACTTCGTCGGCATCAAGGAGACGACGAAGGACTTCGAGCACTTCTCCCGCGTGTTGCACCAGTGCGGACGGGAACTGCTGGTGTGGTCCGGGATCGAGCTGCTCTGCCTGCCGCTGCTGGCCCTCGGGGGCGCCGGGTTCGTCAGCGCGACGGCGAACATCGCGCCGGCCGCGTGCGCCGAGATGTACACCGCTTGGCAGTCGGGCGACCACGAACGCGCCCGCGAGATCCACTACGGCCTGCACCCGCTGGTCGACCTGCTGTTCGTCGAAACCAACCCGGCACCCGGGAAGTGGGTGCTCGAGGAGCGCGGGCTGATCGCGTCCGGGCACGTCCGGCCGCCGCTGATCCCGCCGACCGAGGCCGGCGTCGGCCGCATCAAGGACCTCATGGCCGAAGGCGCGAAGTACCTCTCGCCGACCGAAGGCTTCACCGTGAAGGGAACAGAATGACCCACTACGTCCCGGAAGGACTGCCGGGCGAGCTGAAGCACTACATCGGCGGGCAGCTCGTCGACAGCGTCTCGGGGAAGACGTTCGACGTGCTCGACCCGGTGTCGAACACCCCGTACGTGACCGCGGCCGCGGGCCAGGCCGAAGACATCGATCGTGCCGTCGCGGCGGCACGCACGGCGTTCGCCGACGGGCCGTGGCCGCGGATGCTGCCGCGGGCCCGCGCGCGGGTGCTGAACAAGATCGCCGACGCCGTCGAGGCCCAGGACCGGCGGCTCGCCGAACTCGAGACGTTCGACACGGGACTGCCGATCACGCAGGCGCTCGGACAGGCGCAGCGCGCGGCCGAGAACTTCCGGTTCTTCGCCGACCTCGTCGTCGCCCAGGCCGACGACACCTACCAGGTCCCCGGCCGGCAGGTGAACTACGTGCACCGCAAGCCGGTCGGCGTCGCCGGGCTGATCACGCCGTGGAACACGCCGTTCATGCTGGAGAGCTGGAAGCTCGCGCCCGCGCTGGCTTCGGGCTGCACGGTCGTGCTCAAGCCCGCCGAGTTCACGCCGCTGTCGGCGAGCCTGTGGGCGTCGATCTTCGCCGAAGCGGGCCTCCCGGAGGGCGTTTTCAACCTGGTCAACGGCTTCGGTGAGGAAGCAGGCGACGCGCTCGTCAAGCACCCGGACGTCCCGCTGATCTCCTTCACCGGCGAGACCACGACCGGGCAGACGATCTACCGCAACTGCGCGGCCGGGCTCAAGGGCATGTCGATGGAGCTGGGCGGCAAGTCCCCGGCGATCGTCTTCGCCGACGCCGACCTCGACGCCGCGCTCGACTCGACGTTGTTCGGCGTCTTCTCGCTCAACGGCGAACGCTGCACCGCGGGCAGCCGCATCCTCGTCGAGCGGCCGATCTACGACGAGTTCTGCGCGCGGTACGCGGAGCGGGCGGCGAACATCGTCGTCGGCGACCCGCACGACCCGGCCACCGAAGTCGGCGCCCTCGTGCACCCCGAGCACTACGAGAAGGTGATGCGGTACGTCGAACTGGGCAAGTCCGAAGGGCGGCTGCTGGCCGGCGGCGGACGTCCGTCCGGTTCGGACACCGGCAACTACGTCGCGCCGACGGTGTTCGCCGACGTCCCCTCGACCGCGCGGATCTTCCAGGAGGAGATCTTCGGGCCGGTGGTGGCGCTGACGCCGTTCGACACCGAGGCCGAAGCGCTGGCGCTCGCCAACGACGTCAAGTACGGCCTGGCCGCGTACCTGTGGACGTCCGACCTGCGGCGGGCGCACACCTTCGCGCAGTCGGTCGAGGCCGGGATGGTCTGGCTGAACTCGCACAACGTCCGCGACCTGCGGACGCCCTTCGGCGGGGTCAAGGCGTCGGGTCTCGGCCACGAAGGCGGCTACCGCTCCCTCGACTTCTACACCCACCAGCAGGCGATCCACGTCTCGCTCGGCCCGGTGCACACCGCCCGGTTCGGCGCCGACGGGAAGGAACGATCATGACTCCGCCGGACATCCTTCGCTGCGCGTACGCCGAACTCGTCGTCACGGACCTGGCCGCGTCACGCGCGTTCTACGTCGACGTGCTCGGGCTAGTCGTGACTCACGAGGACTCTTCGGCGTTGTACCTGCGGGCGTTCGAGGAGTACCTGCACCACTCGCTGGTGCTGCGGAAGGGCCCGACGCCCGCGCTGGCCGTGCTGGCCTACCGCGTCCGCGGCGCCGCGGACCTCGATCTCGCGGAGGCCTACTACCGTTCGCTGGGTGTTCCGGTGCAGCGCCGCCCGGCGGGTGCGACCCGCGGCATCGGGGAAGCGGTGCGCGTGATCGACCCGCTCGGGTTCCCGGTCGAGTTCTTCCACGAA
The DNA here is from genome assembly GCF_053602455.1 of Amycolatopsis sp. NPDC004378. NCBI lineage: Bacteria > Bacillati > Actinomycetota > Actinomycetes > Pseudonocardiales > Pseudonocardiaceae > Amycolatopsis > Amycolatopsis sp. NPDC004378. The sequence goes on from NZ_JBSGDR010000003.1 coordinate 697,247, forward strand.
GCCGAGCACGTCGAGCGGTTCACGCAACGCTACGACGTCCACGGCGCCGGCGCGCTCTCGCGACTGGACCACTTCAACCTCGACACCCCGGACGTCCCGGCGGCCAGGAAGTACTACGAGGGCCTGGGTTTCCGCGTGTCCGAGGACATCCAGGACGACGACGGCACCGTGTACGCGGCCTGGATGTTCCGCAAGCCGACGGTCCACGACGTGGCGCTGACCGGCGGCGACGGCCCGCGGCTGCACCACATCGCGTTCGCGTCCCACGAACGGCACCAGATCCTGCACATCTGCGACCACCTGGGCGCGCTGCGCAAGCCGGGCATGATCGAGCGCGGCCCGGGCCGGCACGGCGTCTCGAACGCGTTCTACCTCTACGTCCGCGACCCCGACGGGCACCGCATCGAGATCTACACCCACGACTACTACACGGGCGACCCCGACAACCCGGTGATCACCTGGGACGTCCACGACAACCAGCGCCGCGACTGGTGGGGCAACCCGGTGGTGCCGAGCTGGTACACCGACGCGTCCGTGGTGCTGGACCTCGGGGGTTCGGTCGCCCCGGTCGTCCCCCGCGCCGAGCCGCGCGAAGCCGACGTCACCATCGGCGCGGACGGGTTCTCCTTCGGTCGTGAAGCGGCGGAGTTCAAGTTAGGCGAGCAGGTCTGAGAACCAGGCACGGGTACGGCGCAGGACGTCGAGCTGGTGGTCGCGTCCGCGGATCGAGTGGCCTTCGCGCGGGTAGACGACGAACTCGTGCGGGCGGTCGAGCAGCGCCCGGTGCAGGACTTCGGCCTGCGACAGCGGGACGTTCGTGTCGTCCTCGCCGTGCAGGATGAGGACCGGCGTGCGGATCCGGGCGGCGTGGGTGATCGGGCTGTTTTCTCGGCCGCCCAGTGCACCGTCGAACCGGGTGAGTTCGCCGGTCACGGCCAGCAGTGGCCAATCGGTCACGCCCGCGCCGACGAGCGCCGCGGCGAAGCGGTCGGTCTGCGTGACGGCCCACGCGGCGAAGAACCCGCCGTGGCTCCAGCCGCCGATACCGAGCCGCGCCGGGTCGGCGATGCCCCGCTCGACGAGCAGGTCGATGCCGGTGAGGACGTCGGCGAACTCGCCGCCGCCGACGTCGCCGGCCACGCTCACCGCGAACGCGTGCCCGTGCCCCCAGCCGCCGCGGGGGTTCGGGAGGAAGACCGCGAAACCGGCCGTCGCCAGCCACTGGCCCGAGGGGAACCAGCCCAGGTTGAGGCGGTCGGAGTACCGGTCGTCCGGGCCGCCGTGGATCAGGGTGACGAGCGGGAGCGGCCCGTCGTGCTCCCCCGGCGGGAGGATCAGGAGGCCGTCGAGCTCCAGGCCGTCCGAAGCCCGGTAGGAGAGGCGTTCCTGGGTGCCCCAGCGGATGTCGCCGAACTCCGGCGCGGTCTCGCTGAGCCGGGTCAGCGGGCCGGTGACCGGTCCGGCGTGGACGTCGTCGGGCTCGGTGCCGGTGCTCACGACCACCGCCACCCGGTCACCACGGACGTTCAGGGCCCCGACATGCCCGCGAACCCTGGCGAGTTCCGGAAAGGCCGGGTCGAGCGGGCGGATCGTCGTGTCGAGGCCTTCGGCGAACAACACGAGCGGCCGGCCGTCGTCGGCCTGCGCCAGCTCGAGCGGACAGATCTCCAGCCCGGCGGTGAGGTTCTCGCCGTCGGCGAGGACCGCGGTGCCGCCGATCAGACCGGGCGGGGTCACGCCCAGGTACGCGAGGCGCCAGTCCGTCCCGTCGAGCCACCACACCGGCGAGGCCGCGTCGAAGGCGGGCGGGTCGAGATCGCGCGTCGCGCCGGTGGCGAGATCGACGACGTGCAGGCCGGGTTCGAAGCTGCCGGGTTCGCGGTCGGCACCGGACCAGGTGAGCACGCCCAGCGCGCCGCCGTCCTGGCGGACGGCGACCTCGCGGACGTGCCGGGAGCCGAGCTCACCGAGCGGGACGACCTCCCCGGTCGGCAGCTCGAGCCGCCACAGCCGGGCGCGGCGGGCGACGGTGTCCCAGACCGGGCGCCCGGCCGCCGACACCACCCGGACCCGCGGATCCGGCCGGTCCCCTGCTTCCGAGGCGATCAGCACCACTCCGCTCCCGTCCGGCAGCGGCTCGAAGCAGTCGATACCGGTCGGCCACTTCGTGAGCCGTTCGGGCCCGCTGTCGTCCACGCCGATCCGGTGCAGCTGGGACGTTTCTTCGTGCCCGGCAAGGAAGAACACCGAGCCGGAGTCCGCCGCCCAGCGCGGCTGGTCGCCGGTGCAGGGCAGCCGGCGCGGTGGCGTGCTGCCATCCGAAGGGACCAGCCACAGCGCGGTCACCGGGTGCGGTCCCACCCGCCCGACCGGGGCCGTCACGAACACGACCCACCGGCCGTCCGGGGAGATCCGCGGGGTCCGGGGTACTTCGCGGTCGGCTACCGCCTCTGCCGTCAGAGTCACCGGGCCCAGTCTGCCCGGCTTCGGCTCAGAGCCGCCACAAGCCGCGGACCTCTTCCGCCAGGCGACCCGCTGACCCATCCGCGGCCCGGCCGACGACGAACCCCTCCGGAGGAGGTGCCGCGGCGATGGAGGCAACGGGTGGGGAGACGGAGTGGGCCCTCGCGGTCGAGCAGCTCGTGCTGCGGGTGGCCGCGTCGGCCGAGCTGAACCTGGACCTGAGCGCGCGGCCCCAGCCACGCCGGGTCCGCGCGACGGTCGCGAGCTGCCTCGGCTTCGGCCGGCCGCGCGACGAGCCGCTCGGCGCGGTGCTGCTCGTGGTCGACGAGCTGGTCGGCAACGCCTACCGGCACTCGGCCGCGCCCTCGCGGCTACGGGTGACGCGCGAGCCGCGAGGCCTGCTGGTGGAGGTGGCCGACGGGGACGACTCGGTCGAGCAGGTGGCCTCCGGTGACGGCCACGGCCTGCGGCTGGTCGACCAGCTCTCGAACGCCTGGGGCGTCCGTGCGACGCGGGAGGGGAAGGTCGTCTGGGCGCTGGTGCCGGTTCACCTGTTCCGCGAGCGCTGACCGGCCGCCGGAACCAGCGCGGACAGCAGTTGCTCGTGCTCGCCCGCCTCCCGCAACGCCGGCGCGTCGAGGGTGCCGACGTCCGGGTCGGCGGCCCGCACCGCCGCGAGGAACCGGACCACCGCGCGGGGTTCGGGAACCACCTCGCCGCCCAGGTAGGTCAGCACCGTCGCCCCGTCGGCGTCCTCGACCGCCGCGCCCCAGCCGTGCCGTTCGTCCCAGACCAGGGCCAGGTCGTGGCGGGGGAACCGGTCAAGCCGCCAGTCGAGGGCGATGTACGCCGACGCGGGGGTGCCCGCGTCCAGGGTGCAGGACTCCAGCCCCACCCCGACGGCCCGGGCCACCTCGCCCAGGTAGCCGCGCAGCCGCCGCTCGAACGAGAACTCCGTGTCACGCCCCAAGTCGATCAGAATGCTCAACGCCGCCTCGCTTTCCCCGCTCCGCCGCGGGATCCCCGCGGTCCGGGCGCCGGATACCCCGCGTCCCGCGCGGTCAACCACGAAGATCCGAGGGCCGCACAGCTGCGGGTTCCCACCTCGCGGGACGCCCGGGCTTTCCTCACCCGGAGGGAACGATGCGGCGGCCCTTCGCGTGAGGCAGGATCAGGTGGTGACCACCCAACGGGCCGGAGCCGCCGAAGCCCCGGCCTTCCCCGAACACGAAGCCCGCGTCGACGCCCTGCGGCGGCAGCTCACCGCGATGAGCGGCGAGAGCACCGTCCGGCTGGCGAAGCGGACGTCCAACCTCTTCCGCTCCCGGGCCCGGACGAAGCACCCGGGACTGGACGTGTCGGGCTTCACCCACGTGCTGCGCGTCGACCCGGAGAGCCGCACCGCCGACGTCGAGGGGATGGTCACCTACGAGCAGCTCGTCGACGCCACCCTGCCGCACGGCCTGATGCCCCTGGTCGTGCCGCAGCTGAAGACCATCACCCTCGGCGGCGCGGTCACCGGTCTCGGCATCGAGTCCTCGTCCTTCCGCAACGGCATGCCGCACGAGTCGGTGCTCGAGCTCGAGGTGCTCGCCGGGGACGGCCGGATCGTCGTCGCCCGGCCGGACAACGAGCACCGCGACCTCTTCCGCGGCTTCCCCAACTCCTACGGCACCCTCGGCTACGCGCTGCGGCTGCGGATCGAGCTGGAGCCGGTCAAGCCGTTCGTGCGGCTCCGCCACGTCCGCCACCACGATCGCGAGAGCTACTTCGCGGCCCTCGGCGAGATCTGTGCGAAGAGCGAGTACGGCGGCGAGCACGTGGACTTCGTCGACGGGACCGTCTTCGGGCCGGACGAGCTCTACCTGACCCTGGCGAACTTCACCGACACCGCGCCGGCGACCAGCGACTACACCTGGCTCGACATCTACTACCGCTCGATCCCGCGCCGCGAGACCGACCACCTCACCGTCCGCGACTACCTGTGGCGCTGGGACACCGACTGGTTCTGGTGCTCCCGCGCGTTCGGCGTCCAGCACCGGCTGCCGCGGCTGCTGCTCGGCCGCCGGTTCCTGCGGTCCTCGGTGTACTGGAAGGCCGTCGCGCTCGACCGGCGGCTCAAGATCGCCGAACGGCTGCTGAAGCTCCGGCGCCTGCCGCCCGAGGAGACCATCGTGCAGGACATCGAGGTCCCGCTCGCCCGCGCCGCGGAGTTCCTCGAGTTCTTCGAACGGGAGATCCCGATCAGCCCGGTCTGGATCTGCCCGCTGCGCCAGCGCCCGGGCGGCGTCCGCTGGCCCCTCTACGAACTGGACCCCGACGAGCTGTACGTCAACTTCGGGTTCTGGTCGGCCGTGCCCCTCGACCCCGGCGAACGCGACGGCGTGCACAACCGGATGATCGAAGCCGAGGTCACCCGGCTCGGCGGGCACAAGTCGCTCTATTCGGACAGCTTCTACTCCGAAGACGAGTTCTGGCGGCTCTACAACGGCGACGCCTACCGCGAGCTCAAGCGCGGCTACGACCCGGACGGGCGGCTGCTCGGGCTCTACGAGAAGTGCGTCCGCCGCAGGTGAAAGGAACGAACGTGACCACAGTCGGCGCAGTTTTCGAGCGGCTCCTCGGCCCCCGCGCCAGCGTGTCGATCACCGCCTACGACGGCAGCAGCAGCGGCCCGGCCGACGCGCCCGTCGCGATCCAGGTGCGCTCGCCGCTGGCCCTCGACTACCTGATGTCCTCGCCCGGCGACCTCGGCCTGGCCCGCGCGTACGTCGCGGGAGCCCTCGACGTTTCCGGCGACCTCTACACCGCGTTGCACGCCCTCTCGTCGCAGGTCGACCAGCTCAGCCCGGCCGACCGGGTGTGGCTGCTGCGCAAGCTCGGCCCCCGCCACCTGCGGGTCGTCAAGCCGCCCGCCGAGGAGCACCCGAGCCGGTTCCGGCGCGGCATGACCGCGCTGCGGCATTCGAAGGGCCGCGACAGCGAGGCCATCGCCAGCCACTACGACGTGTCCAACCGCTTCTACGAGCTGGTCCTCGGCCCGTCGATGGCCTACACGTGCGCAGTGTTCCCCGAGGCGGACTCGTCGCTGGAGGAAGCGCAGGCGCACAAGTTCGACCTGGTCTGCCGCAAGCTGGGCCTCGAACCCGGGATGCGGCTGCTCGACGTCGGGTGCGGCTGGGGCGGGATGGTCGCGCACGCCGTCCGGCACTACGGCGTCCAGGCGCTCGGCGTCACGCTCTCGCGCGAGCAGGCCCAGTGGGCGCAGAAGAACATCGTCGCCCTCGGCCTGGCCGACCGCGCCGAGATCCGCCACCTCGACTACCGGGACGTCACCGAGACCGGGTTCGACGCGATCTCGTCGATCGGCCTGACCGAGCACATCGGCGCCCGCAACGTGCCCGGGTACTTCCGGTTCCTCGCGGAGAAGCTCAAGCCGCACGGGCGCCTGCTCAACCACTGCATCACCAACCCGGACACCAGCGTCGCGCACCGCTCGCGCGGGTTCATCGACCGCTACGTCTTCCCCGACGGCGAGCTCGAGGCCCCCGGTGAGCTCGTCACGGCCATGCACGACGCCGGGCTCGAGGTCCGGCACTCGGAGAACCTGCGCGAGCACTACGCGATGACCTTGGCCGGGTGGTGCGCGAACCTCGACGAACACTGGGACGAGGCGGTCGAGGAGGCCGGAGCCGGGCGCAGCCGGGTGTGGGCGCTCTACCTCGCGGCCTGCCGGCTGGCCTTCGAGCGGCGGGAGATCGAGCTGCACCAGATCCTCGGGGTGCGGACCGACAGCGAAGGCGGGATGGGCATGCCGCTGCGGCCCGACTGGGGAGTCTGAGCCCCTCGGCCCGCGGCCACACTGCGGATTCACAACGATCCGGTAACGTAGGACCGGTCGAGAGCTCCCCGCACGCCGGCGTCCAGCCGGCTTCGCTCTCGCCGGTGGCCTTCGAGCCCGTTCGCCGACAGGAGCGGCGACTGGCCCGGCCACCCGCAGACCGCTGATCGCCGGGTGTTCCCGCTCCCCGGCGCCCCGCGCCGTGGACCCGTCCCGCGCGCGGTGACCTCGAAACGAGTGATGCATGACCGCGTCCGTCAAACCGTCCCGACCGGCCCCCAAACCCGTGCTCTCCGGCCGGCAGTCGATCGCCGAGCTGATCACCATCCGCACGTTCCTGCTGGTCCCGTTCCTCGCGCTCGCCGCGGCCGTCCCGGTGTTCTGGGGCTGGGGCGTCAGCTGGCTCGACCTGGCGATCGGCGGCGCGTTCTTCGTGGTGTCGACGCTAGGCATCACCGTCGGCTACCACCGCTACTTCACGCACGGCGCGTTCCGCGCGAAGCGGGCGTTGCGGATCGCCCTGGCCATCGCCGGTGGCATGGCGGCGCAGGGCCCGGTGATCGGCTGGGTCGCCGACCACCGCCGCCACCACGCCTTCTCCGACCGCGAGGGCGATCCGCACTCGCCGTGGCTGTTCGGGACCTCCGCGATGGCACTCGCCCGCGGCTTCTGGCACGCCCACATGGGCTGGCTCTTCGGGCGCGACAAGACCAACATCGACCGCTTCGCACCCGACCTCGCCGCCGACCGCGACATGCGGGTCGTCGACCGGCTCTTCCCCCTGTGGGTCGCCGCGAGCCTGCTGCTCCCGCCGCTGCTCGGCGGGCTGATCACGCTGTCGTGGTGGGGCGCGCTGACGGCGTTCCTCTGGGCCGGTCTCGCCCGGATCTCCTTCCAGCACCACGTGACGTGGTCGGTGAACTCGATCTGCCACATGCTCGGCGAACGGCCGTTCACCAGCCGCGACCGCTCGGCGAACTTCTGGCCCCTGGCGATCCTGTCGATGGGCGAGTCCTGGCACAACACCCACCACGCGGACCCGACCTCGGCCCGCCACGGCGTGCTGCGCGGCCAGCTCGACGTCTCCGCCCGGGTGATCTGGGCGTTCGAAAAGCTCGGCTGGGCCTGGAACGTCCGCTGGCCCACCGCGAAGCGGCTCGCGGCCCTCGCCCGCTGAGCCGCCCGCGGCCCGGTCAGGGGTTGATGCGGAGGTAGGCCGGCTTCGGCTGCAAGTTCTCGTCGAACAGGCACGCCGCGCCCTCGCCCGGGAAGACGCCCGGGACCCACGAGTGCCGGTCCGTGAAGCCCCAGGTCGTGAACTCGACGCACCGCCGGACCGCCTGGCAGCCGTCCCACAGCTGGTCGAAGTAGCTCGCCTGCGTGTCGAGCTTCGCCGCGTCCGGCGGGGTCGGGATGCGGACGTCCGCCTCGGTGATCGCGACGTCCACCCCGAGCTTCGTCAGGCGGTCCAGGTTGGCGCGGTACTCCGCCGGGAAGCCGTACTGGATGGACAGGTGCGCCTGGACGCCGACCCCGCCGATCGGGACCCCCTGCCGCCGCAGCGTCTTCACCAGGTCGTAGACCGCGTCGCTCTTCGGGTTGCGGCCTTCGATGTTGTAGTCGTTGAGGTACAGGGTGGCCGAGGGGTCGGCGGCGTGCGCCCAGCGGAAGACGTCCGCGACGAAGCCGTCGCCGAGCTTCTGCCGGAAGACCGTGTCACGCCGGGTGCCGTCTTCGTTGAAGATCTCGTTGACGACGTCCCAGGCGCGGACCTTTCCCTGTACCGCTTGACTTCCGTGGTGATGTGGTCGCGCAGGACGCGGCGGAGCTCGTCGGCCGGGAGCGCGGCCACCCAGTCCGGGAGCTGGGAGTGCCAGACCAGCGTGTGGCCGCGGACGGTCTTGTGGTGCTGCTGCGCGTAGCGGACGATCGCGTCGGCGCCCGACCAGTCGTACTGCCCGCGCACCGGCTCGACCACCCCCCATTTCATCTCGTTTTCGGGCGTCACGTTGTCGAATTCCCGGGTCAGCACGGCCCGGTAATCGGGTTCCGACGCGAGGTAGGCCGCGCCCACCGCACTGCCCACGTAGCGATGGGTGATGTCTTTCAGCGGAACGGACGCCGATGCCGCCGGCGCCTGCCACACCGCAATACCCGCGACGGCCGCAACCGCCACCAGGGCACGTTTCAGCGCAATTCCACGCACCATCTCATTCCCTTCGTTCAGCGAAAGTTTCGAAGCGTGTCAAACCGGGTTTCGATGATTTAGAATCTCCTTCATGACAACGAAGTCCGAGGATCTCGAGCCGGCCGCGTCCCGGGTCACCATCGCCAGGATCGCCGCCGAGACCGGAGTTTCCGTGCCGACCGTCTCGAAGGTCCTGAACGGACGGCCCGACGTCGCCGAAAGCACCCGCGCCCGCGTGGAAGCGGTCATCGGGAAATACGGCTACCGCCGCCGCGCGGACGAACGATCGCGGCGTTCCCGGCTCCTGGAACTGATGTTCCACGAACTCGAAAGCACCTGGGCCCTCGAAATCATCCGCGGGGTCGAGTGCGTTGCCCGCGAAAACGGAATGGCGGTCGTCCTCGCGGAATCGTCGGGACGGCACACGCCCGGCCAGAGCTGGCTGGAAAGCGTGCTCGCCCGGCGGCCGGTCGGCATCGTTTCCGTGTGCTCCGACTTCACCGGCGGACAGCTGGCGAAGCTGAGAGCCCGCGACATCCCGCTCGTCGTGGTCGACCCGGCGGGCGCGCCCGGGCCGGAGACGCCCTCGATCGGGGCGACGAACTGGCAGGGCGGGCTGACCGCCACGAAACACCTGGTGGAGCTGGGGCACCGCCGGATCGCGATGATCGGCGGGCCGGACGGGGTGCTGTGCAGCCGCGCCCGCATCGACGGCTACCGCACGGCGCTGGAGACGGCCGGGCTGGCGTTCGACCCGGCGCTGGTGCGCCGCGGCGACTTCCACGTCCGGTCCGGCTACCGGGAACTGGCGTCACTGCTCACCCTCCCCGACCGGCCGACGGCGGTGTTCGCGGGCAGCGACCTGCAGGCCCTCGGCGTGTACGAGGCCGCGCGCGACGCGGGCCTGCGGATCCCGGACGACCTGAGCGTCGTCGGGTTCGACGACCTGCCGGTCGCCCGCTGGCTGACCCCGGAGCTGACGACGGTCCGCCAGCCGCTGCAGGAGATGGCCGCCGCCGGGGCCCGGCTGGCGATTTCCCTGGCCCGGGGGACCCACCAGGAGAGCCACCGGCTCGAGCTGGCGACGAGCCTGGTGGTCCGCCAGAGCACGGCGGCGCCGGCCCGCCAGGTCCGGGAAGCGCTGACCAGCGGGGCGAAGTAGGCCCGGCTCATCCCGGCCACCGCATGCTCTCCGGCGGCCCGAGGTAGCTCGGCCGCAGGCCGCCGGTGTCGACCACCAGCTTCCGGACGACCACGGCGGGGTCGACCATCCAGACCTTCAGCACGTGCGGGCCCGGCGCGCCCACTTCGTGCCGCGTCGAGGTCAGGTTCACGTTGTCCGAGGTGGTGCGTTCCCACGGGCGGTTCATCGTCAGGTCGTCCGCGCCCGTGGCCTTCGTGATGTTCACGACCTGCGGTGCGGCGTCGTCGAAGGACACCGCGTAGCGCAGGCCGTCGCCCTGCAGGACGTTGCTGCGCGGCGCAAGGTAGGCCCAGACCGTCAGCGGGCCCGCTGTGAACAGCGTCATCCGGAACTCCAGCCGTGGCCCGGCCCCCGGCGTCCGGCTCGCCGCCGTCACCGGGAACGGCGTCATGCCGAGATCGGCGATCCGGCGCCAGGACGCACCCGGAGCGCCGACGTTCGCGCTGCAGTGCGAAGCCTCCATCGACACGTATCCCCCGGCTTCGACGAACCCGCGCCGCCAGGACGACGGCACCGGCGGGTTCCGGACGACGGCGTCCACCACCACCGATGCACCCGCACCCGTCACCGTGACCGGGACGGTCGTGGTGCCCTTCGGCGCCCGGGCCCAGTCGATCCGGACGGTCATCCGCAGCTCCTCCTCAACCCGGCCGCCGCGCGGCTCGACCAGTACCCAGGGAGCACCGGCGGAAACGGTGCAGCGGAACGGTGTCCGGCCGCGGTTGAAGACGTCGACGTACTGCGGCGGCGCCGTCTGGTACGGGCTGAACTCCGGCAGCGCCGGGCGTCCCGGAGCGCCCGGCCACGCCTCCGCCGCACCGTCGACGGCAACCCCCAGCGACGCTTCGGAAGGCGGCGAAAGCCGCTTCACGGCCGGGAAGATGACGTCCGGGAGCGCGACGTTGTTCAGCTCGGGCTGCTGCCACGGCGCGTTCGGGCCGTAGCGCGCGACATCGCCGTAGTCGATGTGCGGCTGGGTCTGGAACCCCTTCCACTTGCCGCCCGCGATGCCCGTGTTGTACTTCTCGGCCAACGCCAGGTCGTCGGCGAAGCGCGCTTCGGTGACGTCGGCGAGCCCGTTCGCCGAGGCGCGTCCCTGCGCCGCGTACAGCAGGTTCGTGAACTCGGCGCGCCGCAGCGCGTAGAGGTTGGCCGACGCCGTGACCTCGTACAGGACCAGCTCGTAGAACGAGTCCTGACAGGCGGCGGGCACCCGCGCCGCGAGGCGGGACGCCCGTGCGGACAGCTCGTGCCACTCGTCGGTGACGCGGTCCAGCTCGCGGTAGTCGACCAGGCTGAACGGCGAGGCCTGGTCGTCGTAGGTGATCACCCCGGCGGCGTCCACGGTGATCAGCCGGTTCAGCAGCTCGGGCTTGCGACGCGACTGCAGCCGCCCGTAATCGTGCAGTACTGCGGCGATGTCCGATGCCAGCGCGGCGCCGAAGTTCGTGGCCGCGAACTCACGTTCCCATGTGGACAGTCGCGTTCCGGGCAGTGCCGAAGGGTCCCAGGCGTAGTCGAGGAAGAACTGCAGCGGCAGCTCGTTGCCCTTCAGGTCGCCGACGTTCGCGACCCACAGCCGGTCGTTCCCGTACGCCACGGCCTGGTCGAGCTGCTCCCACGTGTTCGCGAGCAACGCCGTGTCGACCCACTTGTAGTTGCGGCCGCCGCCGACGTAGTCGAAGTGGTAGTACAGCCCGTAACCGCCGGGGTGCGGGGGCAGCGACAGATCCGGGTGCTTGCGGATGTTGCCCCAGTTGTCGTCGGTGAACACCACGATGACGTCGTCCGGCGGGCGCAGGCCTTGCGCCCAGTAGCGCTGGACCTCCTTGTACAGCGTCCACACCTGCGGGACGTCGGTGCTCAGCTCGCGGGCCAGGATGTCCCGCTCGGTGGCCAGGATCTCGCGCATCAGCTCGATGCCGTCGCCGTCGGGCAGGCTGACGTCGCCGTTGCCGCGCATGCCGAGCGTGACGACGCCCTCGAAGCCCTCCCTGGCCATCCGGCGGATGCCCTCGGTCCAGTAGGCCTTGATCGCCTCGCCGTTGCGGCGGAAGCTCCACTCCCCCGTGCCGCCGTACGGGTCGTGCCCCGGCGTCGCGTGCCGGTTCCACTCTTCGATGCCGCGCATCATCGGCGCCTCGTGCGAGGTGCCCATGACGATGCCGTATTCCTGGGCCGTCGCGTGGTTGAGCGGGTCGTCCTCGGCGAACGCACGGCCCCACACGGCCGGCCACAGGTAGTTGGCCCGCAGCCGCAGCATGGTCTCGAAGACCTTGGCGTAGAAGTTCCGGTTGAAGCCGCCCGGATAGCCGGGTGCGAGCCCCGGCCCGAAATACGCCGGCGCCCACGTGCCGAGCGCCGGGTTCTCGTCGTTGATGAAGAACCCGCGGTACTTCACGTGCGGCGTGCCCAGGCTGAACCGCTCGCCCGGGAGGTGCAGCTCGGCCCGCCGCGCGGGCGGGACGTCGGCCCACCAGTACCACGGCGAGACGCCGATCCGCCGCGAGATCTCGTAGACGCCGTAGATCACGCCGCGCTGGTCGCTGCCGGTCAGCACCAGCTGCCCGCCGACCACCTGGCTCAGCGACGTCTCCCACTTCCCGGCGACCTCCCGGACGTCGAGGCGACCGGCGGCGACCAGCGAGTCGACCGGCGGACTGTGGCCGAGCGTCCCGACCAGCACCACCGGCCCGTCCGCCGGGACCACGTCCGAGACAGCCGGCCGGACCCCCGTCACGCGCTCGACGTCGGCGGCCAGGTCGCCCGCCACCCGCCGCACGCCCGGCAGGTCGCCGGGGCTCACGACGATCGTCGCGGCCGTTCCCCGCGACACCAACGGAAAGCCCGTCCCGGCCGAGGCCGAATCCGGCACGGCGGACCCCGCCCCGGCCAGCGCGAGCAACCGCAAGAAGGCACGGCGATGGACCTCGGACGGCACGGCAGACCTCCTGAGTCAGCCCTTCACGGATCCGGTCAGCCCGCCGACGATGCGCCGTTCGGCGAGCACGAAGAACGCGAGCGCGGGGATCATCGACAGCGCGGTGAACGCGAGCACCCGCGCGGTGTCCTGGGAGTACTGCGACTGGAACGACGCGACGCCGAGCGGGAGCGTGAAGTGTGCCGCGTCGTTGAACACCAGCAGCGGCAGCAGGTAGGCGTTCCAGCTGGTGACGAAGGCGAGCACGGCGACCGTCGTCAGCGCGGGCGTCGACAACGGCAGCAGGATCCGCCAGAAGAACCCGAGCCGGCTCGCGCCGTCGAGGACGGCGGCGTCCTCGAGCTCACCCGGGATGGCGTGCATGAACGGACGGAGGATCACGATCGTCACCGGCAGCGAGAAGGCCGCCTCGGGAATCGCCACGCCCCAGAAGCTTTCGAGCATGCCGAGCTGCCGCAGCCACAGGTACAGCGGCAGCGTCGCCACCGTGAGCGGGAACAGCAAGCCGAGCGTGAACAGCGTGTACAGCGCTTCCCGGCCCTTGAACTGGTACCGCGAAAGCGCGTACCCCGCCATCGAACCCAGGCCGACGGCGACCGCGGTCGCGATCACCGCGATCAGCGCGCTGTTGCCGAGGAACGTCCAGAACGCGCTCGAGCCCAGGACCGCCGCGTAGTTGTCCGTGACCCACGGGCCGGGCAGCCCGGCCGGGTCGGAGTTGATCTGCGCGTTGGTGCGGAACCCGCCGAGCACGACGAACAGCAGCGGCACGATCGTCACGCCGAGCACGACGATCGCCGCGAGGTACCCCGTCGCCATGCCGAACCGACGGCCGCGCATCAGCCCACCATCCTCGTCAGGGCGCCCTCGGTGTCACGGCGGAGCGCGAACCGCTGGTACAGCAGGGCGAACACGAAGCAGATGACGAAGAGGATCACCGCGACGGCGGAGCCGAACCCGAACTCGTAGCGCTTGAAGCCGTGGTCGACGAGGTAGGTCGCCATCGTCGTCGACGCGTTCGCCGGCCCGCCCAGCGTCATGATCCACACGACGTCGAACAGCTGCAGCGAACCGATCACCGACAGGAAGACCCAGATCCGGATGGTCGGCCCCAGCAGCGGCAGCACGACGTGCCGGGTGGTCTGCCAGGCCGACGCGCCGTCGAGCGCCGCGGCTTCGCGCAGCTCGGCGGGCACCCCCTGGAGCCCGGCGAGCAGCAGGATGATGCCGAAGCCGATGTACTTCCAGGTGATCACCGCGAACAGCGTGTAGAGCACGATGCCCGGGTCGGCCAGCCACTGGTGGACCAGGCCGCCGAGGCCCACGCCCTGCAGCACCTGGTCGGCGAAGCCGGACGGCTGCAGCATGAGCACCCAGATCACCGCGGTGATCGCCTCGGACAGGACGTACGGCGCGAAGACCAGGGCCCGCAGCACCGCGCGGCCCCGCAGCTTCCGGTTGAGCAGCATCGCCAGCCCGATCGACAGCGGCAGCTGCACCACGATCGACAGCCCGGCGATGATCAGGTTGTGCACGATCGCGCCCTGGAACACCGAGCCGGTGAAGGCGTCGACGTAGTTGTCGAACCCGATGAAGTCGTCCAGCGGGCCGAAGCCGTTCCACTGGAACAGGCTGTAGAACGCGGCGATCCCGATCGGCACCAGGACGAAGCCGGCGAACAGCAGCAGCGCCGGCCCCAGCAGGAACGCGAGCTCGAGCCGTTTGCCCAGGCCGGAGCGTCGCGCCCGGGGGCGCGACGCCGGTGCGGGCGGCCGCGCCGCCGCTCGCACCGGCGTCGTCGCCGTGGTCACTTGTTGCCCGCCGCGGCCTGGTTGACGGCGGTGACGATGCCTTCGGGGGTGCCCTGGCCCGCGAACATGTTGGCCACGGCGTCGTTCAGCGCGGCGCCGACCGCGGTCGGGAACGCCTTGTCGAAGTACATCTGCAGGTAGGGCGCCTTGATGCCGTAGTCGTAGACCTGCTTGAGCGTGTCGGTCTTCAGCGACTTCGCGGCGACGGCGTTGACGGGCAGGCCGGCACCCTGCGCGGCGATCTGCGTCTGGATGGGCTCGGTGTTGAGGTAGGAGAGGAAGTCCGCGCACGCCTTCGCCGCCCGGCTGGTGCAGGCGAACCCGTCACCGCCGCCGAGCACCGCCGCCGGGTCGCCCTGCCCGCCCGCGACCGACGGGAACGGGAACCAGCCGACCTTCGAGTCCAGCTGCTTGTCCTCGGTCAGCGACGACATCGTGCCGGGTTCCCAGTCGCCCTGCAGCTCCATCGCCGCCTTGCCGTTGGCGACCAGGCCCGCGGAGCTGCCCGCGCCCTGCTGGGCGGGCGTGCCGGCGAACCCCGTCTGGAACGGTTGCGTGGCCAGGAAGTTCTTGAGGTCCTGCCCGGCCTTCGTCCAGCACGGGTCCTCGAGCTTGACCGCCTGGACCGACTGCTTGAGCACGTCGGCAGAGCACTCGCGGACGGCGAAGTAGTTGAAGTAGAACGCATCCGGCCAGCGGTCCTTGCCGCCGACCGCGATCGGCGCGATGCCCTTGGCCTTCAGCTGCGAGACGGCGGCGTCGAGGTCGTCCATCGTCTTCGGCGGCGTGGTGATCCCGGCCTGCTGGAACAGGTCCTTGCGGTACCAGAACCCGACGAAGTGCTGCTCGAACGGGACGCCGTACTGCTTGCCGTCGACCTGCCAGTTCTCGGCGAACTTCCCGGCCCCGGAGATCCACGCCTTGGTCGCGTCGGTGATGTCGGCGACCTTGCCCGACGTCACCTGCGACTTCAGCTCGCCGGCGCCCCAGGACTGGTAGACGTCCGGCGGCTCGGCGCCCTGCAGGGCGAGCGGGACCTTCGTGGTGAAGTCCTCGTTCTGCAGCGGCTGGGCCTTGATCGTGACGTCGGGGTGCGCCTGGTGGTAGTCGGCGACGACTTTCTCCCAGATCGTCTTCAGCGGGTCGGTGGTGCCGTTGTGCCACCAGGTGAGGGTGACCGGGCCGCTCGGCTGGGCGGGCGTATCGCTTCCCCCGCACGCCGAAAGCGCGAGCGGAACGACGGCCGCGAGAGCGGCGAGAACGGGGATCCGGCGTTTCGCAAACATCGTGGGTCCACTCCTGACGACTTCGGCCGAGTTGGACGGGGCGTGACAGCGCCCGGGTTGGCGAAGAGTCTGCACCTGGGGCAAATCGGATGTCAATCGTTGTCGATAACGTTTTACATGGCTAGTCTGAGCCGATGCAGCCCAGTTCGAGGGTGACCATCCGTGACGTCGCGGCCCGGGCCGGCGTCTCGGTGGCCACGGTGTCCAAAGTGATCAATGAGCGCTACGGCGTCTCCGCCGCGACGCTCGCGAAGGTCCGAGCGGTGATCGAAGAGCTCGGCTACGAGGCGAGTCTCGTGGCCCAGAGCCTGCGCAACCACCGGACCAACGTGATCGGGATCCTGGTCGCCGACCTCGAACCGTTCTCCACCGAGCTGCTCAAGGGCGCCGCCGACGCCATCCGCGGCAGCGGGTTCGAGCTCGTCGTCTACTCCGCGGGCGGGCGCACCGGCGACCCGGCCGGCTGGGAAAAGCGGTACCTGTCCCGGCTTTCCGGCACGCTCGTCGACGGCGCCGTGCTGGTCACGCCGGCCGTCTCGCTGGAAGCGGTACCGGGCACGCCGGTCGTCGCGGTCGACCCGCACACCGGCCCGTCGCACCTGCCGACCATCGACTCCGACAACCTGCGCGGCGCGCAGCTGGCCACCGAGCACCTGCTCGAGCTGGGCCACCGGCGGATCGCGTTCCTCTCCGGCCGCCCCGACCTCGAGTCGGCCGAGCTGCGGAAAGCCGGTTACCTGCGGGCGTTGGAGGCCGCGGGCGTGCCGGCCGACGAGAGCCTGATCCGGATCGGCGCCTACGACCCGGAGGTCTCGGCGGCGTCGGCGCACGACCTGCTCACCGGCCGCGACCGCCCGACGGCGGTGTTCGCCGCCAACGACATCTCGGCCATCGCGACCGTCGGCGCGGCTCGTGAGCTGGGCCTTTCCGTGCCCGACGACCTGTCCGTGGTCGGCTTCGACAACGTCCCCGAGTCCGCGCTCTGCAGCCCGCCACTGACCACAGTGGACCAGCCGATCCGGGAGATGGGCCACCGGGCGATCAGCATGCTCATCGCGCTGATCAACGGCGACGAGGTCGAGCGCACCCACGTCACCCTCGACACCGGCCTGGTGGTGCGGCACTCGACCCGCGCCCTCTCCTGACCACTCCCCCAGCAGAAGGGCGGAACGCCTTGACCACGCAGCCCACCACGGCGCCCGAGCCGTGGCGCGACCCCGCGGCCGACCCGGGCGAACGCGTCCGCGCCCTGATGGGGCGCATGACCCTGCGCGAGAAGCTCGCCCAGCTCTACGGCGTCTGGGTCGGCATCGACTCCGGCGGGGAGATGGCGCCGCACCAGCACGACTTCGTCGGCGCCGCGGTCGACCTCGACGACCTGGTCCGCCACGGCATCGGCCAGCTCACCCGCGTGTTCGGCACGCGGCCGGTCGAACCGCTGATCGGCGCGCACAGCCTCGCCCGCACGCAGCGGCAGATCGTCTCCAGCAACCGCTTCGGGATCCCCGCCGTCGTGCACGAGGAATGCCTCACCGGGCTGGCGGCCTGGCAGGCGACGATCTACCCGGCGCCGCTGTCCTGGGGCGCGACGTTCGACCCGGACCTGGTGCGCCGCATGGCATCGCGCATCGGGCGGAGCATGCGCGCGCTCGGCGTGCACCAGGGCCTGGCGCCGGTCCTCGACGTCGCGCGCGACCTGCGCTGGGGCCGCGTCGAGGAGACGATCGGCGAGGACCCGTACCTCGTCGGGACCATCGGGAGCGCGTACGTCGCCGGGCTGGAGTCGGCCGGCGTGATCGCGACGTTGAAGCACTTCGTCGGCTACTCGGCTTCACGCGCCGGGCGCAACCTGGCCCCGGTCTCCGCCGGCCCACGCGAAATCGCGGACGTCCTGCTGCCGCCGTTCGAGCTGGCGCTGCGAGCCGGCGCGCGGTCGGTGATGAACGCCTACACCGACACCGACGGTGTCCCGTCCGCCGCCGATCCGGCGCTGCTGACGGAACTGCTGCGCGACACCTACGGCTTCGACGGCACGGTCGTCTCCGACTACTTCTCCGTGGCGTTCCTGCACCGGCTGCACGGCGTCGCGGCCGACCGCGCGGACGCCGCGGGGCAGGCCCTGACCGCGGGCATCGACATCGAACTGCCCACCATGGACTGCTACGGCGAGCCACTGCTCGCCGCGGTGGAGGAGGGTGCGGTCGACGCCGCCGCCGTCGATCGCGCCCTCGAACGGGTACTGCGCCAGAAGTGCGAGCTCGGCCTGCTCGACGCGGGCTGGGCGCCGGAGGTGCCCGAGACGGTCGACCTCGACGACGCGGCCTCGCGGACCTTGGCTCGCGAGGTGGCCGAGAAGTCGATCGTGCTGCTGCACAACGACGGGACGCTGCCGCTCTCCCCCGGCGCGCGCGTCGCCGTCGTGGGCCCGCGCGCGGACACGCCCGGCGCGATGCTCGGCTGCTACTCGTTCCCGCTGCACGTCGGCGTCCACCACCCCGACGTCCCGTTCGGGGTTTCGGTGCCGACCGTGGTGGAAGCGCTGCGGTCGTCGTTCGACGTCACCTACGCGCTGGGCTGCCCGGTCACCGGTGGCGACGACGACGGGATCGCGGAAGCGGTCGCGGCGTGCGCGGACGCGTCCGTGTGCGTCGCGGTCCTGGGTGACCGGGCCGGGCTCTTCGGCGGCGGGACGTCCGGGGAAGGCTGCGACGCGGCCGATCTGCGGCTGCCGGGGCGGCAGGAGGAGCTGCTCGAAGCATTGCTCGCGACGGGCAAGCCGGTGGTGCTGGTGCTGCTCTCCGGACGTCCGTACGAGCTGTCGCGGCAGATCGGCCGGCTGGCCGCCGTGGTCTGCGGCTTCTACCCGGGCGAAGAGGGCGGCCCGGCACTGGAAGGTGTCCTCAGTGGACGGATCAACCCGTCCGGGCGGTTGCCGGTGAGCTTCCCGGCGGCCGGGGCGAGCCAGCCGTCGACCTACCTCGCGGCGCCGCTCGGCCGGCGCAGTGAGGTCAGCACGGTCGACCCCTCGGCGCTGTTCCCCTTCGGCCACGGGCTGTCCTACGCGCCGGTGACCTGGGCCGACGTCAGCGCGACGGGCTCCCTCTGGCCGACGGACGGCGTCTGCCGGGTCCGGGTGACCCTGCGCAACGACCACGCGCGGCCGGCGTCCGAAGTGGTCCAGGTGTACCTGCACGACCCGGTGGCGGAGGTCGCGCGGCCCGAGCGCCAGCTGATCGCGGCCCGGCGGGTTTCGGTCGAGCCGGGGGCGACCGTCGTCGTCGACATCGGGCTGCACGCGGACCTGACGTCGTACACCGGCCGCGCGGGCCGTCGCCTCGTCGAGCCCGGCGACGTCGAACTGCGCGTGGGGACCTCGAGCGAGCAGGTCGTCGCGACCCTGCACTGCACGCTGACCGGGCCGCGCCGCGAAATCGGCTTCGAGCGGGTGATGACGCCGGAGTTCGGGTCGTGAGACGCACCTGGGCGATCTCGGGCCTGGTGGTCTTGACCGCGTTGTTCGCCGGAGCGTCCGGGCGGCCGCCGTCGGTGCGGTGGGTGGCGACGTGGACGGCGATGCCGCAGCTGACCGAGCCGTCGAACCTGCCGCCGGCGCCGTTCACCGGCACGGACCGCGTGCTGGACAACGCTTCGCTGCGGCAGACCGCGCACGTCTCGGTCGGAGGTCCCCGGATCCGGCTGCGGTTCTCCAACGCGTTCGGCGGCTCGCCGCTGCCGATTTCGGCCGTCACGGTCGCGCGCCCGGTCGACGGGCGGGCGGGGGTCGCGGCGGTCGTGCCCGGCAGCGTGCTCCCGGTGACCTTCCACGGCAAGCCGTCGACGACGGTCCCGATGGGCGCGCAGGTGGTGTCGGACCCGCTGCCGTTCCCGGTGCGCGCGTTCGAGAACATCACCGTGACGACCTACCTCGCGCACGGCCAGAGCACGCTCGCGATCACCTCCCACCCGGGCTCGCGCACGACGACCCACCTGATCGCGGGCGACCGGGTCGCGGCGCTCGACCTCCCGGGCGCGACGCCGGTCGACCACTGGTACTTCCTGAGCGGCATCGAGGTGCTCTCGCCCGCCTCGGCGGTCGCGGTGCTCGGCGACTCCCTGTCGGACGGCCGCGGCTCGACGACGAACGGCAACGACCGCTGGCCGGACGTGCTGGCGTCACGCCTGTCGTCGGCGGTGGTCAACGAGGCCGCGGGCGGCAACCGGGTCCTCCAAGACGGCCTGGGCCCGAACGTGCTGGCCCGGTTGGACCGTGATCTGCTGGCGCAGAGCGGGGTTTCGCGGGCGATCCTGTTCGAGGGGATCAACGACATCGGCACGGCCACCCCCGAGGCCGCCGCGTCGACCGCCGCGGACCTGATCGACGCCTACGACCAGATCCTGACCCGGGCCCACGCGGCCGGGATCCAGGTCTACGGCGCCAAATTGACGCCGTTCGGCGGCAACGCCGGCTACGACGCACCCGAGCGGGAGGCGGCGCGGACCACCGTGAACGCGTGGATCCGCGGCCATTTCGACGCCGTCCTGGACTTCGACCGCGTCGTCCGCGACCCCGCTTCCCCGACGCGCCTGTCGCCGTCGTTCGACGTCGGCGACCACCTGCACCTCACTCCCGCCGGGTACCGGGCCCTGGCCGAGAGCATTCCGGCGCACCTATTCCGGGAATGACCGGAAGAATGTCCAGGCGTCGGAAAGTGGACAATTCCTGGACGCCATTCCGCGACGGGCGTCACCGATCGCTGACCTCCGCCTGACACACCGTGATCACAGGTCCAGTCAACCCGGAGAGCGTTAACTCGGGCTGAATATCTGTTGGGACACAAGCGAGTCTCGAACCCCGGGGCCCTGTGACGGGGATCATGGCTTGCCCCTATCATGTCGCCGTCTGCTCGTCCCCCATCCGCAGTCGACGCTCCCGAAAAGGGGAAATCATGTCCGACGTCATCAACAGCATCTTCGGCCGCCCCAAGAACGAAAACCCCAGCTCCGGCGGGTACGGCTACGGCTCCCCCGCGCCCGAAGCCGCCGTCGCGGAAGCGGCGCCCGCCGAGACCACCACCGAGACCGACGAGGCGGCCGCCGTCGTCGAGGAGACGGACTCCGCGCCCGAGGCCGAAGCCGGCACGGAGGTCGCCGAGGACACCGAGAGCGACGAGGACAGCGCGGAGGCCACCGACGAGGACGCCGAAGAGTCCGAGGACGACACGGCCGAGGTCTCCGACGAGACCGACGAGACCGATGAGGACGACGAAGCCGGCGAGGACGTCGCCGAGGCCGAAGAAGCGGACGAGGACGAGCCGGTCGCGGTCACCGAAGAAGCCGAAGAGGACTCGGCCGAGGAAGAAGCCGAGCCGGTCGCGGTCGCCGAGGAGACCGAGGAAGCCGACGAGGCCGCCGAGCCGGTCGCCGAGACCGACGCGGCCGAGGCCCGGCCCGCCGCGAACCTCCGCGGCACCACCACGGTCGCCGACGGGGTCGTCTCGAAGATCGTCACGATGGTCGCCGGCAAGGCCGAGGGCGTGCACAGCCTCGGCGAGGACATCACGGTCGAGCTCGACGGCGAGGTCGCGTCGATCACCGTTCCCCTCGTCATCGAGTTCGGGCACGCGGTCAAGGCGCTGGGCGAGCAGATCCGCGTCGAGGTGATCGAGGCCGTCGAGCAGTACCTGGCCCTCGACGTCGAGGTCGTGCACGTCCACGTCACCGACATCCACTTCCCGGACGCCGCCTGACCCGCGGCGGTCGGCGCCCGGTCCCGGGGCACCCCCGGGACCGGGCGCTCTCCCCCGCCGGGGTGAAGCCGTCGCGCGAATCCTGTTCGCAGCCGCGGCCACGCTGGTCTTTCCTGTCGCGTTCAGAGATCATCACGCCACTCCATCGAGTGCCACGCCGTGATGATCTTCACCATTAGCGGTCATTTCGCATCACGCGGCGTCAATTTCGCCTGTGGGTAAAGGATTTCCGGGCCACCCGCTCCTGCCCGGCCGAGGCCGGTCACCGCTGCTAACGTTCGCGCCGCCCTGGTCCGGACCACCGGCCGGGCCCTTCGCACGGGCGGCTTTCCGGTGCCGCCCGGTACTTCCGGAGAAAAGGCGACACTTGACCCCCCTGAACCACCCCGGCCCCCGCACGCCGTGGTCCCCCGCGCCGGACGCGCCCGACTGGCACGTCACCGCGTTCCTCGGCCCCCGGCCGGGCGACGGCGACCGCTCGATGCTCGACGCCGTCCGCGAGCTGCGCGCCCGGATCCTGTTCGACCACGGCCGCCGTCCCGCGTTCCGCCGCGCCGACGGCACCCACGCCGACGACCAGGACCTCGACTTCGGTGCCTGGCACTTCATCGCCCGGCGCAGCCCGGGCGGCCCGCCGCTGGGGTACATCCGGCTGTCCACACCGGACACCGGCACGCTCTTCCAGTCGCGGGACTTCCTCGGCGGCACCGCGTACGAGGAGCTGCTGGCCGCCGAAGGCTTCCCCACCGGGGACGTGTTCGAGCACAGCAGGCTCGTCGTCGAGCACCGCGCCCGGAAGCTGGGGCTCGGGCTGTACCTCAACGCGCTCGCGATCGGCGCGGCCCACCACCTCGGGGCGCGGGCGATGATCGGCACGTCCGGCACGAAGGACGGCCAGGACCGGTTCCACGAGCGGTTCGGCTTCCGGCCGGTCCGCGGCACCCGCCGGTACGTCCCGCAGTACACCGAGGACGTCGTGATCATGCTGCACCGCGTCGCCGACGGCGGCGGGCAGTACCACGAACTGGTGACCCGGCTGCGTGACGAGTTCCCGGTCATCGCCGCCGCGGCGCCGGTCTTCTCCGCACCGGCAGTCCCCGGCGGGGCGCCGGCCCGGCCGGGCGGCGCCGCGCCGGACCGCGACTCGTGGCGGCCGGTGCTGCACACGGACGCCGGCGCGCTGAACGCGCTGCTGGAGTCCGGTGCCGTGCGCGAAGTGCACGACACGATCGACGACCAGCTCGCGGAGCTGGTCCGCAGCCGCGAACCGGCGTGCCGCGACGCCGCCGGGATCGAGCGGAAGAAGCGCGAGCAGCTGGCGGGCGCGGCGCCGTGGGAGTACGGCACGTGGGCCTGGTACCCGTGGTCCGGGCGGCTGGTGCACGTGCTGCCACGTGAAGAGTTCCGGCTCGTCCGCACCGACCGCAACCGTGGCCGGATCGAGCGTCCCGAGCAGCGGCGGCTGTTCGGCAAGCGCATCGGGATCGTCGGCCTGTCGGTCGGCAACAGCGCGGCGTTGACGTTCGCGCTCGAAGGCATCGGCGGTTCCTTCCGGCTGGCCGACTTCGACGGCTTCGGGCTGTCGAACCTGAACCGGCTCCGCGCCGGCGTGCACCACCTCGGGGTCAACAAGGCCGTGCTCACCGCGCGGCAGATGGCCGAGATCGACCCCTACCTCGACATCGAAATCGAGCGGGCGGGGCTGACCCCGGAGACCATCGAACGGTTCTTCGCCGGCGGGCTCGACCTGCTCGTCGAGGAGTGCGACACGCCGTGGGGGAAGATCGCGGCGCGCGAGTACGCGCGCGACCTCGGCGTCCCGGTCGTGATGGACTGCAACGACCGCGGGATGCTCGACGTCGAGCGGTTCGACACCGAGCCCGACCGGCCCCTGCTGCACGGGCTGCTCGGCGACGTCAAGTCGGTGGACCTGCTCGACCTCGGGCCGCAGGAGAAGATCGACCTGGTCCTCGCGATGGTGGACGCGGACCGGATCAGCCCCGAGCTGGCCGCGTCGTTCGGCGAACTCGGTCGCACGCTGAGCAGCTGGCCACAGCTGGCGTCGGGCGTCGCGCTCGGCGGGGCCCTGTGCGGCGAGGCGGCCCGGCGCATCCTGCTCGGGCGGCCGTGCGAGTCGGGCCGGTTCTACACCGACCTCGACGAGCAGCTGCGGCCGTCGCGCAACGTCTACGGCGGCCCGGCGTGAGCGCGCTGGCCGTCCCCGTGGCGATCGCGGGCACCGGGGTGCACCTGCCGCCGCAGGTCGTGACCAACGCCGAGCTCGCGTCCACACTGGACACTTCGGACGAATGGATCGTCAGCCGCACCGGCATCCGCGTCCGGCGCCGCCTGGCTCCGGACCGGGCCACCTCGGACATGTGCGTCGCGGCGGCGCTCCCGGCGCTGGCCGCGGCGGGCGTCGCGGCTTCGGATGTCGACGCGATCATCGTCGGGACGTACACGTACGACCAGCCGCTCCCGTCGACAGCGCTCATCGTCAAGGACCTGCTGCGGGCGGACCGGGCGCTCACGCTCGACGTCACGCAGGCGGCGTGCGCGAACGGCGTCCAGGCGCTGTTCCTGGCCGCGCACCTGCTCCAGACGTCGGCGGCCCGGACGGTGCTGGTGGTGGCCGCGGACTGCGCGTCCCGGGTGACGGACCCGCGGGACCGCACGACGAGGGTGTTCTTCGGCGACGCGGCGGGCGCGGCGGTGCTGACGCGGGGTTCGTCGGCGGACTCCGGGCTCCTGGGCTGGGACTTCGGCGGGGAGCTGTCGTACGAGGTCGAGATCCCGGCGCCCGGCGAGTACCTGAAGATGAACGGCCGCGCGGTCTGGGACACCGCGACCCGCTGCCTGCCGGACAGCATCCTGCGAGCGACCGGCGACGCGGGTGTCCCGGTGGAGGAGGTCACGCACTTCTTCCTGCACCAGGCGAACCTGAACATCATCACCGCGGCGCTCGACAAGCTGGGCATCCCGCACGAGCGGGCCCCGATCACGGTCGGCGAGCTGGGCAACACGGGCTCGGCGGGCGTGTTCACGGCGTTGCACGAGCGCTTCGGCCCGGGCGCGGTGGCGGCCGGCGACACGTACGTGGTGTCGTCGATCGGCGCGGGCTTCCAGTGGGGCACGCTGTGCTTCCGCCACGGTCACTTCACCTTGTAGCGCAGGTGGAGGACGTCGCGGCCGGATAGCTGCCGGGTGAGTTCCAGCTCCGCGGGCGTGCCGTCGAACAGCCGGCGCCCGGCGCCGAGGAGAACCGGGACGAGCTGGATCTCGATCTCGTCCAGCTCTCCCGCTTCGAGCAACGCCTTCGCGGCGCCGGCGCCGTGCACCATCACGCCCCGGTCGCCGGCCGCGGCGCGCGCTTCTTCCGCTGCCGCCTTGACGTCGGTGAAGAAGCGCGCGCTGCCGGGCGGGGTGTCGTCCGGGTCGATCCGGTGGGTGAGGACGTGGATCGGGACGCCGTCGTGGTGATCACCGCCCCAGCGTCCGGCCAGCTCGAAGGTCCGCCGGCCCGAGATCAGCGCACCGGTGGCGGTCGCCTCGGCATACACCTGCGCGCTCGGCCCGTCACCGAACCGGTCGTCGAGCCAGTCGAACAGGCGAAACCCACCGCGCCCCATTTCCTGCCCCGGACGGTCGTCCGGCCCGGCGACGAAGCCGTCGAGGGACATCGACATGTACAGGCGGATCATGGGGCCTCCTCGGTCAGGGATCGTTTCACCCCTGCGTCGAACGGGCCCCGCGCGGATCGACAGCCCTCACTCGCCGGTTTCGCGGGCCCGGGCGATCACCTCCTCGAGCCGCAGCGGGCTGGCCGGGTGGTGCGAGAGGCACAACGGCGTCGCGACCTGCCGGAACCCGAACGCTTCGCCCGCGACGTAGAACTGGGCCCGCTCCAGCCGCGAGATGTCCGCGACCGGGCTGCCTTTCGCCCGCGCCAGGTCGTTCGCCGCCGCGATCTGGGCCGGGCTGTTCAGGCGGCCGAAGAACTGCGTCATCGCGTTGCCGACGACCTGGTTGTGCAGGCCCTTCGGCGCCTGGGTGGCGAAGAGCAGTCCCAGGCCGTACTTGCGGGCCTGCGACGCGAGGACGATCGTGCTGCGCGTACTCGCCGTCAGGCTGCCCGACGCCGCGAGGGTCTGCGCTTCGTCCATCACGAACAGCGCACCGAGCGGCCGGTCGCCGGCGGGGTTGCGCTTGACCCACGCGAAGAGCTCCATCTGCAGCTGGTTGACGAAGTTCTGCCGCTGCTCTTCCGCCTGCAACCCGACGAAACTGATCACCGAAACCCGGGCCCGCTTGCCGTGCCCCGGGGTGAGCAGGACGCCCGGGTCCACCGGGCTGCCGCCGCCCGCGAAGAGCGGGTCGTTGACCATCGCGGCCTTGAGCACCTCGGCCAGGCCGGCGGCGATGCGCTTGGCGTCGTTGAGGTTGCTGACGTCGTCGGGCAGGTCGGTGAGCAGCTCGATCAGCTCGGGCAGGCTCCGCGACCCGGTCCGCGCATACCGCTCGACGGCTTGCCGCAGCACGGCCAGGCCGATGTTCGTCTTCGCCGTGCTGCCGGTCAGCCGCGCCTGCGGCGCCAGCGTCGCGACGGCCACCTCGACCGCGGCGGCGAACTCGTCGGAGTCGTCCAGGACGCCACCGAAGTCCGGCAGCGGCTGAAAGGCCAAGGGCCGCCCGGTGGCCCGCCCCGGCGTCCACACGACGACATCGGTCTCGGCGAGGTACCGCTTGGCGAGCTGGGCGTCCTCGGGCCCCCAGCCCTCGGGCGGCGTGGGCCAGGCATCCCCGAGCCGCGAAAGGTCGTTGTTCGGATCCAGGACGATCGCGGAGACCCCCAGCAGAGCGCACTCCTCCACGATCCGCCGCAGCAGCACGGTCTTCCCCGAACCAGACCCGGCAAAGACCGCGGCGTGCTTGCGAAGGGCGGAAAGCTCGATCCGCACGGGCTCCCCCGAGCCGACGACGGTCCCGAGCGTGATCTCCCCGTCGCCGGGTGGCGGGTGAGTCCCTTCGGCAGGCTGCCCCGACGGCTTGTCGGGCAGGACGGCGGAGAGCAGATCCGACCGACTGGCCGGCCGACGGTCGATCAACCACTCGTGCAACTCGCGGCCGCCGTTGCCGAGCATTTTCTGGAGGGCCCAGAAAGTGCGGACGTCGGCCTGGCTCGGCGGGATGGTCTTGCCGCCGGCCGTGGTGAACTCGGCGACCTCCTTACGAGTCTTGTCCCCCCGTCCCCAAGCGTCTCTGAGGATGACGAGATGCCGGTTGTCCACTCCTTGCCGTTGGCCCGCCGCCGAGCGGGCCTTGCGGAACCTGCTCAGCGCCGCCCGCGGGTCCCGGGCCGCGATCACCCGGAACGCCCAGTGCTCCTGCAGGTCGGCAGCCTCGTCGAGGGTCCGGGTGAGCCAGGCGTGTACTTCGCTCCGCCCGTTCTGGCGCTCGCACGACCATTCCAGGTCGTCGTCCCCGACTTCGGTGACCCAACAGCGCAGGGCCGCGGACAGGAGGTCAGGCATCGCCTTGTCCACGTTCTTCTCGGCGAGCACCTTGTCGGGTTCCGCTTCCGCCTGCAGCTTCTCGAACTCAGCGTCGAGGTCGGCAAACCGGTCGGTCGCGACCGCTCTGTACACGGGGGCGACCGGCGCCACGGCCTTCTCGTCGAAGGACGTGAGTTCCTGAGCCTGCCCGGCACGCAGGCACAGTTCGATGTGCGCGCCGATGCGCTTCAGCAATTGCCGCGGAGTCCATTGTTCCCAGGGTTCTGCGAACGCCACGGGCGCGACCGGCCAGGTCGGGTGCGGAGGGGTGAAGTCCATGGCCTGGTAGGCGACCCCGAGCCGCTTAGCCACCAGCGCCCGGCCAACTTCGGCATCGACGATCCGTCCGAGCGTGACCGACTCGCGGAACCGGTCGGGCACGGTGCCTGCGGCCTTCGCCTTGATCTGGTCCCACGTGCTCGGCAGGCAGGCCAGCACGGTAAGGGTTTTGTGGGTGACTTCGCGCAAACCCATGAGCCCGTCAGCGATCTGGGCGACGAGCAGGTTTTCCTCGGCGCTGTTCCCGATTTCCTGCGTCCTCTGGGCGGACCGGGCTACGAGGGTGTCGAGCTGGTCGACAGCGATCACGACCGGTCCGGTCAGGGCGAGGAGCCGGGTGATCTCCTGCACGAGAACACGGGCGGGTTTCGGCCGCGAATATATGTTCCACTGCCGGGCTTCGGGGGTGAGATGCTCGTCGCCGTCGAGGAAGTCTTCGCCGATGTACTTGGCTCCCCGATCCCGGCTGGCGATCAGGACGAGGGCACGTGCGGTGTCCCCGCATTCTCCGGCGGCCCTCTCGTCGAGCGACGCCACCCCGTCCACGAAGGCCTCGACGTGGTCCGCGGTCAGTCCGCGACCTTTCCGGATCGTCGCCGTGACCTCTGCGTTCACGTGGGTGCGCAGGCAAACGCGCAGCAGAAAGCTTTTCAGCTGGGACTCGCCCGAGTCGTCCGGACGGGTCAGCCCGCGGCGCAGTGCCTCGGCCGTGTTCTCCCAGAACGCCTCGGCTGCGGTGACGTCGTCGAGGAAGAAGTACCCCCGCGCGCGATGCACCTGGCGCCGGACTAGGCCGAGCAAGTGGGTCTTGCCGACTCCCTTCAGGCCCCTGAGGACCAGCCCGATCGGGCTCGGCCCATCGCTGGTCGCGGCGTCTCGGATGCCCGTGTCGATCGCGGCGAGCGCATCGGCATGCAAGCCGTCTACGTGGTAAGGCGAGTCCCGCCAGACGTGATCGGGAGTGTCCGCCCAGTCGAAACTCAGTGCCGCCAGTGCTGCGAGCTCGTCCATCACAGCGCCTCGATCGAGAGCAGGTGGTTGTCCTCACCGCCGATGCGGATCGCCGCCTCGTGGTCAGCCGCGGTGAGCGCCTTGCGGTTGTCCTCCGGGACGAGGTGCACCTTCCCGGCCCGGCTCAGTTCCTTGAGCACGGCATCGACCTCCGCCGCAGGTGCGCCGAGCTTCGGACGCAGGTCCACCAGACCGACCCAACCGCGGGGCTCCCTGACCAGCTCCCGGTACGCGACGCGGATACGGGTCTCGAGGTCCTCGGTCGATGCAGGCTCGACCACCAGTACCTCGCCCGTCGGGTCGAAGACGTCGGCCAGGCGCAGCTTCCGTCGGCGCAGGAAGTCATCGAAGCCGCCGAGGACCACGTAGAGAGCCGAGCAAAGGGTGCTGAGTGGCCGGGGAGGCGGAGGTGTACCCAGGCCGATCTCCTTCTCACACCACGCCCATCCGCCCTCGGTCAGCTCGTTCACGAACGCACGACCGACCTTCTTGCTGGTGATGTACCCGCCGTCCTCCAGCTGGGTGCGTTCCTTGCCCGTGAGTGAGAAGCCCACGAGCTCCTTCAACTCCGGGTTGGGCACCTCACGGCCCAGCACCATCAGCGTGAGCATCGCCGCGGTTTGTTTGTGTCCCAAGCGGTCCGTCATCCGAGATCCTTCCGGTGGTTCGGTTTCGTCGTGGTCTGGGCGCGGGCGTCCAGCGCCCGGAGGAGCCAGTCGATCGACCGGCGGGTCTGGGCCGGTGCCGGGTGGCCGTCGCCGTTCGGGGTGCGGGGTTTGATCGCCACCGCCAGGTCCGCTGCGAGGTCCGCCGTGCGTGCGCCGTCGCCGGCGCCCACCGCCGGCTGCAGGGCCGTGATCAGCTCGTCCACCAGGTCCCAGCGGGAGGGCCGCAGCCGGGCGCCGCGGGCCTGGTCGAGCAGCGCCGCGAGGTCGACGTCGTCGTCCGTTTCGAACAGTGGTGTGAAGCCCTTCAGCTGCCCGACCAGGTCGCGGGCGATCTCCGCCGGACCGCGCGACGGGCTCAGCCTCAGAAAACGGAGGTTGCCGACGTAGCCGGGCAATCCCGCCGTCGGGGTGCCCGGCGTGAGGACCGGGATGACCCGGCGGTCCTGGCCGAGGGTGCGGTGCAGGAACAGCTCGACCTCGGCCGCCTGCCAGCGGCTCACCTTGCCGTCGACGAGCAGGCACAGGTGACGCGCGTCGTCTTCCGCCCGCGCGAGCAGGGATCGGTCGCCGGAAAGCGACTTCACCACGCGGGTGTCGAGCTTGCCCAGCTCGGCGACCAGGTCGTTCCCCGCCCCGACGGCCGTCCGCGGGATGCTGACCCGCAGCTCGTGCTTGAACTCCTGGCGGCTCGCCCGCACGGCCGCCACGTAGGCGTCGCGGTTCTCCCCCAGCAGGTCGGTGCGGTCGAGCCGGCAGGCGATCACGGCCGCGACCGTCTCGAGCGCGAAGCCGATCTGGTCGGCGCTCGGCGTCTGCTCCGACAGCACCGGGAGCTGCTCGCCGAAACTCCAGTACGACACGTACGGCAGGGTCAGGTGCCGGGACATGGTCGCCGGCTCGACCGCCTGGTCCAGCCACGTCCGGTACAGCTCGGTCGTCTCGTCGACGACGATGCGGCGCCACGTCTCCGACCGGTCGTACTCTTCGCGGTTGTCGAACCGCGACAACACGGGCAGGACGGTCAGCCGCGAGCGGTCGAACGGCAGCTGGTTGCGCGCGGCGTCCGCCCGCCGGGCGGCCTCCATCGCACCGCGGATGCTCTGCCGGTTCGCCGTGAACAACACCACGAGGTGGTCCGGCAGGTGCGCCGTGCAGATCCCGCCGACGTCGGAGATGCCCGTGCGGCTGTCGATGAGCACGAAGTCGTAGTTCGACGTCCACTGCTCGCGGCACTTCTCGAGGTACTCGCCGAACCCCTCGTCGTACAGGCGTTCCCAGTCGATCGCCTGCATCTGCCCGATGTAACTGTCGTTTTCGCGGCCGGCCGCGATGAAGTCGAGCGCGCCGGCGTCCTTCAGCCGCAGGACGTGGGCCTGCGGCGCGAACCGGCCGCGCCGGAAATCGTCGACGAGGTCCACCACGCCGCCGGTGGGACGGGCGGTCAGCCGCGGCCGGAAGTAGTCGCCGAGACCGGGGGCTTCGAGGTCCCAGTCCAGGCAGAGGACCCGGTACCCCCAGCGGGCGAGCAGCACGGCGATGTTGGCCAGCGTGAAGCTCCGGCCGACCCCGCCCTTGTAGGAGTAGAAGGTGAAGATCGCTCCGGGCATCCGTCACAACCTCGGCATCCGCGCGCGCTTCGGTGGTTCCGGGGCCGGCGTGCTGACCGGGAAGTCGGCGCGCCACTCCGGTGCTCGTTCGATCAGCTCCTCCAAGTCGACCGCGATCCGCTTGATCTCCTGGTTGAAGTCGAGGTACGCCGGCGCGGTCTGGAAGTGCTCGAACGGGTGGTTCCACTCCTGCAGGTCGCGCAGGCGACGCTCGAAGGCCCAGGCCGGAAAGTTCCTGGAGTCGCAGAAGATCACCGGGTAGATCAGCTGACGCCCGGTGCCGAGCGCCTCGCGGTCCGCCATCGAAAACCACTCGGCCAGGCACCACTCGTCCCGGAAGTACTTCGGCGAAACGACCGGCACCAGCACGCGAGAGCGCAGCAACGCCGACTTCAGCTCGTTCGGCCAGCGGGACCCGACACGCACCTGGTCGTCGAAGAATATCCGGACGTCCTCGAAGCGATTGTTGTCGAGCACTTCCGACAGGCGCGGGTGGAAATGGTGGCGAATCCACGCCGATATGTCACCTGCGGCACGTTGGTAGCTGATGAAGACGTCGTACTCGTACACGCGTGCCGCCGCTCCTCCACCGCTCCCCACCAGGCGGAAGTCATCCTAGATCGACCGCGCACCACCGAAGAAGGCGAGAAACCTGACAGATTCTGGACAATAACTGGCCACGCCGGAAGTCTCGGAGAGAATGCTATCTTGACAAATCGAGAAGCCACGGATAGAACGCGAAGCGTTCCGGAATGCCGATCGCCGCGATCGGTGAATCACCGACCATCCCGAGGGGAAGCCGATGTCCGAGCCCGAGGCGCCGAGGGTGTTCGTCACCTATTCCCACGACACCGACGAGCACAAGGACCAGGTCCGGCGGTTCGCCACCTTCCTGCGCAGCAGGATCGGGCTCGAAGTCGTGCTCGACCAGTGGCACGACAACGTCCGCATCGACTGGTCATTGTGGGCCACGCAGCACCTCAAGGCGGCCGACTTCATCATCGTCGTGGCTTCGCCCCTGTACCGGGCGCGTGCCGACGGCGACGCACCACCGGACGAGGGACGCGGTGCGCAGTTCGAAACCGCCATCATCCGCGACAAGCTCACCAGGGACCACCGCGAAGGCACTCGACGGGTCCTCCCGGTGGTGCTGCCCGGCAGGTCCATCGACGAGATCCCGGCCTTCCTCTCCCCTTATTCCACCACGCGGTACGAGATCGACGAGTTCACCGACCGCGGAGTGGCCGATTTACTTGCGGCGATCACGGGCCGGGGCAAGCACCCGATGCCGCCCCGGGGCCGGTGGCTCGGCGGATCCTCGGATCCGCAGCCGATGCGCGCGAACGCGCTGCCGTGGACCGGCAGCAGCTCGGGCGTCCAGCGCGGCGCCGCCTCGATCGACGGGGTGCGGTACGACGACAGCATCGTGCTCCGCTCGGGCACGGCCCCCGGGTTCGTCGAATTCGAACTCGGGGGCCGCTACCAGCGGTTCACCACCATCGCCGGGGTGCTCGACGACGCCGCCGACCGGTTCCAGGTCGGGCGGTTCCGCGTCCTGCTGGACGGCGCTCCGCGCTCCGAACACGAAGTGGCCATCGGGAAATCCGCCGAAATCGACCTCGACGTCACCGGTGCGTCGAAGCTCCGGCTCGAGATGTCGCGGCCCGGGGCGCCGGCGTCTCCGTTCGGGTCGTCGGTGGTCTTCGTCCAGCGGCCGAACAGACGGCCGCCCGCGCTCGCCTGGGGCGATCCGACGATGACCTAAGGCGTGATGACCACCTTGAGCGCCGAGTTCGCGGCCGCGTTGGCGAAGACTTCGTAGGCCTCGTCCATCTGGGCGAAGGTGAACCGGTGGGTTCCCATGCGCTCGGCCGGGATGCGGCCCGAGGCGACCATCTTCAGCAGCGTCGGGATGGACACCGTGTCCACCAGGCCCATGGTCAGGGTCAGGTTCTGGATCCACATGTCCTGCATCGGCAGCTCGACCGGTACGCCGTGGACGCCGATGTTCGCGATGCGGCCGCCCGGGCGGACCAGGGATGCCGTCGTCAGCAGGGTTTCCGGGTAGCCCACCGCTTCGATCGCCACGTCCACGCCGAGGCCGTCGGTCAACGAGTGGACGTCGGCGAGCACGCCCGGGCCTGCTTCGAACGCGTCCGTCGCGCCGAACTCCAGGGCCTTCTCCAGGCGGAACTTGTTCGAGTCCACCGCGATCACCTTCGACGCGCCCCACAGGCCCGTGGTCAGGATCGCCGCCAGGCCGACCGCGCCCGCGCCGACGACCGCCACCGTGTCGCCCGGGCGGACGCGGCCGGCCAGCACGCCCACCTCGTACCCCGTCGGCAGCGAGTCCGCCAGGAAGATCGCCTGTTCGTTCGTGACTCCGCCGGGGACCGCGTGCAACGACGTGTCCGCGTACGGCACGCGGACGAACTCGGCCTGGGTGCCGTCGATGAGGTGGCCGAAGATCCAGCCGATCCCGCCGACCGTCCGGCAGTGCGAAGGCATTCCGCGCCCGCAGTACTCGCAGCGGCCGCACTGGGTGATGGCCGGCACGAGCACGCGGTCGCCGGTCGCGAACGCCCGGACGGCCTCGCCCACCGCTGTCACCGTGCCCACCGCTTCGTGGCCGAGGATGCGGCCGTCGGTGACCGCCGGGACGTCGCCGTGCAGGATGTGCAGGTCGGTGCCGCAGATCGTGGTGGTGTCCACGCGCACCACCACGTCGGTCGGCTCCCGGACGGCGGCGTCCGGGACGTCTTCCCAAGCCTTCGCGCCCGGACCGTGGTAGACCAGCGCCTTCATCGTCGCCTCCGGCGGCCGCCCGGCGCCCGTGGCCGGGCACGGCCGGATCCGACGCTAGAACCGGGAAAGCCGCCCGGCTGTCGCAATTTGAGACTCAGGCGTTGCGGGCCATGAACGAGCGGGCGTCGCCTTGGGACGGGTCGACGAACACGATGTCGTCCGGACGGCGGCGCGGCACGTCGATCGCCAGCACCACCAACGGTTCCGCGGTGATCGCCGGGAAGCCGTGGACCTTCCGCCGCTCGAAGCAGAGGAACATCCCCGGCCGCGCCTCGAACTCCTCGCCGTCGAGGTGGAACGTTCCGCCGCCGCTGAGCAGGTACAGGTGTTCGTCGCACTCTTCGTGGTAGTGCAACGGGACTTCGCGGTAGATCCGGAAGATCCGCGCACTGGCCGACGCCTTGTCGACGAAGTACTTGTCCACCAGCATGGTTTCCGCGGTTTCGGGCAGCGCCGCGGCCTCCGCCGGGACGTCGAACACGCTCTGCGCGTTGTCGCTTTCCATGCCCGTCAAGCTAACGCGCGGCACGCCGCGAGGTCGACCGCGCGCAGCGCCGCGCCGACGCCGGCGAGGGCCACCGCGTTCATCGACAACGACGTCACGCCCAGTCCGGTCAGCACCGGCGCCAGCGCCGGGTCGGCCGCCGCCTCGCCGCACACGCCGACCGGCTTCCCCGCCGCCGCACCGGCCTCCGCGACCATGCCGACCAGCCGAAGCAGCGCCGGCTGGTGCGGGTCGTTCAACGCCGCCACCGCGCCGAGCTGGCGGTCGGCCGCGAAGACGTACTGCGCCAGGTCGTTCGTGCCGAGCGAGACGAAGTCGACCTCCGCCAGGATTTCCGCGGCGCACAACGCCGCCGCCGGAATCTCGATCATCACGCCGGGCCGGGCGATGCCCGCCGCGCGGGCGCGGGCCGCGAACCAGGCCGCTTCCGCCGCCGTCGCGACCATCGGGGCCATCACGGACAGTTCGACGCCGGTGTCGTCCGCCGCGGCCGCGATCGCGGCAAGCTGGCGCTCCAGCAGCTCCGGCCGGTCGAACGCCACGCGCAGGCCGCGGACGCCCAGCGCCGGGTTGGGCTCCTCCCCCGCCGGCAGGAACGCGAGGGGTTTGTCGGACCCGGCATCCAGCGTCCGGACGATCACCGGCTTGCCCGCGAAGGGCTTCAGGACGTCCGCGTAGGCCGCCCGCTGCTCGGCTTCGGTCGGCTCCTCCGAGGCGGACAGGTAGCAGAACTCCGTGCGGAACAACCCGATTCCCTCGGCGCCGGCCGCGAACGCGGCGTGGGCGTCCGCGGCTGAGCCCACGTTCGCCAGGAGTTTGACGCGATGGCCGTCGGCGAGCCGGCCGACGCCGTCCCACTGCGGCCGGGCCGTCCGCGCCGGGGCGACGACCCGGCCGTCGGACGGCGAAACCGTGCCCGCGTCTCCGTCGACCGCGAGCCCGGGGCTGGTCACCTCGAGGACGCCCGCGCACGCGACGACGGCGGGAATCCCCAGGGCGCGGGCCAGGATCGCGGTGTGGCTCGTCGGCCCGCCTTCCGCCGTGACCAGCGCCAGCACGAGGCCGGGGTCGAGCCCGGCGGTGTCGGCCGGCGCGAGGTCGCGCGCCACCAGCACGCTCGGTTCCGTCAGGTCGGGGACGCCGGGCGGGGTGGAAGCGGTACCAGCGCGCGTCGACGTCGAGGTGCGGCCAGATCACGCCGTTGACCAGGTTGAACGGCCCCGAGAACGGGATCATCGGGCCGTT